>JACPFF010000007.1 GCA_016183065.1 Deltaproteobacteria bacterium | reverse complement strand
TGGTCTCGTACGGTCCATCGGATCGGACCTTTCCTTCGGCCCACCGGGGTGCGCACCGAAGCGTGCCCCCAGCCGTACTCCTCGTCGCCCGGCGGCGCAAGCTAAAAAACAGCGCGTGTCAAGAAAAAAAGCGAGTTTTCTCTTGATGCCCTATTATCGGCCGAATTTCGAAGAAGTTGCGTCCGATAAGAATAAAAAGGGTATGGGCGGTGGTGGGGGATGATGACGCGGTGCATTCTCCCACGACGGAGCAGCGCAGGAGACGGCGGTCACGGGTGGATGGCCGAGAGCGGTGCGGTGATGATCTGTCCCTGCCGATAATCAATAGTCGTGCGGAAGCGACGGAAAAAATCGAGACCGATCAAGGCGTCGATATGCCACGAGGCGGCAAAGCGCGAAATATAGACGATCCAATTGTCTCACTGTTGACCCAGGACCGTGACCTGGGGGAGACAAATTTTCGCCTATTGCTCGGTGTCCTGCAGCGCTTGTGTTTCGATCATGCTCGGCGGTGCCTCAGAGCCTGTTCAGAATCTTTGTAAGAAGGTGAAAAATGTGTTAAAAGTTTGGGATGAGAAAAAAATACCCAAGCGATATCAGTCGGGAGCAATTTGAGAAGATTCGGCCCCTACTGGAGGGGGCCCGCAAGAAAACGCGGCCTAGGAGAATTGAGTTGTATGATATTTTTTGTGGGGTTCTGTATTTGCTCAAGAGTGGATGCCAATGGAGAATGATGCCTTCTGATTTTCCAAAGTGGCGGACGATTCACTTTTATTTTCAGATATGGAGCGAGGCCAGAGAAGGGGAGAAAAGTATTTTGGATCAGGCGCTAAAAAAAATGGTTGGCGAGGTCCGACTCGGCAATGGACGGACCGAGAAGACGTCGTTTTGTATTGTAGATGCCCAAAGCGTGAAGAAGACAGATACCGCAAATGAAAAAGGGGATGATGCGGGAAAGAAGGTATCGGGAATCAAGCGACATATTGCGGTGGATACTCAAGGATTGCCGCACGGGATTGAAGTGACAACGGCGAATGTCACCGACAGGGATGGGGCGCGGCAGCTGACAAAAGAGGAGAGGGAGAATTTGTTGGCCGTGGAGAATCTGTTGGTGGATGGAGGGTATTCGGGGACACCTTTTGCCGAGAGTATGCGGGAAATCCTTGGGGCGAGAGTGGAAGTGGTGAAACGCAATGAACTGCACACCTTCAAAGTTCTTCCGAAACGATGGGTGGTGGAGCGTTCTTTTGGTTGGTTGGAGAAATGTCGGAGGTTATGGAAAAATTGCGAGAGAAACCTCTCAACGAGTCGTCAGATGATCATCCTGGCATTCTTGGTATTATTACTGAGGAGATTCTGAACAGGCTCTCAGAGCCTGCACGAGCAAGCGACTGGTCGGACCGCTCCGTCAATGGGGCCCCGGTGTCGATGATCGCCAGGAAGGCGACCTGGGTTCCGGGATGACTGCGGACAAACAGCTTGGTGTGGATGTGGTGTTTGCGGGTCTCAAAGTGCGTGATATTCGGCATGGGAACGCCACCCTCGGAAGGGACTTTCTCCCGTATACCAGAGGCCAATACGGGGTGCGTCAGTCGGAGAGGAAAACACATCGTCTTTGGTTGGGAGAGTGTCGCAGCAGAAGACCGTTGGTGACTTCCCCATATGCATCCACGACATAATCAATCAGCAGGTCCGCGGTTCGATCCCGCCCGCCTCCACTGGTCCAATTTCTCAGTTGTCTTTTTTATCATACAGTGCGATATTGAGGTCAATCCGGGTTACCGGAGGTGGATCGCCCGTAAGGGCGAGCGTAAAAGGCCCCTGAAAAGGGGTTTTTTATTTTGGGTACACAACCCATCCGTATCCCTCAATTCTCCCATCATAAAGTTGATGATTCCACTTCGTCTCGGTGATTTCCAATAGCTTTCCGGCAAAGACGGGCACCGGTCCTCTGATGAGGCCCTTCGCTCTCAAAATTTTTTGCTTCACGGGGTGTCCTAAAAGGTCAGCCAATTGTAAGCCGGAAATGTTAGCGGATTTCGGCTTAATTTTGAGTTGGCGCGATGTGAGTGCGTGCTGAAAGTGTTCAGCGCTGGTCGTGAAAACACCCCGCTCAAAAACCCGGTTGTAGGAATCTTTCAAAAGGCGGTCTTCGGTACCTCCTCGGCTCTCGGCCATCATATCCCCCACTCGATTGGTGTGGTTTAAAAAGCCGCAGTATCTTTGCAACAAAAATCCCATCCCCAAGTGATACGGATGAGAAGCTCCTACACCGTAAGATTGGTGGAGTTTCAGCTTGTCGATAACGACAGCGACAAGTCGAAAATCGGTATCCCGAATCAGTTGCAGAAGGGCTTCATCGAAGGCCGTTCTTTTCTCACTATCGCATAGTCTTCCAAAAATCCCTCTTCGGTTGATGATCTCTTCTCGATGCAGGATGATCGGCTCATCAGGATGGGCGGGGACGTGCTGTTTTTTGAATTGCTCCAGTTTTTCATGAAATGCGAGATAGGCAGGATTTTTGAACCAGCAACCCAAGAGGCAAAGATAGCGGTGCGAATCCTCGTCGAGCTTCTTGAAGACGTGATCCCCTGACTCATCGAGATAAAGTCGATACCCTTCTTCAAAAGTGCGCGGGCGATTTTCAGGAATCTCCTGACCCATGAGACACCCAGTATCAATCTTTGCCCACCACGGCAACGAAGACTTGAGCCTCGCAGTGAAAGCAAACCATCAATTCGTTTTTCAGACAAATTTTCAGACAAATCGACGCCATTGTTCTCAAGAAGGCTCCGTTTTCCCCCGACATCCGAAATGGCGGTTAGTGTTGAGAGGACAGGCACTTGCCGTTCCCGGTCAGCCGGACATTGCGCAAGACCACGGGGAAGGGGCTGTTGACGGTGAGGAGGGGGGCGGCGAGGGAGGTCCCCGCCGGGACGGTGAGTTGCAGGCCGTCGAGGAGGAGGGGATGATCGGCGGTGAGGAGGAGGGACCATTTTTTCGTGGCCTTCATGGTCTGTTGCAGTGTGCTTTTGTCACTGTCCTTCAGCTGTATGCAGACACTGTAATAGGTATCGTCCACGAGCCATTGGGGGTCGAGGGTCAGGGTCAGCTGGGGGGTGGTGAAATCAAAGGCGGTGAGGGTGGTGAGGGGGGGGGGGGGGGAACGCCGAGGAGGCCCCAACCGAGACCGACTACGAGGGCAATGCGCTGTCTGGACGTCATGGTTCCCTTCCCCCTTTCACGGACTCAAACACAGCAAGGGCCATGCCAAGTGGGCGGGTGCGGTTTTGGCAAGGATTCTGCGGGGTTCGCTGCCGGGGCGGGCCACGGCGCCGGGGTCATTCTCACCCCCCGTTTGAAGCCGTTTCTCACAATGAGAACGGCCCCTTATTGCGCGACACAGGTGAGGGGGTGGTTCGCCCATTTCGTGAGACATTCGGTCAAGAACGGGCCAGTGGGGGCGGGGAGGTCGAAGATGGTGCAGCCGGCGTCAGTGGCGCAGCCGAAGTGGTAGGGTTGATAGGTCGCGACCAGCTGCTGATAGTCCAGCCCGCCGGGGTAGAGGGTGCCCGGGAGGAGGAGGGCGGTCGGGGGGGGATAGGCCAGGGTGCGGAGCCCCCCGCCATCGGTCGGGAAGGTCGTGCCGCTATAGGCGATCCGGACGGTCCCCGTGCTGCACACCGTCGCGCGATCGTCCAGGGCATCGCCATCAAAGTCGGCCGCGATCGGGCGGCAACTGAGGTCCCCAAAGCCGGTCTGGGGCGCCGACGTGACGGGAGCGAGGGGGTAATAGGGAAATTGGAGGGGCCAGCTCTCTTGGGGGCCCACCGTGCGGAGCCCGAGATAGGTCACCTCCATTTCCATCGGGACCACGCTCGTGCGATGGCTCGGCACCGTCATCGGCAGGGGCTCCAGATCGGAGAGCCACGGCTGGGCCACGTCCGTGGTGGCCTTCACGATCATGTTATAGAGACTGATCAGCGCCCCTCCGTCGGGGACGCCATCCGGCACCACAAACAGCGCTTCGAGCCCAAGCGTGAGCGGATAATACGCCCAGCCGGGGGCGGCGGTGAGGTGGGCCGCCGTGAGGACGGTCAGGGCGTGGTCGATGGCGCCCAACGTCGCCGCGCCCGGGGTGTCCTGGAGGTCGAGGAGCCACTGCCCCGTCGGCGTGACGAGGGCCAAATGGAGCGGCTTGGCCACGCCATAGGTCCCATCCGGGAGGGGCCCCAGGATCACCTGGGGATTGCCGCCGTTCTCCCCGGTGCCATAATACCCCGGGAGGGGGCGACTGCCGGGCGCCCAGCCGGGGGCCGGACTGTAATCGAGGGTCAGATCCCAGTCGCCAAACGTGCCGGTCAGGACGGCGGGGGTGGTCCATTTGATGTACCAGTGGCCGGTGTCACTATTGTAGACCGCGAGGTCGGCGAAGCCGTCGCTATTATAGTCGGCGACGACGGGGTGGAGGCGGCCCGGGCCGGGGGGCGTCTGCGGGGTGAGGAGGAGATCCCAGGCCCCAAAGCCTTCTTCCGTGGCCCCGGCCGAGAGGTCGATCCGCCAGGTCCCATCCGTCCCCCACGTCACGATGTCCGCCCGCCCGTCGCCGTTCAGGTCATGGGTCGTGGCGGGGGTGCGGAAGACGCTGAGACAACTCCCGACATACGCGGTCGGATCCGTGATCGGAAAGAGCGTGGGATCGTACCAGGACATGTTCATGTCGACACACTGCTCG
>JACPFF010000006.1 GCA_016183065.1 Deltaproteobacteria bacterium | reverse complement strand
GAGCACGTTGTGATTCGAGACACGCACATTGCCCCGTTGGCGTGGCAGGAGATCATGAATACGGTGATACTGCTGTTCTGTAAGTTCCATGCGGGACGTATGACACACTCGTCACAAAATGTCTATTAGTGTTAACACGCCCTACGAAGGCCACCCCGCCTCTCCAATCAGCTTCACAAAACGGCACGCGGTCAGACGCTCGGTGACCACATCCCGCCCGCGCCGTGTCATTCGAAGCAGTTGTTGCTGACACTCGCCGCCCACCGGAATCACCAGCCGTCCCCCGTCTGCGAGTTGTTGCACAAGCGCGTCCGGAACCGCCGGCGCCCCTGCCGTGACGATGATGGCATCAAACGGGGCATGCTCGGGCCATCCCACCGTGCCATCCCCGATACGGAGATGAAACCGGACATCCCCGATCTCGTAGAGACGTCGCCGCGCTCGGTGGGAGAGCGATCCAATTCGTTCGATGGAATAGACCTCACGTGCGCACTCACAGAGGACGGCCGTCTGATACCCACACCCGGTCCCAATCTCGAGGACCTTTTCGTCCCCCATGAGTTGGAGGGCCGCGGTCATCATGGCCACGATCCGTGGTTGCGAGATGGTCTGGCCTTCGCCGATCGACAACGGACGATCACTGTACGCCTGGCCCCAGAGTCCCTCTTCCACGAAGAGGTGACGAGGAATTTTGGCCATGGCATCGAGCACGCGCCGGTCGGTCGTCTCCGCCCTCAATTGTTCCTGGACCATCCGCCGGCGCGCAATGTGATAGTCTTGCTGCGTTTCGGAGAGACCCGTCTTCTGATATCGCTGATTCCGCCGTGATTGCATCTATTCCGCTGTGTGCCGTAACCCGGGCTGGTCGGAGCGGCGGGATTTGAACCCACGACCCCTACCACCCCAAGGTAGTGCGCTACCAGGCTGCGCTACGCTCCGACGAGCCCGGGTTATCGTCACCAATCGCGTCTCGTGATCCTATCCACGAATCGCCGCGAGAATGTCATCCAGATCGTGTTTCAGTCGTGTCAAGAGTTTTCGAGAGGCCAACCCGTCGCGGAGACGCATGGAACCTTTGAACATTTCGCTCGCCGTCACGTCAGGCATCTCGGTCGGATCGTCCTCGGCCGCATCGTCGGCATCAGTCAGCGAGAGTTGTCCCTCGTCCCGTGGGACTGGCGTTCCCCGCCCCTCCATTCGTGGCACCGGAATGACAGGTGCTTCGTCAGCGCCCCGTCCAGTCTCGCGCAGCCGTTGCTTGGCACCGTCAATGGTATAGCGCTCTTCGTAGAGGAGCTGCTTCACTTGCAAGAGCAGTTCCACATCGCGTCGTTTATACAACCGCTGTCCCGACTTCGATTTCGTCGGACGCACATCGGAAAATTCGGTCTCCCAGTAGCGCAAGACATACGGTTTGACTCCCACAATGTCACTCACTTCCCCGATGCGAAAATAGAGTTTATTGGGGATGGTCTGTTTACGCGCCAGTGCCATAGCCTCTCCTTCCATGCGGGCGCAAGCGATGCCCGATCACGCTATGCATTGCCATCATGATTGAGGGCAATTTTTAACACCTGGCTTGGCCGAAAGGTCAGGACCCGCCGGGCACAGATCTCGATCTCTTCCCCGGTCTGCGGATTGCGCCCGATGCGTGGCCGCTTTTGCCGGACCACGAAGTTCCCAAACCCACTGATCTTGATTTTTTCTCCACGTTCGAGGGTCGTCTTCATGGTATCGAAGACCAGTTCGACGATCTCCGCCGATTCTTTTTTGGAGAAACCGACCTTCTCGTAGATCTTCTCGATAATCTCTGCCTTCGTCATGGGTTTCCTCCCTCGCTCGAATGCATTACTGTCGGACCTCTACCGATAATGTTCGGACAAGATGTTCCACCGCGCGTTGATGCACCTGATTGACTTCGTCATCGGTCAGTGTGCGCTCGGGATGCTGATAGCGAATGGCAAAGGCGACACTTTTCTTCTCTGGCGACAGCCGTTCCCCTTCATAGAGATCGAACAGGGTGACATCGGTCATCCATGATTCCCCCATCGTCCGCAGTGCGCCCGCAATCGTCGCGACGGGCATCGTCCGGTCAACAGAGAGGGAAATGTCCCGCCGCACGGCTGGAAAACGGGGGATCGGGACGAACCGCTCAGGCCGCGTCCCTCGCGACACCACCGCCGACCAATCGAGCTCTGCCACATAGGGGGGGGTCTCAAAGCCATAGTGTTGGACCAACGCCGGATGGAGTTCTCCACAGTACCCAAAGGGACCCTGCGGATCACAGAACAACGCTGATCGCCCGGGATGGCAAAAGGTGGGCACCCCTTGGGACCTCCATTCGACCACTGTCATACCAGTCCAATCCGCCATAAGTTCAACTAACCCTTTAATATCAAAAAAGTCTACCACATCTTGCGCTGCCGTCCAACTGAATGGATACCGGCGCCCCATCATCAATACAGCCAGGCGCCACGCCTCCTCAATGTCGGCCACGCCCTGACGAAAGACGGGACGCCACTCATGGCATCGCATCGACGCCTGGCCATGGCGCAGATTGAGGGCAGCCGTGGCCACGAGGCCGGACACCAGGGTGGTTTTGAGGATGGTCGGCTCCTGGCCGAGGGGGTTTTTCAGAGCCACCGGAGTGACCTCGGGCATCGGGAACCGCTCCGCCTCGGTGGCGGGGAGAAAGGCATAATGGACCATTTCGGCAAATCCGAGGGCCTGGAGCTGCGTCAGGCATCGGTCGGCGCAGCGCCATCCAACAGGTCGATGCAGCGCGGCAGGGGTGATGGTGGGGGTTGCTGGCGGGATCCGATCATATCCATAGATGCGGGCAATCTCCTCAATGAGATCGATGGGCCGTTCGAGGTCCGGGCGAAAGGTCGGTGCAGTCACGGTCCATGTGACACCATGCTCTTCCACCGCACACCCGAGCCGTTGGAGAATGGCCTGGGCCTCCTCCGTCGTCACCGGAATCCCGAGGATCCGTTTGAGCTGAGTGACAGCAAACGGGATGCGGCGCGGCGCGATCGGGACCGGATAGAGATCGATCCAATCGCGCGTCGGCACACCGCCGCTCCAGGCGACGAGTAATGCGGTGGCGCGCTGTAATGCCGTGATAACGCCGTTCGGATCGACGCCCCGTTCAAATCGCCGCGAGGATTCCGAGATCAGACCGAGACGCTTGCTGGTCCGGCGAATGGTCGATGGAGAAAAATAGGCCGATTCCAGAATCACGGAGGTCGTGTCGTCCTGGACCTCTGAATTGGCACCTCCCATGATCCCGGCCAACGCGATCGGCTGGTCGCGATCGCAAATAAGGAGATCCCCTTGCTCGAGTCGATGGGCCGTTCCGTCGAGTGTCTGAAAGGCACGATCCGCATTTCCCGCGGTTCGCACGGTGATATGCCCCCCGCCAATGGCCGAAGCATCGAAGGCATGGAGGGGTTGCCCCAGTTCGAGCATCACGTAGTTGGTCGCATCGACGATGGTATTGATGGCGCGGATCCCGGCGCATGCGAGTCGCCGCTGCACGGCTGCCGGCGATGGGCCCATGCGGACGCCATCGATCCGGCGCGCGGCATACCGAAGGCAGTCCGCAGGGGCATCGATCGTCACACGGAGCCGATGACCGATCGATCCTTCGCCTTCCACGACCTGCAGGGGAAATGGGGGCAACCGCGTGTTCGTGGCCGTGGCCACCTCGCGGGCAATCCCATAGATACTGAGGCAATCGGGTCGATTGGGGGTAATATTGCATTCTAGAATCGACTCATCGCCCTCACAAATGATCTGTTCGACCTCGATACCGCGCATCGTGAGGAGATCGGCCACTGCTGCCGGCGTCAGCGTCCCGTAATCGACAAATTCCGCCAGCCAAGTCAGTGGAACACGCATGTGGCCTATCCTTCGTCTACAGTTGGGTCAGAAAACGGAGATCGTTCTCGTAAAAACGGCGAATATCGTCAATGCCCCACTCCAGCATGGCCAATCGCTCGATCCCCAGACCAAAGGCAAAACCACTCACCGCCGTGGCATCGTAACCGACCGCCTCAAAGACCGCCGGATCGACCATGCCGCATCCGAGAATCTCCAACCAGTCGGTCACGGGCTCCGCACCATGCCGCGCCAAACGCATCCCGTGGGCATCCCGATGATAGCCGAGATCGATTTCCGCCGAGGGCTCGGTGAAGGGGAAGAAACTCGGACGAAACCGCACAGAGATCCCCTCGCCAAAGAGTCGTTCCAGTACCTGCAACAGGGTCCCTTTCAGATGTTGAAACGTGACACCGTGATCGACATAGAGTCCCTCGACCTGATGAAACATGGGGGAATGCGTCACATCGGCATCCCGGCGGAACACGGCACCGGGTGCCACAATCCGGACCGGGGGCGGCTGTGCCAGCATGACCCGGATCTGCACGGGTGAGGTATGGGTCCGTAACAGGCGTTGGCATGCCCCGGCCTCGACATACAAGGTATCCTGCATGTCGCGCGCCGGATGATCGGCCGGCATATTGAGGGCCTCAAAATTATGCTGTTCGGATTCTACTTCCGGTCCGTCAAAGATCGAAAAACCGAGATCGGTACAAATGGCCAACACCCGGCGTGTCATTTGACGAATCGGATGTTCGTGACCGTCCGTCGCGGGACGCCGCCCTGGCAGGGTCATATCGAGGCGGTCGGTGAGGGCCGCAGCAATGCTCGCATGCGCCAACGTCTCGCGGTGGGCATCGAGCGACGCTTCCAACATCGCCTTGACGTCGTTCGCGCGACGACCCACGAGCGGTTTTTCCGCCGCCGGCACGGTCCCCATCTGTCGGAGGATCGTGGTCAGGAGCCCTTTGCGACCGAGAAACCGGACCCGCAAGGCCTGCAGCTCCTCGGCGGTCGTAATGGCAGTGAGCTCTGCACGCGCCAAGGCCTCGAGGCGACCCAACTCCTGCAGCACCCCATCTCCCATCCCTTACCCCTGTTTTGCGACCGCAGCCAATGCCGCAAAATCCTGTGGATCCCGGATCGCCAGTTCCGCCAGGACCTTGCGGTCCAGCGCAATCCCCGCCCGCTTCAGGCCATGCATAAACCGGCTATAGGAGAGCGCACAGGGGTGCGCCGCGGCGCCAATGCGCGTCTGCCACAACGCCCGCATTTCGCGCTTATGGACGCGGCGATCACGATAGGCATAGGCCTGCGCCCGATCCACCCGTTCCTGCGCGGTCCGATATAATGTGCTATGGGCGCCAACATACCCTTCTGCGGCCTTCAACACCCGCTTATGGCGCCGCCGTGTCTTGACTCCACCCTTTGCTCGCGGCATATCACTCCTCCTTCGCAAACCTGCGTATCCATTCCCGCATCATGCCATGGGTCATCCATACGGCATCATCTGCCTGACGGCGGGGAGATCCACCTCGCTCACGAGTCCCGGTGCCCGAAGCCGCCGTTTGGTCTTCTGCGCCTTGCTCGTCAAGATGTGACGGCGATTGACCCGACTCCGTTTGATCTTCCCCGTCCCGGTCCGCTTAAATCGCTTCTTGGCGCCGCTGACTGTTTTCAATTTTGGCATCGCTCTTCTCCTTCGACGGTTTCTTCTCTTTTCGATGTCGCTCTGGCGCCAGTGTCACGGAAAGAAACCGTCCTTCAAACCGCGCCGATTGTTCTGGCACCCCATATTCGGTCATTTCCGTCACCATACGATCGATGAGTTCGCGCCCCCGCCCCCGATGCGCCAGCTCGCGTCCCCGAAATTGCACCGTCACCTTGACCTTGCAGCCATGTGCCAAAAACTCCCGAATCCGGGTAAATTTCACGCCAAGGTCGTGCTCGCCGGTCGAGGGACGCATCTTGACTTCCTTGAGCTGGACCGTCACCTGCTGTTTGCGCGCCGCATGCTGTTTCTTGGCCTGCTCATATTTATACTTGCCGAAATCCATGATGCGACAGACCGGCGGTTTTGCCGTCGGGGAAATTTCGACGAGATCGAGCCCGCAGTCCTCGGCCTTGCGCATGGCATCCCGGGTCTGGAAAATCCCCATCTGCTCCCCTTCAGGACCAATCAACCGGACCTCGGGGATGCGAATCCGTTGATTCACCCGCAATTGTGGTTCACGCTTACGAATAGGATGCTCCTTTCGTTATCTCTTTCCCTGCGGCACACGATTGGCGTTGACCAAATGCGTAACACACGCCTCCAGGGTCATCGCACCACGGTCGCCGTCTTTACGGGACCGCACCGAGACGGTCCCCGCCTCGGCCTCCCGTTTACCGAGCACCAACATGTATGGAATCTTCTGCAGCTCGGCCTGCCGGATCTTGGCACCGAGTTTTTCCTGACTCAGATCGCAGTCGACCCGCAGGCCCGCTGCCCGGCACGCCGCGACGAGCCGTTGTGCAACCTCCCCTTGGCTATCGGTAATCGGAATCACGACGGCTTGCACCGGCGCCAGCCAGAGGGGGAAATCTCCGGCGTAGTGCTCAATGAGGATCCCAAAGAACCGTTCCAGCGAACCGAGCAACGCCCGGTGGACCATAATCGGCCGATGCTTCGCACCATCGGCGCCGGCATAGCTGATCTGGTACCGTTCCGGAAGATTAAAATCGACCTGGATCGTGGAGCATTGCCACGCACGATCGAGGACATCGCGGATCTTGACGTCGATCTTCGGGCCGTAAAACACCCCTTCCCCGGGATCGACCGTATACGCGACCCCCTGTGCCGTGAGTGCCCCCTCCAACGCCGCCGTGGCACGATCCCACAGATCATCCGTGCCGACATACTTCTCCGGTTTTGTGGAGAGAACGATGTCGTACTGCGTGAAACCAAAGGTCGACAGCATGGCGAGGACAAACTGCAGGACTGCGCGAACCTCGGCCTGAAGCTGCTCCGGCGTGCAAAAGATGTGGGCATCGTCCTGCGTAAACCCGCGCACCCGCATGAGACCGTGCAACACCCCCGAGCGTTCATAGCGATAGACCGTCCCCAATTCCGCCATCCGCATGGGAAGATCCCGGTAACTCAGGGCCTCTTTCTGAAAGATCTGGATATGAAAGGGACAGTTCATCGGCTTGAGTTCGTATGCCACCCCATCGAGATCCATGGGGGAATACATGCTCTCGCGGTAGAAGTCCCAATGGCCGCTCGTCTTCCAGAGATCGAGGCGCGCAATGTGCGGCGAATAGACGAGTTCATACCCTGCACGCTGATGGGCCTCGCGCCAATAGTCCTCAATGACGCGCCGGACGCGGGCCCCCTTGGGATGCCACAGGATCAGCCCCGGGCCGTACTGGTCCATGGTGCTGAAGAGACCAAGGTGGGCCCCAAGTTTGCGATGATCGCGTCGTTCGGCTTCCTCAAGACGATGCACGTACTCCTGCAGGGCCTCCTCGGTATCGAAGGCCGTCCCGTAGATGCGCTGCAACATCGGATTTTTTTCATTGCCACGCCAATAGGCGCCGGAGACCTTCAGGAGCTTGATCGCCTTGATGGCGCCCGTCCGCTCCACGTGGGGGCCCTTGCAGAGATCGACAAAGTCGCCGTGACGGTAGAGCGTGACGCGGTCGTCCGAGATCCCATCGAGGATCTCCAGTTTATAGGATTCCCCTTTTGCGGCAAAGAGCGACCGGGCCTCGGCCTTCGAGACCTCTTCGCGGGCGAAGGGATGGTCGCGGACAATGATCTCCCGCATCCGCGCCTCAATCCGCGGGAGATCTTCCGGGGTAAAGCCCTGCGGAAAGTCAAAATCGTAATAGAAGCCGTGCTCGATCACCGGGCCAATCGTGATTTTGGCCGCGGGAAAGAGCTGCTGCACCGCATCCGCCATGACATGGGCGCATGAGTGTCGCATCCGTTCGAGAGGATGATCTTCGTGCCCGGACCTACAGACCATACGGAGATACCACGGGCACCATTCGCGAAGCTGCGAAATAGGTGTGTCGATCGTGCCACAAACGCATCATAGGTCTCATCTTTCGTCCTGCTGTGGGTGCGACAGGATTCGAACCTGTGACCCCTACCATGTCAAGGTAGTACTCTAACCAACTGAGCTACGCACCCCTTCCCATCGGGGGCCCACGCCGCGCTCGACCGCTCACGCGGCCCGCGCTCCTGCGATCCCCCCCCAGACCCCTCGCTCGCCCGCCGCAAAGGCCGCCGCTCGCTTCCTTGACCACCGAACGTCCATGCGGCGGAGATCTCTATAAGTTTTGGCGCATGGAAGTCAAGGGATTTGGGGGGGGCCATGGCCGTAAGCCCCATGAAAACTGGACTGCGCCCCGTCAAAGCGCCCCGGTGCTGTCGGCATCCCTCACACGCAGAACCTCTTTTTTTTCAGAAACGACGCAACTTTCCCTCACAACGTCCGATAATATGAAAAATAGCCCCGTAGAGCACATGGCGTGCTTTACACAGGAAAGGAACACGATATGGCCCCCATCACCGCAGTAGGCATCTGTCACGCACTGGGCGTGGAACAGCCCGACATGAAGGAATGTATCAAAGCGGTCAAAAAATTTCCACCGCTGGAAATGTACTTTGCTACAAACTGCGCGAAAGAGAAGGCCCCCAACACCTGTGCCGCCGACGTGTATCGCACAGAGATGGGGAGCGATCTCAAGAAGCAGTGGCCTCTCATGAATGATGCGGCCAAGACAAGATATTTGCGGTTCAAAATTATTACAGCGGCACAGTTTGGTGAATACGAAACGGCGAAAGAGGGAGATCCCGTCTACCTGCCCTTGTATTCAATGCCGCTGGATCGTCCCGCGAATCTGTTTTATGATCCCACTCCCACCACCGACGGCAAGAGAGACACAGTGCTTTCTCCCGGCCGCACGGAGGACACCCCCTCTTCGGACAGAACCGCTCAGTAGGTCGACCATGCCCGCTGACGTGAACGTGCCGCGCCATGGTGCTCGTGATGCAGACGTGCGGAGGTCTTCCGTGCGAGAGGGCATGCCATAACATACGCGTTGACACGAGCAATAGGGTGTCGTAGCGGTGGCGTGGGGGGGCACCGTGAGCGCACTCGATAGTATTCCGGCCGCGGCTGAGACGGTGAATGTCTCGTATATCGACGAGACGCCTCTACGACAACGAACGCCTATCGAGAAAAAAGCGCTCACATACGCGCGCGCCGATGGTGATCTCCTGTTGGAAGCCACTGATTTTCTCTCGAAGCGCTGTCGTCGTCACCCCGAAGCGGCAGCCTGTCGCGGCGCACTTGAGCGCGGCCACGCGGCGCTGCAGGAACTCCGGGCACAGCTCATCACATCGAGATTGAACAACCGTGCGGCCGCCGGCCTGCCGGTGCTACGGGAGCCTCGTCACCGCACAGCGCTGGCAGGTGTTATTGCGCATTTTGGCCGTAGGATGCGGGACATTGCACCGATGATCGATCGGCTCCTCGCTGTGCTTGAGAAGAAAGACGATGTGACACCGGAGGAGCAGATTTTTTTTGCGGCGGTCTGGAGCATCATCTACACCGCTGGCGCCGTGCATAACGATTGGGTCCAGGCGGGCCATCCCCCGATCCCGTTCCGAGAGGAGGGGTTCGACTACTTCGTTGCCGGCATGCTCGCAGGCCTTGAGCATGGATGCTTCGGCATTCAACCGCCACCGCAAGAGATCCTCCAAAATCCTCTGCAAGAAGAGATGGGCGTGGCGCTGCCGATGACGCAGGCTGTCCCTCGTACGCTGTGCCATGCAGCGCTGCAACAGCACCGTGCAGACCAGACGATGCTGGAGGACGACATCGAATGTGAACTCTTCGGGAATAAAGTCCACGCGTTGGTCGTGGGGAGTTCCGCCGCTGTCGCGAATACCGAGAAACTTTTTGAGGCAACCGTCAAGCCATCGACACGCGATACCGGGGATCCGTCTCCTCTGACGGGCCGGTTCGGGCCAGCGCTCTGTCTGCCGGTGGTGAGAGCAGTCGATGCCCACCAAAAGAAATTGCCCGCCGCAGATGTGTTCTCGGTGTTCCTTGAAGCAAGATTCGCGCAATCGCTCCCACCATATTCGGAGAAAATTCCGTATTATCTGGATCTCTTCGGCCGAGTGCGGAGGCACCTCATGCGCCATCCTGACCTGGTTCCCGAGGCGGTGCAGCAGGCTTTTGACCCGGCGATGCAGTTTTTCTGTCAACAGCTGATGCATCCTACCGGGACCTCGATCCAGTGCGCTGCAAACGAGCCCAACCCTCCCATTCAAACCCTCCCCTCGCCCCCCACAAATCCGCAAGAGGTCGCACAGTATCTCACGCAACAACTGCGGCTCAGCGCTTTTACCGCTGATCAAGACTGGCCCATGGAAGACGTCCCGGGACACCGGCTATTTTATGCCCGGATCGCCAAGGAAAGTCCCACGGTGGTCATGCTCGTTCCTGAAAGCCATGACTCTAGGGAACAAGCACTTGATTATCTCAGGTTGTTTAATTGGCTGTCACGACAACCAGAGCGTATTCAACCGATCATTGGGCTGGAAGCACGCGAGGAGTTCTTCCAGCAAGAGTTGGCGCGAGCCCGGCGTGCCGCATCACAACCGACATGGCCGCAATCTATCCTGCATCAAATCCGGAATGATTGGGCAGAGGATCATTTGGTGGACCGTATCAAAACCCTGATGCAAGAAGAGCCATTTCTTGAAGCACAGTGTGGTCCAAGAGAATCCGCAAACTTTCATTTCTGTGTTGATTATAGTTTCGTACCTACCACTTTACGCCTGACATATTTCGGTGTCTTGGGGACATCAGACGATACCTATTGGCCGCTCGACGATGAACAGATGTCCATCGAACATCAGAAGCTGCAGCGGGTCGACACCCCCGAATTGACAAAGCGAGGAGCATGGCTCACGCGCGAACGCAGTATCTTCATGGCAAATCAATTGGCGCAACGTATTGAAAGACTTCCGCCCTCACCAAAAAAACCGTGCGTAGTGTTGTTTCGGGTGGGAGCGGGACATATTCCCGACATCATTCATCACCTGCCGTCGGACCTTCCGGTCTCTGTCATCGGGTTGTTCCCGCACCATTTCCTCGCACTGAAAACATTAGCCAAGCAGTGATCCCATTGACACCCCCGCGTCGCCGTGATTGCGTCCGGCAGCACTTCGGGGTATTGGCGCACGGTGGGGGTGTGCATGGAGACACTGCTGCACAAGAGCAAGGCGCGCAAACCGCGGCCTGGACGGATCGTCGACGGGCGGTATCGTCTGCACGACTGCCTGGGACGCGGCGGATTCGGGCAGGTGTGGCGGGCCGACGATACCCTGCGCGGTGGGACCGTGGCGCTCAAACTCCTGGCCTATGGCCGTGGAGATGCCGATGTGGTGCGCTTCAAGCGCGAATTTGCCCTGCTCGCGGAATTGGCACATCCCCATATCAATCCCGTCCTTGATTTCGGCCGGGATTCCACGTTCGGCTACTTCTTCACGACACCGCTCATTACGGGCCAACCGATCCTGGCGGTCGTCCAACCGGCGCAGATCGAGCAGACCCTCCACCTTGCCGCTCAGGTCTTGCGGGCCTTGGCCTATCTGCACAATCGGGGCGTATTTCATTTCGATATCAAGCCAGGTAACCTTTTGGTCAGTCATGAAGAGGGGATCGCAACCGTCAAGGTGATCGATTTCGGACTGGCCGCACTCCACCCCTCGATGGAGGTCGCTGGCACGCCGAGCTATATGGCGCCGGAGTTTTTTCTGGGACAACCGGCCGACGGTCGTGCGGATTTGTATGCCGTGGGCGTGGTGCTATATCGCTCCCTGACGGGCGAGAACCCCTTTCAGGCCGTGACCATGGAGGATGCCCGTGCGTGCCACCTGCGACACCATCCGCCACGTCCCTCGACCCGCAACGCCGCTGTCACGGCGAGCGTCGACACCTTCGTCCAGACCCTGCTGGCGAAGGCACCGACCGACCGCTATGCCAGTGCCGATCATGCCTTACGACACCTGGCCCTGCTGACAGCGCAGCCACTCCCGATTGAAGAGAGAGCCACCGCACACGCCTATCTCCCAACCGGCGCCGTCTTGATTGGGCGCGAGGCCCAGATCGATCAATTGCGGCAGTGGTTGGACGGCACGGCACCAACGGGATGGGCCATCTCTTCTCCGGTCGTCTCTCTCACGGGCGCGGTGGGAATGGGAAAAACCACCATGCTGCACCGAGTGCAGTATGAGGCGCAGCTCCTGGAATACCAGGTGCGCACCCTGTGGGGGGAGGAGGATCCCACGATCGAGACGTTTCTCACACAGCTCGTCCAGTGCCTCGCAACGGTCCCCAACACCCCCACACTCTTTCTGGTGGACGACCTCCCTGTCGTCATGGATCACCCATCAGCGCCCGAACTCCGGACGTTGTTGATGACGCTCGGTGAACGCTTGTCACGAGGGACGCTCCCCCGGGTCCTCCTCTGTGTCGGGACAACCCGCCTTTCCGACGAGATCGAGCAAGGGTTTGCCCCACATGTGCTCGCACTAGAGTCGTTCACCGAAGAGCAGGTGGTACGCTATCTGGAGACCATTGCCCCCCTGCCACCCGCTGCCAGAGAGCGCCTGCTTCCGGTCGTCATGCAACGCACCCATGGGTGCCCCGCGTTGGTGCACCATCTGGCCCAGGAACTGGTCCACCGGCAGATGCTGGTGGATGCCGGCGGTCGCTGGCAGGCCTCACAATTCGAAGATATTACGATCGATCTCGACGATGTCCCTCTGCCGCAATTGCTGATGCGCCATGTGGAGACCGTGTTGGAGGCAATACCCCCCGCAGGGCTTTCCGTCCTGGAGTGTCTCAGTGTCTGGGGGAGACCGGTGACGATGCCGGATCTGGAATCGTTTTTTGCGCCGCCATTTCTCCGGCAACACCTGGCGCCGCTCTGCCAAGGGGGCTGGGTGACCCTGCAGTATCACGCCGGCCAGGGAGTACTCGACATCCCCGATCCCCTGCTGGCCGCGGCCGTGCGCGAGCAGCTCTCCCCGGAGGAGAGCGCGTCATGGCATGAAAAAATCGCCATCCACCTCCAAGAAACGGGAGAGGCCCCGCACGTGATCGATCATCATCTCGCGGAGAGTCGTGATCCAGAGACGGCCCAGGCGGCACTCGTACGGTGGTGTGACTATGCCCGATGCCATGAACAGGTCGTTCCGGCCATCCGTCGACTCCAGGGACTGCTGAACGGCCGCATCACGGAGGCATACCGCCGCGCGCTCCTCTTTCTCGTCGCGCGGTTGCAGATGCAGGCGGATCAGCTCGATACCTGTGACCAGACCATCGCGCAACTGCTGGCCCAGCTAGAACCAGAGCGTGCAGTGATGCCGCACGAGTGGCTCCAGGCCTGCGAGTTGCAGGTCATGTGCGCGCTGCGGCATCATCACATCGCACGGGCGGACGAATGTCTGGCAACGGTGCGTGCCTCATCCGACATGGGCCACGTCTCCAGACCACTGGCGTTACGTCTGGGCAATCTTCGCGCGCGGACCGACATGTTCCTGGGGGAACTGGAGACGGCGGAGACGCGATATCGGGAGATCTGGGAGGCCCAGCAACGACTCTCCGCCGAGGAACAACGCCAGGTGGACAACACCGAATTGGGCCAATGTTTATTGCTGCAGGGTCGTCATAACGCGGCCATTTCACAGGCCCAGGCGGAACTACACCTCCTGGATATCGAGCGCTCGCCCTTGCAGGTGGCGAGTCGGCAAAATGTCGTGGCCACGGCGTGGGGCGAACTCGGGAAATTCCGCCAGGCCGAGAGAGCCTACAACGACGCCATACCGGCGGCCCGGGCGGCCCAGGATCTGCGGCTCCTCATCGTCCTCTATAACGGCCTCGGCGCCCTCCATGCCGCACAACACGCGCTGGAGAGAGCGATTGACTGGTGGGAACGCGCCCTCCCTCTGGCGTACCGCATCGCGGACTTTCCCGCCGTGGTGATCATCGGGTGCAACATCGGCCATGGCCTGCTCAAACAACGGCGGGTCAATGCGGCGGAAGCCCAGTTCCAGGCGGCGTTTGCCTGTGCCGAGAAAGCCGGATTACCACCGGCTTCGCAGGACGAGTATCGGTGTACGCTGTCGCAATTGATCGGCGAATGCGCCCGGCTCCGTCAGGACTGGGCCGGTGTGTCACACGCGTTGGATCGTGCCTGGGCCCTGGCAGAAGCGCATCCGCAACAACTGCGCAAATACCGGTTTTGCATCCGTTTCACCGCCGCCGAAATGGCCGACGATCGCGGCCAGCGGTCCGAGGCGGCCCGGCTCCTCCATCTCCTCGAAGATCGGGTGGCCTATCCCCGAACCGCGGAGGAAGAGGCGGAGTTTCAACGCCTGCGGGCTCAATACGAGATGCCACAGCTGTAAGTCCCATGTGGTGAATGGACGCCTTGCCACTCCACGGCGGATTCTTGCCGAGAATCCCCTTGCTCCACGGGAGTGCGTCGAAGTGATCGGCATTGTCACCCGTGGCGAGATCTGTCATTCTGATCGCGGGAGGCGCCACACATGTCCTTCGACATGTCAGCGATTGTGGTTGGGATCTTTTTTGGCTTCATCGGTTTTGGAGCCTGGCGTTACGGGCGGCGTGCATTGAGCGGTCGACACATGTTGCTCGGCGTTGCGCTGATGGTTTTTGGATACTTCATCCCCAATCCCTGGGCCGCCTGTGTCGTCGGGGGACTCCTGACACTCTTGCTCTTCTGGCCATAACGGCCATTATTCCCCCTCCGCCATCGTCACGGCCTTCATCGGATGGACATCCATGGGATTCGGGGAAACGCCGCGCACCGAGGGACGGATGAGCATATGTTTCACATGGACATAGATCGGAATGATCGGTGCCTCGCGCAGGAGAAGCGCCTCGGCCTGCTGGAGAAATGCCATCCGTTTTCTCGTGTCCCGCTCCAACATGGCCTGATCGAGCAGACCATCGTACTCCGCATTCTTCCAGCCCGTATGATCGATCGTCGATGCACGCCGGAACATTTCCAAAAAGGTGTTGGGGTCGAGATAGTCTCCCACCCAGCCGGCCCGTGAGATCTGGTGCTGCATCAGCTGTTGCGTCTTGAGATAGGTCTTCCACTCTTCATTATGGAGGACCACGGAGATCCCGAGGTGCTCTTTCCACATCTGCTGCACGATCTGGGCCACCTGTTTGTGATGCTCACTCGTGTTGTAATGGAGTTCCAGTACCGGGAAATTCGCACCGCCCGGATACCCCGCCTCCGCCATCAACCGCTTGGCCTGTGCGGGATCAAACGCGAAGGCCGCTGCGGGGTGATAGCCATTGCCCACCGATGGCACAAACCCGGTCGCGGGCGCCTGCGTCCGCTGCAGATAGGCATTGATCAGCGTCTCGCGGTCGATCGCCATGGTCAGGGCACGGCGGACCCGGACGTCGTCGAGCGGTGGTTTTGTCGTGTTCAAATTATAAAAGTAGGTCGAAAAATATGGCGCTCCGACATAATCGGGGTGTGTGAGGAGCGACGGGATCTTTGCTTCCGGGAGTTCCCAGTCGATATCGAGTTGACCGGCGGCATACATCTTGAGGGCCGTTTCTTTGTCTTCAATGGGGAGAAACCGCACGCCAGGGAGCGTCACGCGCGCGGCATCCCAATAACGGTCGTTTTTGACGAGGAGGATCTCTTTGTAGGGCACCCACCGCCGGAGCGCAAAGGCCCCGTTGGACACCAGATGTTCCGGCTGTGTCCAACGCGCCCCATGCGCCTCAATGGCCCAGCGCGGCACGGGGAAAAACGTGGGATAGCACATAAAGGCGAGCATGAAGGGGGTCGGCGTCTCCAGCGTCACCTCCAGGGTGAAGTCATCCACGGCGCGAAAGCCGAGCCGACTCGCATCGGTCAGACGGCCCGTGTTATAGTCACGCGCATGCTTGATATAGTGGAGGGCAAAGGCATATTTCGATCCCGTCTTGGGATTCAGGACCCGTTCCCAGGCATAGACATAGTCGTGCGCCGTCACGGGTCTGCCGTCGGTCCAGCGCGCGGTGGTTCGGAGGTGAAAGGTATAGTGCCGCCCGTCAGCGGAAATGTCCCACCGTTCGGCACCCGCGGCCTGCGGGCTCGCATCGCGGGGGTCATGCCCCACAAGCCCTTCAAAGAGATTGCGGATGATATTCGATTCGTAGATGCCACTGCTCAATCCGGGATCGAGATACTCCGGTTCATTCCAGTTGTTGAAATTGAGATACCGGGCCGTCTCCACCTGTCGCGTGCCGTTGCCGGCGCCGGCCGTCCCGTCCTGCGCGTTCGTTGTCGTGCGCGAACACGCGCCGGTGATCATCACGGCCATCAGCCCGACGCCCAACATCCGATAGCAATGCTCCATCGTCCCCCTCCGCATGGTCCTCGTTATGGTGTCATGTCAAAAGAGACGGTTTTCAAGGGATGGAGATCGAGGACATTCGAATAGATCCCCTTCACCGCCGGCTTCACCAACATCATTTTGATATAGGTCATGATCGGCACCATCGGCATTTCATCGAGCAAGAGGGTCTCCGCCGACTCAAGGAGCGCATAGCGCCGGGCCTGATCCGGATCCGCACTGGCCGCCTCGACCAACCGGTCATATTCGGGGTTCCCCCATCCCGTGGCATTTTGCGTGGAGGTCGAGGTAAAGAGATCGAGGAAACTTTGCGGATCGACGTAATCCCCCACCCATCCCGCCCGCGAAATCTCGTAATTCCTGGTCTGCCACGTCTTGAGATAGGACTTCCACTCTTCATTGAAGAGTTGCACCGAGATCCCGAGATGCGTCTTCCACATCTGCTGGATCACCTGCGCAATGAGTTTGTGCCGGTCGTCCGTATTGTAGTGGATGGTCAACGGCGGAAAGGTGGCAGGATCCGCAAAACCGGCCGCCCGTAACAATTCACGGGCCTGCTGCGGATGGAACCCCGGCCCCTGCGGATACCGATACTGTGGCACGCCGGCGGGCATGAGTGTGTCCGTCGGGATTTGCGTCTGCTGCAGGTACTGATTGACCAGCGTCTCCCGATCGATCGCCATGGCGAGTGCACGACGGACGCGCGGATCATCGAGCGGTGGCCGCGCGGTATTGAGTCGGTAGAAATAGAGCGCAAACCGCGGCCCTTCCACCATCTCCGGATGGGACCGGAGTTCGCTCATCTTCAACACCGGGAGCTCCCAATCGACATCGAGTTCCCCGGCCAGATACATTTTGAGTGCGGTCTCTTTCTCTTCGAGGGGATGAAAACGGACGCCCGCCAATCGTACCGATGCGGCATCCCAATAGGTTGGGCTCCGTTTCACGAGGATTTCTTTATAGGGAATCCACGCCGTGAGCGCGAACGGGCCATTGGTGACGATATGCTCGGGTCGCGTCCACAACGGCCCGTGTGCCTCGATGGCCCAGCGCGGCACAGGCATATAGGTCATCAACGGGAGGAGCTTGAGGAAAAAGGTCGTCGGGTGCTCCAGGGTGACTTCCAGGGTGTGGTCGTCCACGGCGCGGACGCCGAGCGCACGCGGATCCGTCATCGTCCCGAGATTATAGGCCCTGGCATTCTTGAGGTAATAAAGGATGTAGGCAAACGGTGCCCCGGTTTCCGGATTCAGGACCCGTTCCCAGGCATAGACAAAATCATGGGCCGTGACCGGATGGCCATCACTCCATTGCGCATGGCGCCGGAGATGGAACGTATAGACCCGCCCATCTTTCGCCATCTCCCACCGCTCGGCGACGCCAGGGATCGGTTCGGCGGTCTTTGGATCCGGGACCAACAGCCCCTCAAAGAGCGCCATGCAGAGATTGTACTCGACATTCCCCTGCACCATGCCCGGATCGAGATATTCCGGCTCGGCCAGGTTGTTAAAATTGAGTACCCGCTCCGAGGCGGTTTTGGGCGGTACCGAGGTCGACACGCAGCGCTGACAGCCTGCCATCGGTGCGCCCAACAGCGCGACGAGCAATACCCCGGGGAGCCCTTTTCTTGCACTGGCACGCCACATATGTCATACCCCCATTGCATGCTTCGGTACGTGGTCCAACGGCTCGGTGGTTCGTTACTTGTTCTGTGGGTCATTGTCACGCTCGCCTTTTTTTTGATGCGCCTTGCCCCCGGTGGCCCTTTTGATCTGGAACGGACACTCCCCCTCGATGTGCAGAAAAATATCGCACACAAATACCATCTCGATGAACCCTTGCTCACACAATATCTTCGGTACATCAGCGACATCGCCATGCACGGCGATCTCGGACCGTCTTACAAATACGCGGACCGGAGCGTCAATGATTTCATTGCCGACGGCCTGCCGATCACCCTGCAGTTGGGGACCTTGGCCCTCACATTTGCCCTCGTGTTCGGGCTCACGTTCGGCATCGTGGCCGCGCTGCGGCACAATACGGCGTGGGACTATGTCGCCATGGGACTGGCCATTGCCGGTGTCTCGATTCCCAACTTTGTCGTCGGTCCGCTCCTGCAGTATCTGTTCGGCCTCAAGCTCGGCTGGGTCCCGATCGCCGGATGGGATACGCCCAGTGCGGTTCTCCTCCCCTCGCTGACCCTCGGCGTTGTGTACGCCGCGTCCATCGCCCGTCTGGCACGCGGCGGCATGCTGGAAGTCCTCGGGCAGGATTACATCCGCACGGCACGTGCCAAGGGGCTCCGCGAACGGGTCATTATCGTACGCCACATGCTCCGCGGCGGGCTCCTCCCGGTGATCTCGTATCTTGGCCCTGCCGTGGCTTTTCTCCTGTCAGGATCCCTCGTCGTGGAAAAAATTTTCAACATTCCGGGCCTGGGACGCCACTTTGTCCAGAGTGCGCTCAATCGGGATTATACGGTCACACTCGGGATGGTCATTTTCTTCAGCGGACTCATTCTGGCCTGCAATCTCTGTGTCGATCTCCTCTATCTGCTCATCGATCCCCGGGTACGGGAGGCCACGCGATGACCCTCTCTGACGTCTCCCAGGCGCGCGCGCATACCGAAGAAACGGGGCTCGATCTCGATCACACGCACCTCGAAAGCGGGACGAGCCTCTGGCGCGATGCGTGGTACCGTCTCCGCCGCAACCGGCTCGCCGCGTGGAGTTTCAGCCTCGTCAGCGTCCTGGCCCTCGTCGCCCTGCTCGCGCCATGGATCGTCCCATACCCCTTTGACGCGATCGATTTCACGCGGATCGGCCAGGCCCCGAGTCTCGCGCACTGGTTTGGCACAGACGACCTCGGCCGCGATCTGCTGACACGGACGGTGCATGGATTGCGCATCTCCTTTGCCGTCGGCATGATTGCCACCTGTGTGAGTCTCTGCATTGGCGTGCTCTGGGGCTCGATTGCCGGTTTTGTCGGCGGCACACTCGATGCGCTCATGATGCGCGTTGTCGATGTGATGTACAGTCTCCCGTACATGTTTTTTGTCATCATCCTGATGACGATCTTCGGCCGCAACATCCTCATCCTCTTTCTCGCCCTGGGCGCGGTCCAGTGGCTGACCATGGCACGGATCGTCCGCGGCCAGGTGCTCTCGCTCCGGCACAAGGAGTTTGTCGAGGGAGCGCAATCGGTCGGGTGCACCCGGCGGCGCATTATCGTGCGGCACCTCATCCCCAACACCTTGGGGCCGGTCATCATCTACACGACCCTCACGATCCCGCGCATTATCCTGGAAGAGGCGTTCTTGAGTTTCTTGGGGCTCGGCGTGCAGGCGCCGATGGCCAGTCTGGGGTCGCTCACCTCGGATGGGGCACAGGCCATGGAGATCTACCCCTGGCTCCTGATTGCCCCGAGTCTTGTCCTGGCACTCCTCCTCCTCTCGCTCAATTTTCTCGGCGACGGACTGCGGGATGCGCTCGACCCGCGGATGCATAAAGGATAACGGAACACGCTGATGAGCCTCCTCACGGTACACAATCTCTCGACCCATTTTGACCAGCGCGATGGACGGGTCCATGCGGTCGATGGGGTCTCGTTTGCGATCGATCCCGGAGAAACGCTCGGGCTCGTCGGTGAAAGTGGGAGCGGCAAGAGCGTCCTCAACCTGTCGTATCTCCGTCTGATCCCCGAACCACCCGGCGTCATCAGCGGCGGCCCGGTCCTGTTCCATGGACGCGATCTCCTCCACCTGTCGGAAGAGGCCTTGCGGGAGATCCGCGGCAAGGCCATTGCCATGATTTTCCAGGATCCCATGACGTCGCTGAATCCTTTTTTGACGGTCGGTCGACAACTCACAGAGGTCTTGGAGGCCCATACCACCTTGTCGCGACGACGTGCGCTGTGCGAGGCGATCGACATGCTCGATCGCGTCGGCATTGCCGATGGCGCGCGGCGGATGGACGATTATCCGCATCAACTGAGCGGGGGCATGCGCCAGCGGGTCGTGATCGCCATGGCCCTCCTCTGCCGCCCGCAACTCCTGATTGCCGATGAACCAACCACCGCACTCGACGTGACCATCCAGGCGCAGATCCTGGAATTGCTCACCTCGCTGCAGCAGGAATTCCGCATGGCCATGATCCTGATTTCCCACAATCTGGGGATCATTGCCGGCGTATGTGATCGGACGCTTGTCATGTATGCGGGGCGTATCGTGGAGTCCGCATCGACCGCTCAATTGTTCGCGCAGCCGACGCATCCCTACACCCGCGCACTCCTCGCCGCGGTGCCGCGCATTGATGACGCGCGGCAGGCGCGACTGGCCTCGATTCGTGACCAGCCGCCCGACCTCGCCCGATTGCCGAGCGGGTGCCGGTTTCATCCGCGCTGTGATCTGATCGAGGACCGCTGTCGGGAGTCGGAACCGCCCTTGATCGACGTTGCACCGCGACAGTGCGCGGCCTGCTGGATAACCACGCAGCAGCCCACAGAGGGATAACACCGTATGGCAGACGAAGCGCTCATCACCATGGAAGACGTCCATGTCCATTTTCCGGTGCACTGCGGGGTCTTGCGCCGGAAAACGCTCGGGGTCGTCCGGGCGGTCGATGGCCTCTCGTTGGTCATCCACCGTGGTGAAACCCTGGGGTTGGTCGGCGAGAGCGGTTGCGGAAAATCGACGGCGGGGCGTGCCCTGCTGCAACTGATCCGCCCGACGTCCGGCCGCGTCTTCTTTCGCGACACGCCGCTCACCGAGCTGCGCGGGGAGGGACTCCGCCGGATGCGTCGCCACTTTCAGATGATCTTCCAGGATCCGTATGCCTCGCTCAATCCGCGCATGACCGTCGGCGCCATCATTGCGGAACCGATCCGCCTCCATCATGTGGCGCGGGGAAGTGCCGTGCAATCGGCCGTGCAATCCCTCATGCAACGGGTCGGGCTGAATCCACGGTTCATTCGCCGATACCCGCACGAATTCAGCGGCGGGCAACGCCAGCGTATCGGCATTGCGCGCGCGTTGGCGGCACGACCGGAATTTCTCGTGGCCGATGAGCCGACGAGCGCGCTCGACGTCTCGATCCAGGCGCAAATCCTGAATCTCCTCGTCGATCTGCGGCACGAATTGCACCTGACCTATCTCTTCATCTCCCATGATCTCGCCGCGGTCCGGCATATGAGCGACCGGATCGCAGTCATGTATCTGGGGAACGTGGTCGAACTGGCACCGGCCGCGGAGATCTATGCGCATCCGCAACATCCCTACACGCAGGCCCTCCTCTCGGCCATCCCAATTCCGGATCCCCGTGCTGAGCAACAGCGACACCGCACGGTCTTGCATGGCGATCTCCCAAGCCCGCTGCGACCGCCGTCGGGGTGCCCATTTCACACCCGCTGCCCTGTCGCCCTGGCACACTGTGCCACCATCGCCCCGTTATTCAAGGAATACGCGCCGAAACACTCTGCCGCCTGTCACCGATTGGAAAGGAGTCCCGCATGACGTGGTCTCACCTCCGTCAGTATCGAAGCGCCACCGGATTTGGTCTCGGCATGGTCCTCCTCGTGGTGGGGCTTGCCGCGCTTGTCACCCACTGGTGGACGCCCCGGCCACAGAGCACCGGGATCACGGTCAAGATCGCGGAACCGGGAGTGACCGCCTATGATAAGGAACTCAAACCCGACCCGGTCCGTCTGACCTTCAGCCAATCGGTGGCACCACTCGCGGCCGTCGGAAAGACCGTCGGAGAGGGAATCCGTCTGACCCCGCCCATGGCCGGCACGTGGAGATGGGACGATGACCGGACCCTCGTCTTCCGGCCACGCGACGACTGGCCCGCCGCCACCGCGTACACCGTGGAGACCGGGCCGGATCTCTTTGCCGAACACGCCCCGCTTCCCACAGACACCTTTCATTTTGCAACGCCCCTCTTTCGCGCAGAGATCACGGGTTTCAGTTTCTATCAGGACCCGAAGGACGCCGATCGGAAAAAGGTGGTCGGCACCATCCGGTTCTCCCACCCCGTGCAACAGGAGGACCTGGACGGACGGATCGCCATGGAACTCACCGATGAAGAGACCTCCAGACGCGGTGCCATACATCTCCCCTTCACGCTCCGCACGGATCAGCATCTCCGGGAAGTCTACCTCCATTCGGAAAATATCACACTCGCGGCAAAGGATCGCTTCGCACATCTCCAGGTGGATGACCGCCTGCGCACCGCGCTGGGTGGCGCGCGGTTGAGTGCCACAGTAGGGCATACCGCCGCCATCCTGGGCTCGGAGACGTTCTTGCGTGTCGAAACCATCACCACGCAGATTGTCCGCAATGCCGAGGACGATCCCGAACAGATCCTGAGCATTCGGTTCCGGGGGAGCGTCATTCCGGACGATCTGCAACGGCATCTGGCGCTCGCTGCACTCCCCGAACGGACCGCGCAGGAAGAATCGGATCTCCCGTCCGATGTCGCCGATGTCGAGACGGCATTGCCGGACCATGCAGCAGCGATTCCGTGGGAGAGTGTCAGTGACGTGACACCGGAGATCCTTGCCACGGCCACAGCCGTTCCGTGTACGGCGCTCCCCACGATCGAGCCCTCGACCGTGTTGTTCTCGTGTCGCTATCGACAACCGCCCGGTACCACCCTCCATGTGCAGGTGGAGAAGGGCCTGATGGCCTTCGGTGGCTATCGGTTGGGAGAAACGTATGCCGAGCTCGTAACCGCGCCCGATTTTCCCACTGAACTCCACTTCACCCCCGCCGGCGCCCTCCTGGCCCTCCATGGGGCGCGAAAGCTCTCCCTGCAAAGTCGTGGCATCCACCGCGCGCAGCTCGAGTTCGCCCGGGTCTTGCCGGATGACATCCACGACCTTGCGGTGGAGAGCGTCGGAGACTTCTCCGCCCTGAAACTTCCCGGCAGTCTTGATGAAGAAAACATTGCGGAGATCTTTACGGAGAGCCTGCAACTGGGCACAACCGATCTGGCCCGTGCACACTATAGCGTCATCGATATGGGGAGATATCTGGCATCGCGTCGTGGCCTCTTTCTCATGACCGCCAGGGGTTGGGCCCCTGCCGAGGAGGGAGACCCCAAGGATGACGAATCCTCTCCCGATGCCATGGATCGGCGACTCGTCCTCGTCACCGACATCGGACTCCTCCACAAACAGTTTGCCAACAACGCCCATGTGGTCTTTGCCTATTCATTATCGCAGGGGAGGCCATTGCCCGGCGTCCAGGTCTCCATCGTTGCGAAGAATGGCCTGCAGATTCACACCATCACCAGTGGCCAGGATGGGGCGGCCACGTTCCCCCCCTTGGGAGAACTGCGGCGCGAACGGACACCCGTCGTGATCATCGCCAGTCATGACGAGGACGTCGCCTTTCTCCCCTTTCGCAAGGCGGAGCGCGAATTGAATTATTCCAATTTTGATGTGGAAGGGGAGCAATTGTTCGGGGAACAACAGTTGACGGCCTATCTCTTCTCCGATCGCGGCATCTATCGACCGGGCGAAGCACTGCAAGCCGGCATGATTGTCAAGGCCTCCGAGTGGCAGCCGCTCGAAAACATCCCGATCGAAATCGTCGTTAAGGATCCCCGCGGACTGACCGTCCAGCGGGAGAAATTCTCCCTTCCCCCCTCGGGCTACATGGACATGGCGTACCAGACCGATACTGCGGGACTGACAGGGACGTACACCATCAATGCCTATCTGGTCCGCTCCGAGCGCGAACTGGCTACTGACGATGAGGAGGAGACCCGGAAATATCTCGGATCGACCGCGGTCAAAGTGGAAGAGTTCCTCCCGGATCAGATGAAAATGACCACGAAATTTTCCAAGGCCCTTCCTCGGGGCTGGGTCCACCCCGATGCCTTGCAGGGTGAGGTCGCGCTCATGAATCTGTATGGCACACCGGCCTCCGAGCGTCAGGTCGCGGCGACGCTGACCTTGCGGCCCGCCTATCCGGCACTCGCGGGGTATGCCGCATATACCTTTTTCAATCCGCTTAAATTCGAAAACCTCCAATCAGAGGACCTCGCACCGCAGCAGACCGATGCCGAAGGGCGGACGACTTTTGATTTTGCCCTCGATCGTTTTGCCCGCGCCACCTATCTGCTAGAATTTCTGGCCCGGGGATTCTCCGCAGAAGGCGGGCGGAGTGTCGAGTCCAGTACGGCCGTCCTGGTCTCGCCGCTCGACACGTTGGTCGGGTATCATGCGGATGCCACGCTTTCGTTGTTGCCGCGGCAGAGCACCCACACCGTCCACATCATTGCCGTGGATCACGACCTGCAGCAAAAGGACCAGGAAGGGATCCGTGCGGAACTCATTCGGCAACGATATATTTCGACTCTGATTGAACAGGCCGATGGCACCCTGAAATACCAGTCTCTCCTCAAGGAAGAGGTCGTGTCGGAAGAGACCGTGGCGTGGTCCGCGGACGGATGGAACTATCCCGTCCCCACCACGGAGGGTGGCACGTTTGTGCTCCGTCTCTACGATGCGCTCCACACCAAGGTCGCGCAAATCCCCTTTTCTGTGGCCGGTGCCACTAACGTGACGCGCGCGCTCGATCGGAGTGCTGAACTGACCCTCGCGCTCGATCAACCAACGTATGCCCCGGGGGGATCCATCACGCTGCAGATTGAGGCCCCCTATGTCGGCACCGGACTCATCACGATTGAACGGGACCGGATCTATGCACAAAAATGGTTTACGACCGACACCCCAACGAGCGTGCAAACGATCGACATCCCGCCAGGATTGGAAGGGGGTGCGTACCTCAATGTCGCGTTGATTCGCGATGGCGAGTCCAAGGAGATCTATGTGAGTCCTCTCTCCTACGGTGTTGTGCCATTCGCGATTGCGCACACCGAAAGAGAAGAGCCACTCACCCTGGAAGTCCCGGAGCTCGTGCGACCTGGCGACGACCTCGTCATCCGCTATCGCACCGCGCAACCCGCGCAGATCGTCCTCTGGGCGGTCGATGAGGGGATTTTGCAGTTTGCCGGCTATCCCACGCCGGATCCCCTCGCGCATTTCTTTCAAAAACGGGCCCTGGAAGTGCGCACCTTCCAGACGCTCGACCTGATCATGCCCGAATATGCCCTCTACCAGCAGAGTGCCGCACCGGGCGGCGATCAGAGTTACAAGTTCCTCGGCAACAACCTCAATCCCTTCCGGCGCCGTACCGAACCGCCCGTCGCCTTTTGGTCTGGTCTGGTGTCCGCAGGACCGGACGGCGGAGAATACCGGATCACCGTCCCGAATTCCTTTGATGGCCGAATGCGGGTCATGGCCGTTGCCGTGAACGATGCCCATATCGGCGTCGCGGAAGGAGCAACGACCGTCCGTGGGGCGTTCGTCCTCACACCGACGCTGCCGCTCTTTTCGGCACCGGGAGACCGCTTCCAGATGAGCACCGTGGTCGCCAACCAGGTGGAGGGGTCCGGCGCATCCGCACGGGTCACGGTGGCCGTCTCGCCGACCGAGGGATTGCACGTGGACGGCGAACCGACGCAGACCGTCACGATTCCGGAAGGCGAGGAACGCGCGGTGCAATTCACCTGTGTCACCGGCGATCATCTGGGTGAACAACGGATCGAACTCAGCGCCACACACGACACGGCCACACGGACGGCATCCACCTCACTGAGCGTGCGCCCGGCTGCGGCCTACCAATCGACGGTGCTTACGGGCTTCACGGATCGGGATCAGGTGACGGTGACACCGCCGCGCCAGCTCTATCCCGACCTGCGCACCATGGAAGTGACCGCCGCCCCCGTGCCCCACGGCATCGGTCGCGGCCTTGCCCATTACTTGAGCGAATACCCCTACGGCTGCACGGAACAGCTGGTCAGCCGCGGCGTGGCCGCGCTTGCGGCCCTGCAACATCCGGAATTCCGGGTCGATGCCGCGGATCTGAACGCGAACGTTGCGCGTCTCCTCTCGCTGTTGCGCAGCCGCCAACGGGGAAACGGGGCCTTTCGCTACTGGCCGGATGCCGGCTCAGGCCGCCAGAGTGAGGAAACGTTGATGGACGATCCCCTCACCCTCTTCACCACGCTCTATGCCACGCATCTGCTCCTCGAACTCCCTGCGGAGTTTGCCGAGGGGACTCGCGACATGCAACAGCGTGCCTTGGCCTTCATCGGGCGGTTTCTTGAGGAACCGATTGAGGAGATGGTCAATGCGCATCTCTATGCCTATGCCACATATCTGCGCACGCGGAGTGGCGAGGTGACCTCCAATTATCTGGCCAATGTGATGCAATACCTGCAGGAACACGACGACGAGGCGTGGCAACAATCCCTCACGGGGACGCTGATCGCAGCGACGCATCAGCTGCTGAAACAGTCGAAGCCTGCGCAACACTATCGCAAGGCCTATACCTGGAAGACGCTGGAGGAGACGGACGAAGACGACGAGACCGATTTCTTTCTCTCGCCCGCCAGTCAGGATGCGCTCTACATGTACCTCCTTGCACGGCATTTCCCGACGAACGCCCGGCAGCTCTCCGCAGAGGAGTTGCACCAGTTGATCCGTCCCCTGGAACAACAACGCTACCACACGGTAAGCGCGGCGTATGCATTGCTTGCCCTCTCCGCCCTGGCACACACCACCGGGGGAGCACCGACAGGCCAGGGCGGAGCATCGGACGAAACACTCCCGATGATTCTTGAGGCGGCACACGCGGATGACACATGGTTCCCGCTCGCATCACCGATGACGGGGGCGGTCACGTCGGCGCTCTTTGACGATACGGCCGTCACACTCCGCATCCGGAGTGGAGGCACACAGCCGATCTTTTATCAGATCATTCAACGCGGATTTGATCGCAGCGTCGCGAAGACACCACGCCACACCGGACTGGAAATCACGCGTCAGCTGACGAATGCCGCACACGAGCCGGTGGCCGACGTTGCCGTGGGCGATGCCGTCTTTGTCCATCTCCGCGTGCGTGCCGTGGATCGGCATATCACCGGGCCGGTCACCGTGGTCGACCTGTTGCCTGCAGGCCTGGAGATCCACGACATGGATGCCGTGCGTCAGGGGCACAGCGCCCTCGCTATGCAGCACCGCTGGACCCCGGAATATATCGACATCCGGGAGGACCGCGCGATTTTCTACGGCACGGTCACGCGGGATGCCGCCGAGTTCGTCTATGAGACCCGCGCCGTGAATCCCGGGACCTTTCAGGTGCCCCCGACCTTTGGCGAGGCCATGTATCAGCCGGACGTGCAATCGCGCGGTGTCACGGAGACGCTCACCATCAGCCCGGCAGCGGCAACCCCGACTCCTGCATCGCCCGCCGAGCAGAAGCCATGAGACGCCATCCGTTCCGCGGCCTCCTGGTATGCTGCGGTCTCTCCCTCCTGGGATGGTCTGCGCTGGTGCTCTCCGGCAAGCCGCCGTTGCTCGATCACATCCCGCTCTCGCAGGCCGTCTATGATCGCCATCACCGGCTCCTCCGGCTCACGCTGGCCGCCGATGAACAATACCGGCTCTTCGTCCCGCTCGCCCATGTGACCCCGCACCTCACCGAGGCGCTCCTCCTCAAAGAGGACCGCTTTTTCTGGCATCATCCCGGCATCAATCCCGTCTCGTTGTTGCGCGCCGCCTATCAGACCGTCCGCCACCCGCACCAACCGATCGGAGGCTCGACGATCACGATGCAGGTGGTCCGCCTGCGTGACCGCCGCGAGACACGATCCGTGCGCGGCAAATTCCGCCAGATCCTCGAGGCCGTCCGACTCGAACACGCGTATTCCAAAGAGGAGATCCTGGCCGCGTATCTCACGCTCATGCCGTGCGGACGCAATATCGAGGGGATTGGCGCCGCCAGTCTCATCTACTTCCGCAAGCCGCCGGCGCAATTGACCCTCCCCGAAATCCTGACACTGGCGGTCTTGCCGCAGAGTCCCAGCCTCCGGACGCCGGACCGGCGCGAGCTGCACGCACAACGTGCGATGCATGTCGCGCGCCAGCGTCTGCTCCGGGCCTGGGACGCCACGCATCACGTCCCAGAAACGCTGCACGCCGTGCTGCAAGTCCCGCTCCATGTGGATTCACGCGCGGACATCCCCTTCGAGGCCCCGCATGTCGTCAATCGACTCCTGGCCCAATCTCCGACTCCATCGGCGATCATCAGCACGATTGATCTCGATCTGCAGCACACGGTGGAACGCCAGGTGCGGCATTTTGTCGAGCGGCATCGTCATGTCGGCATCCGGAATGCGGCCGTGATGGTGCTCAATTGGGAGACGATGGCGGTGGAGGCCTCGCTCGGGTCCGCCGATTTTTTCGATGACACGATTCAGGGCCAAGTCGATGGCACCCGGGCGCGTCGCTCTCCCGGATCGGCACTCAAACCCTTTGCGTATGCGCTCGCCATCGATCAGGGATTGATCCATCCGTACAGTCTCCTGAAAGATTCCCCGACAAGCTTCGGCGGATACGATCCGGAAAATTTCGACCACCAGTGCGTCGGCCCCATCGCTGCCAGCGATGCCCTGGTCCGGAGCCGCAATATTCCGGCCGTCGCCATTGCCGCGCAACTGCGCGCCCCGTCATTCTACGATTTCTTGCAGCGTGCCGGGATCGGCAACCTCCGGGAGCCCGCATTTTATGGACTCACCACGGTGTTGGGCGGTGCCGAGGTCACGATGGAAGAGCTGGTCCGTCTCTACGCCATGCTGGCGAACCAGGGACGACTACAGCCACTCCGCTATACTACCGCGGCACCCCCGCCAGCGCCGATGGCATCGCTGATCAGCCCGGAAGCGAGTTTCCTCGTGCTCGACATGTTGAAGACCAATCCCCGTCTCGCCGGAGACGACGCCTTGGCGCGCCACGGCCATGCCATTCCCGTTGCCTGGAAGACCGGGACCTCGTTTGCCCATCGCGATGCCTGGACCGTCGGCATTCGCGGGCCGTATGTCATCGCCGTCTGGGTCGGCAATTTTGACGGAAAGAGTGACCCGATCCTCGTGGGCCGCGAAGTCGCGGCCCCGCTTTTTTTCACCCTGGTCCATCAGCTTCCTGTAGAGACCACCACACCGCCGTTACTCGCCGGCAACCCACCGCGCAATGCGAACCTGCGACGGGTGCCGGTCTGTGCGACCTCCGGCGACTTACCCGGCCCCCACTGTCTCCGCACACGGACCACGTGGTTCATTCCCGGCCGTTCCCCGATCCGCCAATGCGGAATCCACCGCGACATGGCCATCGATGTGGCCACCGGGCTCCGGGCCTGTCCCTCAACGCCATCGACCGCGGTACGCACGGAGGTCTTCGAGTTCTGGCCTTCTGATCTTGCGGCCCTCTTTCGCCTGGCCGGCCTCCCCCGCCGTGAACCGCCACCCTATCCCCCCGACTGTCCGCTGCAGATCCGAACGATCGCGGGCAAGGCTCCACACATCGTCTCTCCAAAACCTGACGTGATCTACTACGTGCGAGAGGACCTTGCGGATCGCAATCGCATTGCCCTGAAAGCGATCAGCGATGCGGGGACCCGGCAACTCTACTGGTTTGCCGACCAGACCTTTCTGGGATCATCGCCCCCGAATCGCGCCCTGTTCTGGACCGCACAGCCCGGGCGGTTTGGCCTCCGGGTGGTCGATGACAATGGATACTCCGACCAACACACCATCGACATCCGGCTGACGCCGTTGTGACTTTACACCGTATGGTGCAACCCACGCGGCTGGAGCAGCGGGGCCACATCGTTGTTGGGATTGAGGGTCAATCGGACGGTATCGGCAAAACCTTTGAAACTGGCAAAGGTCTCATCGACGGCGGTCGGTTCAAATCCGCAGTGGACCATGCAGTCACGGCACTTCTCGTGGCGATCCGTGCCATAGGCTGACCAATCAGTGGTTTCCATCAGCTCTTGAAAACTCTGGGCATAGCCCTCACCGAGCAGATAACACGGTTTCTGCCACCCGAAGACGTTGTACGTGGGGTTTCCCCATGGCGTACAATGATAGTGTCGTTTCCCCATGAGGAACTCGATGAAGAGCGGTGATTGATTGAAACGCCACGACCGTTTGCGATCGCGAAAAATAGCGCGGAAAAGTTCGTACGTGCGCTCCCGATGGAGGAAGTGCCCTTGGTCTGGGGCCTTTTCATAGCTGTACCCCGGCGAGACCATCATCCCTTCGACCCCGAGTTCCATCAGATAATCAAACAATGCCCGCACCCGCTCCGGATTGGCCCCGTCAAAGAGCGTCGTATTCGTTGTCACGCGGAATCCACGCGCCAGCGCCTCTTTCATGGCCGTCACCGCACGGTCAAAGGTCCCTTCGCGGCAGACGGAGAGATCATGCTCGACCTTCAACCCATCGAGATGCACGCTAAAGGTCAGAAAGGTATTTGGCGTAAAAAGGTCCAATTTTTGTTTGAGAAGGAGGGCATTGGTACAGAGATAAATGTATCGCTTCTGGGCAATTAATCCCTCGACAATGTTCGGCATCTCTGGATGGATCAAGGGCTCCCCCCCAGGAATACTGACGATCGGGGCCCCACACTCCTCTGCGGCGGCCAGACACTGGGCAACCGAAAGCCGTTGCTTCAGGATCTCCGTCGGATATTGAATCTTCCCGCACCCTGCACATTCCAGATTGCACTGGAAGAGCGGCTCCAGCATGAGCACGAGCGGATACCGTCTGCGCCGCAAAATTTTCTGCTTCAAGACATACGAGGCCACACGAAATTGTTGTGAGATCGGGACTGGCATATGGCGTTGCCGTATGGCACAGCCCTTCTAGAGAGACAATGCCTTTTTTCCCCGCCCTCGGCGGCTCCCGTCGCCCGTGGGAATCTCCCCAGCGCGCACAGCGCGCGAGAGGGGGAGGCTCCATCAGCTTCGCTGATGGAGGGGGCGACGTGAGCCCCTGGAATAGATGGCGTCGACATTCGCGGTCACCGACAACCCGGCCTGCTCCAGCAAGGAGATGGTGGCGCGCACAGGAAGTCCAACGACTGCAAAAAAATCCCCCGACACGGCCGCAATCAGACGCGCGCCCTCGCCCTGCGCGGCATACGCGCCGGCCTTGTCGCGCGACTCGCCCGTCGCCACATAAGCCGCGATCTCCGTGGTCGTGAGTCGCTTCATGGTGACCTCCGCACAGTCAACATGGGACCACGACCGGGCCGATACCGCGTGACAGACGACCACGGCGGTCATCACGGTGTGCGTGCGCCCCTGCAACCGGGTCAGCATGACCGCGGCCTCCTGATCCGAGGCTGGCTTTCCAAGGATCTCTTCCTGCAGGACCACCATCGTATCACTCCCGATCACCAGTGCATCCTCATGGCCACTCGCCACCGCGTGCGCCTTGGCCATGGCCAAATGCGCTGCCGCCTCCCTCGGCATCATCCCGTCGGGAACAATCTCCTCAATGGTCGGCACAACAACCTGAAATGGAAGCCCCAATTGTGCGAGGAGCATTGCCCGTCGTGGCGATCCCGATGCCAAGATCAATTGCATAGCCGATCCCCTTCGCCGCCCATGGCCAACGCCACACCGCAGCGCTCAATGGGGGCGTTTCCGGGCACACTGGCTCCGGTGGAGCCAGGCACACCGGGAATGCGTCGGTCACTGTGCCGCTGGAGGGGGCTTTGCCTCCCCCTCCAATAGTTGACGCACGCGAAAAGCTGTGCGAAAAGGTACACTTATCGTAAGACTGTGATTCATGCAACCAGAGAGGGCTAACAAGAGAGCGCACGGTGGGACGCGAACAGTGGAAAACACGGACCGGGTTTTTGTGTGCCGCCATTGGGTGCGCAGTGGGCCTCGGGAATATCTGGCGATTTCCGTATGTCGCCTACACGAGTGGTGGTGGGACATTTTTCATCCCCTACTTCATCGCCCTCCTCCTGGTCGGCCTCCCACTGATGATCATGGAACACGGACTCGGCCACCGGGAGCAGGGGTCTGCACCACTTGCCTTTGCACGCGTCCACCCCGGGTGGGAGTGGCTTGGCTGGTGGGCCGTCATCTTCACGGCGTTTGCCATCGCCTGTTACTACAATGTGGTCCTTTCATGGTGCCTCAACTACCTCGCCTTTGGGGCCAACCTGGCGTGGGGGAGCGACCCGAACACCTTCTTCTTTGAGCAATTTCTCCAAAAAACCGATGGTCCCTTTTCCTTTGGCTCCATCAACCCGCGCATTTTCATCGGGCTGGCGTGCATCTGGGCCATCAACTGGTACATCCTGCGCCGCGGCATTACGCGCGGCATTGAACTGGCTGGCCGGATCTGCATGCCGCTCCTCTTCGTGCTGATCCTCTTCCTCGTCGGTTGGAGCCTCACCCTGCCGGGTGCAAGCCTGGGGATCAAGGCCTATCTCACCCCCGATTTCTCGCGCCTCTGGGATCCGACCATCTGGCGCAATGCCTTTGGACACATTTTTTTCAGCCTCTCACTCGGCTACGGGATGATGATCGCGTATGGCAGCTATCTCCCCCAGAAGACCAACCTCAAGGCCAACGCCATCATCGTCGGCATTGCCAACAGCGCGGTGGAAGTGATTGCCGCCTTTGCCGTCTTTTCTCTCCTCGGCTTCATGGCCTTGCGTGCGGGGAAACCGGTGAGTGAGGTCGTCAGTCAAAGCATCGGCCTCAGTTTTGTTGCCTATCCTGAGGCGATCAACCAATTACCCGGTGGGCAACACTTTTTTGCCTTTCTCTTCTTCATTGCACTCCTCATTGCCGGGATTACGTCGAGCATTGCAATGGGCGAAGCCTTTATCGCCTCCGCGCAAGACAAGTTCTCCTGGTCGCGCAAACGGATCGTCGACGGGACGTGCCTCGTCGGTTTTCTGCTCGGCATTCTCTTTACAACCGGCAGTGGCCTCTACTGGCTCGATCTCGTCGATCACTTCATCAACCAGTTCGGCGTCATTGCCGTAGCCCTGCTCCAATGTCTGCTCGTCACGCGCGTCCTGGGGAAAGAGACCTTTATTGCCTATGTCAATGCACACTCGAGTCATCCGGTCGGTTGGCCCGTGGCGTTCGGCCTGACGATCTTCACACCGACCATGATGACCATTCTCCTCGGCGTCGGGGTATATGAAGAGATCCAGACGCCGTACGGCGGGTATCCCATCCCGGCCATTCTCGCTATTGGGGGTGGCTGGCTCCTCGCAACACTGCTCGTGGCGTTCTATTTTTCCAGACGCCCCTGGCAGACAACACGGCTCGACACCGTGCACGCCGCGTCATGATGCCGCTGGCATCGCCGCACGAGTCGCTTCAGCTCAGCAGCGGATCGGATCTGGTAGCACTCTGTACGCAGCACGTTGGCGTTGGGGAGCCCTTGCGTATAGGGTTTCACAAAACGAAAGAGTTGTGTGAAGGCCTTTGGATGGACCGCGGCCTCGATGGCCTCGGCATGTTCCACAAAAACCGCAAGGGCCTCATCGGGCGATCGGGCGTCCGGGGGAGGGACTGCCGCGGCCGTGGCATCACCCGCCATCCGGCGACGGAGCCATGGGGCCATGCGAAAGATCCACGGATTCCCGATCGCCGCGCGCCCCACTAAGAGGCCATCGACGTTCGTCTCGCGCAGACGCTGCTCCATGATACTCGCCTCACCGAGGTCGCCATTGCCGAGCACCAGTGTGGACGTCTGATGGACGATCTCCGCCGCCATGGCAATGGCGTCCCAATCCGCCTCACCGCGATACATCTGGGTCAGCGTCCGCCCATGGAGACTGATCACGACTGGTGCGGCCTCGAGCAGCGTCGCGATCCAGTCGCGCACCACGGCGGTGTCGTATCCGAGGCGCGTCTTCACGGAAACGGGAATGGGTTCCCGTCGATCGCATCGTCTCTCCGGCCGCTGTCGAAAAATGGTGGCCGCAGCCTCGACAATCGCCGTCGGCACACCCGCCTGCAACAGCGTCTGCCCGTGACTCCAGTCGGTGATCCCCCGTTGCGCGGCACGGATCATGGCCTGGGCAATCTGTGGCGTCCGTATCAATCCCGCCCCGGCCCCGCGGCTGGCGACATTGCGTGCCGGGCAGCCCATATTAATGTCGAGCCCGTCGAATCCCAGCTCGCAGACCAAATGCGCGATCGCATAACATCCACCGGGATCGTTACCGTAGATCTGCGCCACGACGGGACGCTCGGACTCGGCATAGACCAGATCGGTCAGGAGACGGGTGGCACGATGCATGAGTCCATCGATGGGGACAAACTCGGTAAAGATGACATCCGGACGTCCATACCGCGCGGTAATCGCGCGAAACGGCGCATTCGTCACCCCATCCATCGGTGCAAGACCGAGGATGGGCCGCGGGAGGTGGTTCCAGAACCATTGGATCATCCGGTTTTTACCCGGCGGACGGGATCCATTGTAAACTCTTTCCGCCGCAATTTTGCAAAATAGTCTCCGGTCAATCGTGCCGCGACATTGGAGAGCGCAAAGAGCACCAGGACGTTGGGAATCAGCATCAAGGCATTGGCAACATCGGAAAAATTCATGATCGGCGTCAATGTCCAGATGGCCCCGATAAAGAAAAAGAGGACAAAGCACCATTTATAGGGGGCCACGGCCCGCTCGCCAAAGAGGTGATGGGCACTCACCTCTCCGTAATAGGACCACGAGATGGCCGTCGAGAAGGCAAAGAGGGTCACGGCGTAGGAAACGAAGATGCTGCCAAATCCTGGAAAGAAGTGGTCAAACGCCTGCACCGTGAGGCTGACACCATCGGCCTGACTATTGAGATACGTGCCACTCAGCAATATGACGCTGGCCGTGGCACTACAGACAACGATGGTATCGATGAACGGTTCGAGCAGTGCCACAAAGCCCTGTCGCATGCCAACCTCCGAACGCGCGGCCGCGTGTGCGATCGGCGCAGAACCAAATCCCGATTCGCTCGAAAAAAGGGCGCGACGGACGCCGATGATGATCACCGCCCCTAATGAGCCGCCAACCAATGGACGGAGGGAAAAGGCATCGCGCACAATCACGCCCAACATCGCGCACCACTCGCCAAAATGGATCAGACAGATGATGCCGGCACCGATGACATAGGTCGCACACATGAAGGGCACGAGATACCCGGCGACCTGGCCAATCCGTCGAATGCCGCCGATGATCACCAACGCCACCAGGGCGGCCATCACGCCCCCCGTGACCCAGACCGGCACACCGAAGTAATCCCGCAACACCTGTGCCGTCTGATTGGATTGAAACATATCGCCAATGCCAAAGGAGGCAATGACACAGAAGGTGGAGAAGAGGATGGCCAACCAACGCCACCGGGCCCCCAATCCACGCACAATGTAGTACATCGGCCCACCGCGCACTTCCCCGCTGGGGAGCGTGGTGCGAAAATGGGTCGCCAGTCCGCATTCCGTGAATTTGGTGGCCATCCCCAACAGGCCGATCATCCACATCCAAAAGACGGCACCAGGCCCTCCCATCTTGACCGCAATGGCGACGCCGGCGATGTTCCCCAACCCGACCGTGGCGGAGAGCGCCGCCGAGAGCGCCTGATAATGCGAAATCGCGCCCGGTTCGCCCGCACGATCGTACCGCCCTGCCACCACTTTCAGCGCATGCGGAAATCCGCGAAACTGGATGAACCCGAGACGCACGGTGAAATAGAGCCCACCGCCAAGGCAGAGCATCACGACCGGCCAATTCCAGATGAACCCCACGGCCTGACTCAATACGCGTTCAATCGTTTCAAGCATAGTCCCTCCTCTCCACACCTTGCTGGGTCGCGGTCACGACTCGTCCATACCCGGACGGCATTGAGACCACTATTGGAGGGGCTTACGTCGCCCCCTCCAGCGGCAAAGCCGCTGGAGCCTCCCCTTCAACGCCGCGGTGCGGCTGGGTCGTGGGGCCCCGGACGTTAGTCCGGGGGGTGTCGTGCTCAGGCGAAGCCTCCCCCCAGGGTGCCACAGGCGTGAGCCCGTGGGGCCCCACAGAGAGCAACAGTCGATGGACGATTACGATGCTGCACGGTGAGTGATGTCGCGATCCACACGGGCCGCCAGATGCGAGAGCCGGTTCGCAATCTCGGCCAACCCGTGGACTTTTTCTTCGGCAATGGCACGGAGGCGCGTCACATTTTTGGTCGGTTGTCCCAGTTGCTGGGCCAGGGCGAGGAGTGTGGCCAATTCCCCGCGAATATGGTGGGCACAGGTCGATAACTCATGTCGAAGATGATCAATCTGTTCTTCTGTCATGGGTCCGCTCCTTCTCATACACACCCACCACGGGCCGTCTCTAACACCCATGCCACACCGTGTCTAGCCGCAATTCCACTATTGGAGGGGCTCACGTCGCCCCCTCCAGCGGCAAAGCCGCTGGAGCCTCCCCTTCAACGCCGCAGTGCGGCTTGGTCTCGGAACAGCGATCAGAATCGTGGCAGCGTGACGAGGAATTCGGCTCCGCCGGCCTCGCGATTGCGGGCCAGGATCGCCCCGGCATGGGCCTCGACCACCTCTTTACAATAGGCCAGGCCCAGACCCGTCCCGTGCTCCCCCTTGGTCGTGAAATGGCGGGAAAAAATCTGTGGGAGGACGTGCGTGGCAATCCCGCTCCCGTTATCCCGCACCGAGAGGGCAAACGTCCCCGCCTGTTCCGTCATTTCAACAACGACCAGCCCGGACCGATCCTCCGGGATCGCTTGGATGGCATTGTGCAACAGATTGGTGAGAAGACGGGCGAATTTCTCCACATCGATCGCGGCCCATAATTCCGACGGTCCCACATATTGAAACTGCACATGGGTCCCAAGGCCTGCGCGCACCTCGTCGATGGTCCGTTGCAACACCGTCACCACATCGCTCGAAATCCGGTCGACCTGTTTCGCCCGGGCCACGGCGCGCAGTTCATCGGCCATGGCCTCCAGGCGTCCGATGGTCCGGACATAGAGCGCACTCGCCAGATTGACCCCGCTCTCCCGTTCGACATCGCGGATCCGGCATCCCAGCGTCCGCAAGACGGCCAGTGGCGATCGGATGTCGTGCGCCACCTGCGCGGCAAGCTGCCCGGTGGCCTCATCCGCCGACTTTTGCCGCAAGTCCTCTTCATACTGTCGCAGGACCGATTGCAACTGCGCCATGGCCCGGAGCAAATGCGCGGCCTCCCCTTCGGCCTTGGGATCGATGGTCATCGGCACGTCGCGTGCGCCGACCGCCATCGCCGCCGCCATCTCTTCGACGCGCTGGATCGGCCGCGCCACCGACGCCACCGCGCTGCGCAAGACGCACAGACTAACGATCGTGATGGCCACGAGCATGACACCGACCACCATTTCCACGATCCACGTCTGATCGGCGCCAATGCGCTCCGGGTGCTGGTAGATGACGAGGGCCACGACCGCAATCAGTGCCGACGGGAGGAGGATGAGCGGCACCATCAGGATGATCAATCGTTCGTAGAGCCGCATGTCACCCCTCCGGCGGCTGCGCCGTGCGCATCTCCATGGCACCCGGAGATTCCGCGCGGTCTGTTGTCGCCCCACGACCGCGGGCATGGTCTCCAAGCGCCCGATGGGCCATGAGCCCGGCGATCCCGAGGATCACGGCCGGGATCGACCACCCCATCGGTGAATGCTCCGCGCTGATACCACCCGCGGGGACTGCAAGGAGCAGGGTCAGGAGGCTGCGGACCATACTCCCACCGGAGAGGATGGTGGCGCGATCCGCTGCGCACTCCGGTCCGATCAGCGAATTGATCACAATATCGTAACACGACATGATGATTCCCGCGCTGCAGAGGACACTCCCGATCGCAAAGATGAGAAGACCCAACGGCGGCTCCCCCGCAAAGGCCGTCACGCTACTCAAGCACCCGACACTCAGGGCACTGAGCGTGGCCGCGCCCGAGAGGACCCAACGATACATGGCGAATCGCGCCTGATTTCCCGCGGCCCGCAGAATCAGGCGGTCGTTGACCACCGCAAAACCCTTGGCGCTTGCGAGCAGAATGACGAGGCAGAGGAGTGCAATCCCAACCCAGGCCGGGCCGAGTTGCTGTGCACCGGCGATCTCCCGCAGGTAGATGGGCCAGAGATGGAGCACCAGACTCATGAGGAACATGAAGGCGCCGTAGGTGAGTGTCACCCAGAGCATCACCGGCAACTGCCGGACGACCGTGACGCTGTCGGCAATCCGGAGACCGATCATACGCACGAGCGTGGCCAGGTCGTAGCGCGGGCTCTGCTCCACAGGGGCAACCGCGCGGGTCTCTGCCATCCGCGAGATCCCGACGGCCATGAGGCCGTATGCCACCGCGGCCCCGCACAAAAAGGCCCCGAACGGCATCCCGTGCAGATAGAGGAGAATGGCCAGCACCGCACCCGCCATTTCGCCGATCGATTGATAGATCATGTACCGCGCGGCCATCCAGCTGTAGGGGACATCCGGCGCACAGGCGCGCATCGCCTCCGCGCACCACGCAGAAAACGCCCCGTTGAAGAGCGTATAGCCGGCGGCATAACAGAGGCTCGCCGCACCGGCCCAGAAGACCGCCGTAAAGAGCGTGTCACAAAAGGCGAGGGCCACCATGGAGAGAAAAAACGCACACCGCACCGCAAAGGAGAGCATCACGACACGACTCCGTCCGATCGTATCGGCCAATGCCCCGACCGGGACCTCCATCAGCGCGACCAATGCCTGACGCAGGGCAAAGAGGACCATCACAATGACGAGCGCACTCTGCACCGAACCCGTGACGGAAAAACGGTCGTAGAAATAGGGGCCCCATGTATAGAGGAAGAGGCCATTGAGCGCACCTTGACCGCATTGCAACAGCAACACCACGCGCCACAGCGGCTTCACGCTATCACGCACCAGTGACCTCTCGTGTCAAGACACCGCCTGCTGATACAGACCCCGCCGGCGACACCGCAGCTACGCCGCCGTGCTGCCGTACTCTCCGTGCAGAACGAGTAGCCACGATGGCACATCGTGTCAAGGCGATTGTGGTGCGCCCCGGAAATTTTGCGGGATTTTCATTGGAAAAAACCGGTCTTTTCGGTAGGTTCCTCGCATGACAAAGCTACTCTTACTGATGGTCGCCGCATGCTGTGGTTCGACACGCATCGTGCATGCCGACTCCATCGCCTACCAATGCATTGCCAAACATCCGCCCGCGTCCTATGATATCGCCAATATTCAAAGCCCGAGAGGCGGACCTTGTCGCGGTTTTCGGCTGACTGCTGCCAACAATCAGCTCCTGCAGAACATTGCCCTCGATGGCGGTGGGAGCGGGTATCTCTGGCCCTCGCAGGATGGCCGGCGGGCCCTGTTCATCCAGGGCATGCCACTCGCCTCTTTTGATGCGACTGGACACTTGCAGGTCATCCACGACGGCGCGATATCTGAGGATTTCGATGCCCTCATCTTTTTCAAAGACGGTCACCGAATCGCCGCGGTTCCATTTACGGAGATCATTGCCCGTCCCCACCTCGTATCCGTCAGCGCATCCCATATTATGTGGCTGTTACGCACCGAGGTGGATCCCCAAGAAAACTTCCTCCCCGACACGGTCGTGCTGACCACGACATCGTATCGACAACTGAGCTTTGATACGGAAAAGGGGCGACTCATCGCTGCCACCGACACCGTAGATTGGAAAGAATGCGACCGGATCTATTACGGCGACCTGCACCACAGCGATGCGGGATGGACCATGACCCCGGTCTTTCCGGTGAAAGGCCCGGGCATGGCGACACTCTCCCTCACAACCGTGGCGCAAGGCCTCTCCCTGGCCACAGGGTATCGGACACTGTGTGTGAACGCCGATCAAGGGCGCTGGATCGCCCAGAGAACCCTCCCGTCGACTAATGGCGTGACACTTCCACGGGCACAAGCCGATAAGTAATCAGACAGTAGTCGCCCGCATTTCGTAAAAACCGATCACGGAGACACGTCGCTTACTCCACGACCGCACAACAGCCGTCATCGGCACAGGTGACATTGTCGGTTTCAAAGACGTCCGTGGTACTATCATCGGCAAAGAGCTGGCACTGGAAATCGGTGCTGCAGGGCGCCGAGTCTGGACATTCGCTGACACTGCTCTTCAGGGCGCAACATCCGGAGGCGCACTCGATGTTCCCGGTCTCGTATTCATCGCTCGTATTGTCATCGGCAAAGAGCTGGCACTGGAAATCGTTCGCACACTCGAGGGTCGCACACGCCGGGTCATCGTCGTCCGTGCAGGCCTGGTCGACCTGCGTCTCCGTCAGGGCGTCCAAGTCGGTATCGTCGAACAGGCCGTCCTGCCAGGCCTCGCCGTCGAGGAGGACGGAGAAGATGCAATCGCTCGTCCCGTCGCTATTGTCGGCCACCGTCCCGGTCAGTCGGAAGGTCCCGCTCGTGAATGTGCCGGAGTAGTCAAACGCCACAAGATCATCGCTCGTGTTAAAGCTGACGGAACCGGTGCACGAAAAGGTGGTACTGCCGTCCACGATAATACTCTGTTCCCAGGCGTGCGTGGTGAGCGAACCGGACGTTGTCACCGTATAGGTGCCGCGCGTGACATAGGTCGTCTCCCCATAGGTCTCCGTGCAGTCGTTGAGCGAGATCGTGGTTCCATCCGACGTGATGGTGCCCCCGCCGGCGCAGGGAATCGGAAAATCAACACTGAAGGCCTTTGACACGCTCAGTTGCGCCACCAGATCGTCCCACGTATGGCCTGCCCATTGGACGAATGTGGTCAAATCATTCAACGTGGCCGTGGTGGTCTCGGTCGTCTCTGTCGTATCACTCGCAGTACTCCCGGAACACCCGAGGAGGCCCACGATCAGAAAAACGACCACGGTTCGTTGTGCAAAGTTTCGCATGTTACATCCCCAGAAGGGCAATGCCCTTCGTCCTTTCTGCCGTGATGGACGCTGTCGCGCCCAGTTTGCCCGCCAACGTCTTCCACAACGCCCGCTCGTCGGCACCGATGGGGATCTGCAGGTGATCCAACGCCCTGTCCGCATCCTCCGTCAATGCGCGTAACAGCGCGGAATCGTGCCTGAGGGCCTCCAAGACTACTGCGGTGTTTTCATGCGTCATCGCGTGCGCTCCTTTCGTAACGTGCGAGAATGAAGAAACAGAGGATCACTCGGTTTCTCCGGTTCATGGTGCAAAAAAGCCTGCAGATGAGCCAAGGCATACCGGGAGAGGGTCGCGATCTCCTCTTGCAGCGCGTGCTGTGACGCGGGGTGGAGCGGGAGTCCGTGCAAGCGCTCCTTCGCTCGTTCACCATAGGACTCGATCATGACGGCCGCATGCGCCACGGCGCCAGAATCGCACATGGCCCATTGGAGGCGCCTTCTCGCCGCGGGAGAGTGCGCACTCTCCCGCCAAAGACCGCAGAAGGCCTTCCGCGCCCCTGTCTCCAATCGTGCCAGGTGCAATGCGAGCGGGAGTGTCCCGGTCCCCTGCTGCAAATCCGTACTGACCGGTTTCTCGAAGAGATCGGTCAGATCGGAGATGATTTGCAGGGCCATGGCCATCTCGCGCCCGAATTGCGCACACTCCTGCTGGAGATGGGCATCGCATCCGGTCACGAGCGCGCTGAAATGACAAAAAAGCGCCATCTCTTCCCCGCTTTTGGCCATCATGCGCGACTGGGTGGCATCGATGGAGAGCTCGGGATTCCATGGCGACCGCAAATCATCGGCCTGTCCGCCAGCCATCCGCTGCAAATATTCCGCGACCATGCGACAGGCATGAAAACGCCCGGCGTCGGAGAGATCGGGAATCTCCGCAATCACCAGCGTCGGTATGACCGAGAGCAACAAGGAACCGGCCAGGGAGACCGTGTTCACCGACGCGGACCGTAGCTCGCGAGGCCATGCCTGATCATGAAAATCATCGAGCAGATCACAACCGAGAAAGATGGAGGTCGCGAAGACGGCCACTGTCCGGGTCTTTTCGGCATTCGCTCCGAGTCCTTGGGCAACCAGGTACGGGACATCAATGCACGGGGCCGACCCATGCTCCTGCAGATGGTCTTCCAACTGTGTCAGCCATCGTTCACACAGGGCGGTCAGAGGACCCGCGGGGATACATCGACGCAGATGCTCGCGCACCGCGCGCAACACGACTCGATGCTGCGGCTGGAGGACCTCTCCCGTCGCATGGCACTCCGTCGCTCTCTCTCCATCCCCCATCGCCACAGTGGAAGCGTCTATAGCAAATACCGGAAGCCCGTGCAATTTTTTTTGCGCAGGCCTGTGTGCAGGCCTCCCCCCGAGGATCGTGGCAGCGCTCACTCTGCAATCGGTCCACCGACGGTTTCGTCGTGGAGATTCGGATCCCCCGATGAACGCGATACGGAGTGCTCAGCCCGCCGCCTCCAGCTGCAAGGCCCGCGGGAAGAGAATATTGTTCTCCTTGTGGATATGTTGATGCAGATCCTGTTGCAGGGTTTTCAGCGCATCAACGAGAAGGCGATAGGTCGTACATGCCCATGCGGGAGGGGTAAAGTTGTCGGTCAGCGTTTGGAGTTGTGCGAGAGACGCCCCCGCATCGTCGTGCTCGACTTCCATCTGCAGGATCGGATGGGCGATCGTCCCACAGTGAAACTCCGGCCTGGGGCCATCGGTGTCGAGTGCGCGAATCATCGGGAAGAGGATCCGCTCTTCCTTCAGCATGTGACTCATGAGCTCTTCGGTGAGCTGCAAGACCACACGGCGAACCTCTCGCAGGCGCGGTTCCTTTTCCCCGTGGACGCGCGCGACCTTCTCGGTCAGCGTGTCGAGCCGTGGGAACTCCCGGCGCAGATACCGATGGTGCGTCTGCTCGATGTGATCCGCCAATGCACTGAGCGACAAGGTTGCTGGATCGACAGGATGCGGTTCGCCACCCTCCGCCGCCGCGACATGCAGTGCCTCGAGCAATTGCCCCAGGTCGAGGCCCCGGGCCTGACAGGCCTCCTGCACCGACCGTTTCCCGCCACAACAATAGTCCACGCCATGGGCCTCAAAGACCCTGGCCAAGTCCGGCCGTTCTGCGACAATCTTCCCGACAACACTGGCTGCGTGAAATCGTGTCATGGCATCCTCCTGGGGTCACCCTTGCTTTCATCTGGATGTGAGACGCTTGGCGCAGAGATTGTCATTTCAATGTATCCATCAAAGCGGGCAGCATAGCGCATGTTTCCGGGCGGTGGTGGAAATGGTGACACGGAACGCACCCGCGTGACAATGGCCTTGACGCACGCTCGTGGCACCGATGGCAGTTCATTACTCATATGTTGCACACGACCTGTGGCATCTACTTGCACATGGAGCGTAACCCGCTCAACACCCGTACACGTCGCTGGCCAGGGAAACCCCTGCGAGACACGCAACAATACCGTGGAGAGATATTGTCCCAATTCAGGTGAGATCGCGTCCACAACCAATGGCGGTGAGGAGAACTCTTCGGGACGTGCTGATGGTGGAGTATTGTTTTGCGGTTTCGGTCGAAACGTCACACGGAACACCTCCGACAAGACTCTGGATCGGATCGACGGAGATGGAACAGGGAGTGGAGACGCCTGCTGGAGTGCCGTCACGGCACGCTCAAGACACACCGCATCGGCCTTTGGTGTTTGCAGTGACTGCTGGACAACCCGTCCATCCGCGGCAATCCGGACGTCAATCACCACAGCCTTCTCGCACCCTTCATGGACCCAATGGCGCAGGATGTCTGCACGCACCGCTGCGCGATACTGATCCAACACTTCGCCAGGATGGGGCCGTGCCTGATGGGGCGAGGGCTGTGCTCCGGCCAAAGCCTGCCGATGTGCTTCGCGAAGTGTCGTGCAGTGTGTGCTGCATATCACGACTGAGACGGCCAGAGTGACGAACCAACGAGACCGGTTGCGAATTATAGACGGTCTTCTGAACATATGCCCGCGCCTCCTTCACTTTCTCGCTGCCTCAGGACCTTCTATGCCAGCCCCGTCCTGCCTGCTCATGCCATCCATGCACTTCTTACCCACATCGTTCCAGTCTCAGGGGCGCATACCATACCACGCCCACCCCATGGAACAACATGATTGTGGGGCACTGACCACAGGCGCCGCTCGACGCCAGGACGCCGTCAGCTCTCTGAATAAAAAATGTTCCTATAGCGCTCCAGATCTGGTATCTGTCGCGGAATGAAAGGTTGTAAGAGTGCATTTTTGATCTCATTCCTTCTGGCGCTCTCCGGTTGTGGGGGATCGACTGCTGCGGATTCCTCAGCCGGCGGTTCCGACACGACAGGTGGAAGTTCCGACACAACGGTCAGCTCGTCGCAAGCAGAGGATATGGGTGACACGGTCGTCAGTGCGGCATCGTCGGCCCTCAGCCTCATGTCGGCCAGTGCAAGTCTGAGTCTCCCCAGCTTGAGTCTCTCCATCCCCAAAGGGGTCTCGCTGATTCTCCCTTCCAAAAAGGCAATCACGGTGACAACGGCAACGTCCTGTTCTGAACCTGCTTTCTCGGGCGATACGGGGACCTCCACGGTGGCGACCATTTTGGGGACTGACCTCTCTTCCGATGGTGGAGGAAGTTGTCAGATCAAGGCTTCTTCCATCGATCTGGGAAGTCTTGCCGGGCAGACGGTTATACTGAATTGTGATGCGTTCAACGGCGGAAGCAGTCTCAACAATATGAGCATGGACGGAAAATTGGGCATTTTGATTGAGGAAACAACGTCGACATCCGCCTCTGTGCAGATCAAAACGACCGTGAGCACCTTGACGAGCAGTTTAAGCGAGGAATTCCTCCTCGGATTTATCGAGAATGGGTCCACGAAAATTTGCAATATGACCATCGATTTTGAGGAGACCGTGACTATCACGGTGGGGACAAGTTCCGCGACCTACAGCGACAGCGTTTCGGGATGCATCTCCGCCTGTGATCAAGCGTTTAATCTGAGTGGGACCAAAACAGGTTCCTTCACGTTCTAGAGTCCCTGATGGTGATGGTTATGGATGGCGTCGAGTTCGTGGCGCAGTCTGTCCAGGTTGGAGTGACAATACCCGCGCAGTTCTCGTTGCGCCTCCGTCAATGCGTGCCATCGTCGATGGAGCGCACAAAGGTCATCACGATCTGTAATGCCCCCGCAGATCATGCAGGATGTGTCCGAGGGATTGTTCCATCGATTGTCCTCCTGACCATTACGAGTCCTTGCGACCCCACGGGTGCAGACTGTCCGGAATTTTCTCGGGCGCAAAGCCATCCGCCCCTTGGCAGGCCGGGTCCTCCTGAAGGGCCTCCAGCGAGTCGCCCGAGGCCACGATCACGTGCTTGACGCCCGCCTGTTTCAGATGCGCAATCACCTGATCGATGCGCCACACGCTCCCGGGAATCTGTTTGTCCACAAAGGCAAAATCGTCTACATAGTGTATGCCGTACCCGGGAGTTTCTCGAGAGTTTCGTGAGTTTCGTCGGTGGTCAGCCACGGCGCGTCCGTGTCCCCCGCTGGGAGTCCCCATGCACACCTGAAATCCCCAGTTGTCTCAAGGTGTTGCGCAGCGTATGACGTACCCGGGAGTTTCCAGCGCGCACCGCGCGCGCGAGGGGGGGGACCCAACGGGCTTTGCCCGTTGGGGGACGACGTGAGCCCTCCAATAGTGGCCCCCGGCTTTTTGTCGGGGTGACGTTTATTGCGGTGTCCTTACAATCGAAACAACCGGCGGAGCCAATCACTGGCGAGTCGGCCCTCATCGGGACTGGCGGCCTCCGCTCCCCCCTCCTTTACCGAGAGGATCGGATCGTGGAGAATCTTGGAGACAATCGCCTCTGTGCAGGCCTCGAAGGCCGTCCGCAACTGGGGATCAATGGCGGCAAGCCGTCCGAAGGTCTTGGCCAATTCCTCGGTCCGAATCTCTTCACATTTGCGGTGGAGGGAGGCGACAATAGGGCCGTTCCCATTGGTCAATGCCCGCCAGTGCTGGTCAACCGCGGTCTCGACCAGGGCAATGGCCTCGTCCACGGCAGCGCGCCGCATCTGGAGATGCTCGTCCGCAACCGCCTTCAGGTCATCAAGATCGTACAAATACACTCCATTCAATTTGGTCACCGCCTCGTCGATATTCCTCGGCAGGGCAATATCGATCAAAAAGATGGGACGGTCCTGGCGACACCCACGGGCCTGATCGAGCTGGCCCGGCCCAATGAGAAGATGGGGGGCCGCCGCACTGCAGATGACAATATCCGCCTCGGCCAGGGCGCTTTCCCACGCCACCCACGGGACCGGCCGCCCTCCGTAGCGCTGGGCCAGCTCCGTGGCGCGCGTCGTCGTTCGGCTCGTCACCAACAATCTCCCAATCTGAGCGGATCGGAGATATTGAGCCACCTGCTCGCCCATCTCGCCCGCACCGAGAACCAGCGCGGTGCACGACTCCAACGTCCCAAAAATCTGCCCGGCCAATGCGACGGCCACCGAGCCGACGGAGACAGGCTGGGATCCGACGCCGGTTTCTGTCCGAACCTGCTTGGCAATCCGGAATGCCCGCTGAAAATACCCGTGGAGCCATCGGCCCACGGTCCCCATGGCACAGGCACGATCATAGGCCGACTTGACCTGCCCAAGGATTTGGGGCTCACCGACCACCAGGGAGTCGAGACTGCTCGCCACACGGACGAGGTGCCGAAAGGCCGCTGTCTCGCGATGCCGATAGCCATACTCGGCAAAAATGGTCCCCGATTGGGGAGCCATCGTGCCGAGGGTTTTTTTGACGATCGCGTCATTGGTGGCATCAATCATGGCATAGAGTTCCGTCCGATTGCAGGTGCTGAGGAGCACAATCTCCGCGAGTCCCGCATCGCGAAACCCCTTGAGCCAGGCATCATGCTGGCCAGCGGCCACGGCAATCGTCTCACGCGCGGCGATCGGCGCCCGCTCATGATTGACGCCCCAACAGAGGAGTTGTTCGCCGGCATTCATATGCCATGCACCTCCAGAAAAGAGAAGAGGATGACGGCAAAACCGGCCAGTGAGAGGGGAATCCAGCGCCGACGCCACCCACGTGTCAGTCGGCGTTGCAGGACCACGCCATAAATCACCCACGCCCCGAGGGCCCACCATCGATGTCCCATGGCCGATCCTGCACCGGGGAACACCACACTTAAGAGCATTCCGGTGATCAGTGTCAGGGTCAGGATGACGTAGCCGATCGTCAAGAGCCGCCCCAGCGTCCCCTCGAGCACGGGGAGCGACGGGATGCGAAGCCAGCGCGCGGCGGGGCGCCGGGATTTGAGACGCCGCTCGCTCCAGAGATAGACTACGCCGCAGAGAAAGCTGATCACATAGAGCGCCATCGCCGACATGGCCAAGGCAAGGTGGATCGGGAGAATCGCGGTGGTCTCTGCGTGCATCGCGCCCCGGAAGGGGGCTGATTCCATCATCGACAGCAGAAGGAGGAGAAAGATGAGGGGGAAAAAAATGCTCCCGAGCGCTTGCCACCGTGGATGACGAAGGAGCACGGCATAGGCAGCTGCACAGCCCCACGCCAAAACGCCGATCGTGATCCCGCGATGCGCGAAATAGGGGGCCCCCGCCCAAAAAATCGCAAAGGGGAGATAGATCGTCTGCAGGAGAAATCCCGTCCAAAAGAGGCGTACTCCCCATGGCCGACCGGTCGGCCAGAGGCCAAACTCGTGCACCCAGCCAAGGAGTGTGGCCACGCCGTACAAGACCAATCCCGGGAGGATGCAGATCGTCGGCATCAACGCGCGGATATTGAACCTCTCCGGCAAAGTCAAGCGACGCCCCATGCGGGGTGCGGTCAGTGGTCGGCCTCCGAATTTAACGCACTGCGTGTTGACGGCAGCGCGAACGCTCTCTATGGCGGCGCGTCATGGCACTCACGTGTGACGAACGATTGATCGACGGCTTTCTCCAGGTCGCGGCCAAAAAACTGGCCGGCACGGAAGAGGCGTCGTATTCGGGGACCGTGCGGTGCACGATCGCGGGGGCGAAACCGACCCGACTCTTTCAGGGGGACTTTTACTGTGCGGAGGGGACCGAGCTCAGGCTCACCCTCGTCGCGGAACGGTCTGCCAGGGAGACGGTCCCAACACTCCGCCAGATGCGGATGGAATTCCGCCCACCGGCCACACAGCAGAAGAAGGGCTGCGGTTTTGATTACTCGATTGTTACCGTCCCAGAGTCCGATGCCCCGCCAAAGATCACGCCCGTGTCAACGGAGCGGGCCACGCAGTGGTGCAGCAGCGCGACCGAGAGCGAGGTCGTGGAGGCGTGTCGCGACAATCCGCGCGCAGCGTATCTCCAACATGCGGATGGCGATGCGGAGGCGTGGGATGGCTGGCCGATCCATTGGATCCGGTTTTCGAAACTCCATCTTGAACGCGACACCGATGCCTGGGAGACGATGCGTCTCGACTGGAAGTTTCAAACGAATCTCATGGCCATTCCCTACGGACTCGATGTGCAATCGCTCTTCCTCGCCGAGGCCTCACGACATCCGCTCTATCAGCAGGAGACCGCCAAATGCCCGCCGGCCGAGAATCTTCTCGGTGTGGGGCGTTTCATGATGATGCTCATTCTCGGCAAGATCGACACGAGCGCCACCGTGGCACCCGACGGCCCAGCCGCACTGCGGCGCTGAGGCAGATGGACGGTTTTTCGAGGTCCCCATCATCAGAATATACACCCGCGAGCAAACATGGTAGACGCGCCCGCCATGCGCGTGATGCGTCATCTCTATGACTGGGTCCTCTCGTGGGCCGATCGCCGTGGCGCCCGACGGGCGCTCGTCGGTATTGCGATTGCCGAGGCAAGTGTCCTGCCGGTGCCGCCGGATCCGCTCCTCATGGCCCTCACGTTTGGCCGGCCAGGGCGCGCCATGCAATTTGCCCTCCTCTGCACGATCGGCTCGGTGCTCGGCGGGGTGATCGGTTATTATCTCGGTTTTGCCCTCCAGGATGTCATGACCGTGATCCTGCGGGTCATCGTCGACGGTCTCAGCGGAAGCGGCACGTTTTTGGGGACACCAGACGCAGGGCCCGTCATGATGCCGGATCAGACCCCGATTTTTTTTGGCTCACACCAGGTCTATCGCAATGCCGTCCTCTGGAAAGTGACCTCCATGTACCACGACAATGCCTTCCTGGCCGTCCTCGGCGCAGCGCTCACGCCGATCCCTTACAAGATCTTCACTATTGCCGCGGGATACTGCGAAATTTCCATGCCGACATTTCTGCTGGCATCCGTCATCGGCCGGGGGGGCCGATTTTTTGCCGTCGCGCTCCTGATCCGCTCTTTTGGGGGACGGATTCGGGCACTGATCGACCGGTATTTCAATCTCTGCATGCTCCTCTTTTTTGCGCTCCTCATTGGCGGATTCATCCTCATTCGCTGGATGTAGGATCTGCGTGCCACTATTACAGGGGCTCACGTCGCCCCCCCAACGGGCAAAGCCCGTTGGGTCCCCCCCTCTCGCGCGCGGTGCGCGCTGGCGGGGGCCAGGACTCGGTCGTCGCCACTGCCCCCCCTCTCGCGCGCGGTGCGCGCTGGCGGGGGCCAGGACTCGGTCGTCGCCACTGCCCCCGTTGACGACGCCAGACCATTCCATTACGGTGCGGTCCTCGATGATGACGACCATTGATGCAGCACGTTCGTGTGACGCCGATGCCCTGGAAGCGGCAGGAGACCAGTTGCTCCGCGAGTTGCGTCTGGCCGAGGCTCTGGAAAAATTTTTGGAGGCCGAGGTCTTGGGGTCGGTACGCCCCGCGCTCTATCAAAAACTGATCGATACCCACAAGGCCCTTACCACCACATGGACCGAAGCCGACATGGCGCGGTCCCTGGCGTGGGAGATGCACAAACAATCGCTCGAACACCCCGAAGTCCGGATCACCCATGAGCGACTGGCTCCGGAATGGCAAGAGGTCACGGAGCGTCTGCGTCGCCTCATCATCGCCAAGGATGCCGCGGTCATTGGGCATCTGGTCGGGGAAATTGCCGCGTTCCGCGAAAAGGCCGTCCATCCACTCCTTGATTTCATTCTCCTCCTCAAAACCGCACACCAGCCACCCCCATCGGCGGATACGTCTCCCTCGTCATCCCCTCCCGAGACCGATCCATGAAACGGGTCGGCCTGACCGGGGGACTCGCGACCGGCAAATCGACCGTCGGTCGATATTTGGTGGCACTCGGGGCCCATCTCCTCGATGCCGATCAACTCGTGCACGCACTCTACGAGACCGACCATGCCCTGCAACAGAAGATCCTCCGACGTTTTGGCCCACGGGTCGCTACCCCGCAGGGCACCATCGACCGGGAGGCATTGGGAAACATCGTCTTTGCCAATGCCATTGCGCGCCATCACCTCGAACAGATCGTCCATCCGCGGGTGCGCACATGCATCGGTGAAGAGAGCGCGCGACTCGAGCACGATGGAGCATCGCTGATCCTCTACGATATCCCCCTCCTCTTTGAATCGGGATTCCCCTGGGATTTCGATGCCATCGTCGTTGCCGTGTGCGACGACGCCACGCAGCGACATCGCGTCATGGCGCGCTATCACTGCACCGCAGCAGAGGCCGAGCAGCGTATCGCGACGCAAATGGCGCTCGACCAGAAAAAAGCAGCTGCGGATTTTGTGGTCGACACCTCGGGAGCGCTCTCCGCCACGCAGGCGCAGGTCGCACAAGTCTATACCGCACTCCTCGCCACGGCATAGAGCTGATGCGTGCCGGTCACGAGATGACAGCGCGCAGAGTCCGCACGCTGCAGGCGCTCCGGCAGCCCGTCCAACGAACAGACGTCGGCAGCACATCCATGCTCTCGCACCAGCGCCGCCAGGGCCTCCGCGTCGATCGCGCGCGCGGACGGGAGCGCAACCGCCACCACCTGATCGACGAAGGGGACCAGCACTGCGACCATCTCTGCGATCGGCTTGTCACGCATCGACCCGAGATAGACCGTCACCGGGCGTCCTGCCACGATGGTGCGGAGGTAGTCTATCACTGCGGCCATGCCGTGCGGATTGTGGGCGACATCATAGAGGATGGGAGGCGTTGTCGAAAGCCATTCGCAACGCCCATCCCAGCGCGTGGCGCCCAAGACACCGGGAGAAGCGACGTTCCAGCCCGCGCCACGCAGCCACTGCGCGGCGGCCATCGCGACCCCCGCATTGATCCGCTGGTGCGCACCCGCCAGGCCGAGTGGTACCGAGGCCGGAACCGGTACAGCCCACAAGACTGTGGCCTCCCGGCTGGCACTCGCTGCGCGAATGCACTCCCGCACGGTGTCTCTCTGCGGGGCACTCACGACCGGAATCCCCGGCTTTACAATCCCGCATTTTTCCCGCGCGATCTCCACGAGCGTGGTGCCGAGTTGGGCCGCGTGATCCTGTGCAATCGGCGTCAAGACCGTCAGCACGGGTTGCACAATGTTCGTCGCGTCCAGGCGACCACCGAGTCCTGTTTCGCACAGGAGGCAATCGCACCGATCCCGCGTCATCCATTGGAAGGCAATCAGGGTGAGATATTCAAAGTAGGTCAGTGGAATATCGTGACACCGGCATGCGACTTCTTCACCAATCTGCGCGATCTCCTCGGGGGAAATGGAAATCCCGTCACACTGCATCCGTTCACGCAGGTCGCACAAGTGCGGGGACGTATAGGTGGCCACACGGCAGTGGGGGGATCCCAGCAACGATCGGAGAAAGGCAATGGTCGAGCCTTTCCCATTTGTCCCGGCCACATGGATCACCGGCGGCAGACGGTGCTCCGGATGGCGCAATCGTGCGGAGGCCGCGACCATCCGCTCCAGCCCCAATTGGACGATCAGTTCCTGCCGGGCAGTGAGCGTATCGAGAAATTGGTCGTAGCTCCATCCCATCAGCGCACCTTCAGGACCACCATGGTGACATCATCACGGAACGCCGCCCCTCCCGCGTGGACGTGCAAGGCCCGTTCGAGGGCGTCCATCACATCCATGGCGCGCTGTCCGGCGCACCGCCCTACCGTACGGCGGATTCGTTCCTCTCCAAAGGCCTCTCCACGCTGATTTTCGACACCGGCCACCCCGTCGGTCAATAATACGATGACATCCCCCGGCTGGAGGGTGACCGTCGCCTCGGGAAAGCACTCCTCCCGCGACACCCCGAGGACCCCGCCGTGCGCTCCCCGCAGGACCCGTGTCCGTCCACCGCGCACCAACAGGGGAAAGGGATGACCGGCACTGGCGTAGCGCAATTGTCGCGTTCCGGCATGATACCGGACCAGCACCATCGAAAGAAATTGTTCCGCCCGGCTCAGATCGGCAAAGAGTTGCCCATTGAGATGCGCCAAGACCGTGGAGAGCGCGGTCTCGGCCTGCGCCATCTCTGCGCGGAGAAGTGCACGCACCGTGGCCATCGTCAGCGCCGCACCGAGGTGATGCCCCGCCACATCGGCAATGACCACGCCCGGGGCGGTCCGCGGCGCAGGAAAGACATCGAAGTAGTCCCCGCCCACGTTGGCCGAGGGGATGCACCGCCCGGCGACATCCAGCCCGGCAAGGTGCATCTTGCCCCGAGGCAAAAGTCCCTGCTGGATATCACGCGCCACGGTCAGCGACTCTGCGGTCTGACGCGCACGCGCGACTTCATCGGCCAGGGCACAGAGATGCATGAAGGCCGCAGCCTGGTCGGCGACCGTTTGCAGCAAGGCCAAATCTTGCGGCGTAAATGGCGTCCCATCACACTTGTCGGTCATGTTGATGACGCCGAGCGGATGACCTTCCATGGTGAGCGGTACGGAGCAGACCGGCGCCACCATCACGGAGCGCCCGCGGTACCGCCGCCGCCGTGAGGCCCCGGGCACCTGTCGCACATCGTCCACCAGGAGCGGTTGCGAGGAAGCAAAGACCTGCCCGCTGATCCCGGCCCCCACAGGCACCCGCACGGTGCGCGCAATCTCGGCCTTGACTCCCACGGCCGCCACGATGCGGAGCGTGCGATCCCGCGGTTCGTATTGCATAATCGACGCACTCGCGACCGGAATGAGCCGCATCACCTCGTGCAGAATCTGCGTACAGACATCCTCGAGGCGCGGCGCTCGCACAATCGCACGACTCAAGCGCTGCACAACGGCCAGCGCATCGCGATGAAACGTCTCAGGCGGTTTCGACATAGGTCATTTCCAATATATTCTGGCGCTGCACCCGACGCAACCGGACTCTCCGGCAATATTCCATGATCAGATAGAGTCCGCGGCCGTCCGTCTGCTCGAGCGGTGGTACTCGATGCGACGGCGGGAGACGAAATGGGGGGCCAGGATTCATCACCGTCATCTGCACACGCTTCGGTCTCAACACCAGGGTCATCGTGATCCATGGAGAGTGATCCCCACGGTGACCGTGTAACACGGCGTTGTTGACGGCCTCAACGAGTACCAGCGTGCATTGCCAGCAGCCCCTCGCGCTGAGCGGAATGTCGGCCACCCGGACAGCCGCGGGGAAAAAGGATCGCAGCCAGGCCACATAGCGGAGATCATTCTGGATGGCAAACTGCCACCGTCCACCGCTCATCGGTTCCTTTATTGGAGGGGCTCACGTCCCCTGCGGCTCCGCCTCCGGGGACTTCCTCGTCCACCCAGCTTCGCTGGGTCCCCGGACTCGGTCGTCGCCACTGCCCCCCCAACGGGCACAGCCCGTTGGGTCCCCCCCTCTCGCGCGCTGGGTCGTGGGGCCCCACTCACGAGGCGAAACGTTGTGCTGCAACATCCACGGTGGGACAGATGTCGAAGAGTCGGTTCAACCGGGTGATCTCAAAAATGGATTGCACGTCCGGCGTCAATGCCGCCATCTTGAGTTCTCCTTTGCGTTCGCGCAGGCGCCGCATCATGGAAATGAGGACCCCCAGCCCCATGCTGTCGATAAAGGTTAGGGCCGTCCCGTCGAGGATCAACCGTGCCGCATCCCCTGCCATGATTGGGGTCACGGATTTCTTGAATTGGCCGACTGTCTGGGCATCAAGACTCCCCTGGCAACGAATGACCGAGACGACGCCGCGATTGACCACCTGGATATCCATGATCCCCTCCGTTGCGATACGCCATCGGAAGATCCCCGACTATTGGAGGGGCTCACGTCGCCCCCCCAACGGGCACAGCCCGTTGGGTCCCCCCCTCTCGCGCGCGGGGCGCGCTGGGGAACTGCACACACAGGGGCTCACGTCCCCTGCGGCTCCGCCTCCGGGGACTTCCTCGTCCACCCAGCTTCGCTGGGTCCCCGGACTCGGTCGTCGCCCCCCCAACGGGCACAGCCCGTTGGGTCCCCCCCTCTCGCGCGCGGGGCGCGCTGGGTCGTGGGGCCCCACTAATTCCGTAGACCGTATTGCCGGATCTTCCGGTAGAGCGTGGCCTGACCGATCTTGAGCCGTTTTGCGGCCTCGCTCACATTCCCCACACATTTCTCCAGCGCCGACTCGATAGCATATTTTTCGACGAGATCGAGCGGCAAGATCGACTGGGCGTCGACCGCGACCTGTGCCGGATGACGGAGACGATCCCCGCGCCGTTGCGCCTTGCGAATATGCGGCGGCAGATGCTTCATCCGGACGCGCGTGTCATTGTTGAGTACGACCATCCGCTCAATGACGTTTTCGAGTTCGCGGACGTTGCCCGGCCATTGATAGCTGACCAGAAGCTCCAAGACATCGGGCGCGAACTCGATGAAGGGCTTTTCCAGTTTCTGGGCAAAGCGCTCCAGAAACCACCGCGCCAGGATCGGGATATCTTCCGGTCGATCGCGCAGCGCCGGCAAATGAATTGGCACCACATTGAGCCGGTAGTAGAGATCCTCCCGGAATCGTCCCTTTTCAACCTCTTCGTGGATGTTGCGGTTGGTTGCCGCAATGAAACGGAGATCGGCCGAGAGGCGCTCCGTCCCGCCGACCCGCGTATAGGTCCGCTCCTGCAACAATCGCAAAATTTTCACCTGCAGGGTCGGTTCCATCTCGCAGATTTCGTCCAGAAAAAGGGTTCCGCCGTCGGCACGTTCGCAACACCCCAAATAGCGCCGCTCGGCCCCCGTAAAGGCCCCCCGCTCATGACCGAACAGCTCATTCTCGAGGAGCTCGCGCGGAATGGCCCCGCAGTTGAGATCCATGAACGGGTTCTTCCCGCGCTGACTCCGCCGGTGGATGGCCCGTGCCACCAATTCCTTCCCCGTCCCCGATTCTCCCGTAATCAACACGGTGGCATTACTGGACGCGACCGTGTGAATCATCTGAAACACTTCCTGCATCTTGGCCCCCTGGCCAATCAGCTCGTCAAAACGTCCGCGCCACCCCCCCACCTGATTTTCCAACAAGAACACCCGCTTGGTCAGGTGATAGAGATGGATCGCATGTTCGACCATACGCAAGAAATGCGGCGTTTCGGTCGGCCAGACGACGACATCGTGCGCACCGGCCTTCATGAATTGCACGACGTCCTGCAGGACCCCCGGCTGCACCAGGACGATGATCACCGGGAGATGTTCATCGATGTCGTGGATGGCCTCCAGCATCTGCAGGACATTCACCTCACGCTGTTGGACAAGAATCACCACACAGTCCGGGACATCCAACCGGAGCAGGGTCTCGTAATCGTGTGGCCCGGCTGTCTTTACCGTCCATCCCCCCTGTCCCAACAGGGCATGAACGGCCAGTGTGTCCGCACCTTCGTCTTGAATACAGAGGAGTCGCGATGCCATTAGACCTCACTCACGTTCGATTTTTTGCGAAATTCGCCCAAGTCGATGTTGAATTTTTTCACGATTTTCTTGAAATTGCTCCGATCCATCCCCGCCCGCTGTGCGGCATTGGAGAGATTTCCCTGCGTCTGTCGGAGGAGATTCGAGAGATAGGCCCGATTAAAGGCCCAGAGCGACCGTTCTTTGGCCTCCTGATAGGTAAAGCGCGACAGATCCGAGGAGGTCGGTTCCTCCGGGAGATAAAATCCCTCGCCCAACACACGAGGCGGCAGATCCCTGACGGTGATGGTATCGCCTTGCACGAGCACGACGGCACGTTCCATCACGTTCTCGAGCTCCCGCACATTCCCGACCCATTGATAGTTTTGCAGGATCTGCAGGGTCTCGATGGCGATCTTGGTCACATCTTTTTCCAGCTTCTTCGCATATTTTTGGAGGAAGTGATACGCCAAGAGGGGGATATCTTCCTGGCGGTCCCGCAGCGGCGGCAGGGAGAGTTGAATCACATTGAGCCGGTAGTAAAGATCCTCCCGGAAGCGCCCCTCAGTCACGGCCTCTGCCAGATCCTGATTGGTCGCGGCAATGAGGCGGACGTCGATCGTCCGGTTTTGTGCCCCACCGACGGGGCGCACTTCCCCCTCCTGCAACACCCGCAACAATTTCACCTGCGTGCTGGAAGGAATTTCGGCAATTTCATCGAGAAAAATGGTCCCGCCGTCGGCCTCCTGAAAGAGCCCCATTTTATCGGCGATCGCCCCGGTAAAAGATCCCCGCACGTGCCCGAACAACTCGCTTTCGAGCAAACTCTCCGAGAGCGCGGCACAGTTGATGACGACGAACGGCTTGTCCACCCGTTTGGACCGCCGATGCACCGCACGTGCCACTAGTTCCTTCCCCGTCCCCGATTCCCCCAGGAGCAACACGGTCGAGGTTGTCCCCGCCACGCTATCGATCGTCGAAAAAATGTCGCGCATCTTGTGACTCTTCCCCACGATCTCTTCATACGCAAAGGTCTCCTCCCCTTTGCGCTCCAGCACCCGGATCCGTTGCATGAGACGGAATTTTTCCAGCGCCTTATTGATGATGATCACGACTTTGGTCACGTCGTCGAAGGGTTTGGTCAGATAATCATACGCCCCAATCTTGATCGCGCGGACTGCGGTTTCCACGGTCCCCACCCCGGTGATGATAATCACCTCCGTGGGAAACTGGTTCTGCTTGATATACTCGAGGAGCTGCATGCCGCTGTATCCAGGCAGGTTGATATCAATGACCGCCGCCTCGATCACCTGGCGGTTGAGGACCTCGATGGCCTCCGTCCCCGACCGGGCCACGGCAACCGTCAGGCCTTCATCACGCGCCACGCGTTCAAAGACTTTGACCAGCGCGTCATCGTCGTCCACAATCAGGAGATTCGTATTTTTGTACATGAGCACCCTCCCATACGATTCATTATTCCGCCACGTGTCGTTCCAGCTGCTTCTTCTTGATTTTTTCCACCAACGTCGTCCGATTCAGTTGCAGAAGACCCGCCGCGCGGTTCTTGTTGCCACCCGTCTTGGCGAGCGCCTGCAAAATCAGGGCATTTTCGAACTCGGTCACCGCGGCCTTGAAGCAGATGCCGGTATCGGGGATATGCAGGGCGGGTGACTGGAACGAGACACTCCCTTCCAGCATATGTGCGGGGAGATCTTCCGGCACAATGATCCCATGCCCCTTGATCACGACGAGTCGCTCGATCAGGTTCTCCAGCTCCCGCACGTTCCCGGGCCATTCGTACTGCGTCAAATAGACGATCACCTCGGGAGCAAACCCCTCCACCTGCCGCCCATTGTCCGCATTGAACCGCGCAAGAAAATGTTGCGCCAAAAACGCGATGTCATCGCGACGGTCCCGCAGGGGCGGCAGTTTGACCGGAATCACATTGAGGCGATAGTAGAGGTCCTCGCGGAACCGCCGCTCCTGAATGGCCAACTCCAGATCATGGTTCGTGGCGGCGATGATCCGCACATCAATCTCCTGCGATTGTGTGGAGCCGAGCGGTTCCACGCGTCGCTCCTGGATGACGCGGAGCAGTTTGACCTGCAGCTTGGGACTCATGTCGGCGATTTCGTCGAGAAAGATCGTCCCACCATGCGCGGCCACAAATTTGCCGACTTGCGTCGACGACGCGCTCGTAAAGGCCCCTTTCACGTGACCGAACAGCTCCGACTCCAGGAGATCATCCGGAATGGCGGCACAATTGACCGTGACGAGGGGATGCTGGGCACGGTGACTGTGACAATGGACCGCGCGCGCCACCAGTTCCTTGCCGGTCCCCGATTCCCCGAGGAGAAGGACCGTGCTGTCGGTGGCTGCGACCTTTTCAATCAGGCGAAAGACCCCGTGCATGGCGTCCGAATGCCCGATAATATTGGCAAATTGATAGCGGGTCTGCACGGCCCGCTTCAGCTCGCGATTTTCGACACGGAGGTGCTGGTGGTCGAGTGCCGTCTGGACGAGCTGCCGGATATCGTCGAGTTCAAACGGTTTCGTGAGATAGTGAAACGCCCCGGCCTTCATAGCATCGACCGCACTGGCGATGGTCCCGAATCCGGTCATGACGATCGACACGCTGTCTGGCATCTGCGCACGCAGCAAGCGGACCAGCTCGATGCCGCTCCGTCCCGGCAGGACAAGATCGACGAGGGCGCACTGGATCGGCTCGCGGGCCACATGCTGCAATGCCTCGTCGGCATTGCTCGCGGTGAGGAGACGATATCCGTCATCGGTCAGCAACCGTTCCAATGCCCGGCGAATGGCCACTTCATCATCTACTATGAGGATCGTCTCCTGCATTGCACCCTCCCTCACGCATTGGCCACTGGCAGACCAATCCGGAACGTTGTCCCCTCGCCCTCACGACTGTCGACCTCGATCGTCCCATGATGATCGCGAATAATGCGGTAGGAAATTGCCAAGCCGAGTCCGGTCCCCTTGCCGGGTTCCTTGGTCGTAAAAAAGGGATCGAACAGCTTGTGTAAATGGTCGGAGCGAATGCCCATCCCCGTATCGCGGATGGAGAGAAGAATGCGCTGGTGCGTCTCGTCATGCATCCCGGTAATCGTGATCGCCCCGCCCTTGGGCAAGGCGTGCACGGCATTCGTCAGCACATTGAGAAAGACCTGCTGCAGTCGATTCGTGTCCCCCATGACCGTCGGTAGCGTCTCGGGGATCTCCACGGCGACCGTGATATTTTGCGAGAGCAACTCCCGTTTGAGAAATCCGAGCACCTTCTCGAAGACCTGGGACAACGAAATCTCGCCGCGTTCCTGTCCCGTGGTGACGCGGGAAAAATCGAGGAGATCCTGGACGATTTTTTTGCACCGCAGGGCCGATCGCTCAATCTCCTCCAAGTCGCTCCGGACAGCGCTCCCTTTGGCAAACTCGCGCATGAGGAGCTGTGTGAACGCCAAGATCCCGCCCAAGGGGTTATTGATCTCATGCGCCACGCCCCCTGCCAACATCCCGATGGCCGCCATCTTTTCCTGCTGCACGACCTCTTGTTGCAGTCGGCGTTCTTCCGTGACATCCCGATAATGCATGACCACGGCGTTGGGACTCCCCTTGGCCCCGGGAAAGGGGTAGGCAAAGACCTGATAATCGCGCTGACGGATCTGGCAACCGAGTTCTGCACGCGCCGGCCACTCCCGCCGCACGGCCTCGCTGGCCGGGCATCGCTCACAGGGGGTCTGCCGCTCGGCAAAGGTTTCGTAACATTTCTTCCCGATCACTTTCCGGATATCGAGACCGGCACGGCCTGCTGTGGCCAGATTGGCCCGTTGAATATGGTACTGTTGGTCGATAATCGTGACCGGGTCCTGAATGGCATCAAAAGTGGATTCCCAGAGATACTTCCCACGGGAGAGGAGGTCGGTCAGTCGTTCCAGTTCATGAATCCGGGCCACGAGGGCCTGGACCTGTTCGTGCTGCGCATCAGACTGTGGCGCCCGCCCGGCCTCGCCGGCCGGTGGCATCGCTTCCCACGATCCTGGACGTTGTCCACCCCCGTCAGTCATCACGTCCTCCGCAGTGTCAAATGATACCCAATCTCGATCAGAATGAAAAGAATATTCACCCATGGCGTATAAAATTATATTATCATTATGTATTTTCTGTTGGTACTTTGTTACCTCTTATATTTTTTGAATTTTCGAACGTCAAAATAGATTCCCACGGGCAAACGCGTGGTCCTCGGCAGCTCGTGTCGCCCGTGGGAAGCGATCCAGCGAGCACGGCGAGCGTGAGGGGGAGGCTCCACCGGCTTTGCCGGTGGAGGGGGGTGTGGCGACGACCGAGTCCGGGGACCCGCGAAGCGGGTGGACGAGGAAGTACCCGGAGGCGGAGCCGCAGGGTACGCGAGCCCCTGTAAATAGTGATCATCGGCGCCAAATCGTGGTCCGACGCTGTCCCGCCGGTCCTGAGCGAATGACGGAGGGAAGACATTGACATTACCACAGAAATCCTCAAAAAGACGCGTACGATGGATCAATACAGAGAGGCCGGAGTCAATATCGAGGCGGGGGACGCCTTTGTCGAATCGATCAAAGCGATCGTTGCCAAGACGCATACCCCGGCCGTCCTCTCCAATATTGGCGGCTTTGCCGCCCACGTGGCCTTTGATCCGCGCGCCTATGCCGCACCAGTCCTCGTCAGTTCCACGGATGGCGTAGGGACCAAGGTCCGGGTGGCCATTGACGCCAAAAAGCTCGACACGATCGGGATCGACTTGGTCGCCATGTGTGCCAATGACCTGGCCTGTTCCGGCGCCACGCCACTTTTTTTTCTCGATTATTTTGCCACGGGCCGGCTGCGACCACGGCATCATACGGAGATCATTCGGGGGATCGCCAATGCCTGCGCCGAGATTCGCTGCGCACTCGTCGGGGGCGAAACGGCGGAAATGCCGGGCATCTACCAGCGCGACGATTTCGATCTCGCCGGATTTATTGTCGGTGTGGTCGATCGCGCCACGCTCATTGATGGCCGGACCATCGTCCCTGGCGATCGCCTCCTCGGTGTCGCATCGACCGGATTTCACAGTAACGGCTATTCCCATCTCCGCACGGTCATCAGCAATGCCGGTCTTTCGCGCCATGCCCAGTTTCCCCGCACCGATCGATCGGTCCTCGAACAGCTCCTTGCGCCAACGGCGCTCTACTCGCCCCTGATCCTGGCCCTCGGATCCCGGTTTGCCCTCCATGGTATCGCGCACATTACCGGCGGCGGATTGACGGGGAATATCCCCCGCATCCTTCCCGCGGGCTGTGCGGCCGAGATCGATTGGTCGCACTGGGAACTCCCGCCTCCCTTTGCGTTCGTGCAAGAGGCCGCATCGATGCCCGACGACGAGCTCCGGCGGGTCTATAATTGTGGCGTGGGGCTGGTCATCGTCTGCACGGCCACAGAAGTCAAGGCCATGCTGGCAGAGATCGCTGCGCACGGCCATACCGCCCGCGACATCGGCACGGTCGTCGCGGCCACCGATGGCGATCCGATTCGTTATGTCTGACCCTGGAAGATCAGCGCCCTTGCGCATTGCCGTCCTGGCGTCCGGGCATGGATCCAACCTCCAGGCCCTCATCGAGGCCATTGCCGCGGGGAGACTCGCCGCCACCGTCTCCGTCCTCGTCACGGACCGACCCGAGGCCCATGCGGTTGTGCGCGCGCGAAGGGCCGCTATCCCGGTGGAGATCCTCCCCGCAGGTCACGACCGCGTGCACGATGGTGCTCTACTGATGGCCATGCTGCAACGGTACGACATCGCCCTCGTCTGTCTGGCAGGGTTCATGCGGATGCTTGCGGGGAATGTCGTTGCCGCATACCACGGCCGCATGATGAACATCCATCCGGCCCTCCTGCCGCAATTTCCCGGCCTCCATGCCATCCGGCAGGCCCTCGCTGCCGCCGTGCCGGAAACCGGGGTCACGGTCCACTTTGTCGATGAAGGAATGGATACCGGGCCGGTGATCCTCCAGCAGCGTGTGCCGATCCTCCCTGGCGATACCGAGGCGTCGCTGACAGATCGCATTCATGCCGTGGAGCACCGGCTTTATCCGCAGGCGGTCCAATGGTTTGCCGAGCACCGGCTGACGCTGGAGGATCGGACGGTCCGGATCGCGCCACACACAACGGCTTGACGAAGGCAATGGCCATGGGTAGATCGCCCACATGAAGCTCGGTCCGCATACGTCTGTTGTCCTGTTGGCCGGCGGGGAAGGAAGACGGTTTGCACCGCTCTCAACGCCGGAACATCCCAAGCAATTTTTGCGCCTCTTTGGCACACGCAGCCTCCTCCAGGACACCGTGGCCCGGTTTGCCGATGTGATTCCGATGGACCGGATCTGGCTCACCACGAACCACCGCTACGTGACGCTCAGCCACGTGCATCTCCCGGCATTACCCCCGGAGAATATCCTCGCCGAACCGTGCAAGAAAAATACGGCCCCGGCCATTGCGCTGGCCGCATATCGTCTCTATCAACGCGATCCCAAAGCCATCATGATCGTGCTACCGGCCGACCACCTGATTTTACAGCCGACCCCCTTCATGGACGCCATTGCCCACGCCGAGGCCATGGCCCAGCGCGATGACCTCCTCCTCACCCTCGGGATCAAGCCCGACCGACCGGCAACAGAATACGGCTACATTGAGCAAGGCGAACCGCTCTCGGCCCGGGCGTTTCTCGTGAAACGCTTTGTGGAAAAACCACCACCAGAACGCGCGATCGCCTATCTGGCGAGTGGTCATTTCTACTGGAATAGCGGCATGTTTATCTGGTCCGCACGACGGCTGCTCGCGGAGATGGCGCAATATTTGCCCGAGATGTATCGCGCCGTGAAGATGGCGCCGACCCCCGAGGCGTTTTTTGCCACAGCAGCCCCCGTTTCTATCGACTACGGCCTCATGGAGCACTCGGAACGGGTGGCCACGATCCCGGTTGAATGCGGCTGGAACGATATCGGCTCATGGGAGAGTGTGCATCGCCTGGTGACGGAGGAAGGGTTACAGGTCAATGCCGACGTCACACCCTATCTGGAACAATATGCATAACAGGGGTGTCCCGCGCAGCGGGTGGACGAGGAAGTCCCCCAGCGCGCACCCGCGCGCGAGAGGGGGGGACCCAACGGGCTTTGCCCGTTGGGGGGGCAGTGGCGACGACCGAGTCCGGGCACCCGCGAAGCGGGTGGACGAGGAAGTACCCGGAGGCGGAGCCGCAGGGTACGCGAGCCCCTGTAATAGACGAAACCGGGCTCCCATGCGTGTAAGCGTGCACGGCATCGTGTGCGGTGCACTCCTCCTCCCGATCGCGGCGTTTGCATGGGGACATCCTCCCGCACCGCTCACCTACCAGTCGCAACACCCGTTCTCTCTGCAATTTGCGCAGCTGAAGCCGATGCCGGTTGTGGCGGACGCGCCTGGGGATGGGCGATGGGCGATGACGACGCAGTATTCGAACATCTTTGAACAGTTCGTGACGCCGACCGAGAACGTCCAGATCGATCTGGAACAGTGGCAGACTGAGATGGAGATCGCGTATGGTCTCGGCCATCAGTTCACGCTGGAAGGGACATTGCCTATCACAACGACGTGGGGAGGATTTCTCGACGGATTCCTCCAGTGGTATCATCATCTCTTCGGCTTTCCCAATGGCGGTCGCGAATCGGTGGCCAACAACACCTACGCGGTCCACATGATCGACCGGACCACGGGGGCCACGCGATATGCCGTGGCGGCACACGGCCCCGTGTTCGGCGATCTCTCGCTCCGTCTGCGCCACGCGCTCGCCCCGGAAACCCCGACGCGACCGGGCATCGGCTGGTTTGCCACCGTGCAACTGCCGACCGGGAGTCGGAAGAAAGGGACAGGGAACAATCGCCTCGACTATGGCCTGGGGTTGTTGCTCGAAAAAACGGGGCGCCGCTGGTATGGCTTTCTCAATGTCGGGTATTTCATCAATGGCGGACAGGCCAACCTGGAACCGTTCCTGCACAACGAAACCTTCGCCTATGCCCTGGGTGGGGCGTATCGTCTCTCCCGCAGCGTGGCCCTCCAGGCACAGGTCCACGGGGGAACGCCGCAATTGTCAGGCATAGCCGACCGCCAGTGGGAGGACCCACCGCTCGATCTCGTCTTCGGTGTGACCGGATATCATCCGGCCGCTCTGGGGGAGGAAGACTTCTTTTGGGAAGTCGGTTTTTCGGAAGATCTCCATCCAAATGGACCGTCGATCGACTTTACCGCCATCCTCCGCGCCGGCATCGCCTGGCGCGGACTGTAGCGGTTCAAAAAGGGACGTCTTCCTCGTCGGCCGGCCCCATGGGACTTGGTACCGGCGCGCCATCTGCTGCGGGATTGCCACTCCCCCCCGCGCGATTGCCGAGAAACTGGATCCGCTGTGCAATCACTTCAGTGGTAAACCGACGATGGCCTTCTTTGTCGGTCCATTCCCGCGTCTGGATGCGCCCCTCGACAAAAACCTGCCGCCCTTTTGAGAGATAGGTCCCGCATTGCTCCGCCTGGCGCCCCCAGACGACGACACGGTGCCACTCGGTTCGCTCCTGGGCCTGTCCGTCTTTATCGGTCCACCGCTCATTCGTGGCGATGCGGAGCGTTGCCACCGTCTGTCCATTGGGGGTCGATCGAACCTCCGGGTTGTCACCAAGGTTGCCGAGGATCATTGCCTTATTCAGACTCGCCATAGAGCACTCTCCTTTTTGTTGGTCCTACACATCACTGATTCCGCTTCGCAAGGCGTTTCTTCAAGACGCGCAGTGCCTCACGCCACTCGGCGTATTGCGCTGCTCCCCGTTTGTGGCGGACGAGGCGCGCGGCCATGGCACAACTCCTGGCCCCATCCTGCCAGGCAGCGGCCGCAACCTGTGCCTCGCACAAGGCCAGATGATTTTCAAAGGCCTCCGGTGCCAATGCCACCGCCTGTTGCAGATAGCCGATGGCCCGGTCGAGATCCCGCGTGAGACTCCCGGGGCGAAAGGCGGTCTCCGGAATCTGCGTATAGATCTGCCCCATGATGCGGTACGCCCCGGCCTCGGCAAACGCCGGCTCCAACGTCACCACCCGCTGACAATCGGCGAGCATGCGCGCCAGCCCCTTTTGGTAGCCGATCACCGTGAGTTGATAGTGGAGACCGGTCAAGACCGCGCGATAGTAATAGCATGCCGCCATCGTGGGATGTTGCGCCACACAGCGCTCGGCAACCTGTCGTCCTGCGCGAATCGCGGCGAGTCGTTCCCTGCGCGGGCGATCGCTCTCGCCACTGTCGGCATAGGACGCGGCCTCTTCCCACAATGTCGGTGACGCACGATCCGCCACCGGTGTCTTTGCCAAGCCGCTCCGCGGCGCTGAGGGGGAGGCTACACCGCTGGAGGGGACGCAAACCCCGTGGGAGCCGTTCCCCAGCGCGCACCGCGCGCGAGAGGGGGAGGCTCCATCACACTCCGCACAGTCTTCGACTCTGCTTCGCGGCCCAGCAGAGCTGGGCCTTGACCCGGCTTTGCCGGTGGAGGGGGCAGTGGCGACGACCGAGTCCGGGCACCCGCGCAGCGGGTGGACGAGGAAGTTCCCCAGCGCGCACCGCGCGCGAGAGGGGGAGGCTCCACCGGCTTTGCCGGTGGAGGGGGCGACGTGAGCCCCTGTAATAGTCGCGCAGGCGATCAGTCCGCAGCCACACCACGCGATCAATACCCGTTGTCCGACCCATGTGCGAAACCATGTGCCCATATGGAACGTTATCCCCGCGCCTGCAGGTATCGTTCCACGTCGATCGCCGCCATACATCCCGTGCCGGCAGCGGTGACGGCCTGGCGATAGACATGATCGGCCGCATCCCCGGCCACAAAGACCCCCGGGATATTGGTGACCGTACTCTCTCCCCGATGGCGGATATACCCGACCGCATTCCTGTCGAGTTGTCCCGCGAAGAGTGCGGTATTGGGCTGATGTCCGATCGCGACAAAGACGCCGCCGCAGGCCTGTTCCGTACGGTCGTTGGTCTTGGTATTCCGCAGGATCACCCCGCGCACCTTCCGCGTTTCGACGCCGAGAATGTCTTCGATCACGCTCTCCCAGATGAACGAGAGCTTGGGATGATGCAACGCCCGGTGTTGCATCGCTTTCGAGGCGCGAAGCGAATCACGCCGGTGGACCACGGTGACGTGTGCGGCAAACTTGGTCAAAAACGTTGCCTCTTCCAGGGCCGTATCGCCACCGCCGACGACAATCAGATGTTCATCCCGGAAGAAAAACCCGTCGCATGTGGCACAGGCGGAGACCCCGTGCCCCATCAGCGCGGTCTCTGACGGCAGGCCCAAGAGTTTGGCCGAGGCCCCGGTCGCGACAATCAGGGCATCACACCGCCACTCGCGATCGCCGGCGTGGAGGCGAAAGGGAGGCCTGGACAGATCGACGCGATCGATGTGCGCCTGCACAAACTCCGTCCCAAAGCGCACCGCCTGCCGCTTGAGAAGCTCCATCATGGCCGGCCCCTGAATCCCGTCCGGAAATCCGGGATAATTTTCAACCTCCGTGGTCATGGTGAGTTGCCCCCCCGGTTGCACCCCCTCAATCACCATGGGCCGGAGATCGGCGCGCGCCGCGTAGATGGCGGCCGTGCAACCCGCGGGACCGGACCCCAGAATGATCACTTTCTGCCGCAGTGGATTTGACGCCATGACCGTCACCTTTCTCAATAATATTGTTCCGTGTGAATGGGACAGAGCCCTTTTGGCCGGACCACAGTCTTGACCGCCTCGATCATGGCGCCATGACCGCAGAGATAGATATCGAGTCCCTCGACCGACGCCACCCGTTCTTCGACCAGCCTTGTCACATAGCCCGTGGCGCCGTGCCATCCCGGCCCTGGCCGTGAGAGGGTGACGCCGTACGCAAAATGCGGATGGCGGGCCGCCCACGCCGCAAACTCGTCCTGAAAATAGATCTCCTCCTGGTTGCGCAACCCCCAAAAGAGCTGGATCGTCCTGGCAATGTGCGCATCGAAGAGGGCGTACATCATGGCGCGCAATGGTGCAATTCCCGTGCCTGTTGCCACAAAGAGGTAATCCCGATCTCCGCGCAGGTCGATCACAAAGTCCCCCTGCGGACCGCCGAAGGTAATGAGCGTCCCGGGTCGCAGTCCAAAGAGAAACGGGGATCCCCGTCCGGTGGGCACCAGATTCGCGACAATGGAAAACGTCTCCGTGGCGACCGGCGACGAGGCGATCGAATAGGAACGGCAGAGCGGCGGGGCATCATCCTCCGCAGGGATCTCTATTGTGAGATATTGTCCCGCGCGAAAATGAAAAAGCGGCGGATCGACGGGACGAAAGAGGAACTCCCGCACATCGCGTGCAAGCCGCGTCGATCCGACATATTCGGCCGTCAGAGTCTTGGACATGGGGGTGGTTCTCTACTCGAGAGAAAGACCCCACGCAAGCAGTGTGTTGCAGGGACTCCCGAGGCCGGTGGACACCATCGCTGCAATAGGCGGATGGCATCTCTCTTGCAAATGCACTCCGCATGCGTATTGCCGACCTCCCGGTTGATGATCGCCCACGGGAGAAATTGTGGCAGCATGGTGTCGAGCTCCTGAGCGATGCCGAGCTCATTGCCATCGTGCTCCGCAATGGCCACTTCGCAGAGTCTGTCACCGCACTGGCGCAACGCCTCCTCGCCACGTTTCATGGACTCTGCGGTCTCGGCACGACCTCGCGCGAACAATTCATGGAACTGCGCGGGATGGGGCCCGTGAAGACCGGGGTCATGCTGGCGATCATTGAGTTTGCGCGGCGGTGGCAGCAGGCCCCGTTGCACCGCCCTCTGCCGATCGCCTCGAGCGAGGCGCTCTATCAGCGCTATCGCACACAACTCCGTGGCCGCCGGCGCGAACAGTTGCTGGTGATCTCCCTCGACGCGAAAAATTGTCCCCTCGCCGCGGATTGGGTCGCGCGCGGCGACACCACGAATGCCCTCCTTCGCCCGAAGGATATTTTTCTCCGCGCACTGATGACTGATGCCACGGCCATCGCCATCCTGCATAATCATCCAAGCGGCGACCCGACGCCGAGCACGGCGGATGCGGAGACCACCCGTCAGCTCGCAATGCTTGGCTGGGGGCTTGGCATTCCGCTGCTTGATCATCTTATTATTGGCGATGAGACGTATTACAGCTTCCGCGATACAGGTCATTTGCGTGACATGGGGTGACCGGCTGATGATGCATGTCCGCACAGTGGTGATCGAAGCCGCGACAGTGGGGCCCCACGGGCTCACGCCCGTGGCACCCTGGGAGGAGGCTTCGCCTGCGCACGACACCCCCGGACTGACGTCCGGGGCCCCACGACCCAGCCGCACCGCGGCGCCTGAATGTCACTGGCATTGTCCTTGCAGAAGCTCCCGGCAATGCTGACGCGCATCTATAGTGGGGGATTGCATGGCATCGACGCCTATCTTGTCACCGTTGAAACCGACCTCTCCACGCATGGGCTCCCGGGATGGCACTTCGTCGGTCTCCCGGAGGCCATTGTGCGCGAAAGCAAGGACCGCGTCACCACGGCCCTTCGGAGCAGCGGCGTGCAGGTGCGCACCCAGAAAATCACCGTCAACCTTGCCCCGGCCCAATGCCGCAAGCGGGAGAATTTCTTCGATCTCCCGATCGCCATCGGCCTAGCTGCGGCCACAGCATCGCTCCCCGCGGAGACCCTTTCGACCTCTCTCATGGCCGGCGAGCTCCTCCTCTCCGGCCATCTCCATCCCATCCGCGGGGCACTCTCGCTCGCACTCCTCGCACGCGATCGCGGACTCACCCTGATTCTTCCCGCCGCCAACGAGCGCGAAATCCAGGTCGTGCGCGGACTGGCCTATTTCGCGGCGGAGACCCTCCATGCGGTCATCACCTTTCTCCTCGAACGGGAATCACCGACATGGACGCAACCTCCCTCCTACTTCCCATACGCAAACGGCGCGGATCTCGCCGACATCCGCGGGCACCCGCTTCCACGTCGTGCCCTCGAAATCGCGGCGGCCGGCAATCATCACCTCCTCCTGATCGGCCCGCCCGGCATCGGCAAGACCATGCTGGCACAACGACTCCCCGGCATTCTCCCGCCGCTCACCTATGAAGAGGCGGTTGAGGTCACGCAAATCTACAGTGCCTCCAGCGAGGGACTGCCGTCCGGTCTGGTGCACCAGCGTCCCTTTCGTGCACCCCACCACTCCGCAAGCACGGCAAGTATTGTGGGCGGGGGCCATGCACAGGTCGGCGAGGTCAGTCTGGCGCATCGGGGCGTCCTGTTTCTCGACGAGCTCCTGGAGTTTCGCCGCGATGCCATTGAATCACTGCGCCAGCCATTGGAGTCCGGTGCAGTCACCGTGACCCGTACCGAGTACCGCGCGCGCTATCCGGCCCATTTTCTCTGCGTCATGGCCTGCAATCCCTGCCAGTGTGGCTACTACGGACATCCGACCATTGCCTGTCAATGCAGCATGGCCCATCTCCTTCGCTATCGGAGCAAGCTCTCAGGACCCTTGCTCGACCGCATCGATCTCCATGTGCTGATGGAACCGCCGTCGTCAAATGCCCTGACGGCAGCGCATGCCGCTGAATCGACGGAGATCGTGCGGCAGCGCGTGTTGCAGGCGCGCGATGTCCAGTCCCTTCGTTATCAAGATCCGCGGATGACCAATGCCCGCCTGACCGCAGCTGCCACGAGGAACGCCTGCCCGCTCACCGCGGACGCGCGCCGTTTTTTGCTCCAGTGCATGGAAAAGCAGGGCCTCTCCATGCGCACCTACGATGGCCTGTTGCGGATTGCGAGAACGATCGCGGATCTGGCCCATGACGCCACCATTGCCCTCCCGCATGTGGCAGAGGCCATGCATTACCGCCAGCTCGACCGTCCCCTCTAGGGCGTCTCTCCATTTTTGTATTGCACCCGCTCTGCTCCGCATGGTGAGAATGCGGCATGGGGATCACGTTGTGGCGAGAACCGAGCACTGCGCAACGCACCGATGCCTGGTATGCGCGCATCGCCAAGACCCTGCGAGACACGCCCTCCGCCTCCCTGATCGTCGCCGATGACACCGACCTCCGGACATGCACCGCCCGCCTGCTCAGCGCCGAGCATCCTGTGCTCACCGGCCATTGGCTGACCACGATCAGCCAATGGCTCGTCCGGCAAGCCGCCTCTCCCCTGCCATCGCCCGGCTTGCCACTCTCGGTCCTCATCACACAGGACCTCATGGCTGACATGCCACTGACCTACTTTACTCCCTCGCTCGACAGACCCACGCTCGCCGCGTTTCTCTACCCACATATGCGGATGTTGTTGCAGAGTGCCATTCCCATGCCGCAACTCGAGGAGATTGCAACGCACTGGGGAACGGAACGCGAGCGGGATCTGGTGGCCCTGACACGCACCTACCATGCCCGCCTGCGGGATCGCTGGGACATGGTCGATGCAGGGGAACTGGGCCGCCTCGCCATGGCACGGATGCCGACAACTGCGAAATCGTGCGGCCCGCTCATCGTGGACCTCTCATGCACGCACCCCATCTATCTCCCGCTCCTGCGCACCTTGCATGATCACGGGGCCACCGTACACGCAATCCTCCCCGCCGAAACGACCGGTGATCCGCGCATTGATGACTGGATGGCCACATGTGACGCCCTCTGGGCCACATGGCCGAACGTCACCTCCCGCACTCCAAGTCCGGATGAGTGTCGCCCGGCGGAATCCCACACGCTCGAGATCTACCGGGCCGCATCGGATCTGGGACAGGCGCGCTGGATTGTGCACCGCATCGCGGAACTGATCGATGCAGGCGCCGCCCCGAACCGTATTGGTCTTCTCCTGACGCATCCGCAACAAATTCCCCGCTATCGGCGTGCACTGGCAGAGTACGGGCTCTGTCGCCGTCGCGTTGCCGCATCGAGCGCCATGCATTCAGTCATGCTCCGGCATCTCCTCACCACCCCCCAATGGGAACAGGCACCGGCCGCACAACCCTTGCAGGACTGGATCGCCTGGTGCACGGACCGACTGCTGCAGGCCTGTCCCCCGGAAAGCGTGGCCGCAGAGATCCGGCAGGAATCCCATGGCGCATGGAGCACACGCCTGGCCCGCGAACTCTTTGCCTGGAAGACCCAGTGGGGTGATGCTCTCCTGGCGGCGCGCACATCCTCCGGCCCATCATTGTCGCAAGCCTTCGTGAAAGCGCTGATCCAGCAGACCTATCCACCTGGAGACACCATGGCGGCCCTCCGTCACGATATGTCCATTCGATGCAGCCACTTTCATGAACAACCGCATGCGACCTTTGACTATCTCTTTTTTCCGGACGCCATGGAGGGGAATCTCCCTCGCAATCGCCTCACGCACTTTTTTGGGCAGCTGCCCCGTGGTCATGTCACACTCCCCCTCGTCCAGTTGCGGAACCTCTTCCCGGGTAGCGAGGAACAATTCGCCTCAGAGACACTCGCCTGGATACGATGGCGCGCGGCCACCACCCATTTTGTGGCAAGCTACGCAGAGGCCGATATGCAGGGGCGCCCTCAACTCCCCTCACATTTCCTGATGCAAGACACTATCCGCCCCGCTGATATCCCGACACAGCCGCCGCCGGTCCGCAGATACACGCCACGCCAGGCAGAGTACATACGGGCCCGCGTGGAACGCGAAGAGGCGATCGCCGCACATGTCCAAGCCGCGATGCCACCGGCGCAGATCCTGTTGCGCGACCCCGAGGTCCGCACCCACATCCAACAGCGCTTTCGGCAGCATACCTTCAGCGTGACGGAATTGCAGACGGTGCAGGCGTGTCCCTTCCGGTATTTTGCCCAGTATCTGCTCGGCATTGCGATGCGTCCGTCAGACGTCGACGATGTCGATCACCGGCTGCGTGGCGAGTTGGCACATGCCCTCCTTGCCACCATCTACCGGCGAGGCCGAACCACGATCGAAACCCTGCAACAACAGGCGCCCGAGGCACTCCCAGCCGCCATTGACGCGCTGGTGGACGAATGCCTTCCTGGTGTACTTGCACCCTGTGAAGAGCGGTTGCGTGTCTATCATTCCGCCCTCCGGTCGTACACGCTGGCCACGATCCGGCAGCAGGTCCGTTGCGTCGTGCTCGATGACTGCGCGCATTGGGAACGTCTCGGAACGGAGGCCTTTCTGCCGATCGATGTTGAGTGGACCTTTGGGCGTCACGGAGTTGCACCACTCCTCCTCCACGCGGACGATGGAACGCCGGTGGCAATACGTGGCACGATCGATCGCATTGATTCTCATGCGCCCTCGAAAGAATGTCTGGTCATCGATTATAAAAGTGGCCGCGCACAATCGATTCGCGGGGAGATTGCCGGCGGCACACATCTGCAAATTCCGCTCTACCTCCTCGCCATCCAGCAACACTTCCCCGAGGCAGAGTGCATTGGTGGTCTCCTCATCCATCTGCGGGAACGGGTCCGTCGGCATGGGTTGATCCGCCGGGAGGCCGGGAAGCGTTATTTCCGGCTCTCCGGTCGCATGGGGAGTTCGGTGACCGCGGAGCAATGGGAGGAGCTCCTCACCACATCCACGCAGGCGGCAACCCGGGCCGCCCGGCAGATCCGCACGGGAGCGATACCCTGGGTGCCGCACACCTGTGCATATTGCGACTGGTGTGAACGCTCGCGTTTTGAACCGCACGGAGTGCCAGATCATGCAGGCCGATGACCACCAACTCACCGCCGCACAGCGCGAGGCAGTCACCACCATCGATCGCTCAATCGGCATTATCGCGGGGGCCGGGGCCGGAAAGACCCGCGTTCTGGTGGAACGGTGCGCCTATGTCGTGCAGACCGTTGGGTTATCGTTGTCCCAACTCCTTGCCATCACCTTCACGGATCGTGCGGCGCAGGAACTCAGATCACGACTGTTTCGGCGCCTTCCCGCCACCCTGCACGCACAGCTTCATGGCGCAACCATTACGACCTTTCACGGCCTGGCGACGCGCATCCTGCAACAACATGCGCCGCGCATTGGTCTGCCACCGCATTTCGGCATCCTGAATGCGTCGGCGGCAGAGGCTCTCTGCGAATCCGCCGTGCGTCACGTCCTGTTCGATCGTATTGCCGCCGGAGATGCCGATATCACGCAGTTGCTGACCTGTGCGACACTCTCTCAGCTCCAGGACCGTTGTCAGCGCCTGCTCGGCGAACGATGGCACCTCCGACAATGGTGGCAGTCCATAGCGGCCACGGCCGATTCCGGGATGCCAGCACCGCTCGCACGCGAGGAGGCCGACCTCGCTGGGCAGATCATGTCGATCATACAGCAGTGTGAGACGGCATACACATCCGAGAAGCGCCGCCGTCATGCGGTCGATTTTCATGACCTCGAAATCCTGTTGCTCGATCTGTTTACCCAGGCCCCCGAAATTGTGGCCGACTATCAGCAGCAGTTTCGGCATATCGTCGTCGATGAATTCCAGGACACCAACCCCATTCAAATGGCGATCATTCGACATCTCTTTTCCGCGCAAGACAATGTGTTGTGCATTGTGGGAGACCCGAAACAATCCATTTACCGCTTTCGCGGCGCGGTCGTCGATTGTTTTTCGGCTACCTTACAACAGATCGCGCAGGACGGGGGACAGATCATCACCCTGCCGGAGAATTTCCGGAGCATGCCGGGCATTATCGACTTCGTGCAGTCGAGCTGTCCGGCATTGACCGCCGAGCACCCGATGACCCCACAGCGGCCACCGCTCGGGGAACCCGCGGTTGTGCCGCTGTGCATCCCTGCGGCGCCCGATCGTCGCATGGCGGAGGCCGACACCGTGGCCGCGTATCTGGCACAGATGATCGGGCATACCTCCCGATCCTCCGGGGATATCGCGTGTCTCTTTCCCTCGCATCTGGCCATGCCCTATTATGCGGCCGCCTTACGCCGTCGCGGCATTCCCTATCACACCTATGGAAGCCGCGGATTGCTGGAACAGCGGGCCGTCATTGACCTGTGGTACGCCGCCATCGTTGTGGAACGATGGTGCACTGGCACACCGGATGATGCCACACTGTTGGCGCTCCTGCGCACACCACTCTTTGGGCTCGATGAAGACCACTGTTATCGCCTCTGTCATGGCCTTTCCCTCCCTCTCCTGATGGATCCTCTCGCCATTGGTGATGCCTCCAATACCGGAGCAACGATTTCGTCCGATCTGCTGCCACCACTCCACCGCGCTCTGCATGTGCATCCGGTCTTACGGACGTATTTTGCGCGCTGGCGGATGCTCGCGCAGCGCGCCTCGCCTGCGGAACTGTTGCGGGAGATTGTGCACGACACGCAGTACGATGCCGTCCTGTGCCGACTCGATCCCACGGGGCAACAATGGCACGCGGTCGAACAATTCATCGACCTGGTGGATTCGGAGACTGCCCAGGAGATGCTGACGTTGACCGATCTCCTGCGGCACCTCCAGCAGCTGCGGCAGCGGGCGGCGCGCATCGGCGAGCAACCCGTGGCCCCCGCGGGGGATCATGCCGTGCAGCTCATGACCGTTCACGCGGCAAAGGGGAACGAGTTTCCCGTCGTCGTCCTTGCTGATCTCGCGGCACGACGGCCGTATCGCGGTGATGCCTGGCTTTTTCGTCCGGAGTTCGGCCTGGCCCTCCGCGATCTCCCATCGCAAGAGGCGTCGGAGGATCCATCATGCCGCAATCCCCGATGGGACCGTCTGCGGAGAGAGGATCGCCAGGCCGAGCAACGGGAGAGTGATCGGCTTCTCTATGTGGCGCTCACGCGCGCTGCCGACCAGATCATTCTTCCAGTACGACAGGGCAACGGCGCGACAGGCGAGTGTGAACCGGCAGCGGCAGACGACACCATGTCCTGGGAAGCGCGGGTCCTTTTGGGCATGCGTCAACAGGGGATCGTCCCTCATGAGGTCGCCGATCGCGATCCCCTGCCGATGGCCACACCCACAGAGAGAGTGGATCGCGCACCTGCGATCATCCATCATGGCCGTCGGCGAATCCCCGCATCGCACGCACCGGTCCATCATACCGTGACGGAGTTGGAGACATTCGATCGATGCCCGGAAGAATACCGGCTCAAATACGACATGCGGCTCCCTGGAGATATCGCCGACTGGTCCGCACGAGAGACCATGCCGGCACACCTCCGGGGCGAACTGGTCCATGCCGTCCTCGAGCATGCCGCATGCCATCCCGCGTCCGACATCGCCGCGGTATTGCGCGACGTGGTCCGCCAACGCGGCCTCGCGCCATCCATTGCAGATGATGCGGAGATCAATCGATTATTGAGGGTGGGGCTGACCATGATGGAGCCGCGGGGCACGCTCCTCCCGGAATGGCCATTTCATCTCTATCTGGCGGGGACACCACCGGTGATTCTCTCCGGGACCATCGATCTGTTACGCCAGACGCCCGACGGCTGGGAAATCATCGATTACAAAACCGACCGGTTCTCGTCGATCGCGCAGGCCCCCCAGTATGCGGCGATGTATGCACTACAGATGCTCACCTATGCCCTGGCCGCTACCATGGCCCAGTATACCCCCGTGGTGGCCACCACCCTCTACTTTCTCGATTGCGACCACGCCATCCGGACCCCCGTCACCGCAGAGTCCCTCCGGCGCGGCACCGCCAGGATCCGGCAGTTGATCGGGGCCATGACGGCCACTGACCCCTCATGGACTCCACCGGACAACGCGCCGTGCATGCGGTGCATCTATGCGCACAACCGCTTCTGCTCAAAAAGTAAATGTCCCGATTTTTCGCCGCAAATGTGAGACCCGGCCGACCAATTCCACCGGATATCGTCCCGTATCGGGACTGGCGGGACCAAACATGGCCACGGGGACCAGCGATTTGAGTTTTTCGGAAAAGGCGACGCCCCCCTTGATATTCATGCGGGAATTCTGGAATCGCTGTTCAAAAAAGATCTGCCCCGATAGATCGAGTTCAATGTCTCCGCCCGTCAGCCGCAAAGCGGAAACCTGCATGGTCCCCCGGTTGATCTCGATCTCGATCGCCGAATCCTTTCCCTCGGTCAGGACAAATGCCTCATCGAGATCCACCGCACCGAGACCGCCCAGTTTCAGCTGCGATTCCTTCAGGATATTCCAGTCATCGAGCGTCATCGACACCGTCCCCCTTGCCGATTTTATCTGATGGAGATTGCTTTCAAGCTGGATCGTGCCGTCCACCGCTCCGCGCAGTCGTAAGCCCGTCACAGTCTGCAACATCGGGATGGCATCGAGCGCCAGCGCATTGAACTGCGCGGACATGGTGACCACATCGTCTGCCTTGCGCACGGCCCCGTCGATCTCGCCGTCGGCAACAGTCACCGTGAAGGTGGCACGCGGCTGGCCGAACAGCAACGTCATCGGACCGACCCGCAGCGTCGCCCGATCGGCCTGCAACCACGGCTCCATCCGGTCGCCTACGCGATGCTGCAGCTCGATGTCCGACAGTTCCAGCCCCGTCACCCAATGGGAATCGAGCGACGCAATCCGCAACTGGAATTCATCGCCCAATTGCGCCTGCACCATGGCAATCAGGCGTTCTTTCAATTGCTCGTGCGGAAAAGTCCAATAAAGAAAGAGGAGAAAACTGCCGCAGAGCACCGCACCATAGATGAGCCACTTCATGGGGCCTTTCATTTCTCCTCCGCAACCAATCGATAGGCGGCCACTTCATTCAACTCGGCATTCAAGAGCTGGCGATTGCCGTACACCGGCGCGATAATGATTTCCTTGATCCGCACAATGCGCTGGCGGGCACTCTCCACGGCATGGAGAAATTTCACGAGTTGTTCCAGGGGCACCGCTTTGAGATGAAAACTGACCATTTCCTCCTCATAATATTCATAGGACTCGCGCCCGCGTTCTGCCGGACGTTCTGCCGAGAGATTCATTTGCGAGGCAATCCCCTGGATCAGCGTCAGGAGGGATTCGCCCGTCTGTTGACGAAACTGCTGCTCGATCGCCTGCAGTCGCTCCTGCACATCTTTGTATCCCTGGATATCGTGGATCACCGTATCAATCTGGTCCTGCGTCTCCACGATCTGCGACTCGAGACTCCCCAGTTTTCCTGCAGCAATGGAAATGGGGAGGATCAGGATGAGCAGAATCGTCAACCCGCCCCCGGCAAGCACCACGGTTTGTTGTCTCGGCGAGAACCCGAGAAAGGTGTTGTAGAGGGCATTGAGGTCCACACGACGAAGGGCATTCATGATATCTGCAACGGCCATCGATTCCCCCTACCGACGACGTGATCGGCGTTTCTGCTCCGAGGCTTCCCTGGCGATGGTCGCCTGCGATTGCATAATCATATCAAACTTCAACTCCCCTTTGGCCCCGGTCTTCGCCGGTGGAAACTGTATCACCATCGGCTCGCCCCCGTCCTCCGGCGGCACGGTCCGATTTCCCTCGGCACTTTTATGTTCCGACACGCTGGTTTCAATCGACTGGCGGACGCGATCGATGACGGCACTGGACGCCGCCTCGGCCGAAATACGGATCATGTCGGGCTTATAATGAAACTTGTCGACATTGATCTCGACGGCATCCCGCGGCGGAAGACCACTGGAAATGCGTCTGAGCACGTTCAGGACCGACATGGACGTCAGTGTCGTCAACGTTTCAATGCGCGACGACACCTCTTTTTTTTCCCGCTGCAATGCCCGGACGGCATCGCCGGCGGTGGCAACGTTTTGCAGCTCATTGCGTGGGAGCGTCTGTTTCACCAGACGGGTCACCTCGCTCTGCTGGAGCGCAAGCCGTTGGGAGAGGCTGTACCACCGGATGCCAAAATAGGTCACCCCGAGGGCAATGATCACGACCGTGGCAATGATGGCACGACGGATACTCCCCTCCAATCGTTCGGTATCGGCCCGATACTGGAATTCCCCCCGGCGAAAATCAATGACAGGCAATCCACTTCCGGCAACACCCCGCAAGGCCAAGGCGAGCGCTCCCGTCGCGACTTCCGAGGCCACGTCCATGCGATCGACCTGGGAAAAATGAAAACTATGACAATCGATAAATGTCACATTCTGCTGGAGATGGACCGAGAGATATTGGTCGAGCCCTGCCAGCCGCACGGTCCCCCCGCAGAGGTAAATCCCCTCGATCATTTCCTGCGCATGCTCCCGATAGGCAAAGAGCGTCTGTCGAATGCTTAAGAGCAGTTCCTCCAACACGTCGCCGATGGCGCGCGTGACCTTGTTCGGAATCGAATCGGGTGCGGGCAACTCGCCGACGGAGACCTGACCCATTTCGATTTTCAGGCGTTCGGCCTCGTCGTCCGAGGCATCGACGGCACGCGCAATTGCCTCCGTGATCTGCCGCCCCGCAATGGAGATGGTGCGCGTGTAGACCAACCGTTTTCCCTGGCACACCGTAATAATGGTCTTCTCATGACCGATATCCATGATGGCAAAGGGGGCCTCCGGCGGCGTCAGGCCGATGTGGATGAGGTTCACCAACTCGACACCGAGGGCACAGAGCCGTTGTGGCTCGACGCCGGCGGCGTTCAAAAAACCGAGGGTCTGTGCCACGGCATCCCGATGGACGTAGAAGGCCAGGATGCGCGCATGTTCCTTCGAGGCCTCGATGACATGGTGATCGATGACCACCTGGTCGATATCAAAGGGAATGGCATCTTCGACCTCAAAGGGGATGGTCTGCGCAATTTTCTTCGTACTCCCAAAGGGGAGCTCCAGGATCCTTGTGGCAATGACCGCCGATGGCAGTGCCGCATACGCAGAGTCCCATGTCAGGGCATTATCTTCGAGGACACCCTGTAGTGCAGCAGCAATCGACTCCTCCCGACTCAGCACCTCATTATACTGGATGCGTCGTTCATAGAAATTCGTAAATTGAAAGAGATTAAAACTGCGACGGACCTCGGCCACCTTCACGGAATAGGTGCCCACATCGATACCGAGAATCGTTTGCGCCATAGCAAGAGGTCCGCTGTATCACACGCAAGACGTACGGGCAAGCGCTCGCGGGACACGCTGGGTCGGTTCCTCCGGGCTTGCCCGGAGAAAGCGCTTACTCCATATTCCAATAGAGCAGTTTCCACTGCTGGGGATCCTGTGCGCTCTTATCGAGCACGAGCTCAATCGTCACCACGGTCTCGCGCCCGCCACTCGAAGGGACGCGCCCGGTCCCGATCAGACGGTAGGGACCGCCCGCAAGATCTATCCAGTCCGCAAAGGTCCCCCCGGCCGTTGCACTCGGCGTGGTCGGGCCCGCCCCCGTGGGCGCCCCCGTCTCGGCGTCCACGGCCTGCCCCATCAAAATCGCCTCCACCTGCTGCGTGATGGTCTGCACCGAGGGTTGCAGCTCCGCACAGAGTGTGGCAATGGCATCGAGTACACGCTGGATCAGTTCCGTATTCTCGCGACTGACGGGGGGAATGCGGTCATTATTCGCGGCATAACTCAAGACCAGCGCCTCAATGACTGCTGGTTCGGCCAGGCAGATATTGAGTTTCTCTTTGCCATAGACGGTGAGGTAGGGCCGCAGGGGAGCGAACCACTCGTCGGTCACCCCGGCGACGAGATAGGCCTCATCCAGCGTCACCATCTTGCCATTGCGAATGTGAAAATCGGTATCGCGTTCATTGTAGGCGGAGTGTTCCGCTCCGCCCTGCACACCCGGTCGATCATTGATGGCATCGTCGGGATCGATCCAATCGGCGATGTTCCGGACGGCATCTGCAATCTGTTCCTCCGGATGGTCTCCAAAGAGGGCCTTCACCTCCGCGCGTTCCAGGAACTGCTGCAGCGTAAACTTGGCCCGATCATACCGGTTCATCCCGCCGATGGTGGCCTCGAGCGGGTTGAGCTGGGCAAAGACATTGAGATTGAGCTTCCCGGATTCATCGGCACATTCCCCCTCAAAGTCACCCCGGAAGGACAAAAATTCCGCGGCCGCTGCCGTATCGAAGGCCGTGATGAGCCGTCCCTCTGCTGCCTCCCCCTCTTCGCCACTTTCCGTCGGCGTTCCCTCTTCCGCGGGCGCGCCGCTGGCGCCAAGCCCAAAGAGGGCCCGGAGCATCTCGGTCGAGAGGGGAAATTGTTTGCAAATGGGGATTGTCGGGTCGATGGCCCCACCGGAGAGTTGCGTGATCATCCCCTTGAGCGACGCTTCTTTGACCATCAGCAGCCGTAAAAAGTTGATCCCCGAACGCGCCAGATATTCCGCCTGGAGCCGATCCCGTTCGGCCAGTGCCAGCCGCATCTGGATGTCACTCTCCAGCCCAAAATCGACGGCCAGCGCGGAGAGAATCGTGATCGCTCCAAGGACCAGAATAATCGCGACGCCGCGTTGCCGTTGCAGCCCCTTCCTGCGATGACGCCATGTCATCTTCATGAATCGCCTTCCTTCATCCCCACCCCAGTCACCCTGCACGCCCTGTCGCAGCCCCGCTCTGTCCACCACCGGCTACAGGCCCAAGGGATCCGGTCCCAATCCCAGCAATGCCATTGACTGAAAGGTGATCGCCTCGCCCGACACATCGAGCGGATTGGCAAAGGCCATGGTCACCTGGATCGCCCGCGGCAGGGTGTTCAGGTGCGCCCGCGTCGTCGAATCCCATTCCTTGCTCCACTCCCCCGTCTTGGGATCCCAATAGGTCAGATCAAACTTCAGGATCCCCTCGGCAATCACCACACCCTCACCACCGGCCTTCACATCATCGTCGAGGGAACGGTCTTCGCGGCGGACCAACTGCCGGGCCCCATCGGGGAGTGGATGCCTGGTGAACCGCGCATCGGGATCGAGTTCTTCCAGCGTATAGGAGACTTCGCGCTGGTCGGCGGCCGGTTCTCCGGCAATGTACCGCCGACCCGAGAGCGTCGTGCAATGAATAGCATCCGCATCCCCCTCGTCCGTCCCAAACAATCCGGTTTTAAACGTGGAGAGATCCCGTCCGAGGGGATTCAATGTCGGTTTGACAATAAAGGCGAGCGTCAGATCCTTGACGATCATCTCCATGGCCACACGGCCCTGATGGTAGACCAATTGCCTGGTGTCGATCCGGCGTTTTCCGCGCGTGGTGAGCCAGGAGGCCTGCCCGAGAGTGGCAGTAATGATCATCAGGATGACAATCCCGATCAACACCTCGAGAAGCGTCATCCCCGCGGAGGATGATCGACATCCACAGACACTCCGGCGAAACCGCTCGCCATGGGTGGCGTCCCTCATAGCTTCACCACATGGGTCGTCACCTGAAAGGCGCGTTCCCGATTCCGCACCTTCCAATGGATCGTGAGGGTCAGTTCACGCACCGCCTCGTCGAGTTTCAGTTGTTGCATCAGAAGTTGTACGGGATTTTCAGCACCTTCCTCGCCGCGTGGCATGGGGATCTCGACCTTGCGAATGCGCGTCTTCCAGGCATAGAGGGCATAGCGGCCCTCAAATTGCCCCTCGGCCTCTTCTTCATCCGGAAATTTCCCCTCAGCGCCCCGCTTTTCCAGGTCGAGCATCACTTCGCCCATCTTCTGTCGCGCGAGCATCGTGGCCACCGTCAAGGCATCGGATTGCCGTGTCCGCGCCTGGGACGACGCAAAATAGGTCATGAGTCCTGTCAACCCGATGGAGAGGATCATCAAGGCCATCAGGATCTCGAGCAACGAGAAACCCGCGATGGTAGCCCTGTGCAACACAGCGTGCGTTGTCGGTCTCATGCGCATGGGTCGCGCCTCTTACCGGAATGGATGTTGCCTCGAAATATGGCTGAGTCCGGTCACCGGATTTGTCTGTAACACAAAAAAACGCTCTTCGGTCTCGTTTGCAAAAATCAGGGTGAGCGGATCCACGCGACCATTGGGATAACAATGGAGATAGACCTTCCCCTCGGTGAGCGCCTTTTCTACCCCCGCCGGGAATGCTTCTCGGAGCAGCACTTTTTTTGGCAGGGGATAGGGCCGAATCAATCCCCGTGGGCCTTCCGCAGGCCCAAAGGTCAATGTCGTCGGTGAAACCAGGGTGAGAGGTGGCACACCCTCTTCGCCCTCCTCGCCATCGGTCGACGGCACTTCGGCCTCGCCGTTCCCTTCTGTCGCCGTGGCATCCCGCGCGGGCGTTGCCGCCTCTCCCTTTGCCAACGCCTCCTGGGCCTCCTCGGACAAGGGCTTTCCTCCGGAGATATACGCCCCCTCCGTCATTTCGATCGTGATGCGCTGCTCGGCCAGATCGAAGACCAACCGGTACGTGTTGCCTGAGACCGCGGCCGTATTGGAGAAATATTTGATCGTCCCTTGCAGCCGTTGCATGAGTCGCCGGCCCTCCGACTCGAAGCCGGAACGGACGACCTTGAAAGAGACGCCAAAGAGGAGGGCCATGATCGTCAAGGTGATCAGGATCTCAATGATCGTAAAACCCGCTCGGCGCATCCCCCGCATGACGGTGCGTTAATCGAGCTCGGAGAGACGGATGTCCTTCTCTTTTCCATCCCCCCCCTCGGAGCCGTCCGCGCCATAACTGAGGAGATCATAGGGGGCGTCGTCCGGGGCCCCCTCGCGGACGTAGAGATATTCATGCTTCCAGGGATCTTTCGGGACCTCACGTTTGTTGAGATAACCGCCTGGTTGATAATCGGGGAGATCGCCCGGATCGTTGACGAGTTCCTCGATCCCCTTGGGATAGATGCCGTTATCCATCTCGAACTGGTCAATCGCCGCGGCCAAGACGCGGATGTCCTGAATCGCCCGTTTTTTTTTGGCCCCGTCGGAAATTTTTTTGACCCCCACCGCAGCACCACCGGCAAAGAGCCCGATAATAAAGAGCGCCACCAGGATTTCCATCAAGCTGAAGCCTTTTTCACTGCGCAGCATCGTTCCCTCCTTGGATGATGTCCTCTAACGATAAAGGCAACCATCCCCCCCATGACCACAAGCGTGATCGGTTCAAGGAGACTCATCATCGATCCGACCGCATTGTCCACCTGCGTTTCATAGGTCTCGGCGATCCGTTCCAACATCCCCTCCAACTCGCCCGTCTTTTCGCCGATGGCAATCATGTGCGTGGCAAGTGGCGGAAAATGCCCGCTCCGTTTCAGCGGTTCGGCCAGAGACGCCCCCTCCTTGACCGCGTCGCGCGTCTCTTCCAGGACCCGCTTCAGTATGACATTGGAGACAATATTCCGGACGATATCCATGGCCGTCAGCATGGGGACCCCGCCCCGCAACAGGGTGCCAAGGGTGCGCGTCAATCGTGCCACCGCCGCCAGTCGGATGAGCCGCCCGACCAGCGGCAGGCGGAGCATCCATCGGTCAAAGGTCGTCCGTCCGTTGACGGTATTGATCCACCGTCGGAAGGCCGTAATCGCGATCACGAGTCCGAGGAGCAATATCCACCACCACCCCAGGATCTGGTCGGTCAGCCAAATCAGGAACCGCGTGGGGGTCGGGAGGGGGATCTCCATTTCGATCAACATGGCGGTCATTTTCGGAATCACAAAGGTGATCAGGAGGATCATCATGATGACCCCGACGATGCCCATGATGATCGGGTACGTGAGGGCTCCCACGATCTTCGCCCGGAGGCGCGCCTGGGCCTCGGTAATGTCCGCAATACGTTCAAGGACCTTTTCCAGGGTACCACTCGCCTCACCCGCACTGACCATATTGATGTAGAGCTCGTTAAAGATCTGCGGATGCTCCCCCATGGCCGAGGAAAACTTCTCCCCCTCGGTCACGCGTTCCCGGATCTCACTGATCGCCGTGCGGAGTTTCGGCTGTTCGAGCTGATCGACCATGGCGGTCAAGGTGTCGACCAGTGGAACCCCGGCATTCAGCAGGGACGACATCTGGCGGGTCATGAGGGAGATATCCTGCGGCTTGATACGGTGAAAGAGGGCCTGGAACTTGAACTCCCGCTCCCCCGAGACCAACAGGGTCGCGCCTGTGCCGCCACTTTCGACGACCGCCGTCGGAAAGACATTCCCCTTGCGGAGTTTCGCGCGCGCGGCCCGCTCGTTTTCGGCGTCCACGCTCCCGGTCGTCTTCTTCCCCTTCTGATCGATCCCCTGATATCGAAAGACTGGCATGACGGCTTCCGCCCACCTCTCTATAAGGTGTCCTGCGTCACGCGCAAGACTTCTTCAATGGTCGTGACCCCATTGGCCACCTTGTTCACGGCATCGCTCCGTAACGTCTCCATCCCTTCTTCGACGGCAATTTTTTTCAACGTGGCGGCATCGTCCTCCCGCATCACTGCTCCCCGAAACGTATCAGAGGCGATGAGGAGTTCGTGGACCGCGGTACGACCCGCATACCCCGTTTCCATGCAATTGGGGCACCCGACGGGCCGGTAGAGGGGGCGTCCCTTGAGCGCCTCCAGCGACAGACCAATACGGTCGAGTTCCTCCTGCGTCGCCTGGTATTTTTTTGCGCACTCATGACAAATGGTCCGCACCAGCCGCTGTGCCAGAATGCCGATCACCGAAGAGGAGACGAGAAACGGCTCCACCCCCATGTCGATCAGGCGCGTCACGGAGGAAACGGCGTCATTGGTGTGGAGCGTCGAGAAGACGAGATGCCCGGTCAGCGAGGCCTGGATCGCAATCTCCGCGGTCTCTTTATCGCGAATTTCCCCGACCAGAATGACGTCGGGATCCTGCCGCAAAAACGAGCGGAGCGCCGACGAAAACGTCAGATCGATGCGCGGATTGACCTGGACCTGATTCACCCCCTTGAGCTGGTATTCAATCGGATCCTCCACGGTCAGGATCTTGAGTTCCGCGGAATTCAACTCGGCCAGGGAGGCATAGAGTGTCGTCGTCTTTCCCGAACCGGTCGGGCCGGTGACCAGGATAATGCCATGATGCTGATGGATCAGGAGTCGCACCCGACGGAGCATCTCGCCCTCCAGGCCGAGTCGCTCGAGTTCCAATTTGACCGCGCTCTTGTCGAGGAGCCGCATGACCACGCTCTCGCCAAAGGCCGTCGGGACGGTGGAGACACGGATATCGATGTCGCGTCCCGCAATCTTGATCCTGATGCGACCATCCTGCGGCAGACGCTTCTCGGCGATATTGAGACCCGACATGATCTTGATGCGCGAGATAATGGAATTTTGCGCCCGCTTGGGGGGATTCATGATGTCATACAATACTCCGTCGATCCGAAAACGGACGAGGAGTTCCTTTTCAAACGGCTCGACGTGAATATCACTCGCCTTTTGCTTGACCGCGCGAAAGAGCAATGAATTGACCAGGCGGATGATCGGGGCCTCGTCATCCGCATCGAGCAGATCGACGGGTTCGTCAAAGTCCTGCTCGATTTCCGACATGTCATCGAGTTCTTCCATCGCCGACTCGCCCTTGTCCGATGAGCGGTTGTAGACCGCGTTGACGGCATTGACGATATCATAGGCCCCCGCAATCACGGGACGGATCCGTTGGCCATAGAGGAGACGCAAGTCATCGAGCGCCGAAAAATTGGTCGGATCGGCAATGGCCACCACCACGGCATCGCCATCGCGGCGCAGCGGGAGGAGCTCATTCCGTTTGGCGTAATTGATGGGGAGATCGGCAATGAGATCGTTTGGGACCTCGTCCACATCGACCGTGCTGGCATAGGGAAACCCGAGCTGGATGCTCAAGGCCTTCAAAATATCCTCGGTCCGTAGGAACTTGAGCTGCACCAGGGCATCGCCGAGTTTGATCCCCTTTTCCCGGTGGACCACAAGCGCCTGCTCCAATTGTTCCTGGGTCAGCGTGGTCGATGCGAGGAGAATGGCGCCAAGACTCCGATCTTCCATAGATGTTTTTCAGTATAGCATACTTCTGTGGCATTGCCAGTCCCCCTGGCAGCCTGTTTGCCGCCTGTTAGTACCCGAGCGGTACACTCTTTTTCCGCGAATCGGGGGCGGGAGGAATGGTGATGGTGGCAGGAGGCGCCAATGCACGGCTCGTCGCCGGCGGGACGGTCGAAGACTCCGGCACCAGGGTACGATCAATAATCGGCGCCCCGACCGAACTCCCGGGGGCCGACGTACCAGTCGGTGGCGCGGCACCCGAGGGGAACCACACCGGCGGTTGCACAACCGGGGCACTCTTACTGGTCGCTTGCACCGGTCCTGTCGGCACTGCAGCACCGCCCCCACTCCCAACCGTCAACGGCGGCGCGGAGATGATCGGGGGGATGGGAGCCGGCTGGATCGAGGCCTGCGGCGCGGTCGCCCCGGGGGGCAAGACCCCCTTGGAGGGACTTGGCATCATGGGTGCCGCAGGGAGGATCCCCTCGGCCGTCTCACCATCTTTAAACTCCAGCAGATCCTCTCGATGACTCCGAATCGACGCGCGAATCACTTCCTGCTGCCGCTTGCCATAGTTGTGTTCGACAAAACGGTTCCGATCCGCGATCTTCCGTTTCAGGATCTCATTAAAATCGGTCGAATCCTTGACCACATGCGGCGTGATAAAGATGAGGAGATTCGATTTGCTCGATTTTTTATCTGTATGGGAAAAGAAAAACCCGAGCAAGGGGATATCCCCGAGAATCGGGATCTTCCGCTTGCTGCTCTCCACCTGGTCTTCCATCAGACCGCCAATGACGATGGTCTGCCCATCCTGACAGAGGACATTCGTCTTCACATTCCGCTTGATCTTCGACGGCGCTCCGAGGCTCGGGTTGCGTGCCACACCAAAGGTCGAAAGCTCCTGCTCGATCTCCAGATTCACCAAGTCCCCATAGCCGATCTGCGGCTTGATCTTCAGCGTCAACCCCGCCTTCTCATAGGTCACGGGAGTAATCTGCCCAATGCCCCCCGTACTCACGGTCTGTGGCCCTGGGATTGGCTCCTCTGCCTCCACCCGAATCTCGGCCTCTTCATTGTCGAGCGTCAATAAGCTCGGGGTGGAGATGATATTCACATCGCCCGCGGTCGAAATAGCCTGCAAGAAGGCGGAGAAGGCCGGGAGGGAGACCGACGACGAGGCGCCGGTTGCCGGATTCACCGTGGTAATATCGACCGTCTGTTGACTGATGATCCCCCCCAAGAGTGCGGGGGCATCTGTCGCCGGACTCAATAACTGCCCCTGCAGTCCCTGGACCGCGCCAAAACTCTGGCCAAAGCCGAGCAAACTCCCCCCGAGTCCGCCATGGCCCGAGACGCCGTACTGGGTCCCGCTGCTGATGCGCAACTCCATGACCGCGGCCTCCAGAAAGACCTGGCGGCGCCGGACATCGAGTTTGCTGATCACGCGATCGATCAGGGCCTTATAATCCTTATAGGTCGCCGTGATAATCAGGGCATTGATCGCCTCATCCGCCGTGATCTTGATCTCCCCGGAAAACTCCGCCAGAATCGGCGCTGGCGGTCCACCACCAGCCGGCGAAGCACCCGTCGGGGGCTTCGTCTTCCCCGCTTCCTGCGTCAAGGTGGCCAGCGTGGTCGCGAGATCTTTGGCCCGTGCGTGTTTGAGATAGTAGACGTGAATCCGTCCCTCTTCGCTGGAGACCAGCCGCTGATCGAGCTTGCGGATAATCCCCCGCACCTGCTCCATGGCGCGCTTGCTCGCCAGGACAATAATGGCATTGGTCCGCTCATCTGGGATCAACTTGGAGACCTCATCGATATCGACGGGTTCTCCCGGTTTCGGTTTCTGTTGTCCCTGCTTTTGCTGTTCAAACAATTGGTTCACCATGGCCGCAATATCCTTGGCGGTCGCGTTGACGACCGGAATAATTTCCATGACCTGTTGCGGACCTTCTTGATCGAGCTCCTTGATGATCTTCATCAGACGGTCAATATTGGTCCCGGCATCGGTCAGGATAAGCGTATTGGTCTGCGGATAGACACTGATGGCCCCACCGCGGGAGACCATGTCGCGAATGGCACGCATCATCTCTGCAGCCCCGACGTTGTTGAGGGTAATGAGTCGCGTGATAAACAGATCGGAAATGGGAATCGTATCGACGTGGGTCGGAATCGGATTGTTTTTCGCCTCATTCAGACTGACGACCTTATAGATCCCCCCGGGACCTTCCACCACGGTATAACCCGCCACATTGAGCGCAGAGAGAAAGGTCTGATAGAGCTCGCCGGTCGTCATCGGACGTTCGGAGAGGATCGTCAGCTTCCGGCCGCGGAGCTTGTCATCGATAATAAAATTTCGGCCCGTCGCCTTGCTCACCTGTTTGATGATGTCGCGAATGTCTCCATCCTGGACGTTGAGATAGACTTCATCTTCTTTGGGCGTCCCCGGCGTGGCATTCCCTGCTGAAGCCGCCCCGGCGTCTGCCGGGGTCTCCGGGGTCTCCGGCACCTCGACCTCTGATGGCATGACGGGCGGTACCGGCGCCGCAGGGAGTTCCGGCGCCGGGGCCAACGGGACCTCCGGGGTCGGTTCTGGGGGTGTTTCTTGGGCCCAGCCCCGGAACGGAACAATGATGAGTAGCAGGAGGATGATCCACCACTGCCCGACCCGCATGCTCCCCCCTCGCATGGCCCTCTCATAGCACGAGATCGGGGATCCGACAACTCTCTCGCCACCGCGCTCGCTAGCGGATTTCATATTCAAAGGTCTCCCGTTTGCCACCCCGCTTGAGATCGAGCGTGAACTGTTTCTGTTCTTTCAATTGCGAGAAGAGTTGAAATCCGCTCTTGATGTCGATGTCATTGCCATTAATGCGGTCCAGGACATCCCCGCGCCGCAGGCCGAGCTTGGAAAAAAGCGACCCCGGTTTGATGGAAAGGATTTTCATCCCCTTCACCTGCCCCCCTTCAAAGTTCGGCACGGCCCGAATCTGCGTATAGAGTTGGTCCAGATTCCCCAAGGCCGCATCGATTTCGCCCTGATTGACCACATAGCGATTGTCGCCGACCTGGCTCACCTGATCCCCGGTGGGGATGCCACCCGGCGGCACCGCCTTCGTGGTCGTCTCTCCATTCTCCGCCATCTGTTCGGGCGGCACAAAAATATTCGCAGCACTCTCTTCCGCGAGGTCCGCATATTCCAACCGTTGATTATTCAAGAATTCGATCCGTTTCGGCTTGATCTGGACCAGGACCACGCCGGGATGAAAGGGCTTCTCGCGATCGCCCACGGCATACACGTCGATTTCCCCACGGCCCGTGTCAATCGCGGCCGTCGATCGTCCATCCTTCCCCTCGCCGACCACCATTGTCGCGAGGAGAGTAATATTGAGCGACGTCTTCACCGCCTCACCGGTCGGCGGCGCCTGCACGGTGTCGACTTGGCCCTGACATTCAGGCCGTGCATCGTCTGGCTGGCAGGGGCGCACACTCTCGACCGTGGAGGCGTCAAAGATATTCCGCTCCACAATGGCTTCATAGGCGGCATAGTCCCCAATCGCCGATTCGAGCGGACCCGCTTTCTCTCCGCTCACGACGGCAATCGAGCGGGAGACCTCAAGGAGCGATCCCAGATAGACATTCGCGATCTTGGCGAGAAAAAAGGCAAGGATGAGGAGAAAAGAGAGGTTGAAACACCACCCATATTGCTTGAACAGTCCGCTCACGCACTCCCACCCCCATTATGGAAGAAGTATTAACAGAACGAACTGATATAGCAATGTTTTTTGAAGCCGGTCCGTGTGGCGAGTCCCTACTTTTCTCCCGCCAATGGATAAATATTCACCGGCCCCAAGGCCTTGAGCGGGGCTATCACGTGCGCGGGATCCCCGACGACCACGGTCGTCAAGGCGTCGGGATGGAGCGCGGTCCGCGCGGCGCGGCGCACATCCTCGCGGGTCACGGCGGCAATCCCTGCGCGGTAGAGATCGAGATAGTTGGCGGGATATCCGAGGGCGATAGAACGGATGATGCTCGACACGAGGTGATACGGGTCTGCATACTGGAAGATGAATCGGCGCAAAATAGCCGACCGCATCGCGTCCACTTCATCGGCTCGCACATCGATTCCCGCATGGATTTTGCGGATGTTGTCGTGCAGCAGGACCACGGTTTTGGCCGTGGTCTCGGCACGCGTCTTCGAATGCGCATAGAACATCCCCGGGGCCGTGGATGGTCCGAATTTGAGGGTCGACCAGGCCTCATACGCCAGTCCCTGTTCGGTGCGAATCGTCCGTGTCAGCCAGCTCGTGAATGTGGCGGGCGATCCGAGGATCTCATTCATCACCACCAAGGCATAGCGATCCGGATCATCGCGGACCGGCCCCACGTGACCGACGGTGATCACGGATTGCGGGACCTCCTTGGGGACGACCCAGAGGCCCGGCCGCCCGGTGACCGGCACAGCGGGAGGGACGCGCTGCGTGGCCGGCCGTTCCGGATATTGGGCCATCAGGGCCTCCAACCGCTTCACCAGTGATGCCGGAGCAACATCCCCGGCCACGGCGCACAACATCTGTTCGGGGGCAAAGAGGGTCGCATGCAGCGCACGGAGATCCTCGACCGTGATCCGGTCGATGCTGTCGAGATTGGGGGTGGCCGCCCATGGACTCTCTTCACCATAGAGGACTTTCTGAAAAATCCGCTGGGCCATATGCGCCGGTTGGTCATTGCGGCGCCGCACCCCTTCCGCCATCTTCCCTTTCATAATCGCGAACCGATCGTCTTGATAGGCCGGGGCATAGAGCAGCTCAAAGAAGAGCGCCAAGGCGGTATCGAGGTCGTCGGTGAGCGCCTGTGCGCCAGCGATCCCCAATTCCTGCTCGATCCGGATCTCGATCTTGATGGCATTCGCATCGAGCGTGTCGTCGATCCATTCGGCATCATGTTGCCGTGTGCCACCGGAACGGAGCATGGCGGCCAACATGGCGGACAATCCGAATTTCTCGGGCGGATCGTAGACCTCTCCCGCAGGGAAAATGAGCCCAAAGCGGACGAGTGGCAGGAGATGGTCTTCGATGAAAAAACAGCGCATTCCATTCTTGAGGTGGACTTCCGACACCGATGGCATCTCCGTAACGACCTGATCGTGGAGGATGAGGGCATCGAGCGTTTTCTTGGCCTCGCCAATCGCCCCAAAACTCGTTGCATGCCAGCAACAGAGTCCCGTAACACCCGCGAGGATCAGACGCCGCATCAGGGCCTCCTCAAGACGGCAATGGTCCGTTGGTGCGGTTGCAGGCGGCGCAGGGCCGCATCCCGCAGCTCCTCGGCCGTGATGGTCGCCATGATCTGACTGTGCGTGACGGCATAGCGCCAATCACCCGCCACGGTCTGGAAATAGGCAAGCTGCTGGGCCAGCGATTCATTGTCGTTCAACTCCCAGAGAAAATCGGCCTGCAAATTTTTTTGCACGCTCCGCAACGCGTCGCGTGACACGAGGTCGGTCCTGAAGGTCTCGAGCACCGTTTCAATTTCAGCCACAACCGCTGCGGTTGAGTGCCCTTCGAGGGGTTCCGCCGAGATGATAAAGAGATTCTCGAGTCGGGACCCTGGAGAACTGCTCCAACACCCGACGTGGCGTGCCATCTGCCGGTCGCGTTCCAGATATTTGATCAGGCGGCCCGACTCGCCATGACACAAAAGATACTGGATCGCATCGAAGAGATAATCATCGCGATGCGGGAGCGTCGGTTTATGATAGGCGATCATCACTTTCGGACTGGCGTCATTGGTCACCTCAACGCGCCGCTCCGCCTGTTGCACCGGCTCCCGGGGCGGATCCGCCTCGCGAACTGTGCCGCCGGGGGGGACAACGCGAGCCCCTGGAGTCGACTGAGGAGGAATGGCCCCGAAGAACGTGGCGATCGACGTCTTGGCCGCTTTCACGTCGAAATGTCCGACCACGGCCACGACCATCCGCTCGGGATGATAATAGGTCGCATGAAAGGCCTCGGCATCGGCCATGGTCAGGCCCTGCAGTTCCTCCATCGATCCAATGGTCATCTCGCGATAGGGACTGGTCGTATAGGCCGTGCGCAGGAGCGCTTCAAAGAGTTGTCCGCTCGGATTGTTATCCACCGATGTCCGGCGCTCCTCCATGACGACATCGCGTTCGGCATAAAACTCGCGCATGACCGGACGATGCACCATCTGCGACATGAGATAGACCCACAGGCGCACGGCATCCGATGGCATCCGCGCATAATACGTCGTCAGGTCTTTCCCCGTAAACGCGTTGAGTTCCGCAGCCCCGTTGTTATGAAAGAGGCTCCACAACTCATTGGAGGCAATCACGGCGCGCGCCTCTTGAAAACGGCGATTCCGTGCATTCACGAGGGCCTGTCGCTGGGCAACCGCTTCCACAGGGAGCTGCGTCAACTGGACGTCGAGCTGCCGAATCTCGGTGAGAAGGACCGACTCTTCTTCCCAGTTGAGCGTCCCAATCTCCGGAGTCCCCTTAAAGGCCATATGTTCGAACATATGGGCCAGTCCCGCCTTTCCCGGCGGCTCTTCAATCCCCCCCACCCTGACCTGCACCACACCGGTAAAGACCGGCGCCTCCCCGCGCGGCAGCAACAGAACGCGGAGACCATTGGGCAATTGATAGTCCTCAACCTGGGCCAACAAGGCGTCCGCAGGGCCGCGGCCCCCGAAACATCCCGAGCGACCGCAGCTGACAATGCAAAGCAACGGACCGAAGAAAATGAGAGAGAAAAAAACACGCATAATTTTATACGATATATGCATAATATATATTATTTATACATTTATCACTTGACTATTAATATAAAATAATACTTAATTTTGGTTAATTAGACGTTATTATGTGTTCTTTCGTATCCCATCCTGATCGTCCTACCTGAGTATCGTCTTCGGACGCCGTCGGGGTCGTCCGCACAGGCGATACGTTGAGGGAAGTGGCATGACACAGATCGACGACAATCTGAAGGCACTCTGTTGGGAGATCTTGATGGAAAATGTCGAGAGTGAACGCTTCTCCTTCCTGTTGATCAGGACCGGTATCCATCTCGACACCATCGAATGGGACATGGCGAACAAAATCCTCGAAAAAGGGGACGAAATTCGGAATTTGATCAGTGGCCATACGCACACCGTTCACTAGGAGAGAGTTTTTCCATCACCGGTGCGGCGGTGACGTTCCGCGTAATATCCGATCAGTTTGTAGGCGAGCCGGGCCACGGTAAAATCAGAGGGATGATCGCCCACCTGCGGTGCCAATTCGACAATATCCGCCCCCACCACCGTCCGGCGCGCAAAGAGCGTCCGCAGGAGTGCTAAGAGGGGGTACCACCCGATCCCGCCGGGGACCGGGGTCCCGGTCGCCCGGACGAGTGACGGATCGAGTCCATCGACGTCGACAGTGAGAAAAACACGCTCCGGGAGTGCATCGATCACCGGCTCGATCCATGAGAGATCCTGGGGCAATTGGTGGGCGAACCATCGGGGCAACTGCCGCTCCCGAATGAATGCCGCCTCTTCTTCACAGAGCGCACGAATCCCGACACCAACGGTCGGACATCCGAGTTCGACGATGCGGCGCATGACCGAGGCATGACTCCACGGAGAACCGTCGTATTCGTTGCGGAGATCGGCATGCGCATCGATTTGCAAGACCCCCAACCCGGGAGAGTGCGGCAAAGTCCCACGAACACACCCCGAGGTGATGGAATGCTCGCCACCGAGAACGAGTGGCCATTGTCCCGCGTCATGGACCGCTGCAACGGCCTGCGCAACCAGCGCGATCGCGGCTTCGTGCGTGGCCTCCCCAAACGCAATCGCCGCGCGGGTGGCAATGCCGATACGGCACGGCGCGTACTGCAGTTCTTCATCGTAGAATTCGACCTGATGGGACGCCTCGAGAATGGCCGCGGGCCCGCGCGCGGTCCCCTGACCATACGAGGTTGTGGCTTCATAGGGCGCCGGGATGACCACCACGCCTGTCGAAACGTCCTCTGTCGGAGTCCATCCAAGAAAGGAGATCATGCAATGAAAATGCAGCCCGCCACGACCGATGTCCACAAGCCATTCTTGTCGCCGACGGCGGACTGTGTGATGTTCATGGTCTTGACGATCTCTCCGGAAATGGTCCAGCTTTTTCGCCGCTCGTTCCACGATTGGTCCGGCTCAAAGGGGACTCCGAGGACCGTTGCCAGCATTTCTGCGGCAAGATCTTCCGCATAATCCCCCGCCTGGCGCTCGGTCTGTCCGAAGCTTTTATGCTCCGACAGATAACCATGATGCGACCGGTCCCGCGGGATGGCCAAACCGACGGAGGAGGCAAGGAGACGATGCGGCTCGTCGGTCGCGGTATCGTAGAGGACGCAAAAAACAATCTGCCCAGGCTTGAGAAATTTGATCCCCTCTTTTTTGGGAATAATGCGGCAGGCCGGGGGAAAAATGCTCGAGACCCGCACGAGATTGTACTGCGCAATGCCCGCATTGCGCAGGGCCATCTCGAAACTTTGCAGCTTCTCCCGATGTTTCCCGACACCCTTGGTCAGAAAACATTTTGTGGGGACGAGCGACATGGCGCCCTCTCTATCAACATCACCATGGCCTTGCCAATAAAAAAAACGCCCCGGAAATGTTCCCGGGGCGTCTTCACTCTCTGCTGTGCCGCACTATTTGCGTTTCGTCGTCTTCTTGGCCTTCTTCACGGTTTTCTTCCGTTTGGCGACCCGCTTCTTTGGTGCAGCCTTCTTTCTCTTTACCATTGTCTCCCTCCCTTTCTTGTCAGGACTATCGTTGAACATTTCCCCAACTGCGTACCTTCAGCAGTATAAAAGAAGGTCGCATAGCGAGTCAATCTTTTTTTCCCACCATCCTTTCACCTTGACAGGCATTTCATCCAACCCCAGAGATGACCCCTGCACTTGGATCAAGAGTTTGCTGACAATTATCGCGAAAAAATTTTCGTCAAATGTCAATGACACACTCAGATGCTGATGTGCGGTCTCTCACAAAAAAAAACGGGCCCCCCTGTGGAGACCCGTCGTTTTTTTTGGTAGCGGGGGCGGGATTTGAACCCGCGACCTTCAGGTTATGAGCCTGACGAGCTACCTGGCTGCTCTACCCCGCATCAGTGGTAGACCGGTAACCACACTCACCATCAGATGGCAAGAGAAATTGCGAGAGAGCCAAGAGCGTCCGCACTTCGTACGGCGTCAGTTTGCGGGATTGTCCGGCGCGCAACCGCCCCAGCGTAATGGGCCCATAGGCGATTCGCTTGAGTTTTAACACCGGATGCCCGAGCTGTTCGCACATGCGCCGGATGTGCCGATACCGGCCACTGTGCAACACAATCCGGATCCATGCATGCCGCTCGGTGGTGGCGCCACGCTCCACCGAGACGGCCTTCAGCGTCTCTCCGGCATCGACACAGCCGGCAACGAACTGTTGTAAAACCCGCTGCGTCGGGTGCCCGTGCACCTTCACGAGATACACCTTGGCCACCCCGAACCGCGGATGCGATAATCGCTGATGCAATACGCCGTCGTTGGTCAACAACAAGAGCCCTTCGCTGTCGTAATCGAGGCGTCCCACGGCATTCACGCGTTGCCATCGCGGGGGGAGACAGCTCCAGACGGTTTTCCGCCCCTGCGGATCCCGTTTGCTCACGATGGTCTGTTTCGGTTTATAGAACGCCAGATAGCAGTGCCCCTTCGCACGTGTTGTCGGGATGCCCCGATAACAGATCGTCTGTCGCGCCGGGTCCACCGTGACCCCCATGGCGGTGACGCGCGCTCCATCGACGGTCACCTCGCCTGCCGCAATCGCCCGTTCCGCCGCGCGCAGCGACAAGGGCGTACTCTGTGCCAGATGTTTGTGTAATCGAATCATCGACGTCTCTTCGTGAGGGCCGCAAGCATATCCGCCTCCGTAATAATGCCAATCAGGTGATTCGGCGTCTGTGGCGTGACAACGGGAATATGATCGATCCCGGACAATCGCATCTGTTCCATCACCGTGGCAAGATTGTCCGTCGGAAAGACCCGTGGTGCCGGCGTCCGCATAAAATCCGCCACGAGAATCGCGCGACCGAGTTCTTGTTGCATCTGCTGTTCCAGGGCAATGGCATGACGAATATCGTCGCTCAGAATGACGCCCACCAGTTGTTGCGCCCCATCGACCACGGGAAATCCCGAATGATGCCTCTGCGGCAATTGCCGCAAAAATTCGGCCAGGGGAAGATGGTGCGCGATGGTCTCCACCGCGCGCTGCATCACCTCACTCACCAGGAGACGGTCGAGCAAGGCGACTTCCGCATCACGGTCGAGATCGACCCCAGCACGACGCAATTGCTGTGTATAGATAGTATCGCGGCTCATGGCATGTGACGCCAGCGTCGCCACCACCACGCCCGACATCATCGGCAGGATGATGTGATAATCGTTCGTCATTTCAAAGACGATAATGATCGCCGTGATCGGGGCCCTTGTGGCTGCGGCCACAACCGCCCCCATCCCCACCAAGGCATACGCCCCCGGCGAGAGGGCCCACTGGGGCAAGAGGAGATGGTAGAGATTCCCCACCCACCCGCCCAGCATCGCCCCGATAAAGAGGGCCGGAGAAAAAACCCCGCCCGACCCCCCGGAACCGAGTGAACACGACGTTGCCAGGATCTTGCCGAAGGAGAGCGCAATCAGAATCCCGATCGAAAGATGGTTCCAGAGCGCAGCCTCGGTGGCTTCATGCCCGGTCCCAAAGACGTGCGGGAGAAAAATGCCGATCACCCCGACTGCGAGTCCGCCAATGGCCGGTTTCACCCAATCGGGGAGATGGAGCGCGTTGAACCGGTCTTCGGTCCAATAGAGGGTCCGCATAAAGAGCTGTGCCCACACGGCCGAGAGGAGTCCCAATCCGCCGTAGAGAAGAAATTCCTTGGCCGTGTGCAGGGTGTATGGTGGGGCGTGGAAAAAGAACCCTTCGCCGAGCAAAATGCGCGCGACAGCCGAGGCCGTGACTGCGGCGATGACGACCATGGAAAATGCACGTGCTGCAAAATCGCGCAGGATCACCTCAAGGGCGAACAATACGCCGGCAATCGGCGTCCCGAACGTGGCGGCAATGCCACCGGCCGCGCCGCAGGCCACCAGCATGCGGGTGAGCTCCGCGCTCAAGTGAAACAGTTGTCCCACGGTCGACCCGAGCGCGGAACCGATCTGGACGATCGGGCCCTCGCGTCCGGCAGAACCGCCGGTCCCGATACAGAGGGCCGATGCCAGCGCCTTGATCCCTGCAACGCGGGGCCGAATGCGCCCGCTCCGTTTGGCCACCGCATACATCACTTCCGGGACGCCATGCCCGCGCGCCTCCCGCGCCCCATAGGTCACGAGCAATCCCACGAAGAGCCCGCCGATGGCCGGCAACACGAGAAAGTACCAGCGCCCAAAGAGGGCGTTCTCCGCCACGGCATTCCCGAAGGCGAATGCGCTGCAGAGATGCATGAGCCAGCCAAAGAGAAATGCCGCCAGGCCCGCGAGACCTCCCACCACCACGGCAAAGACGACGAGGAGCTTGGTCTCGCTCAAGTGGGTGAACGTACGGAGGCGCGCTGGTAGGGTCATCATGATCGATCGCATCAACTATTACAGGGGCTCACGTCGCCCCCCCAACGGGCAAAGCCCGTTGGGTCCCCCCCTCTCGCGCGCGGCGCGCGCTGGGGGACTCCCTCGTCCACCCGCTCCGCGGGTCCCCGAACTCGGTCGTCGCCACACCTCCCCTCCAGCGGCACTCACGGAAGAATCACATCCTCGTCCCCGGATGAGCGCGATGCATCGGCGACCGGGGCATCCCCTTCACCGGCCACAAAGGTGATCGTCTCCACGGGTCGCGGGAAGATGTCCCGCTCCAGATGGCGGAGCGATCGGATCTGCTCCTCGAGTTCGTCCATCACGGCCTGATCGGAAGACGCCTGGGCAATCTGGCGTGCCACGCTGATCGGTTCCACCGGCGTGTCGACAACTCCCCCGGCGTCCGCTGCAGGGTCGATCGTTGGCCGGGAGGATGGGGCTTCCAACGCACGATAGTCCTGCAGGCTGGGGAGGGCAGCAAGACTCTCCAGATTGAAGAGGGAGAGAAATTCCCGGGTCGTCCCGTACAACAGGGGGGTCCCGGGCTCATCGCGTTTCCCGACAATCTTGATCACGTTCCGCTCCAACAGGGTCTTCAGCACCCCGCCACAGTCGACCCCGCGAATCTCCTCCACCTCGGCACGGACAATCGGCTGCCGATAGGCCACAATCGCCAGGGTCTCCATCGCGGCCTGCGACAACCGCGTCGGTTTCGGCACATTGAGCCGTTGCACCCATGACGCCATGCTCTGCCGTGTCCGGAATTGATATCCTCCGGCGACTTCGCGCAGTTCGATTCCCCCACGCCGCTCATGACATTGCCGACGGAGGGTCTCGATCGCCTCACGGATGGCCGCCCGCGTCGCCGGGGACGTGCCGAGCACCAACTCGAGACCGTTCATGGTCAACGGTTCTTCCGACACAAAGATTAATGCCTCAATGATCGCCGTGAGTTCCTGTTGCTCCATCGGTTCTCCCTATCCCTGCCACTCGGTGAGGGCGTTGTCCCCCATCGCGCCAGTATCGACATCCATCTGTTTGGTGATAAAGAGCGTTTCGTGATTGCCCCCCTGAAAGAGTGAGATCATCCCCAGTCGCGCCATTTCCAGCAAGGCCAGGAACGTGACCACGATGCTATAGCGCGTCAATGGCAGCGGGAGAATCTTTTCCAGTCCCGCCGCGCGGCCAATGGCCAGTTGCGCGGCGATTTCATAGATCCGCTGTGTCACACTGATCCGGTCGACCGCGACTGCATGATAGGTCTCGATCGGGACCGTGCGAAGGACGCGGTCAAAGGCCTCAATGAGCTGATAGACATTCGCGCCGGCCATGGGCACCGGCGCCGTCTCGTCCGTGGCCAGGTCGGGCGATGCACCGAGCGCACAATAGACATCCCGCATCAGCATCTGCCGCTGATCGAGGACCTGCGCCGCCTCCTTGAACCGCTGATACTCGAGCAACCGGCGGACAAGGTCTCCCCGTGGATCCGCCATCTCTTCTTCCAGCTCCGGCGTGATGGGCAAGAGGAGCTGCGATTTCATATGCATCAGCTCTGCGGCCATGACGAGGAATTCCCCGGCCATATCGATGTCGAGGGCCTTCATCGCGTCGATGTACTGGAGATATTCCTCCGTCAATGTGGCAATTTCGATATCATGGATATTGAGATCGTGTTTGCGAATGAGGTGAAGCAGGAGATCGAACGGTCCCTCAAAGATCGGCAGATTGATCCGGTAACTCCCGCGGTCCTCGGAAATCATCTGCAGCGTATCGAGCAAGGGCGATCCACTCATGGACGACCCCGTGTCACGGACCGCGCGAGGCCCATCGCGTCTCGCACTTCTCGCATGGTCTCGCAGGCAATGGCCCGCGCCCGCCGCGCCCCGTCGGCGAGGAGTGCGTCTACATCATCCGGGCGCGCGGCCCAGAGGGCACGACGTTCCCGGATCGGCGCCAGGACCGCATCCATCCCCTCCAACAACCACTTTTTGCAATCGACACAGCCGATCCCTGCACGACGGCATTCGATATTGACGAAGGCCTGTCGCTCGGCATTGCTCATGAGCTTGTGATAATCGTAGATCAGGCAGACATCGGGATTGCCAGGGTCTTGCCGGCGTTTCCGCGCCGGATCGGTGACTGCTGGCATGATCTTTTTTTGCACCGCGTCGGGGCCTTCGTGCAGTGTAATGGTATTGTCATAGCTCTTGCTCATCTTGCGACGATCCAAGCCGGGTACCCGCGGGGCGGTCGTCAACAACGGTTGCGGTTCGGGAAAAATGTCGCAATGGTAGAGGTGATGGAAGCGCCGCACGATTTCCCGACAGAGTTCGATGTGCGACACCTGATCCTCCCCCACGGGGACACGCTCCGCCTTGTAGAGGATGATATCCGCCGTCTGCAGCACAGGATAGCCGAGAAACCCGTACATGTTCAGGTCCTTGGTCGTCAACTGCGTCTTCAGCTCTTTATAGGTGGGGACCCGTTCCAGCCATCCCAGCGGCGTAATCATGGAGAGGAGAAGATGGAGTTCGGCATGCTCGACCACATCGGACTGGAGAAAAATGATCGACCGCTCGGGATCGATCCCGGCGCCAAGCCAATCGAGCACCACGTCACGGGACCACCGGTGCAACTGGCTCGGATCGGCATATTCCGTGGTCAGGGAATGCCAATCCGCCACGGCAAAGAGGCACTCGTGGGTGGCTTGAATGGCCACCCAGTTTCGTAATGCCCCGAAATAATTGCCTAAATGGAGTGGGCCCGTGGGCCGGACTCCGCTGAAACATCGGACAGTCGTCATAGAGCGCCCGATCCATAGTGGGTGTCCGAAAAAAAGGCAATCATTCCCACACACCCTTCCTGATGTGGTCAAGGTTTATGGCAATGTCCCTGCAGAAGGCTTGTCACCCGGGACGGCATTTGCTACCTCTCGCATGGGGCAACCACTTTTTTATGCACACGAGCATCATCGGATACATACCGGCCTTGCCGCGCGAGAGAACGTCTCTTGCGGGTCGGTCGCTTTTGGGGGTGCCATTGGCCCTTCGGAGTGGCGCCGCCCTACTCGATGCGGGGCTCCCCCATGTGACCTTCATCGTCCCCCCTCGCCTGCGGAGTCCGCTCCTCAAAGCCTGGCGGCACCACCTCCCCCACCGGCTGGCCCAGATCACCATCCTCCCCATGCAGGATGATGGCACACTGTCCGATGCCGATTGGGCGCAGCTCATACAGACAACCGTCGAGACCGTGCTCCCGATCGATGCCCTCACCCTGATCAGCGTGGCCCATGCCGGAACATTGGTCGAGACTGCCACCACGGGAAGACCGGATGTGACGGGGGAATTTTCACACGTCATGCCGCGCGCGATGCTCCGCCGATGGCTCGCGGCCCAGCCTTCTGCCCGTGCGCAACCCGCACAATCGTCGGACCGGGCCGGGCGCCGCAGACCGCTCGCGGATCAATGGTCTCCGCAATCCCACGCAGATTGGTGCGCCATGGAGCAATGGCTCACCGAACAGATCCGGCAGGGCGCCAATGGCTGGGTGGCAAAGACCGTGAACAAACGCGTCTCGCTCCCGTTGAGTCGCTGGCTCGCCCGCCGTCGCATCCACCCCCACCTGATCACGATCGTCAATATGTGCATCGGTCTGGCCGCCGGCATTGGCACTGCAGGGGTCACCTATGCGAGCCTCTGTTGGGGTGGCCTCCTCTTCCAGCTCGCATCGATCCTCGACGGCTGTGACGGGGAAGTGGCCAAATTGACCCACCGCAGCTCAAAATTCGGCCAGCTCCTCGACACGCTGAGCGATAATCTGACTCTCTTCAGTTTTTTTACCGGCCTGATCATCCACCACTATCGCGTGGGGTCGCCGCAGGCTGCCATGGCGTGGGGGTTCGTCTTGTTGAGCGGACTCGGACTCGTGATCCTGATCATGGTCGATTACCTCCGGAAAGAGAGCGACTCGCGCAGCCTCGTCACCTATCACAAACAATTTCTCGAGCCGTTCCTTGCGACACAGCATGGTATCTGCCGGTGGGGACTGCACTGGGGCAAGGAGTTGTTCAAGAAAGAGTGGTACAGCCTCCTCATTTGTCTCCTCGCCATCATCGGCGTGTTGCCCGCCCTCCTCTATGTCGTGGCACTTGTGGTATGGATTGGCGTTGCATGTTTGGCCACGATCCAATATGGGCCACGGCGGGCGCTGGTCAACGCGGGCCGGACATCAATATCGATCAACCAGAAGGAGTACGTCTGTGGTGCGGACGTGGATCTTTGATTTTGATGGCACACTCATGGATACCATGGGCGCCCTCTCTCAACATGCGGCACGCATCCTCTCTGCATTGTATGACGTCCCGCATCCGGAAGCCCTGGAGCGTTACCGGACAACGACCGGATTACCATTCTCCCTGCAGGTGGCGCAGCAATTTCCGGATCACCCACGCAATGAGACCGCCATTGCCGCCTTTGAGGCCATCAAGGAACACTATGTCACCTGGTCCCGTCCATTTCCCGAGGTGCCGGCCACCCTCACGGCACTGCGGGGCCGTGGAGATTTTGTCGCGATCTCGTCAAATAATTTTCAGCATATTGTCGAGAAGGCTGTCCAGGCCTTTGCGCTGCCAGTCGATCTCGTCTGCGGATGGACCGGGACACATCTGAAAGGTCCGGCCCATTTTTCTCGAGTCCTGGCCGCCAGCGGTTCGACCGCCGAGGCCGCGTGTTTTGTGGGGGATTCACTCAACGACGCGCGGATTGCGACCGCGGCAGCTCTCCCCTTTGTCGGCCGCGCAGGGACATTTGCGGCCTCGGAATTTCTGACCCACTTTCCCTCGGTGACCGTTATTCACTCACTCAAGGAGCTCTTATGAAAGCGCTGATTTTGGCTGCCGGCCGCGGCGAACGCCTGGCGGCCTCTACCCAGGCCAAACCGAAGGCCATGGTCCAGGTGGCCGGACAACCGCTGATGGCCCATGTCCTCCAGTTCCTGACGCATCCGGACATCGAGGGAGTCGGGGTCGTCGTGGGCGCGCAGAGCGACATGGTCACGGAATGGCTGGAAGCCTCTCAAAGTCCCGTCCGCATCTTTCACAATCGAGAACATACGCGTGGAAACCTTCTCTCCCTTTTTGCGGGTCGTGAATTTTTCGACGATGACATCCTCCTCTGTAATGTCGATCACCTCTATCCCGCGACGATGCTGGATCGACTTGCACGGCATGAAACACACATCACGGCGGCGTGCGACTTTGACCGCACCCTGGTGGCCGACGATATGAAGATCGCCCGCAATGCCCGCGGCCATCTTGGACAGATTCACAAACAGTTGCCGGAATATTGCGGGGGCTACATCGGGATGACGCGCATTCCCTACACCGCGCGTACGCTCTACCTCGATGCGGCAGAGGCCACGGCCGACCGTTTTGGCCCCGATGCGGCCGTGGAATGGGTCCTGGGCGAGCTCGCCGTCACCGGACATCCCGTGGAGATCTGCGATGTCAGCGGCATCGGCTGGGTGGAGGTGGATGAACCATGCGATCTCGGTCGTGCCGAGGCATTTTTGCGCCAGCAGGCACTACGCGCCGCATGAAACTCCGGTACCTCTTTCTCTGCTTCGGGGCCATCCTCCTCTTCTTCCTGATCCACCGGCTGGGACTCGACACGATTCTGACACAGTTCGCACAACTCGGCTGGTGGGTGATCCCTATCTTCGGCTTGAGCGCCCTCTGGTATCTCTGTTACACTGTCGCGTGGCAGCGCATTCTCCAGCAGAAGCGTCCACTCGCATTGCACAGCCTCTATCGCATCAAAATCGTCGGTGAGGTCATCAATGCCATGACCCCGGCAAATTTTCTCGGTGGCGATCCCGTCCGCGTTTATCTGCTCCGGCGCTTCTTCCCCGGACTCCAGGGCGCGGCCTCCGTCATCATTGATCGGACGCTCCAGTCGCTCGCGACCCTGGGAATCATTCTCATCGGTCTCCTCGTGGCCTACTGGCGCATCCCGCAACTGCCGCAAAATATCCGCTACGGGCTCCCGCTCATCGTGCTGATCCTCAGCGCCTTTGTCGTCTGGATCTTTCTCCATCAACGGCATGGGCTCTGCCAGTTTGGATTCGACATGCTCAAGGGTCTCCGGATTCGGCGGCATTTTTCTCCCGATACACTCTCACGTGCGGCGGAACTCGACCAACTCATCGCCAGTTTTTACCGCCATGACCCACAGGGGTTCGCATGGGCCCTTTTGTACCATCTCTGTGGCCGTGTGCTCGGCATCGTCGAAGTCTACTGGATTGGGCGTCTCCTGGTCCCGGAGTTCGGCCTCGTGGAAGCGGTCATCCTGGCGGCATTGGCCCCGATCATCAATCTCCTCTTCACCTTTGTCCCAGGTGCCATTGGCATCATGGAAGGCGCCTATAGCACCGCCCTCTTCTTGCTGGCCCTGCCGCCCCCCCTGGGCCTGACCATCCAAATCTTCAAGCGCGTTCGCGCCGGCCTCTGGATCGTCATCGGCTCCCTCTTTGTAACCACGAGGGACCGACAAGAACTCTTCCGACCAACGATGAAGGAAACAGGCGTGACGTAAAAAATGAGTGCGGAAGACTCACTTCGGTCTCCGCTCAGCGTACTGCTCCCCATCAAAACTCAACGTCTTGGGGATTCCGTCAAGGATGGTATCGACGGCGACAGGGCGCTTCCAGATGCGCTGCAGGGATTTCAGGCACTCGCGGGCATAATCGATCCGCAGGTCGATCCCTTCATGCACGTGTTTCAAGACCAAGATATTGCGGTTTTCATGATTGGCATCGACCACATCCAAAATCGGACTCCCGCAGTTGGTCAGCTGCGTTAAGAGCTGTTGTTTGATCTGGTCAAAGGTCCGTCCCGCCATCTCATACTGGTCGGTGTTTAAATCGTAGGCATAGATGAAAAGCCGCTGTTCCTGGCAGAACTCGGGGGTGAGAAATGTGTCGATAAATGTCAAATCATTATAAATGCGCCGCACCTCAAAGATCTTGTCGCGCCCGAGCCCCAGGTTTTTATTCCACTGGGCGCGCTGCCGCATATCGGTGCATTCGTCGTACTCCTTGCCACACCGTCCCTTGTTCCACCGCTCTTCGATATCGCGAAAGAGCTCGAGCCCGATCTTGTAGGGATTGAAGTTGTGCGGCCCCATGGCCACGGTCCCGGAATGATGGTCCGCATAGTCGATCAGTTCGCTATCCTTCAGCGCCCGCTGGGTCATGATCGTGCTGTGCCAATAACAGGCCCATCCCTCATTCATGACCTTCGTCTGGGCCTGCGGGGCATAGTAGAGCGCCTCTTCGCGGATGAGCGACAACACGTCACGTTCCCACGATTCGAGCGGGGCATAGTGGAGGAGGAAATTGAGCACATCGCGTTGCGGACGCTCGGGAAACTGCCTGGCCTTCTTCCGTTCTTCTGCGATCTGCTGCCGCTGGGCCTCGAGAAACTCCGGGGGGTTCAGATACCGGTCCATGTATGGCCGCGCATCCTTCCCCAATTTTTGGATGCGTCCGTCCCGTTCCTCCTCGTCGTCCTCTCTCGGCTGCGGCACGACATCGGCACGGCGAATCGCCGGTGCGTGATAGTCAATCAGGTTGTCCAGCGAGAGAGAGACATCGATGAAATTTTCCACCGTGTCATGCCCGTAGCGGTCAATATAGCGCATGACCCGCGTCCGGTGATTCGCCATTTCATCCATCATTTTGCGATTGGTATGGGCAAAATACTGGTTGCACTTGAAAAAATCGCTGTGGCCATACACGTGGGCCATGACCATTTTCTGGTCGACGAGATTATTGCTGTGCAACAAATAGGCGTAACAGGGGTCGTTATTGATCACCATTTCATAGATTTTTGATAGTCCGTACGAATAGCTTTTTGCCAGGCGTTCGTATTCCATCCCAAAACGCCAGTGCGGATAACGGTTTGGAAATCCGCCATAGGCCGCGACCTCGTTGATCTGTCGCCAATCGAGCATTTCAAAAATGACCTCGAAAAAATCGAGCCCGTAGGCCACGGCATAACCGCGGATTTCGTCCTGCATTTTTCGCAACTGTGGCGACAGACTCATACGTTCATTTCCCTTTTCCGAGAAAATCCCGAATCGATCGGGGTATCGCCTCTTTGTTTTCAATCTTCGAGGTGATCAGTTTTTCCGCGCCCGTAAAATGTTCCAGCAAATCGCGCAGAAATTGTCCGCTTCCGTATTCGCTCTCAACCTGTCCGTAACAAAAGAGATTCACGCGTGGAAAGAACTCGCTTTCGATCAATTTCAGACATTCCGCGGTGTCGTTGCCCGACCAGTTGTCCCCATCGGAAAAATGAAAGGGATAAATATTCCATTCCCCGGGATCGAATCGCTCACGGATGATCTGCAGGCAGAGTTTGTATGCGGACGAAATGATCGTGCCGCCACTCTCCCGCGTGTGAAAGAACGTCTCGCGGTCGACTTCCCGCGCCACCGCATCATGGATGATATAGACGATCGCGACACTTTTGTACTGCGAGCGGAGCCAGGTATCGATCCAGAAGGTCTCCAGGCGCACCACTTCTTTCTGTTCATTCCCCATCGATCCGGAAACATCGAGCATAAAGCAGATGACGGCCTTGTGTTCCGGTCGCTGAATGTCGCGATAGGTGCGATAGCGCTTGTCTTCCCGGATCGGAATGATGATCGGATGGTCCGGATCATACTGGCCGCTGATCAGTTGTCGGCGCAGGGCCTGCCGATAAGTGCGCTTGAAATGCCGGAGCGATTCCGGCCCGGCCACGGCAATACTGGAGTAGCGACGCCGTTCCACCAGCTGTTCGGCACGGCCTTTCGGTTCGATGCGCGGCAATTCAAGCGCCTCGCCGATAATCTCCGCCAACTCGTCAAAGCGGAGTTCGACTTCCAGGAGATGGTCACCGGCCGCATTCCCCGCCCGCCCATCGCCACCTTCCGCGCCCGATGCACCATCCCCCGGGCTGCCGTCACCCTGCCCGACACCGCGCTGGTCCTTACCGCCAAAGGTAAAATGAGGGATTTCGATATGCGGCAGGGGAATGCTGACGAGATCCTTCCCTTTTTTGCCGATCAGCTCCGTGCTCGTGAGGAACTTCTGCACGTCTTTCTTGATACGTCCACGGACAATCTGCCGAAAGCGACTCAGATCTTGTTCAATCTTGATGGGCATAGATCGTCTTTACGCTTTTCCAGTGGACCGATCCTTAATATCCCCACGGGCAAAAATCGAGGCCACGAATTGCAACACATCCGTCGCACTCTCTTCCGTGTAGCCGTAATTCTTCACCAATCGCGCCTTGACAATGTCGATCTTTTCCTGCGTCGACTGGTCGACAACACCCGAGACCAGCGTCGTCAACTTGATCGTGTCTTTCTGGTCCTCGAAGAGTTTCAATTCGAGCGCCTTGTGCAGTCGTTCATTGGTCTTGTAGTAGAACTGCTTCCCCTCCACAGCCAGCGCCCCGATGTAGTTCATGATCTCCCGACGGAAGTCGTCTTTACGACTCTCCGGGATATCGATCTTTTCCTCAATGGATCGCATGAGCCGTTCATCCGGCTCCTCATCACGACCGGTATACGGATTGCGCACCCGCTCCTTCTGCGTATAGGCCTTGACGTTGTCGATATAATTGGCACAGAGCCGGTTGATGGCCTCTTCATCGGCTGAAATCGCTCGTTGCACCTCGTTTTTCACGATGTCCTCGTACTCTTCGCGCACGACATTGAGCTGGTCGACAAACCGCTTGTATTCGTCATCGGTCTTGATGAGCGAATGATGACGCAGCCCGCTTTCCAATTCATTGAGAACCATGAACGGATTGATCGAATTATGGCCGGTATCCATCACGAGTGTATTCGAAATCTTATCCTGAATATACCGGGGCGAAATGCCGCCGAACCCCTCGTTGCTCGTCTCTTTGCGCAACTCCTTCACGTTGTCCTCGGTAAAACCGGGGAGTGATTTTCCGTCGTAGAGTTTCATTTTTTGCATGACGGTCAGATTGGCCTTCTTCGGCTCTTCAAGTCGCGTCAAGACCGCCCACATCGCGGCCATTTCGAGCGTGTGCGGCGCAATATGGCGCCCGCGGATCCGGTCTTTCCCGTAATCCTTTTCGTAGATCTTGATCTCCTCATGGAGCTTCGTGATGTAGGGGATGTCGATCTTCACGGTCCGATCACGCAAGGCTTCCATGTATTCATTGTTCTGGAATTTGCGATATTCGGGCTCGTTCGTGTGCCCGATGATGATCAAGTCGATGTCGGTCTGGGCAAATTTCTTCGGCTTGATTTTGTGCTCTTGTGAGGCGCCCAGGAGATCGTACAAGAAGGCGACATCGAGCTTTAAAATTTCCACGAATTCGATCAGACCGCGATTCGCGATATTGAATTCACCGTCGAAATTAAAGGCGCGCGGATCGGAGTCGGATCCGTACTCCGCGATTTTCCGGTAGTTGATATCGCCTGTCAGCTCCGTGGAGTCCTGGTTTTTCTCGTCCTTCGGCTGAAAGGTTCCGACGCCGACGCGGTCCTTCTCGGACAGATGGATGCGCCGGACCCGAATGTGGTCGAGCACCTTCCCCAGATCCCCGTTATAATGATTCTGCAGTTCCCGGTAAATATAGCGGCATGGCGGACACAGGTCCCCTTCGATCACGATCTGCTCACTCTCGGGGATTCGCTCATTGACCGATGCGAGCACGCGTCCGCGGTGTTCCGGCTGGATGAGCTTGATCGGGTCTTCATGCATGGGACAGGGAATCTCCTCTGCCTGGCCAAAAATCGCGCGCAACTCCTCGCACCCGTTTTTGTGCCACGAAAAGGAATAGAGCGCGCCTTCCGCCGTGCGCGAATACTGTTCCAGTCCCTTTTTGAGCAGGCGCACTACCGTACTTTTGGCGCTCCCCACCGGACCGTGCAACAGGAGGATCCGGCGTTCCGTGCCATAACGACGCGCCGCCGACTGGAAAAAATTGACCAGTTTCATGAGCGGAATATCGAGGCCAAAAATGGCGTCGTGGCCGTGCGTGAAGGGATCGCTGAAAAACCGGTACCGGGTAATTTTTTTCTTGTATTCGTAATACTCTTCCGTCCCATGCGAGAGGATCATGTCGTAGATCCGCTGAAAGGCACTGCGGGCGACCTTGGGGTTGCCCGCGAAGAGCGTCAAGTATTGCCCAAAGGAACCATCCCAATTGAGATCCTGATACCCTCTGACATCGTGCAACCCCATGAGCACCGACAGTAAGTCATTGCCATTTCCCGATCCGGCACCGGACGTGCCAACGGGCGGTTGCGTTGTCATAGGATAACCTCCTTTTTTTATTGAAGTTTCATTGATAGTATTATTGTACACGCCCCCGTCAACAATGGCAAGATCTCCGTACGTCAAAAAACGGACTTTTTCCAACTTTATTGCCGACTTTTTGACGATGTTATTGTTCGGTCTCTGAATGACGCAATGCGGACCGTGCAATGGACCGGAGAATGACGTTCCGCCGTGCACGCCCAAACAAGGCGCGCAGGTCGTTATAAATGGCATCATCGCTCAAGAGGGCCCCCAGACTCCCCTCACCACGACGCATCTTGCTGGTAATGGCCTGGAGATCGGCGGTCGACTCTTCAAGATTGGCCACCACCCGGCGGATGTCACCGGCTTCCGCGGTCCGTCTCATGAAGGCATTGAACGACTGTGCGCCGGCATTGAGATTGTGGACCAAGGCGCGCCCCTCTTCATCGTACAGGAGGGCGCCGAGGGCCCCATGCCCTTCTTCGGCGTGTTGCAACATGTGGTCGACCCGCCTCAGGACCTTTTTCGCATCCGAAATAATGTCGCTCGCGTCTTTCCCAATGCTGTACAAATCACCAGTCGAGGCTGTTTTCAAATGCTCACCATCTTTCAGCGGCGCGGCCTCGGCATTCCCGATCGTAATCGAAATCTTCTTGTCCCCCAAGAGCCCCTGGGTCTCGATGCTCGCCTCGGAATCGGTGCGAATCCGGTCTTGAAACTGCTGGTTGATATCGAGCACGACCATGAGGGCCTTCCGGTATTCCTCCTGAGGAAATTCGACCGCCTTGACCGAGCCAACGCGCATCCCCGCCAATGCCACGGGGGCCCCGGGCCCGAGCCCGCTGATGTCATCGAAGGTGCAATAGAGGGTATACCGCTTCTCGAACCAGGATCGTTCACTCCCGATCATGAAGATGGCAAACATGGCCAACACAAGGCCCGCCGTGACAAAAATACCGACGCGAATATGGACAGTCCGTTCAGTGACCACAATATTACACCCCTACGGTCATTTCATTCCCCGCGTCAAGATGCCCATGAATAAAATTTTGCACGACCGGTATCGACGAGCTCCGGACCTCTTCCACGGTCCCGACAAATTCGACGCGACGATTGTAGAGGAGCGCCATCCGGTCCGTCACCTGAAAGGCACTCTCCATGTCATGGGTCACGACAATACTCGTCACCTCGAGTTTTGTCTGCAATTCGCGGATCAGGCGATTGATCCGCTGCGTGTTCGCCGGATCGAGCCCGGTCGTCGGCTCATCGTAGAGGATCACGGCCGGTCGCGTGGCAATCGCGCGGGCGAGCGCCACCCGTTTGCGCATCCCCCCCGAGAGATCGACGGGCATCATCTGTTCAACACCCGGGAGGCCGACCAGCGAGAGGGAATGTGCGACGATTTTACCGATCTCCATTTCGTCATGGTGGCGAAAATGTTCGCGGAGCGGATAGGCGATATTCTCGCGGACACTGAGCGAATCAAAGAGCGCACCGCCCTGAAAGAGCATCCCGATCTGTTTGCGCATGCCGTTCAGGGTCTGTTCATCCATGGTCCCGACGTCGGTGCCACGAAAGAGAATGCGGCCCTGATCCGGCCTGAGGAGCCCCAAAATGAGTTTGAGCGTCACGCTCTTTCCCGTGCCGGATCCCCCGAGGATGGTCATCGTCTCTCCCGGGTCAATCGCCAGGGAGAAATCCGACAGGACGCGCGTCCCGTTAAAGGCCTTCGACACCCGCTCCAACACAATGATCGATTCGTGCCGATTCATAAGACGATGAGCAGTTTGGTGAGGAGAAAGTCGGCAATGAAAATGGCGACCGATGCAAACACCACGGCCCGCGTCGTGGAACGCCCCACGCCGGCGGTACCCCCATACGTCCGCAACCCCTGATGACAGGCGATCAGGACAATGCACCCGGCAAAGACCACGGTCTTGGCGATGCCATGCAGATAATCATCCAGTGCGACTGTGGTCCATATTTGATGCAGATAAAACTGCGCGGTCACATTGGTCTCCATGGTCGTGACGATCATCCCGCCGAGCACGCCAACGGCATCGGCGAAGACGGTCAGGAGCGGGACCGAGATGAGGGTGGCAATGGCGCGTGGCACCACCAGCTTCTGGATCGGATTGGCCCCCATGGCCTGGATCGCCAGCACCTGCTCGGTCACCACCATCGAACCCAATTCGGCCGCAATGCCGGAGCCGACACGCGCCGCGACCATGAGCGATGTGAGGACCGGCCCCAGTTCGCGCGTAATGGAGAGTCCCACGATCTGGCCGGTATAGAGAGTGAGACCGAAGCGGCTCAATCCGACAATAAACTGGAGCGAAAGGACCATTCCCGTAAAGACCGAGATGAGAAAGACAATCCCCAGGGACCGGTTCCCGATGAAAAAACAGTGGTGAAAAATCTCGCCCATGTCCCAGCGATAGCGAAAGATGGCACGCAGCGTGGCCACGCCGAGCATCGTCACCTCGCCCGTGTTGTTGCACAGGCGGACGACGGAACGACCGCAGAGGCGAAAGAATTCCGCCGGTCCGTCGGGAGTGGATTCCATTGTGCGTGCCCCGTCGATTGCCATGCGGCGCCTTTAGTGAAACCGAAATCCGTGCACGAATCGTTCAAACACCGGTGTCAGCACTGTGGCATCTTCCGGACGCGCAATCAGATAGAAATCGAAATTGCAGCCATCTTTCTTGACCACAACCGCATCGGTCTGCATAACCACGCCGTCGATCCGCCGCAGCGAGCGGGTCCGCAATGCCCCGCGACCGTCGAGGGAGAAGGCAATGGCCGGATCCACGCGAACCAGCTCGATCCCGGCAAAGAGATGGCCCATCAGCGCGGTCAGCGGTAGGTCTTCAAAATGCGCGCCACACCACGCGCTAGTCGTGATGATGGCCCCGCGTTCCCGGTCACGAAAACCGACGACATGACGGCTGGGCCTTTCTTCAAGCCATTCGTCCGTCAGTGGACCCACCTGATAGCGCTCCCCCGTGGTCAGGAGAACCGTGCCATGCTGATAGCCGAGAATTTTCGGACCGCGACTCGGACCAAAGAGACATCCGGCTGAAACCAGGAGCGCCAAGAGACCCGCAATGCCAAACCATCGCCTCACCATGCGGTGGACCTAATCGATTTCCTGCAGTATGACAAGCCGATGCTGCAGCACGATCGGCCATCGGTCGAGAAACAACTCCGCCAGGTCCGCGCGCGGATGGGGATGGCGGCCAGACGTTGCGGTCGGGATCCGGCGGACGTCACGCTCATTGCCGTCAGCAAGGGGCAACCGCTCGGCCGCATACAGGAGGCCGTGCACGCCGGCATCACGGCCTTCGGAGAAAATTATCTGCAGGAATTGCAGCAGAAGGTGGATGCCATCCATGTGCCGCAGGTGACGTGGCACTTTCTCGGCCGTCTCCAGCGGCGGAAAATCAAGGACCTCCTGCCAATGATCACGCTCATCCACGGCCTTGATGCACTCGGGATTGCCGAAGAGATTGCCCGGCGGGCGACTCAACCGGTGCAGGCACTCGTTACGGTCAATCTCGGGGGAGAGTCGACAAAATCGGGCATCGCGCCATCGAACGTGCCGGACTTTCTCTGCGCCCTCGGCGCCTTTCCGCATCTGCAGATTCGCGGGTTGATGGCCATCCCACCGCCGACGGACACTCCTGAAGGGAGTCGCGCATACTTTCGCCGGCTCGCCAGACTCCTGCGCGAGGCCAACGCCACGCAGAGTTATCCCGCACCGCTCACGGAGCTCTCCATGGGAATGAGTCACGATTTTGAGATCGCTATTGAAGAGGGGGCCACGATGATTCGTGTCGGGACCCTCCTCTTCGGCCCTCGCGCGGACGTCCCGGTGAGCGGACCCGCCCCGCGTTGAGCGTTTTGCACACATGCTACTCCCCACACACCTCAGTAGGGCCCCACGGGCTCACGCCCGTGGCACCCTGAGAGGAGGCTTCGCCTGCGCACGACACCCCCCGGACTGACGTCCGGGGCCCCACAACCCAGCGCGCACCGCGCGCGAGAGGGGGAGGCTCCACCGGCTTTGCCGGTGGAGGGGGGTGTGGCGACGACCGAGTCCGGGCACCCGCGAAGCGGGTGGACGAGGAAGTACCCGGAGGCGGAGCCGCAGGGTACGTGAGCCCCTCCAATAGTTGCCATGACGCACACGCTATGCTAGAGAAGACGGCATGACATTGTTTGCGCTCTTCCTGATCGAGCTCTCGAAAATTCTCAGTATGCTGTTGCAGATTTACACCTATGTGATCTTGATTGCGGTCCTCCTTTCGTGGGTCAACCCCGATCCCTACAATCCCCTCGTCCGGTTTCTCCGTCAGCTCACAGAACCGGTCTTTCACGGGGCCAGACGCCTCCTCCCGGCGGTATTTTTTCGCACGGGGATCGACTTCTCGCCCATCATCGTCCTCCTCGCGATCATGCTGATTCGCAATGTCCTTTTACAAGGGCTCTTCGAATGGGCCGTCCAGCTCCGCATGGCTGCGTAGCGCGAAAGTGGGGCCCCGGACGTCAGTCCGGGGCCCCACGACCCAGCCGCACCGCGGCGTTGAAGGGGAGGCTCCAGCGGCTGTGCCGCTGGAGGGGGCTGTGGCGACGACCGAGTCCGGGGACCCAGCGCAGCTGGGTGGACGAGGAAGTACCCGGAGGCGGAGCCGCAGGGTACGTGAGCCCCTCCAATAGTATCCTCTGAAAATAAACATCAGGTTGTCCTACAAGAAATAGTCTATAATATATGAACATATAACAATATTATTGACATATTTCTCCCAGAGTGGAGTGTTGGCTCTTCTATTGCGTTCTCCCGTCTATCACGATAAAATGGGGAGTAAAGTCACCAGACAAAAATGGGGCCCGATGTCACCATGGTAGATAAAATTGACCGACCAAAACCCCCAGAGCCATGGCAAGTCCGCGCCACCGCGGAAAGCCGCGAGCGCGATCAGGAAGGGCGCCAGCCCTTTCAGGACGATGAATTCAGTTCCCCCGGCAGTGCGGACAAATGGAAAGCCCTGCACCAACAGCGCGGTCTCCAAAAAATCGTGCAGCTCCATCGCACCGAGATCCGTCATGTGTGGTTTCGAAAAGCGACGCTCTTACACCAATCGGCCATGGTCGAGTGTGACTTGGAGATGGTCAATGGGACACTCTATCGCGGTGCACAGTGTCTGCTCCCCCGTATGGACGATTATTTTCAATTGAAGGGATATAGTCCCGGTCAGGAAATTGCGGTCACCGAGATATTCCACGAACCGATTGTCGAAATCAGCATCCCGGAGCCGACATCGAATCCGCGATACAGGCCGGTCGCCACGACCACCGCCACAACGACGGAGAGCACCACGGCCTGGTGGAGCCTCTGGGACATGCGGCGCGGAACACTCCGACCCGTGGGAATGCTGCTATATGGCCTTGGCATGGCAGTGCTGATCGCCATCGTGTTGCTGCTGATCTAAACGACTATGACACCATTCGAACCGAAACAGTTCGGGCGCTTTTATCTGTTGGAAAAACTCGCTGTCGGCGGCATGGCGGAAATCTACAAGGCCAAGACGTATGGTGCCGAAGGTTTCGAAAAATTATTGGTGATCAAACGTATCCTCCCCCACTGCGCCGCCGACAAAGAGTTCATCAGTATGTTGATCGATGAGGCCAAACTCTCGGTGCTCCTGGCACATGCCAATATTGTGCAGGTCTATGATCTCGGAAAAGTCGGCGACGATTTTTTTATCTCCATGGAGTATATCAATGGGGTCAACCTCCGCGATATCCTCTATCGCTGCAGGGAACTTGAACGGCCGATTCCGCCGGAACTCGCCATGTATACCGTCAGCGAAGTGGCCAAGGGGCTCGATTATGCCCATCGCAAAACCGACACCCACAACCATCCGCTCGGCATTGTCCATCGCGATGTGAGTCCGCAGAACATCCTGATCTCCTTTGAAGGCGAGGTGAAGATCGTCGACTTCGGCATTGCCAAGGCGGCCATGAATATTTCCCACACCATGGCAGGCATCCTCAAGGGGAAGATTGCCTACATGTCCCCTGAGCAGGCCCTGGGAAAACCGATCGACTACCATACCGATCTCTTTTCCCTCGGTATCATCCTCTATGAATGTCTCACCGGAAAGAAACTCTTTACGGGCGATAGTCAATTTGAGGTGCTCAAAAAGATTCGCTCCACGCGGATCACGCGAACGAATCTGACCGAAGAGCTGCCGCTTCCCCTGCGGGGCGTCCTTGCCAAGACGCTCGCCTATGCGCCAAAGGATCGCTATGAGAATGCGGGCGATTTACAGACCGAACTGACACGGATTCTCTACTCCACCTATATCGACTTCACGCCGCAACGGCTGGCGGCGTTTGTGCGGGAACTCTTCACCGAAGAATTGCACCGGCAGCAGCAGGCCGCTATTGCACGGCACCAGCGCGAACAGCAGACCGATTCGGTGGCGTTTTTCCCCAGCGGCGTCCAGGAAGATATTGTCCGTCGTCCCGGCCAGACCGATACCGCGCTCCAGTCCCCGGAAGAGGTCTCCTCGCCGAGTCATCACGCCATTCCGATTCCGCCGGAGCGCTCGCTGGGAACCATTGAATCCGAACCCCATCGCGTCCGGCACCGGCTATTCACGGTGGTCGGCATCATGGCCGCGCTCGGTGCAGCGACCTACGCCTCTGTGACGTGGTGGCACCCGCAACGAACGCCGCCACCCGAGGCTGTGGTCACGCAGGAGACACCGGAGCAACGTAACGTGGTGCCACCCCCCGCACCGGCCACGGGGAAAGTCCATGTGGCATCGGAGCCCGCGGGAGCCCGCATCGTGCTGAATGGCGAGGAGACTCCCTTTGTCACCCCGCACACCATGGGCCACCTGGCCCTCCATACGCCGCTAATCCTCCGTCTGGTGAAAGAGGATTTTCTCCCGACCGAAGCAACGGTGACCTTGGACGGTCCGGAACTGCGCACCTTCCGCATGACCCTCCAATCGGTGCCGGAGACCGCCCAGCCGCGTGCACCGGGCGCTATCGTCGGCCCGATGCTCCCTGATGAACATCGGCCGGGGACACTGCAACCGATCGAGTCCCCCCAACAACAACCACCGACGCCGACAACACCGGCAACGGCCACGGAGAAGGGATCGCTTCGTGTCGTCACGGACCCGCCAGGGGCGACGATCTATCTGAATGGCAAGGCCCTTGCGCAACGGACGCCCGCGACACTCTCAGATCTTGCGGTCGGGAAGAGCTACACCATTCGTGTCGCCAAAAGCGGGTATACGGGATGGACACGCCGATTGACCCTTTCCTCCGCAAAGGTGATGACCCTTTCCGAACCGTTGCGAAAGAAAAGCGAGCAACCGGCGACGCCACCGCCGAAACAGCCTCCCACGCAACCACCGGCACAACCGCGTGCACAGCCGGATCACCCCACCGTGGGCGTGGGCCGTGGTGCGATTACCATCAAGAGCAAGCCGAAGGGGGCCACGGTTTTCATTGACGGACGGGCATTCGGCCGGGCCCCATTGACCATTCAGGGAGTCAATACCGGACCGCGGACCGTTCGACTCGTGTTAAAGGGATACGCCCCCTGGTCGCAATCCATCGTGGTGGAAAGTGGCAAGGAGCGATACCTCAACGTCGCCCTGCAACGACTGGGAGAATGAGGAGGATGGCATGACCGACATGCTCGAACAGGAACCGCAGACGCAACTCCTCAAGACGGCCGACGACGGGAGCGATGCCGTAACGCTCCGGAAGTGCCAGCTCGTGGTGCTGCAGGGAGTCGACAAGGGGAAAAAAATTTCGCTCCACAAAAACTCGACCACCATCGGCAAGCGGGAGACGAACGATTTCGTGCTGTCGGACAAGACGGTCTCGCGCACCCATGTGGCGATCGACTATACGGCCGACAGCTTCGTACTCCGGGATCTCGGCAGCACGAACGGATCGTACCTGAACGGCAGTCGCGTCAAGGAAGCCTATCTGGCGCCGGGTGATGTGATCAAGATGGGGAACACGCAGATCGAGTTTCGGGCCTTTGATGAAAAGGTCAAGGTCGCTCCGTCGAGCAACGAACAATTCGGGCTCCTCGTCGGCACGAGCCTGAAAATGCGGCAGATCTTCGGCATTTTGGAGCGGATTGCTCCCACGAATGCCTCGGTCATTGTGGAAGGCGAAACCGGGACCGGCAAGGATCTGGTCGCGCAATCAATCCACGAGCATAGTGCACGCCGCAGCCGTCCCTTTGTCGTCTTCGACTGCAGCGCGGTCGCACCGAACCTGATCGAATCCGAACTCTTTGGTCATGAAAAGGGGGCGTTCACTGGGGCGATCAAATCGCGACGGGGGGCTTTTGAAGAGGCGCATGGTGGGACCATTTTTTTGGATGAAATCGGCGAACTGACGGCAGAGCTGCAACCGAAGCTGTTGCGTGCACTCGAACAGCGGCAGGTCAAGCGGGTCGGCGGAAACACGACGATCAACATCGATGTCCGCATTATTTGCGCCACCAATAAAAATCTCCGGACCGAAGTGACCGAGGGGCGGTTCCGTGAAGATCTCTATTACCGCCTCTCCGTGGTCAAAATTATCATCCCCCCCGTACGCGAACGCCCGGAAGATATTCCCGCGCTCATCGAACATATATTGCGGGATTCGAAATTCAACCGTGGCCCGGAGGGGGGACTGCGCGTGACCCGCATCGACGATGACGCCCTCAAGCTGCTGCAACGATACCAATGGCCCGGCAATGTCCGTGAACTGGTCAATACCCTGGAACGGGCCACCTCCTTTGTGGAGTCGGAAACGATCACGCGGGGTCATATCGATTTTGTCTTCTCCCACATGGAGCATGAGGAAGAAGGGACCGAGCGGCTTGTCGTTGATAAACAACTCCCCTTTAAAGAGGCCAAGCAACGGGTCCTCGAGGTTTTTGAAAAAGACTATCTGCAGGACCTCCTGGACCGCAATAATGGCAATCTCTCGGCCGCCGCGCGCGAGGCGGGCATCGACCGGAAGCATATCCGGAATCTCCTGAAGAAATACGGCATCAATGCGAAAGAATAGCGCACGGGAGATGCCGATCTCTGGACCCCGGGACGTTCCGCTGCCAGGACCCGCACTTCATGTCACTGACGTGGGGCCCCACGGTCCAGCGCGCACTGCGGCGCTTAGGATTCTTGCGTACGGACGGCACGCCCCCGCTTCGCGACTTGGGACTCGCGCTGGGCATCGACCTGCCGTTTGAGGGCAATAACCAACGACCGGGCGCGATTGGCCCAGAGATTCCGCCCGGTCGGATCGAGGAGAATGGCCTGGCGAAAATCTTCTGCCGCACGGCGAAAATTCCGGTGCCGCAGATAGATTTCACCGCGATTCACATATGAGGCCATGTCCTTGCGGTTGATCTGCAGCGCCCGCGAATACTCCAAAATGGATTCGACCGGACGGCCTTTTTTCTGGTGAATCGCGCCCATGACCGCGTGAAAATAGGCATTGCGGTGATCCAGCACAATCAGGGCCTGATAGATCTCTTCGGCCTCATGGACACGTCCGTGCTTGAATTTGACATAGCCTGTTTCGGCGAGGGCAAAGAGATTCGCCTTGGAGTAGCCGCGCAACTCGGCCAGACTGATGGTGTCATCGAAAAATTTTTGCAGCAATTCCACCAGGCGCTTACGCCGGCTGGGATTGGGGTCGAGAATCGGGGTCCTCGTTTTTTTCCCCTCCAACGACGCGCTGTCCGGTGCCACTTGAGCCTCCTACCCCTGTACGGCCACGCGACGGATCACTTCCAACTTGGTCCGGTTGTACTCTTCGAGCATGCTCTTTCCGCGACTCAATGCCGTATCCATATTCTGCGCGGCCCGCTGGATGTTCTGCATGATCATGTTCATGCTGAGTGACTGCTCGGCCATCTGCTGTTTTTTCATCTCAAAATCGCCGACGCTGCTCGGATCCAACGACTGGATCGATTCGGCGATGCGCGACTGTTCTTCGCTCAAGTGCATCAGTTTGCGTCCTTCGGTGGAGACGAGCACCCCGCTCTCCATGACCTGGACCTTGGTCAGCGCCACCAGGACAAACTCCGGCTGCACCAATCCGCGCCGCATGAGATCGATGATGCGGCGAAACTCCCGCCGGATCTCGTCCCGTTTGGCCAGCAACTCGTTGGTCAACTGCGTGTTGAAAATCTCGTTTTCGATATGATGGAGGAATTCGTCGCGCTCCTCCATCCGGTCACCGATGGTTTCAAGCAGGGACTGCCCAAACTGTTCCGCATCCTGTTGCGCGAGGTCGGCATCTGTCGGGGGAGCCACCGGCGCCCCGCCCTCGGGCAGATCGGCGCCCTTGGCGGAGGCCCCAGAGGCCATCACTGCGGCCTGCCCGACGCCAAAAAACTCCGTCAGAAGATGATGCTCTTCCGGCATCAAGGTGTGGGCATCGTCGATCGGCAACACGTGCTTCACCAGGTCGGGCGGCGGCATACTCCCGGCATCGGCCTTGATCTGCAGATTTTGCAGGAGTCCCTGATCAAACACGACCCATTCCTGTTTGAGATATTCCTCGAGATCCGCCTTGCTGATACCGGAAGGAAGGGCCTGGAGAATTTTGTGGATATCGCCGAACTTGAGGGCCTCAACAATCTGCGGATCGTTGAGATGCGGACGCATGGTGGCATCCGGACCCCGGTGAATGTGATCAATGGCCATGCGTCTTCTTCCTCGGGCCCGCGTCCTTCCCCTTGTGCACGGTCGGACTGGCCGTCGCTGGCGTCCGCTGTTCCTTGAGTTGGTTCACGCGATTGTGCAACATCCGGGCCTGTTTCCCCCAGGCCTCCCGCTCATGGCCTGGGATCGCAAAGAGCTGGCCCAAGTCCCGCTCGGCATCGGCCAGCCATCCATATTTGAGAAAGAGTGCTGCACGATTGAGGAGACTGACTCCATCCTGCGGATTCAATGTGATCGCCTCGCCATATTGCGCAATCGCCTCCCCCGGGCGCTGCTCACGCTGGTAGATCACCCCCAGCATGGAATGAAAATAGGGGTTTTGCCAATTGAGCATGGTCAGGACCTTGAAAAACCGCTCGGCCTCTTCCAGGCGCCCGGCCTGCAGCTGCGTGTAGCCCATTTCCGCGATCCGCTGCATCGTCTCGGGACGCAAATTGAGCATCTCGGCCCACGAGAGATCCCCCTTCAGGAAATCGACGAGGCGCTGCGCGCCCTCCCGCATGATGACTTCGGGGACCTCCTGTAACTCTTCGCTCAAGGACGCGAGCATCTCCTCGACGCGACGATCGGCCTCTTCAGGCGTCAAGTCCTCGGGGGGTCCGGCAAAGATGTCTGGAGGCCCTTTCTCCGCAGTCATATCTAACCCCTCTAGATCACTGGCAATTATCATACCACGTGGCTCCTTCCCTGCCAAGGCCCTTCTCTGGAAGGCCCCGCCAATGGAGACAAGCCCCATGGAACGCGCCGCGCTCCATAGGGCCCATGGGATCCGCATCCCCCCAGACTACGATCTCCACACCGCCAGCATTTGGAGCTCCCGACCGCGGGCATCGAGCAGACTCTTGGTCATACCGGTCATCATTTCCGAGACCTGCGTAAATTCTTCGAGCATCTGGGCGATCAATTTTTGTGAGGTGGCGATCACCCCCTGCTCGGCCTGCGTCTTCTGCTGCAATTTCATGTACTCGGCCTGGACACCGGGGTCGTCAGGATCGTGCGCCGGGGTGTCGACCAGGATCTGGGTCAGTTTGCGCGAGACATCTTGCAACTCGATCAACTTGCGCGCGAGTTGCACATTCTGCATGGCCTTGTCTTTGTTGATGATATGGGAGATGAAGCGCAAGAATTGATACATCGCGCCAATATCTCCGGACATGGCCATCCGCGAGAGCATGAAGAAGAGGAGCATCATCTTCTTCGATTCGTTTTGCGACTGAAAGGTTTCATCGAGACCGTTCAATACATTTTCCTGCATGAGATTGCCGGCCAAGAGACTGTTCATATCATACGGCGTGGTGATCCCGGTCCCGCCACCCGCGGGCTCGCCAAACGCCCCATAGCTGCCCGCGCCTTTTGATGCGCCATACGTGCCCGATGCGCTCCCCGTCCCGGTCCCATCGCCATCCTGTGTCCCAAAGATCGAGCTCCCATCGCCCGAGGGGTCCGTACTCGTGAGGGCGGCCTTCTTTTGCCCAAGGCCGTTCCCGCTATTGCTCCCAAACGTGGAGTTCTTGAGGGTCTGTTCTGAAAATTTGAGCTGCTTCTTAAAGGCATCAAAGGCCGTGCGGGCGTCTTTTTGATCTTGCTGCTGTATGTTTGCCTTTATTTGCGTGGATTTGAGATGGACATGCGCTTGTTCTGCCTGCGCTGCCTGCTGTTGCGCCTGTTTGACCGCTTGTTCAAATGCCACTTTGGCCTGTTGTAAGGCCTTCTCGACATTGGCCAGAAACTGCGTCTTTTTGTCGATCAGTTTTTTGGCCTCTTCTGCTGAGACTTTTTTATTATTCAACATTGGTGGATTCTGCTTGAGCGTCTTGAGGGCCTGTTCGGCGTCCTTTTTCTTTGCCGCCAACTCCTGGGCGGCGCCTTGCAGCGTACCCAACTGCTCTTGCGACTTCTTGAAATATTCGGCCTGTTTGGCCGCATCGTCTGGAATCGCCGTAAACTTTCCGGCATTCTCAAGCAATGTCTCCAACCCCCACGAACTGCCCTCCGCAAATCCGGCTGAATTCAGGAGTGCAAGGAGTGTCGGTTCATGGAGGATCTGGAAGTTCAGGTCGTCCTGAAGCCCGTCGATCTCCCCGCTTTCCCAGACCGCGTTCCCATTCTTGTCCGAGACCTTGATCAACCCACCGCCCGGCAATGTAATATGTCCCACGCCCATACGATTCTCCTTCGCTCTGGTGGCCGCCGGCCCCAGGTGCCTTCCTGAGTATCGGTCCTTCAGTTACCCCAGGTTCTCCTCCGAGACACCCCGATTCTCCCATTCTTACAGCAATCCCTGTGCCAATCTGACGGTATACTGGGGAGAATCGACCAAAAAAGATGAACGATTTCATCAATGATTATGAATAGTTATGAGATGCACCCCCCTGGCCATCTCGGTAGGCCTCCTCAAGGCCTCGGCAATAGAAGACTCCAGACCCCAATCACGGGGTTCTCATGGGACCTCGGGTTTCGGTGGGGCGACGACCGAGTCCGGGGACCCGCGAAGCGGGTGGACGAGGAAGTACCCGCAGGCGGAGCCGCAGGGTACGTGAGCCCCTACAATAGTGGGGCTGGGAGCCACGGAACCGGCCGCAAGATCCCGGGCGCGCCAGGAAGACCCTCCACCGGGATGCGACGCTCCAAGAGCTGTTGCGTGGTGGTATCCACGGCGCGCTGCGCCCGAAAGGTCTCGGTAAAGACCTCGGTCATGAGGACCATCATCAAGGCCAATATCAGGACCCCCAGATAGCCTTTGATATTAAAGCCGAGCTCCCAGACATTGATCTGCGGTGCCACCCGGTTGGCCACGCCAAGGATGATATCGGCCAGGAGGATCGCAATGATCACCGGCGCCGCGACGCCAATCGCCATGGTCAAGATGGCTCCGCTCGATTTGGCCAGAAAATCGACCAGCGGAAACCACCCGGGGGCAATCGCGGGGAATTCCAGGACCGGAAAGGTCACAAAGGAGTGATAAAACGTCTCGAGAAAGATCACGTGCCCCTGCATTACGAAATAGATCGTGATCGAGAGGAGGAAGAGGAGTTGACTCGCCAACGACCCCTGCGTCCCCAATTGCGGAATGAGGACATGGGCAATCGACATGCCGCGCTGATTTTCAATCATGTGCCCTGCGGCCTCGAAGCCGTAAAAGACGAGAGAGGCCGCAAACCCGATCACGACCCCAAGGATGGCCTCCTTGAGAAAGAGGGTCCCGACGAGGAGCATGTTATTCGTTATGGGGGGCGGTTCGGACGGGAGGAGGAGCGGCACGACAAAGACCATCATGACCGTCGCCCCGCTCACGCGCACCAGCATGGGGACCGGTTTGCCCCAGGGAAACGGGACCATCGAGACCAGGGCCAGCATGCGCGTCCAGACCAGGAGCGCAAAGATAAAGACAAACTGGAAACTCGCATGCACGCCAAACTGGCGGAGCATGGCGTCCATTTCCTCCATGCGACGCCTCCTATTGCACCAGAAAAGGAAACCGGGTGATCAATTTGCTCGTGAACGTCACCAGCTGTTCCATCATTTGCGAGCCGAGGAAGGCCAGCATCACAATCACGGTCACGAGTTTCGGGACAAAGGTGAGCGTCTGCTCCTGAATCTGCGTCGTGGCCTGCAAAATACTGATCACGAGTCCGACGATCATGGCACCCAGGACCGGTGGTGCGGTCAGGATCAAGACGAGGAAGAGCGCCTCCTTGGCGATCCCGATGAAGAGTTCGGCATTAGGCATACCCGATAATCAATCCCTGGGCGATCATGTGCCACCCATCGACCAGCACAAAGAGGAGGAGTTTAAAGGGCAAGGAAATGGTAATCGGCGAAATCTGGAACATCCCGAGCGAAAGGAGGATATTGGCGATGACGAGGTCGATCACGAGAAAGGGGAGAAAAATGACAAATCCGATCTGGAACGACTCGGCCAATTCACTGATGGCAAAGGCGGGGACGATATTGAGCAGGTCCTGATCGGTAATGGCCTCGCGACGCTGCGGATCCGCTTCCATCTTGCGGGCCAGACGATAAAAGAGCTTCCGATCCTCGGTATGGACATGTTTCAGCAAAAAGGCGCGAATGGGTTCCTTCCCCGCATTGAGCGCCTCGCCCATCAGTGTGACCGTCGCCTGGGAGAGGAGTGGCTGGTTGGTATCCTGCGTGACCACACCCGATGCGGCGTCATAGACCTGATGGCCCACCGGGACCATAATATAGATCGTCAAAATAAGGGCGAGTCCGGTGACCACCGTATTGGGCGGAATTTGTTGCGTCCCCAGGGCATTCCGGATCAGGGCAAAGACGACGGCCAGTTTCACAAACGACGTGGCCATCATGACCACGAAGGGTGCGAGCGCCAACGCGGCCAGAGCGAGCATCATGACGAGGGGCTGCGAGACGGCTGGTCCCGGCCCAACTTGCGCGCCCGCAGAGGCGGGAATCAGCGCCCACCCGATGAGGAAGAGTCCACGCACGATCCTGAGGGAATGCGAACGTCGTCTCGTACTCATGGGGCCTCCAGATCGCGTGCCTCAAGCTCCGCAATCGGATTGATGCTTCCGTCGGCGCTCCCGAGGAGAAAATGACGCTTGCCGACTTTCACGATCCAGAGATGCCGTTTCGGTTCAAGGCTCCGCCGGGCAACCACCTCGATCCATTCCCCGCGAAATCCCCTGGCATGCAACGCCCCGAGGCGTGGCACCACATATTTGAGCACGAGAATGGCGAAGACGACCACCACAACAAGGACGAGCAGCATGCGCACCAAGAGCCAGAGATAGCCCCCCCCGAACCCACCGGGTGCCATCGATGCTGCCGTTTCCGCAATCAATAGTATCATACGGGGTTACCGAATCAGCTTGACGACCTTGACACCCAATTGCCCGTCGATCTCCACGAGCTCCCCTTTGGCAATCAACTTTCCGTTCGCCACCAAATCAACGGAGACACTTAACGGGACCCCCATCTCGATCAGCTGGCCGACTTCGAGCTGAAAGAGTTCGTGCATCGTCACGGTCTTCTTTCCGAGGACCGCGACCACCTGCACCGGGACATCGGCCGCCATCCCCATGACCGCCTCGCCGAGCCGCTTCGACACTCCACCGGCGACGGTCCGTGTCGCGGCCCGCCGCGTTCCGGATCGTGCAGGTGGCGCTGACGACGCCGTTGCACTCAGATCCGAAAGCGCTTCGTCCGGCGTCCTCTCCGGATCGGTGGCTGACGGCTCATCGTCCGCTTCGTCGATCAGATCGGGGATCTGGATGTCGGTGGCTCCGTCATCATCAAATGCGTCCTCGTGCAGTTCATCCTCGTCGCGTGGTCTATCGCGCTTCACCATGGGGCATAACCTCGCTTTCCTCAAAATCCTCAACCGCGCATTGCATCGTCTCACCGGCGGCGAGTGCGCAGCGAATCCCGCCGTGCGTCCCCTGACCCAGTCGGAGCATCACGCGTCCGCTCGGTCGGGCATCCCGCAAGGTGAGTTCGGTCTGATCAAAAAGCACGACATCCCCGACTTCCAATGCGACGAGATCAGTGGGGGTCAATGCGCATCGACCCGCCTCCACCCACACGGGGAGGCGTTCATTGGCAAATCGGCGCCGCTGGGTGGCAAGGACCGCCAGATCGCCCTGCGATCGCTCCGGAAGACGGGCGGCGACGGCAAAACTGTCCGGGATGGCCAGGCGAATGATCCCGATCGTGTCACTCAATCCACAACGCCACGTGCAGAGCGCGACCGACTCTCTCGGCGGCAACAGATCCCCCAATTCGACGGCATGACGGATGAAGCGCTCAAACCGGAAATGGAACGGTGTCTCCGGGCCGGCTGCAGCATGGAGGGCCGCCAACAGGTCCATGACCAGATACTGCAACACCCCCTGTTCGGTCTCGGTCAGGGGAATCGGCTCCACTCCGCGACGCCCGGTGCCACCCAGAAGCCGGTCGATCACCATGCCGACGATCCCCTGATCGATCTGCAGATAGATTTTTTCCAGGAGCGGAGGCATACCGATCACGGCAATGGTCGCCGCCTCTCCGACCCCCCCGGCAAATGTCCCGGAGGTGGTGACCGCAATATCGTCGAGGAAGAGCATCACATCGGGGCCCAGATGTTTAACCAGCGTGGTACGAATAGCGGCGGCAACTGCGTGGCGCATCGAGACGGCGGGGAAAAAAAGACGCGCCTGTTCATGCAATCGCACATGGTCGCGCGACAATTGCTGCACGGTCCAATGAAATGGCCGGGATGTCACATCTCCCCGTGATGCCACGTCTCTCCCCCGGATCCTGAAATGCCCATTCACACACGCGCCGATGTTCCGGCGCTCGTCCCACAGTGGTCGTACTAGACCACACGGATCTGCGCAACGACCACGCCTTTGCGCTCCAGTGCGGCCCGAATCCGTCCCTGCTCCCGTAAAAACAGTGCCCGCACATCGCTCTCGGCACTTTCACAATCGATGGTGACCTTACCATCCTTTGATTGCAGACGCAATCGGAGCCCCTTGAAGATCGAGGCATGAAAGACAATCGCGAGTTCCTCGGCTCCGACCTCGTTTTTGCCCAGGCGGATCGATTGCACGAGGAGATTGACCACTCGCTGCAATTGACCGCGGTCCAGCGCGGCGGGGACCTTGTGTTGCTGGAGCAACTCTCGCTGAAATCGCGAGCTCAGATCCCTCCCAATGTCTGCACGTTCGTACGCGGTTCGCTCTGCACGGAGGCGGAGCCGTCCCTGGGGGCCCTGGCCGCCCTGTCCGTGAAAGCCTTCATTCCCGCCCTCTCCACGGCGGCGTCCCTCTTCCCCTTGGCGCTCGCCCACTTTGGTGACGACCCGATATTTTGGACCGGTCTCCTGCTGCTGTTCCGCCTTGATCCGCTCCCCCTTTTGTTCCGACAGATCCCGCTCACCGCGCTGGCGCGGTATCTTTTCCCGCTCACTGCGACGCTCCTTGTTCGTCTCCCGCTCCTGATCCTGTTGTGAAGATTCACCCGATTGCTGCTGAAAAGACGGTTGCTGCTGGATGACCCGTCCCTGCTGCAATACCTGATCGAACGGGGACGGCTGCTGCTTGACCTGTCCCGAGCGCGGTGATTCATCATTGCGTGGCAATGACCGCTCCTTTTGTTCGATACGATTCGGGTCCACCATTGTCTACTCCACATGACATCGCTATTGCGCCACGACGCGTCGCTCAATGTGCCATGGCCTGTGCGTCGTCGCCTCCCTCGCCACGCCATCCCTTTAACGTGTGAATGGTCGTGCAGAGTTCGTCAAACTGCTTCTCTTCCGCACGGGAGATCTCCTGCATGACCTTCTTCCACCAGAGAGCCTTGTGTTTCTCCATCACCTGCAGGGCCTTTGACGCGTCGATATATTCGCGCCGGCGGCGGACAATCATCTCCTGGCACTCCATCACCTTCTCCTGTTGCTCCTCGATCTCTTCCGCCTTCTTTTCCTCATCCTCCTTCAATTTTCGCAGATAATTGAGAAAGACATTGCCGTCAAAGACCGTCCCGCCCCCCCGCATCTCTTCGCTCATTTCGTGCTGTTTCCGGAGCCATGCCGCCACAATCCGCTCTTTTTCTTCCCGGAGTTTTTTTTCCCGCTCCTGAGCCTCGCGCAGGGCGGTGAACGCCCGCGCCAGGGCGACTTCGGCCTGGTGTTTCTCCCGCTCCTTGAGTCGCAGGAGGGCTTGGAGACGGTATATCGGACGTTTCGCCATCTATCGACCCCTAGGAAAAGAGCTCCACCAGTTGCCCGATCGTTTCTTCCATCTCGACGTTCTCATTCACATCCTGCTTGAGATAATGCTGCACCTCTTCAATTTTTTCGATTGCGTAATCGACTTTCGGATCACTCCCCTCTTCATAGGCCCCAATCAGGATGAGATCGCGTTCCTTTTCATAATTGGCAATGACCTCGCGCATCTTTCGTGCGGCATCCCGATGCTCCTCGGAAATAATATCGTCCATCACGCGACTGACACTTTCGGAAATATCGATGGCGGGATAATGCGCACGCGCGGCCAAATCCCGCGAGAGGATGATATGCCCATCCAGGATGGACCGTGACTCATCCGCGATCGGCTCGTTCATATCATCGCCGGCCACGAGAATCGTGTAGAACGCGGTAATCGACCCGCGATCGGAATTGCCGGATCGTTCGAGCAACCGGGGGAGCGTGGAGAAGACCGAGGGGGTATAGCCCTGGCGGGCGGGCGGTTCGCCCACGGCCAGGCCGACTTCGCGCAAGGCACGGGCAAACCGGGTAATCGAGTCCATCATGAGCATGACCCGTTTTCCCTGATCGCGAAAATATTCCGCGATGGCGGTGGCCACATAGGCGGCCTTGAGACGGACGAGCGACGGCTGGTCGGAGGTCGAAACCACGACCACCGAACGGCGGAGTCCTGCCTCACCGAGATCGCGCTCGATAAAATCCCGCACCTCGCGTCCCCGCTCTCCCACGAGACAGATCACATTCACGTCGGCTTCCGTGTTTCTGGCGATCATCCCGATCAGCGTCGACTTCCCCACGCCGGCAGCGGCAAAAAAACCGATCCGCTGGCCTTCGCCACAGGTCAGGAGTCCGTCAATCGCCCGGATGCCGACCACCAGCGGTCGTGTCACCCGTTGCCGCCGCAGGGCAGGCGGTGGATTGGCCGTCACAGGATATTCGGCCTCAAACTGGAGCGGTCCGTGTGTCTCACTATCCAATGGATCTCCGAGACCATCCAGCACGCGTCCCAGTAATCCCTCGCCGACACGGACGGTGAGCGACCCTCCCGTGGGAATCACGGCGTTTCCCAATCCGATCCCCTCGAGATCGCCCAGCGGCATGAGCAAGACCTCCTGGTCGCGGAACCCCACCACCTCGGCCTTGATCGGCGTCTTGCGATGATACGGTTCGATCAGGCAGAGTTCACCGACGCGCACCCCCGGGACCACGGCCTTGACGATGAGGCCCGTCAATTCGGTCACCTTCCCCTTGAGACTGTACGTCGAGACTGCCGAGAGATTGTGGGCATATCGCCGAAAATCAATGAGCGGCAGCCCGGTCATAAATCAAACGCCTTTCGAATCGCCTTCAGCTGAGTCTCGAGCTGCGCATCGATGGTCCCCACTTCGGTCTCCACCACGCACCCGCCGGCCGTGATTGATTCATCCTCTTTCACATGGAGCCGCTTCGTCCGATCGAGCAGCGATCGCAGTTCGCCTTCCGCACTGGCGACAGTCGGAAAGTCGGCCGGGCTCACGCGGATGACGATGCGGTCGCCGATTGCGGCCTCGAGGGCCTGCCGCACGATGGCAATGACGGCCTCTTTCTCCCTCTCGACCAATCGACCAACGATCTTTTCCGCGCACTGCAGCACCAGGGCAATGACCTCTGGCTCCGCATGGGCGATGAATTCCTCTTTCAGCCGACCGAGTCGCGCGGCCATCTCGGTGGCACTGGCGAGCCCTTCTTCGCGGCCGGACCGGCGCCCCTCGTCTTCGGCGGACGTTCGCACTGCGTCGACCTCGCGCAAGAGACGTGCCGCCTCCTCGCGAATGCAATCGGCAGAGGCTTCCGCTTCGGCAACAATCTCGGCCGCGCGTGACTCGGCGTCGAGGATCCGCCGATTCACCACTCCGCCGAGTTCCTCGACCATTTTCCTGCCGCGCTCTTTGACCGGAAGCGCATGCACCTTCTCTTCCAGGGAGGTGCGCGTTTCCAGCTGTTTTCCTTTGATGATCTTTTTCCCCATGCTCATGATGGTACCATACCTCCCGTACAGAGAGAAGAATCGATTACAGGGGCTCACGTACCCTGCGGCTCCGCCTCCGGGTACTTCCCCATCCACCCAGCTTCGCGGGTCCCCGGACTCGGTCGTCGCCACTGACCCCCCAACGGGCAAAGCCCGTTGGGTCCCCCCTCTCGCGCGCGGTGCGCGCTGGGGAACGACTCACACGGCCGTAACGCCGCCGCGTCACTAATTGACGACCTGCGCGCGTTCGGCAGCATCCGCATCATCGTGCTCCACCGGAATCCGTTGCGTCCCCTCTTCAATGAGGGCCGGATCGCCACGCAACACCTCGGGCAACGCACGCCACCATCGGACGTCAATCCGTTCATCGCGAGAGAGTGAGGCGACCCGGAGAAGGATTTGATGTTGGCGCAGCGCGGCGAGTACCGGTTGATTATTCGGCAGGTGCATGTCCGTATCCCGCTGGAGGAGATAGGCAAGGACGGGCGGCAGTTTCTGCCGCAAGGCATAGACCATGGGAAGGTGCTGGGGGAGGAGGGCCTTGACAAAGGCCTGGACCCCAATTTCACGGATCAACGTCTCTGGATCACTCCCCTCCAGCGACATATTGAGGATGGTATATCGCGCATCACGCTCCAGCGTCGGGTCGATCCGCCCCAACGAGGCGATCCGTTGCACAAGGCGCTGGGCATCGTGAAAACTGAGTCGATTGAGGAGGAGGCGTAACGCCGGCTGTGCAATATGACGGAAGGCCATCGCCAATTCATGCACACCGAGATCATAGAGGAGTGTCGTGATATCATCGAGTGTCAGACGATGGAGTGCGCGGCAGTCGAACTCCGCCAATTCCTCGGTCGGCGCGATGGGAAGAAAATGGCTCTCAAAGCGCCGCCGCACAATACGGACGATCGTCTCCGAGACCGCGAAGGCATCGACAATGTGCGGCAGCCGCTCACGGATATGCGGGGGAAGATGATCCAACAGATAGCGGGCGTGACGCGACGGCAGAAACCGGAGGAGGAGTCCGATGACGCGCGGCGACTCCGTGGCAAGCAATTCCACGAGCCATGCCGGATGAATGTCGTTGAGGATCACGACCTCTTCCGCCGCCTGCAGGCCCGCCAATCCCTCGGCAATGGTCCCGGCCAGCTCATCGGGTGCGACCCCGACACAGGCCTCGAGCCGGCGACGAATCTCGGCCTCCGAGGAGGCCGGCCCATAGGCGGGGACGACCGACGATGCACAAGACGCCGTTCCGTTGGTGGGGCCCCGAACGTCAGTTCGGGGCCCCACGGCCCAGCCGCACTGCGGCGCTGAGGGGGAGGCTCCAGCGGCTTTGCCGCTGGAGGGGGCGACGTGAGCCCCTCCGATAGTGGCGTCATGATGGCGGGCGATCAGGTACGCCACGGCCCGCTCACGATAATGATTGCTCATCCCTTCCATGCAAGTCCGTTTCAGAGGCTTCGCAAAGCCCCCTCCATGGGCAAAGCCCATGGAGCCTCCCCCTCATGCGCGCTGTGCGCGCTGAACAGATTCCCGGAGAGAGATCCCGGGGTCCATTTTATTGCACCTGCGTATTCAGCACCGTGCGGAGTGAAGAAACCCCCTCACTCGCGACCTTGACCCCCAACTCGACTTCCTGCGACCACATGTAAATATGGGCCTGCATCGCCAGCAACTCCTGCATGGAAAACTGGTCGGACCCGTACGCCAGTTTGTTGAACATATGATCCATTTTGGTATGGGCCGTATTCAATTGTTGCAGCATGTCGAGTGCAAACTCCGAGCCCGATGTGGTTTGCGCCTCAATGTTCACGTACTCGGGGAGGGGATCGAAGCCGGAGGCGGAGATCGTCTGGAACTTTTCCCCCTGCGGGTTGAGATCGTGCGGATGAATCCCCAAGGTCGCGGCCAGATCCTCATTGCCGCCCATTTGCGTGAGGACATCATGAAAGAGCGACTCGTGGCCGGACGGCCCCTTCTGGCCCGCCACACCGCCGGTCTCCTCCCCGACCTGTACCGCCGTGGAAATGACTTTGCCCAAAAATGGATCAATCGCCATACGGACTCCTACCGTTTTCCCCCATCGACCCGGTCGTGCAACCGCACCTCTTCATTTGTATCTTTCGTGCGCTGCCGTACATGCTTCATCAACATCTCGAGTGCCCGCGCGTGAAGACGCGATGTCCATGATTTGGAGAGATGGAGACGGGCACCGGCCTCTTCCAATGTCCGGTTCTGAAAATAATACATCATGATCAATTGTTTTTCTTTTGGCGGCAGCGCCGAGATCGCCTCGCGCATGTGATTGCGGATCTGATGCAAGGCTGCGCGCTGCTCGACATCGACATGATTCTCATCCTCGACATCGAGATCTTCATTGGCATCGAGCGAAATGACATAGATCGAGGCCAGACTATTGACGGTTTGCGTGATCTGTTCTTCCTCGTCCGGCGGGGACGACGTCCCGTCGACGGGGATCGATTGCTGGATCGACTTTTGCCGCATGTAATCATTGGCTGCCTCTTCAAATTTCAACTTGGCATAAAGCGAACGCGGGATCCATCCGCTCTTGCGGAGCCCGTCATAGATCGCCCCTTTGATCCGGTAATAGGCAAAGGTCCGGAAATCGACATCCTGCGTCTCATCGAACCTCTTCGCCGCCTCCAGAAGGCCGAGACGGGCATTGCAGAGCACGTCGTCATAATCGACGTCGGCAGAGAGCGACTGCGACACCCGGTTCGCAATGGAGGTTGCATAGGGGAAATATTGTTTGACCAACTCATTGCGATGTCGTTCGAGTTCCGCGTGGTGCGCCTGCTCCCGTTCCGCCTTGGACTGCGGGGAAGATTGTGGCGGGCGTGCCGGCCGTGTCGATTTTTTTCCGCTCGATGCCATACGCTCTCTTCCCCCTTCGCCGCCGCGCAATGGGCTCCCTGCTGCATGGGCCTTCAAGCAGGTCTGGCCGGCTCGTTCACATCTCGTGCACGATGCATGCCAAAAACACCGGGGGTTCACGGGCTGTCAAAACGTTCGAATACCGGTGAAATCAAGACGTTATGTCGACACTCCGCTCCAAACGCCTCGTGGATGCGCTCCCAGAGCAACGTCCGTGGGGTATCGACTCCTCATGAACGGCAACATTAGACCTCGGTAGGACCGCGGCGAATCGCCAGGATACCGGCAATGACGGCAAAGGCCTCTTCCGCATCGGGCAATTGACGCTCGGCGATCGTCTCTTCAATCTTCCGGGCATGCTTTGGCCGCAACCGCCGGAACAACTCGATAAAACGACAACGTTCGATCCCGTAGCGCTCGAGGGCGGCCTCCTCGTGACGCCGTGCCTCGAGGTACTTGCGACGCACGGCCTGATAATGACGCCGCAGTGCCGTCACCCGCTCTTCCCCTCTTTTCTGCTCTCTGCCGTTCATGGAAGATCCTCTGTGCCGGGGGTTACAGCTGCCAACTCAGCCTCGATGGCCTCCATCTGGCTTTGCAAGGCTTCCCTCCGCCCCGTCAGCAATTGGCAGTCCGAACGCAATTGGTCAAGACTCACCGCAGCACTGGCGAGCGACTGCGAGGGGCCCTTCGCCGCGAAACGGTCGATGCTCCCCACAGCACCTGGGGAACAATAGTGGTGCAGAACGTCACCGACCAGATCCGGCTGTGGGGCGATGAAGAGAGTCATCCCGCGTGCTACGGGATCTGACGTGGTCGTGCCGGAGAGGATCGATTCAAAGGGAATGACGGCCTCCGGGCCACGGCCTGCCGTCTTTTCCGGTTTCTGGGGCGGTGATGCCACCCCCGCACTGTGCGTCTGTTTGATTCCATCGGTGCCCATAGTCATCCTTTACGACGTCATTGCCTGTGCCACCGCCATATCCGAGGCGTTCCGTGCCAACAGCAGATCCACCACTCGATCGGTCTGCTGCGATTGCATCGGATCGAAGACCTTCACCGTCTCCCGCGTCAGATCCATCGATGTCTCCGTTAATCCCGGGATATAGATCTGGCCGAGATTTTGGTCCTCTCCCTGACGTTCCTCCATCATCTTTCGCATGGCTTTTTGCTGGAGAAAGTCGCCCACATTGGATCCGGCATAGGCCGAGGCGGCAATCAAACCCGCCGGCGGAAAGAGAAACGACAGCGGTGCGGCAATCGCCCCGACAACCCGGCCGAGCCCGGAGAGAAATCGTCCAAAACCGCCACGCTTTTTCTGCTGCGTCTCGTGGATTGATTCGCCACTCAGCTGGCGAACCTCGTATTTGATCACATCAGGTTTGATGCCGGAAAAATTCATCTGTCAGACACCTCACTTCCACATTATCGTCGGCGTCGTGACCCCATGTTGTGTCGGGGACTATTCACCCCGCCCTGCGCCAAGCTGCGGCGGGAGTTCCCCGCCCTCCAGGGCCGGTGGACTCTCGTCCCGCCCCTGACGCATCCGACTCGCCTGCACGACCATGACGACAAGGCCGAGGGACAAGATCGCCAACAATCCCAAAAAAATCCCGATATAGAGTTTGAGACGCCCGGCACTCTCCGGACGAATGGAGAGTCCCACCACCGTCACTGTTTCTCCTGCGGCCGCACCGCTCCCGATGGCCGGCTTTTCCCCCTTCTTCGAGGAGGGAATCGAGGGGAGAATCAGACTCTGGCCGGGGAGGATCCCCCCCGCCGGCTCCCCGGTGTAGGTCAAAATGACCGTCACATCCCGGGGGTCGAGTTTTTCCACCGAATTCGCGACAAACCGCTGGATCTTCGCCTCGGTCAAGGTGGCCACGGCCTGCTCTGTCGGACGGACCTTCAAGACCACGGAGGCGGTCGGGCGCTCCGGCGTCTGTTCGGAGCCAAACTCTTCCTGCGAGGGCAACGTGACATTGACGTCGGCATCGACGACATCGGGGATTTTTTGCAGGGCGTTCACCACTTCCCCCTCGATCGCCAACAAAAACCGGGCCCGCTGCTCCTGTGGTGTGGGAATGAACCCCGGCTCCTGAAAGATATCGTGGAGTCCGGGCCGTTTGCTCCGCGGCAAGTTGTGCTCCTGCAGCAAGCCCCGCGCTTGATCCATGTCGTCGTCATCGACACGTACGTTATAGGAGGTCTGATTTTGACGGACCTCTTTGGCCAGGGTTGCCTGAATCCCGTGTTGCGTGAGGAGGACCAAAATCTCATTGGCGTCATTTTGTTCGAGATCGCTGTAGAGATCTTTCTTCTCACACCCGACACAGAGGAGGAGGAGACAGAGAGACCAACACCACCTATGACGCATGAGACTCACCCTTCTCCCGTTGATACGCCTTGAAGTCTTCGACACCGGAGAGCATGCCCGGCGTAAACCCCTGCTCAATGGCCTCCAGCAGCGATGCGGCAAAGGCACCTGCCTTCCCCTTCGCGTCGCGCCCTGCCACAGCCTTGAGGGCACGAACGGCCGCGCCGGTTTCGCCGAGAAAGAAGAGCGCTTCCCCCAAATAGGCCTGCGCAAAGGGGCTCTCGGCATTGATCGTTAATGCCCGCCGATACCGTTTGATCGCCTCCTTGAAGTGGCCCTCACAAAACGCGACCGATCCGAGTGCCACCACCGGGATTTCACTCTCCGGGGCCAACACCGCAATCCCTTCAAAGACCTGGCGCGCCTCTGTAAACCGTTGCATCCCGACGAGGATGTAGCCACACTCCATCATCAGTGCGAGATCCTTCCGATCCATGTCAATCATGCTGTGCCCCCAAGTGTCGATGAAACACTGCGATATTCCTATACATTATAAGGGCATTTCCCACTGTTGCGCAACAGGAACCTCTGATCGGCATGGCGGACGATGCCAGCGGCGCGGTGCTGCGTCCCTGGGCGCTCACGACGGTTTTGGGGATAGGCTCTTAGCCGCGGATGGCGAAATGTTGAATCATGGCCATCTTGGCATCGTGGGTCGACTTCAAGACATTGGATTTGGTGGTCCACTGTTGCATGTTGTTCTGCATGATCGCCTGCAATTCGAGTAATTGGAGATTGTTCTGATTCATGGTGTTGATCAATGTGGCCTGATCGGTCCCATCCATGCCAGGAATCGCATCATTGGTCCCATAACCATAGGGATCGGGGAGCGTGCCACTGGCCGCATACCCCATCATGCCGGGTTGACTCCCAAAGATAGAACCGGCCATCCCCCCGCCCCCATGGGATGCCGCATAGGCCCCGGGAAAGGCGGAAAAGGCCGAGTGCAAGACCGCAGCGGCATTGGTGTTCCCGCTGAATTGATAGGCCGCTTCGCCGGCCAGTGGTGCAAAGGCCCCGGAAATGCCCATGATGTCGCCAAAGGTCGATCCCTTGGTCTTGCCGAGCGAGGGCGCAGACGCGACCGCGGCGACCTTGATCACATTGGGATCGATACGGACTGATTTCGCGGCCACCATCCCCACACTCCTCCTCTACCGATAGGATTATCGGTAAGGGATCCCCTCAAGTTGTTTTCCTGGTCGGTTTTCCCGCTGGACTGGCCTGCACCATAGATTGCAGACGATACTTGATCGCGAGGAGTTCCTTGAGTAATTCCATGACAATTTCAATGGCTTTCATGGCCTTCTTGGCCTGTTTCGGCGTCCGCAGACCCCCACGCTGGCGCGCGACCTGTTCGAGCGTGGAATAGGCCTTCTCAAAGGCCACATTGATGGCATCAAAATTCTCGGAATCGATCAGATCTTCAACGGCAGGATATCCGGCGCTCAAGACCTTCCCCTTCCCCACAGTGCGTTCGTGCAGCATCTTGAAATCATAACAAAAATGTATGGGGGTCGGCAAGCATTGAATACCTTGTGGACGCACCGCACGTTTGTTTATGGCGAATCGGGAAACCCGTTTATTCCGTCACCGGCTGCAATCGGACGATGACCGGATTGAATTCGTGGACGGTTAAATTGATATTCACCTCTTTGGGGAGATGCCCCTCCCGCTCGAGGCGGATCGTGTAATTGCCCAGTCCGAGATCGTGCAGAATGAGCGGGGTCTGCGTCACCATCTTTTCCCCGTTGAGGAAGACATCGGCCCCGGCAGGGTCAGTCCGCACATAAATGACCGACTTGAGTGGGGAGATTTCTTTAAAGGTCGCCCGCGCCTCGGCCTTCACCGCGTCATCGTCGGCACGCAACATCACCTCCACCAAGAGCGGGAGGGCCTCGAGTGATTTTTGCTGACGCGCCAAGATCCGCACCAGCCCGAGTTTGGCCCGCAAGGCATATTCCGGATGATGTTTGGCCTGCTCAAAATATCCCTTGGCGGTCTCCAGATCCGCCAATCCCAAAAAGGCCGTCCCCAAGAGATACTGGGCCTTGGCGGTTTCAAAGTCGGTGGGGCTTTTTTCAAAGGCCTTGCTAAAGGCATTGATCGCCTCCTTGAAGCGCCCCTTCAAGACGAGCTGATGGCCTTCGTTGAGGAGCTCGCCGGCGGCAGTAGTTTTGAGCAGCACATCGAGGCGATAGATGACATTGATGTCATTCTTCAGGGTCTGCGCGTGTTCAAAATACCCCTCTTTCCGAAGGACCAGGGTATGCTCACCCAGCGGGAATGCCCCGGTGAACGGCGTTTTCCCCACCGGCTTGGAATCGATAAAGAGGTCGGCGCCTGCGGGGGCACTGTGAATTTCCACCGGAAAGGTCTCGAGGTCGGTCTCGCTCACCTGCAGCGTCAAGGTGGGCGAGTCTTCGCTCAGCAAGATCTCGCGGCGATAGCGGATATCCGGGACAAACTGTCCCGAGGCGCCAATTTCCTTGGGACGCCGCAATTCGATGATGTAGCGCCCATAGGGGACGTAGACCGGCTTGCCATAACTGGCGTCGGCCAGGGTGGCATAGCGCGGGGTGAATTGATCGTAGGAAAAATATCCCTGCAGGGTCAGTTCGACTTCGCGGGGAATTTTTTCGATCTTGAAGATCCCGATCGGTGCGCGAAAGAAGACGGGGAGCAATCCTTCGCCGGACTTGGGCGTAAAGGTGACCCGTTCGACATGTTCCTCCTGAAACTCTGGCATGACAAAATGTCCCTCGGCTACATATGGCTCCCCCGTACGGAGCGTGACATTCACCTTGATGGGCGTCATGCCATAATCTTTTTCCTGAAAGACCACGCGGGCCGGCATGGGGCTCGAGGCAAAGTCGACAAAGAGCGGGAGCTCGGACGATCTCTGTACCGGTGTCGTCTCACCGGTCTCTGGCACCGGCGTGGTCTCTGCAGGAATGACGCGCGTGAGCATTGTGACCGGTTGTTCCGGCAGCGGGGGCGCAGTCCAGTGGAGATACGCAAAAACAGCGCCGACGCCGATGCCGATGATCAGCAACCCGATGCCGAGAAAGAGCCAGAGTCGTCGCTGCGGTGCCGGCAGGCGTCCCACCATGGTCGCGGCCTGCTCGTCACTCTCGCCCGCTCCACCCTCGGTCGCTACTTGCGGCGCCTCGGTCTCACCCGCCAATGTCTCAGCTTCCATGGCCGCGGTCTCCGCCGACCCTTCGGCTGCCTGTGCGGCAAAGCCCTCTCGCACCGGACTGGCGAGGGCGAACTCTTCCTCTCCCGTGACTGGACGCGTAATGAAGCGGAGGGTGTAAATCCCCACATGGAGAAGATCCGCATGACCGATGGTCACCCGTTCGCCAATCAGACTTTCATTGACGCGCGTCCCATTTTTACTCCCGAGGTCGCGCACGCTGATGGTCTCTCCGGCACGCTCGACCATACAATGCCGACGCGAGACACTCTGGTCTTCGAGGAGGATATGGGACCAGGGACCTCGGCCGAGAATGGTCTCGCCGTCGTGGAGAGGATAGCGGCTCCCATGACGCGGGCCTTCGATGACGACGAGATACGGCGGCGGCGTCCCACCCTCGGCCTTGTGACGCGATTGCACGACGGTATCATCTTGTCCCATTTTTTCTGTGATCGGATCCGCCATAGCGTGCGCCCACGTCGCTCCCTCTTATGCCATACTTCTCACAGAAGGCAATCTGAATGAAAGGATCAACCCCTTGAGATCACTATAGGATTGATGTATGATCCTTTCATGACGTTCCGTGCGGCATCCCATATCACGCTGATACTTCTCCTCCTTGCGCCCACCATTGGATGGGGAAAAAAACTGATCAAGCCGACCGAACGGGCCGTGGAACACAACAACAAGGGGGCGCTGCTGATTGATCAGGGTCGCTTGATGGAGGCCGAATTCCAGTTAAAAACCGCAATCCAATTGAGCCCACAATATGCAGAGGCCTACAACAATCTTGGCGTGATCTATAAACAACGGAAGGATTATGATACCGCGCTCTCCTATTTTGAAAAGGCCTATGGACTCAACAACAAGTACATTGCCCCACTCTCGCACATGGGTGCCGTCCATATCGCCCGCGGACACTATGCACAGGCGATCACACTGCTGCGCAAAGCCGTCGATAAAGAACCGACCTTTGCCGATGCCCTCTACAATCTCGGGTTGGCCTACCTGATGAAGGCGCGGGAGGCGGGCGACGGCACAGAGAAGACCAAATTCTACAAGGAGGCGGAAAAGCACTTCACGATTGCCACGCAATTGAGTCCGCAACACATCGACGCACATCTGAATCTCGGCGATCTCTACGTGGAAACCGGGGAGCTCGAAAAGGCCGAGATCCGCTACCGATTGGCCCTCGAGGACAACCCGCAACGAGCCGACATCTATCAGCAGCTCGCGCGCCTCCTGCAACAACGCGGCAAGGGGGGCGAAGCCGCCCACATCGCGCAACAGGGTTCTCAGATCGCCCAGGACCAAGCGGCCAAAGCGGCCTTTGACAGGGGGGTCAAGGCCATGGAAGAGGGGGAGACGCTCCGGAGCGAAGGGAAAAACGATCCGGCCCGTGTCGCGTTTACACAGGCCACCGCAGCCTTTGAGGAGGCGACGCGTTTGCGACCGATCTATACCGAGGCCTTTTATGGCCTGGGCGTGGCACGAGAGCGCCTCGCCAACCACAAAGGCGCGCGCACGGCGTGGGAGATGACGCTGAAGCAGCATCCCCATCATCCGGGGGCCCTCTTCAATCTGGGGACGTTATCCATGAACCAGGGGCGCACGAGCGAAGGCCTCGTCTACCTCTGTGAGTTTCTCCAATACGGGGGAAGTGCCTACCCGGAACAACGGGCGACCGTGATGAAACGGCTCCAAGAAAGCACACTGCAATGCCCCAGCTTATAATCACCCGGCAAGGGACGGAAGAATCGTGGAACGTCCCGTGTGACCAGCCGGAGCTCGGTATCGGTCGGGCAGCGGACAACCGGATTATCCTCGCGAGTCACGGCGTTTCGCGGCGGCATGCCGTGGTGTCCATGGTCGGCAGTGAGCAGTTTATCACCGATCGCGGGAGCGGCAACGGGACCCTGCTCAACGGGGCCCCGATCAAGACCGGCTCGCGCTACCTCCTCCGCACGGGGGATGTCATCACGATTGACCAGTTTCATCTCCGCGTTTCGCGTGACGATGAACTTGAACAATCGTTCAACGACATCACCGATTCCGACATGATGGAGGTCAAGCTCCTGAAGAAGGTCATGCGGGCACTCGACAAGGAGACTCTTCCCAGTCTCGAGGTGATGAACGGCATTTCAGTGGGGAAAAAACTTTTTTTCCCCGACGATGCCGAGACGCTCAAAGTGGGACGTGATCCGGACTGTGCGCTCGCCATCGAGGACTATGCCGTCTCGCGCCAGCACGCCCAGTGCGTCCGCGATGCACAGGGATGGATCGTGACGGATCTGCGGAGCAAGAATGGGACCTATATCAATCAGCAGCGGATCACGACCGAGGTGATCCACGACGGGGATCGCATCGCCTTCGGGACGGTCGTCTGTATCTACCGCAATCCGCGCGAGGTCAATGTGGAGGCCGTGAGTGCCCAGGTGCAGGCCCATCGCAAAGCCACGCAGAAGGCCATTGAGGCACAGGTCGTGGCAGAGGAGGCTCGCGTCAGCGACGAAGGGGGTCCGGAAGAAGCCGCCGACGAGGCCATGGGGGATGACGCAACAGGGAGAGAGACGGATGGCCCACCGGACGTTCCCGCCCCGCAGCCCCATGGCAACGTCTATCCGCCGCCGCAGGCCTCCCGCTCCTTTCTCGATCGGCTCTCGCCCACGGAGATGGGGCTCCTCTGGACCGGGATCGTCGTCTTTCTGGGGACACTGATCCTCCTGGTCCAGGTGTTGCGGTAAAATCATCCCTCCATCACTTGTGAGCCCGTCATCCCTGTGATCGTCAAAAGCCGACAGCCCGAATCCGCACCATACTACGCCGCGGCGACGGCCCGGGAGAGGGTGACACGGGCAATTGGTTGAATCCGCAAATTCTCGGAGAGCTCCTGGTATGACAGGACCGCGAGTTGCGGGAACTCCAGCTCAATAATCTTCCGAAAGTAGCGCCTGATTTCCGCTGTAGTGAGGATGACTGGCGGACGGGCGCCCGGCGGAAACGGATGCGACGCGATCTCCTTCCCCACGGCCTCCACGAGTTCCTGTGTCACCTCCGGCTCGAGCGCCAGATAGTTCCCCTTCTCCGTGCGGCGAATGGCCGCCCGAATCATCTCCTCCACGTCGGGATCGAGGAGATAGACCGCAAGACTGTTCGTCGGACCGGCATATTTGTGCGTAATGTAGCGTTTCATGCCGGCGCGGACATGTTCGGTCAGCATCAGGACGTCGCGTTCGATCTCGCCCCATTGGGCCAGGGTCGAAAAAATGGTCTTGAGATCACGGATCGAGAGATCCTCCTGTACGAGGCGCTGAAAAATTTCCGTGAGCTGCAAGAGCGTGATCACCTTGGGGATCAGTTCTTTCACCAGGGCCGGATGGGTCTTCTCGAGCTCCTGCATGACGGTCTGCACTTCCTGCAACCCGAGAAATTCCTGGGCATGCCGCCGGAGAATATAGGAGAGATGGAGGATGAGATATTCGGCAATATCCCACATGCGAAATCCCGCCTGCTGCGCCACATCGCGATAGTCCGCACTGATCCAGGTCACCACGGAACCGTCAATGGGATGGATGGTCTCGGTGCCGGTGATGTTAAAAAGGCCCAACTGTTCGAGGGATTCCCCGACGAGAATGCAGCGCTGCATGATCTTCCCCTGCGCGACCGGCACTTCATGGATGTTGATGACATAGGCGTCCGGTTCCATGTCCACCGTCTGTCCCCGCACCTGAATGCCGGGGAAATTCACGCCCAACTCATAATAGAGCCCATGCCGAAGCAGCGGAATGAGTTCATTGATAAAACGTCCGCCATCCTGTTTGTCATCGACGTACGGGATGAGCGCCTCGCCCACTTCAATCGAAATCGGCATCGGCATGATAAACGGGAGCTGGTCGCCATGCCGTTGCACTGCCTGTTTCACCACTTCCTGTTTCGGGGTCTCGGCAATCTGCTCCTTCATCTGCGCCTTCTTGCGCGTCAACATGTAGGCAATGCCACCGACAACCACGGCAAGGAAAATAAACGGGACGGGCGGCATCCCCAGGAACGCCAACACGAAGAGGAGCCCTGCCGCAACAAAGAGGGCCTTGGGAAAGGCCGCAAGCTGCGACGCAATCTCCTGGCCGAGCCCAAACCACTCTTTTTCCGATGAGACCCGGGTGACGACGATGCCGGCCGAGACTGATACGATCAGTGCGGGAATCTGCTGGACCAGACCGTCGCCAATGGTCAGCAAGGTGTACGTCCGCAGCGCGTCCATGGCACTCATATCGCGCATCCACATCCCGATGATGAACCCCGCGGTGACGTTGATGATCGTGACGATGATGCCGGCAATCGCATCCCCCTTGACAAATTTCATGGCCCCGTCCATGGCGCCATACATCTGGGATTCCCGGTGCAGGATGGACCGCCGTTCCTGGGCCTGATCCATGTTGATGATCCCCGCGCGCAAATCCGCATCGATACTCATCTGTTTTCCGGGGAGGGCATCGAGGGTAAAACGGGCGGCGACTTCGGAGACCCGCTCGGCCCCCTTCGCGATGACAATAAAGTTGATCAACGTGATAATGAGAAAGAGGATCCCTCCCACGACCGGATTTTCTGCGGCGGTAATGGCACCGACGTTCTGGATGACTTCGCCGGCATACCCTTCGGCCAGGATCAGTCGTGTCGAGCTGATATTGAGGGAGAGACGATAGAGCGTGGTCACCAGCAAAATCGTCGGAAACGCGGCGATCTGGAGGGCGTTGGAAATGTAGAGAGAGACCATCAGGACGATCACGCCCAAGCCGATCGAGAGCCCCAGCAGGATATCGAGCATGGGCGGGGGGAGCGGAATGAGAATCATCCCGACAATGATCACGAGGAGAATGGCAAAGATCAGATCGCTATACTTTGTGAGACCCTCATTCATTTTCATGAATGGCAGGCGATTGAGTATCCCCATACCACGAAAGTATAGCATAAACGCCCGCGGGCTGGCGACACATTCCCGCACGGGCCGCAGGGAACACCTGACCATAGAGTGCGATGCACGCGCGGTGGGGCCCCATGACCCAGCGCGCACCGCGCGCGAGAAGGGGGGGACTCCATTACACTCCGCAAAGTCTTCGACTTTGCTTCGCGGCCCAGCACAGCTGGGCCTTGACCCGGCTTTGCCCGTTGGGGGGGCAGTGGCGACGACCGAGTCCGGGGACCCAGCGAAGCTGGGTGGACGAGGAAGTCCCCGGAGGCGAAGCCGGAGGGGACGTGAGCCCCTGCAATAGTCGTGTGGTCGGACGTTGACAGCGACGGTTTCTCCCCCTAGGAGTGCCCCATGCCATCTCCACTGACGACGGCGGTCCTGCAGCAACTCGAACGCGAGCGCGAGGCCATGATTGCCCTGCAGCAACGGCTCATGCCGATCGAGGCCATTGGGCCGGGCAATGGCGGGACGGGCGAATGGGAGAAAGGGATGGCGGTACGCGCCATCCTCGCCCAATTTGCCGACCGGATCGAGGAGCACCATGCCCCGGATCCCGCCGTCCCCGGGGGCCAACGTCCGAATTTTGCCGCGTACGTGTGCGGGGACCGTTCCGATCGCCGGGTGTGGTTCCTCGCCCATCTCGATGTCGTCCCTGCAGGTGACCTCCAGGCGTGGACAACCCCGCCGTTCACTGCCACGGTCAAGGAGGGACGAATCTACGGGCGCGGCGCGGAAGACAACCACCAGGGATTGGCCTCCGCACTCTTCGCGGCAGCGGCATTCAAGGCGATTGACCGGCGTCCCCCGTGCGATATCGGCCTCCTGATCCTCTCGGATGAAGAGACCGGGAGCGAATTCGGGCTGTCTCACGTCTTGCAGCAGGCGGATCCCTTTCACACCGATGACATGATCATTGTACCGGATGGCGGACCGCCATCGGGCGAGATGATTGAAGTCGCGGAAAAAGGCGGGCTCTGGTTGCAATGCCGGATCACCGGGAAGGAGGCGCATGCCTCCACCCCGCATGCCGGGAGGAATGCCAACCGCGCGGCCGCACGGTTGATGGTGGCGCTGGATCACCTCTACGACCGCTTTGCCACCACGAACCCGCTCTTTGCCCCGGAGACCGGCTCGACCTTTGAACCGACACGAGTCACGGGCAATGGGGTGAGCATCAACATGGTTCCCGGTTCCGCGGAATTCTCTCTCGACTGTCGATTGCTCCCCGGCCTTGCGTCGCAGGAGGTCTTGCGGGAGGTGCGTGCCATCGCCGATCGCATTGCCACCGACTGTCGCGTCCACGTGGCCATTGAAACCGTCCGGCTCAACGAGGCCGCACCGGAGACACCGACCACCGCGCCGGTGGTGGCACGCCTGTCGTCCGCCTTGCGCGATGTCTATGGCGTCACGCCTCGCGTCATGGGACATGGTGGCGGATCGCTCGCCGCACCCTTGCGCAAATCTGGCTATCCCGCCGTCGTCTACAGCCGGACCGATGAGACACTCCACACCGCGAACGAATATTGCGTGATCGACTACATGCTTGGCGATGCAAAGGTCCTTGCCCATGTCGCGGCCAACGCCTGAACGGTTCGCAGCCATCGACATTGGCACCAACACCATCTTGCTGACTGTCGCCGAGTGGCGTCCCGACGGCCTTCTCGTGCCGCTCCATGAAGAGGCGCACATCACCCGTATTGGCGAAGGGCTCGCGCAGCGGTCGTCTTTTTCCCCTGCAGCGATGACCCGCACACTCGACGTCCTCCGGGCATACGCCGCAACGGCCAAGGCCTTCCACGTGGCACAGATCGCGACGGTCGGCACTGCGGCGTTTCGGCAGGCAACGAATCGTCGCGCCTTCTGCGATGCAGTCCGGAAGGCGTGCGGCTTGGAGATCCAGACCATCTCCGGCGAGGAAGAGGCGCGGCTCTCGTTTCACGCGGCCGCCCACGATTTTGGCGAAGAGATTGTCGTGCTCGATATCGGTGGCGGATCGACAGAATGTATCTGGACAGCAGCGGAGAGTATCGAGGGCCATTCATTTCCGCTCGGTTCGGTCACGCTCCAGGAAACCTATGGCCAGTCGGACCCGATCAGTCCTGAGGCATTCGCGGCCATGCAGCGGGAGATTCGGGGCGCCATTGGCATGATCCAGTCGGCCATGCAACGACATCCGCCGCAGCTTGTGGCCCTTGCAGGGACGGCAACAACGCTTGCCGCCATGCACCTGGAATTGCAGACCTATGCGCATGACCAGGTGCATGGCACTCTCCTCTCCCTCGAGACCATGGCCACACTGGTCGATCGACTCCGGCGGGCAACCATCGCCGAACGGAAGGCCATGCCGGGATTGGAATCGGCGCGGGCCGATGTCATTCTGAGCGGGGCGCTCCTCCTCTTGGAAACGATGCAGATGCTGCACTATGACCGCGTGACCATTAGCGATCGCGGGGTCCGATGGGGACTGCTCTATGAAGCGGCTGCCACACTGGCATAGCGTCCTCCTTGCCACAATCGTCTTGCTCATACCGTGCGTGCTCCGCGGCAATGATCTCGTGGCAGATCGTCCGTTTGATCGTCTCTGGCAGGCGTATCGACCGACGTTGCATCACCACTTTGGCCAGTATCTGGCGTTGGATGATGCCACGCTCGATGCATTGGCCGCAGGCCCGGCAACAAGCGTCCGTCTCCGGCTTCGGCTCGACCGCCACGGACGGATCCACACCGTGGAAGTGCTGGAGCCCTCGCCGGTCCCGGAATTCACCGCGGCCTGTGCAACAGCGGCACGGCAGATGGGCCAACTCCCTGCGCTCCCCACGGTCATCCGCGAGCACGGCTATCGCCACGGCCTGGAGTTCACCTTTGGTACTTTTAGAGGGGCTCACGTCGCCCCCCCAACGGGCAAAGCCCATTGGGTCCCCCCGCTCTCGCGCGCTGTGCGCGCTGGGCCGTGGGGCCCCACGGCGCAGTAGGGTCTTGTTGCCTAAAATCCATCCGTTGCGAGACGGTGGCCCGCGACATACGTGGCCTCGACGACATGCTGATCGCCGCGGTACATGAGCAACCCAAGCAGGTCGTCATCGGTGAATGTGGAGAGATCATAGGTCGCATCAATGCCGTGCGGATCGATAACGACAAAGTCGGCCCACTTGCCGACAGCAAAGTTCCCAATCTCGCGTTCCATGCGCAAGGCCCGTGCGCCGCCAAGCGTCGCCTGATACAATGCATGCCGCGGGGAAATCCGTCGAGTGGGTTGCAGATAATCCGCATGACGCATGACCGCAAACATCGACAATGACGGCCCGGCGCCGACATCCGTCCCGAGGCCATAGCGGATTTTGACCGCCTCGAGCCATTCGATGGGCATACGTCCACTTTTGAGAAAGACGTTGGCAAGAGGACAGTGGGCTATCGCCGCCCCGGCTTTGGCCATCCGGCGATAGGCGCCCGGCGCGAGATGAATGGCATGCGCAAAGACCGCACGCGGCCGCAATGTCTCCGTCCGCTCGAAGAGATGCACATAATCGCGGCAGGCGGGAAAGCTCCTCGACATCCACCGGTTTTCCTCCGGGGTCTCCGCCAGGTGGGTCTGCACATAGGCCCCACTCTGCGCCACCAGCCGCCCGGTCTCGCGCCAGAGCGTTTCACTGCACATTGGCGCAAACCGCGGCGTGAAGGCATATTGCAGCCGACCACCATATCGTCCGTGCCACTCCGCACAGAGCCACTCGCTGTCGCGCAGTGTCCGGTGCGTGACCTCTTGCAGTCGGCGCGGAGTCTGTTGGTCCATCATGACCTTGCCCATGATCACCCGCAACCCTGCGGCCGCGGCCAATTCAAAGGCCAACGCGGTCGCCGGCACATGGATGGTCGCATGGACCATGGCCGTGGTCGTCCCGTGACGGATGAGCTGCTGAAAAAATCGCCGCCCGACCGCCTCGGCCACATGGAGATTGGCGAAGGTCGCCTCCACGGGAAAAACGTGGTCGCGCAGCCATGTCATCAGCGTCTGACTCGGTTTCCCCCGCTGATCGAGCTGGGGGAGATGGACGTGGGTATCCACGAGTCCTGGAATGATCAAACGGCCGGCATAATTGACGACCACGGCACGAGGGGCTGCCCGGCGCACCGTGGAAAATGCGCCCGCCGCGAGAACGCGTCCTGCAGCATCAACGAGAATCCCGCCGTCGGCGCATCCTGCGATGCGCGTCCGCGAGAGGGGATGGAGCCAGCGCGCGCGAAATAATCGCTCTCTCATCACGGTTCCTCTCCATCCTTCTGTTGCGACGGGACATTGTCTGACGACGACGTCTCAGCATCTGGCACGCGATATTCTTCTGTGGCCCACTTCCCCAAATCAATCATCCGGCAACGCGGCGAGCAAAATGGCCGATAGGGATTGTCGTCCCATGATGTCATGGCGTGGCAAGAGGGACACGGCCGGCGTTCTGGCGGTGTTGATGCGTCGCTCACGAATATGCCTTCTCCCTGTTATGGATACCCCATTCATGCAGCCGTGGCGGGTTCAACAAATTCCTGCCGATAGATGTGCAAGGCTGCCAAAAAAATTGCCAGAAAGACGGGACCGAAAATGAGTCCCACAGGTCCCATCGTCTGCACCCCCCCCAAGATACTGAGCAGCAGCAGCATCGGATGAATATTGACGCGCCCTCGCATCACGAGTGGTTTGATGACATTATCCGTTTGCGAAATAATGAGCACGCCAAAAAGTGCGAGCCCAACGGCAGAGGGCCATGCGCCGACCAATAACAGGTAGACCGCGGCGCCCCCCCAAATCGAGAGGGCCCCAATCACGGGGACGAAGGAAAATCCGAAGGCGATCAATCCCCACATCACGGGCCGCTCAATGCCGCAGACCAAAAATGCCAGACTGATCAACACGGCATTGGCCGCAGACGTCGCAATCATGGCAAAGAAAACGGCGGCCACCATGCCCCGTACCTCACGTGCGATATAGCGTTCATGGTGCGGTGAAATGGGGGTCATCATCATCACATACCGGTAGAGTGCCGGTCCTTCGGCAAAGAGGACAAAGAGAAAAAGGGTCCACAAGATGACATTGACCCCAAAATGTGCGGTCGAGAGGAGAAATCTTGGAGAATAGCTATACAGAATACGGCCACCATTTTGCGCGGCGGCGACCAGGAGATCCCGAACATTCCACTCTTCTCCCAGCCATTCCCGCATTGGCCCGAGGAACCCGAGTAACCACGCATTCATGGCGTCGAGCGATTGGGCCAGTTGTCCCTCTTGGAGGGTCGGGATGATCTCCCGTGAAAAACGGACCATTTCGAGAAGAATCGTTGCGACAATGCTCGCCAAAGGCAATATGACACAGCTTCCGGTCAACACCACGGACAATGCCGCAGCCAGATAGCGACGATGGCGACAGGTCCGTTCTATTCTGGCGTGCACTGGGCGCAGTAACATCGCTGTGATCAGGGCCAATGCCGCAGCGACCCAGAAGGATCGCATCAAATAGCCAAACCCGACGAGCAGGATGGCGAGGAAGATCAAAAAGACCATGCGGGAACGCGGACGCATCATCCCCCCTTTCCTCCTCCCATAGCGTCTTCTTGACAGTGGATGCAACTGTCATATAAGGCCGGCCTGACAGGCGGGCGTAGTTCAATGGTAGAACACCAGCTTCCCAAGCTGGTTACGTGGGTTCGATTCCCATCGCCCGCTCAACGACACGCGGCGCCCGCTGTTTTCTATAGTATTTCAACGTTTGACCGACGGAGAGAAACTCTTTATAGACCTCTTGCACGACGTCCTCACGGAAGGAACCCCCTGTGAAGAAACCGCAACGATATTGTGCCGTTCTCCTGCTCGGGCTCTGTGCAGCCTGCACCAAGGGAGGCGACACGCCATCGGCGTCAACGCTCGCCGGGGGTGCTCTCCTTGCCACCGTCAATGGGAGCACTATCACCGCGGGCGAACTGGAGCTGTTGCGCGAGCTCGCACCACCACATCTGCAGGCCCAGTTGACGACACCGGCCGGACGCCACCGCGTGGCGCAGGATCTGATTGATCGCGAACTCCTCTATGCGGAAAGCGTGAAACGTGGCCTCGACCACGATCCCAAAGTCCTCGCGGGGATCGACATGAACCGCCGCATCCTGATCGCCACAAAGCTCCTCCAGACGGAAATCCGGAAGGCCGCGCAACAATACTATGACGCACATGCGGCAGAGTTTGAACAGCTGGCCCTCTCACACCTGTTCATCACCTTCGGCGAGCAGCGCGGCCCGATGAAGGGGCCAAAACCGGTCCGCACGGAAAAGGAGGCGGTGACCCTCATCAATGCCCTGAAGGCGCGGATCCTCAAGGGCGAGACCTTTGCGGACGTGGCCCGGGAATATTCCGAGGATCGCGCGTCAAAAGAAGAGGGTGGCGCGCTCGGTCGCGTGCGACGGAACGAATCCCGGCTCATACGACGGGGCTATGGTGCACTCCTGGAGACCGCGTTTGGCTTGACGCCGGAGACCATCGCCGGACCGGTGAAGAGTCCGGAGGGGTACCATCTTCTCTTTGTCACCGCACCGCCACAACCGGCCCCTTTCGACGAAGTGGCAGGAGAGATTGAATTCCGTGTGCGTAGTGATGTACGCAGTGCCCTCCTCGAAGGCCTCAGAAAGGAGGCCTCCATCACACGCTATGGCGAACTGGCCGAAGAGGCACCCGCAAAGACCCCGCCGCATGATCTTGGCACCACTGGCCAGGCCCCGCATGCACGACCGCTGCCACAAGCACCTGTTCGGCCCACCCACGAGGCACCTCCTGAAGCACCAGCGAAGGGGACACCATAGCTTCCCACAGGCAAGCGCATGGTCCTCAGCAGCTCGCGTCGTCCGTGGGAAGCTATCCAGCGAGCACAGCGAGCGTGAGGGGGAGGCTCCATCACACTCCGCACAGTCTTCGACTGTGCTTCGCGGCCCAGCAGAGCTGGGCCTTGACCCGGCTTTGCCGGTGGAGGGGGGTGTGGCGACGACCGAGTCCGGGTACCCGCGAAGCGGGTGGACGAGGAAGTACCCGGAGGCGGAGCCGCAGGGTACGCAAGCCCCTGTAATAGATTCGGTGTTCCGACATGTCGTGCTCCAAAGTTTGGAAATATGGATGGGCCTGTGACTTGTCGGAAACTTCACTATCAACAAAAACAAAGAGTTATTGCGAACAGTTCGATGGCATAGAATCTGCATGTGTCATCGCACATGCGACGTCTCTTCAAGATCTCCTGCTCGCTCATCATCGGACTCGTCGCCTGGTCATCGGTCGGCCTGCACGCAATGGCCATTGGAGTCCCCCACTTTCTCCAATACCAGGGCCACCTGACGGAGAGCGGTGGCGCCCCGATCCCCAGCGGTACGGCAACACTCCATTTTCGGATCACGGATCATACGGAGAGCGTCCTCTATGAAGAGGAACAGGAGGTCAATATTCTCCAGGGAGAGGCCTCCGCCCTGATCGGGAACGGGGTCGATCCCACCACCGGAGCCGTGCAAAATGGGCTTCCATCGGAGGTACTGACCCCTGAGACCCCGAGATTCTTGGAAGTCTGGGTCAACGGAGAACTCGCCGACGCACCCGCAGAGATCGTGGCGGTCCCGTACGCCTATTGGAGCCAGAACGCCCTTGCTGTGGCAGAAGAGAGCGTGACAGCCGCGGCCATTGCCCCACAATCGATTCAATGGGAACATCTGGGCGAGACCCTGCTTGATGAGGTCGCGACCGCGCTCGTCATCCATCCGATCTTCCAGTCCTCTCTCGCCTCCGCACAGGGGGCGGCAGGCATTGGCGTCAATACCACCCTGAATTATTCGGGCGCCAAGACCGTGCAGGGCGTGCTGGAAGACCTCGATGCCGCGATCCGCGCGCGGGATGAAAAAAAAGTCGACAAGGCCGGCGACACCATGACCGGCAAGTTGACCATCCTCTCGGGGGGATTGGAGGTGGTTGGGGAGATCACGAGCGGCAACCTCTCGGCCATGGCGACTGCGGTTGAGGCCCATGCGACGTCGACGAACGCGCACGGCGCCCTTGGATCGCTGATCGGGGAAACGACATTGAATGCCGGCCTCGGCACGAAACTCGGTCTCTCCGGGGGGACGCTCAGCGGCGATCTTGATCTCGGCGGTCATCGTCTGACCAATGTCGGGCCCGCAGTGGCCGAGACTGATGCCGTCAGCAAAGCGACCGTGGCCACCGTAGTGAATGCCGGCCTCGGCACAAAACTCGATCTCTCCGGGGGGACGCTCAGCGGCGAGCTCGATCTCGGCGGTCATCGTCTGACCAATGTCGGGCCCGCAGTGGCCGAGACCGATGGGGTCAGCAAAGCGACCGTGGCCGCCATGCTGAGCGATCCCGCAGTCAATCCCGGCGCCAACCCCGACCTGATCAGTCCCCCGCCGGCACCAACGATCGTCGCATGGGGAGAGATCGACTGCTCCGCGACCATCTGCGGCGGGGTTCCGGCAGCCCAGATCTGCACAATCACCAGCGGGACGGGTATTGCCGAGGTCGGGTGTATTTCAGGGGCAGGAAAGGCGTTTCGGGTTCGCCTCACGGCTGCCATCCCCAACAGTCAGTACATTGTGCAGGGGAACTTGATTGCCACGCCTCCTGCCCTCGGTTGTACGACAGGTTTTGTCTACACACCGATAAGCGACGATACGTTCGATGTCTATACGGCAGATTGCCAGCGGCACTTCGCCCTCTCGATCATCGCGAATCAGTAGCGGAATCACCCATGCTGCTGCTGAAATGCCGTCATATACCCGGCCAGGGTCTCGACACCGGCAACGGGCATGGCATTGTAGATCGAGGCACGGCAACCGCCGACCGAGCGATGGCCCTTGAGACCGGAGAGTTTGCGTCGTGACGCCTCTTCCAGAAACGCGGTCTCGAGTGCTTCATCGCCCAATCGCCACGTGACATTCATCACTGAACGGCTCTCACGGTCGGCATGGCCCCTGTAAAAACCATGACTCCCATCGATCACGTCGTAGAGCAATGCGGCCTTGCGACGATTCTGTGCCTCAATATTCTCCAATCCGCCGATTTCGTCGCGCAACCATCGCGTCACCAGCATGATCATGTAAATGCCAAAGACCGGTGGCGTATTGTAGAGCGATTTTTGTGCGGCCATGACGCGATAATCGAGCATGGTGTGGAGATTCGCGGCGCCCTGCTTGAGAAACTCGTCCCGCGCAATGACCACCGTGGCGCCAGCAGGGCCGATATTCTTCTGGGCCCCGGCATAGAGCAACGCATACTCTTCGACCGGAAGCGGTCGACTCATGAAGTCGGAGGAGGCATCGCAGACCAGCGGGACATTCCCCACGGCGGGTTCTGTGTCAAACTCGACCCCTTCGATGGTTTCGTTGGAGGTGAAATGGACATAGGGCGTTCCGTGCGGAATCGTCAGTTCCTCGCTGCGCGGGATACGGACAAACCCCTGCGCCTTGCCATCCCAGGCCAAGACCACATCCCCTTCCCGCTTCGCCTCCTTGACCGCCTTGGTCCCCCACGAACCGCTTTGGATATAGGTGGCCGGCCGCGCCGCCCCCCGCAGAAAATTCATCGGCACCATCGAAAACTGGAGCGTTGCGCCGCCCTGGAGAAAGAGGATGTGATAGGAATCGGGGATCTGCAGCAGCGCACGCAAATTGGCCTCGGCCTCCTCGATGATCGCGGTAAATGTCTTCGAGCGATGACTGATCTCGAGGACCGACATGCCGACCCCTGGGAGGGCAAAGAGATCCCGCTGCGCCTGTTTCAGGGCCGATTCCGGCAAGACTGCCGGCCCGGCGGAAAAATTGACGATCCGTTCTGTCATCATGCCATGCTCCTCGTTGCACTTTCGCGCGTCTCTATGCCGACCGCCGCAAGAGATTGCGTTTCACCCACATGAGCGGATCGAAGAAGCGATCCACAACACGTTCTTTCAGCGGAATAATGCCATTGTCGGTAATACTGATCTGTTCGGGACAGACTTCGGTACAGCACTTCGTGATATTGCACATCCCGGACCCGAACTCCTTGCGCACCGCGGGGATGCGATCGAGCGCGTCAAGCGGATGCATCGCCAGTGAGGCCAGCCGAATCATGAATCGTGGCCCGACAAAGGTGTCGAATCGGGAATGATCGCGCAGCACGTGGCAAACGTCCTGACACATGAAGCATTCGATGCACTTGCGAAATTCCTGGATCCGGTCGACGTCGATCTGTTGCATGCGATAGCGGCCATCTGCATCGCGGGGACGCGGCCTGAACGGCGGTATCCGTTTATTCTGTTGATAATTCCACGACACGTCGGTCACCAAATCTTTGAGGATCGGAAAGGCGCGCAATGGCTGCAACGTAACGGTGGCTGACGGTGAAAACGTGTCCATCCGTGTCATGCACGCCAACCGCGGCTTGCCATCGATTTCCATGCTGCACGACCCGCATTTTCCCGCCTTGCAATTCCATCGGCAGGAGAGATCCCCCGCCTGCTCGGCCTGGATCCGATGCACCACATCGAGCACGACCATGCCGGTGTCGACATCCGTGTGATACTCGACAAAGCGGCCACCGGTGGCATCGCCCCGCCAGATGTTGAAGATCCGTTTAGCCATTGCTCCCCTCCAGTGACTCCAGTGTGGCGTAGGCAATGGCCGCCAACTCTCGCGGCGGTTCGGCACGCCGCACTTTTTCCACGTCCATGCCATTACGCCCCTGATGGATCACGATATGATACTCCCCCCACACTTCCTCTTCGTTGGGATGATCGACGCGCGAATGCCCACCGCGGCTCTCTTGCCGCATCAACGCCGCACGTGCCACCGCCTCGGACACAATCAGCAGGTTCCGCAGATCGAGCGCTGCATGCCAGCCGGGATTATATTGCGAGGCGCCATCGGCCTTCACGCGCTCGACATCGCGCTTGACGTGTTCGAGACCCGCCAAGGCTGCCGTAAGATCGGCTTCGCTGCGCACAATGCCGACGCCGTCGTTCATCACCTTTTGCAAGGCTTCGTGGACGAGATAGGGATTCGCTCCCGACTCGCGATTCAGGATGTCGGTCGCACGACGCATCGATTGACGCACCTGCGCCTCATCAATGCAGGGGAAACTGGCCATGGACGCCACATAATCGGCCGCACCGAGTCCCGCGCGCCGTCCAAAGACCAGCAGATCCGAAAGCGAATTCCCCCCAAGACGGTTGGCCCCGTGAAGGCCCGCCGCACACTCGCCGCAGGCAAATAATCCCGGCACCACGGACTGTTGCGATTCATGGTCGACCTGAACGCCACCCATGAAATAGTGCGTCGTCGGCCCCACTTCCATGGCTTCCTTGGTAATATCGACATTCGCCAATTCCTTGAACTGGTGATACATCGACGGCAGTTTTTTCTTGATCATGTCCGCCGGCACTTGCGACGCGATGTCGAGAAAGACACCACCATGCGGTGAACCCCGTCCTGCCTTGACTTCCGAGGTAATCGCCCGTGCGACCACGTCGCGCGTCAGCAACTCCGGCGGTCGTCGCGCCTCTTTGTCCCCCTGCAACCATCGACGGGCTTCGTCTTCTGTTGATGCGGTCTCCGGGGCAAACCGTTCCGGAATGTAGTTGAACATGAAGCGCTCATGTTTATTATTGAGCAAAATCCCGCCATCACCCCGCACACCTTCTGTCACCAAGGTTCCGCGCACTGATGGCGGCCAGACCATGCCGGTCGGATGGAATTGGACGAACTCCATGTCCATCAGGGTGGCGCCCGCGAGATAGGCCATGGCCAGCCCGTCGCCGGTGTACTCCCATGAATTGGATGTGACCTTCCAGGCCTTGCCGGCACCGCCCGTAGCCAGAATCACGGCCTTGGTTTTCAACAGGAGAAAGCGGCCGTTTTCGCGCCAATAGGCCACGACCCCCGCGATCCGTTCCCCGTCTTTCAGCAGGTCAAGCGCGGTGCATTCCATATGGACCGCAAAACCCTGGTGGATGCCATAGTCCTGCAATGTCCGGATCATTTCGAGGCCGGTCCGGTCACCGACGTGCGCGAGACGCGGATATCGATGCCCACCAAAATTGCGCTGACTGATGAGGCCGTTTTTTGCCCGATCAAACACCGCACCCCACTCTTCCAATTCATTCACACGAGCCGGCGCCTCTTTGGCATGAAGCTCCGCCATGCGCCATTGGTTGAGAAACTTTCCGCCCCGCATGGTATCACGAAAGTGGATTTTCCAGTTGTCACGCGGATCGACGTTCCCAAGCGCCGCAGCCATGCCTCCCTCGGCCATCACCGTGTGCGCCTTTCCCAGGAGGGATTTGCAGACGATCGCCGTGTTGAGTCCCCGCCGGGAGCATTCGATTGCCGCACGAAGCCCGGCGCCCCCGGCGCCAATCACCACCACGTCGTGCTCAAACGTTTGTAGTTCCGCGATATCGACCATAGCTAGAATCCCCAGGTGTTAAAATCGTGGATGATTCCCATCGAACAGAGCCGGACATAAAGGTCTGAGAAACCGACCCAAAAGAGACTGATCCAGGCCCACATCATGTGCCGCTCATTCAGACAGCTGACGCGTTTCCAGGTCCCATAACGGAGCTGCGTTTGCTTGTCGCACGAGAAGCAGTTGAGCCGCCCGCCCACGAGATGACGAAAGGAATGGCAGCCAAAGGTATAACACCCCAACAGCGTGGCGTTGGTCAGCAAGATGACCGTCCCAACGCCGATGCCAAATCTCCCATCATGGAAAAAGGCCAGGACCGCATCATAATAAAGGATGAAGACAAAGGCGATCGCCGGATAGAGGGCGTAGCGATGGAAATTTTGAAAGAGGAGCAGGGCCGTCTCCCCCAGATAGCTCTTGCGTGGCAGGGCCCCAACCGCACATGCGGGCGGCGTGCCGACAAACGATCGATAATAGGCCTTGCGGTAATAATAACAGGTAAAGCGAAACACCCCGGGAAACATCAGTATAAAGAGGGCTGGCGAGGAAGGAAGCATTGCCGGCCACCACGTGGGCCAACTGCCAAACCACGCATGTTCCAGTGGCGCCGCGCCTGCGGCAGAGGAATCAATAAAGAGGAGCGGTGAATAAAACGGCGAGAGATACGAGCCATACCAGTAATGTTCGCCCTGCAACGCCGCCCATGTGGTATAGACAATGAATGCGCCAAAGCCGAGGACTGTCAGGAACGGGGCAATCCACCAGGCGTCTTTTCGGTGCGTCATCGCCAGTCCTGAGACATGTCCCCCGTGTAGAGCAGCGTGCGGCATTTGTGACCTCCCCAGTACGCGGGGTGCTCCTTAGCGAAAACGATGTGACGAGTAAAGTCCCAGAAAAAACTGACGCCGCCGCATTATGGAGCGAGCGGCTTCGGTCCCGCAATCCGCGACCCACGCTGCACGTGATGGGCTGCGGCAAAGCCGGCCGGCACTTCCAGCACATACTGATAGGGGACTTGCGGCTTGAGCGGCGTCTCAGAACGTGGAGTGGCGCTGTGAATCACATCCACCACGCGTAATGCCGCATCGATGAAAATGAGGTCCAGCGACAGTGGGGTCTCTTTCATCCAAAAAGGGGTCGTGGTTGGTTTGGGCATCACAAACCACATCCCGTGTCCCGCCGGCAGATGCTCGCGGTGCATCAACCCCCGTGTCCGTTCTCGCTCTGTTGCGGCAATCTCCACGGTCACACGCACCGAATGCGGCGACTCGGGATGTATCTGAATCACAGACAATCCCTTCCCATGACGCACGACTGATTGTCCCTGCAACTGCCGCACCATCCCCATCTCTCCAAGATCTTCATAACAGGCCACCTCCTGTGCCCGTGCGCGCTCGGCCAGCGGATGTTCCGGGAAGGTGTCTTGCAATTGTCGATAGTAGGGAATCGCCGCCTCGGGTTGGGCATCCATCAAAAAGGCCTCGGCCAGGTCAAAGAGGACAAGCACACGGACGTCGGGAATGAGATCCTCTTTGCCCAGAAGCTGTGTCAATTCGATCCGGGCCTGCGGATAATTCTTGGCCCTCAGATAGGCAGCGCCAATGCGATGCCGCAACTGGTCCCGTTCGGGATAGGCGGGAAAATAGCGCAAAATCGCCTCCAGCGGCTCAATCGTCCCCGACACGTCGCGCGCGGTCTCGGCCAAATCGGCGAGCCGCAGATACGCCGTGACCGTTGCCGGTTGCCACGGCCATTCTTCGGTAATCCGCCGATACGTCGCGCGCGCCCCCGCGGTATCCTGCAGATTATATTGGTAGAGGTCCGCGACTCGGAGCAACACTTCCGCCACTTTCGGTTCATGATAGCGTTGCAACACCTGCTGGTACGCCTGCAGCGCGGCATCGTATTGCTGCGTCCCACGCAACTCATCGGCCCGGGCAATGGCACGGTCAATACGCGAGGAACACGCGAGGCTGCCGAGAAGACAAAGACTGAATGCAACACGTCGACACGACAACATCAGACACATCGCCCCTGTCCATTCACGAAAATACCGCGCTGTGTCAGGGCCTGGCGGATCCGCTCCCGTTTCGATGCATGCAAAAAGAGATAATTGCGTACCACAGGATGAAGACCTGTGACGGGAATCAGGTGTGCATCATGAAAAACAAATCCGGAATATCCGCGCTGTGTCAGCCGCGCAAAAACGTGGTCCACCACGCCCGTCCGATGCCGATTTTCCAGCTCAATCAGGATAGCGGGTAATCCGGCGCGAATCGTCTGTTCGCTTCCTTCCAACACTTCTGGCTCATGGCCCTCGACATCAATTTTCAAGAATGCCACGGGCTGCAACGCGTAAGAATCGAGCGTCCGTTTTTCAACAGTCATCGTTTCGATAGTATCAGGGATTTTGATATGTGTATCGACAGCATTCTGCGGTTCGATGGTACTATGGCCCATTTCGTAGCGGGGCATCCGAAGAGTGGCACGGCCCTCCCCATTTGACAGGGCCACGTCTTCCACACGGACGTTCCTTCCGCGAAACCCACGTACCAAAACACTCGCCAAATGTGGCAGCGGTTCAAACACGACACACTCTTTCGCGTGTGCTGCCATAAACGTTGTATACATGCCAAAATTTCCACCGATATCGACAGCCAGTGCGTCGCGATCGCACAGCGCAGGAAGCAAGCGCACTTCCGTCTCGACTCCCCCCACCATGTTGCCGACCTTCCAGTACAACACCGGCGCATACGACATCATGTTCTCCTTAAAAAAATAGACGAACCGCTGGACACTTTTGTTTCCCGACACCATCCCTCGCCTCGACTCGCTATTCTTCCTTCTCGGCCAGTTTGGCAACCGACGCCACCTTTTCGCCTGAGGTCAGCGTGAAGATCCGCACCCCCTGAGTATTCCGTCCCTGTACCGAGATGTTCTGCACATCGGTCCGGATTATCTTCCCTTTATTGCTCACCAGCATAATGTCATCGGTATCATTGACCTGATACACTGCCACCACAGGGCCATTCCGATCATTGGTCTTGATCGTGATGGTCCCCGATCCCCCGCGACTCTGCGTCCGGTATTCGTCCAGTGCGGTCCGCTTGCCAAAGCCGTTGGCCGTGACGGTCAAGACCATCGCCTTTTCCTGTAAGGTTTCCATGCTCACTACGCGATCGTTTTTTGCCAGACGAATGCCAATGACGCCCATGGCCGTGCGCCCCATGGGACGGACGTCGGACTCGGGAAAGCGGATGGCCTGCCCCGATTGCGTGCTGAGGAGCATGTCCTGCGTCCCGGTCGTGACCTGTGCGGCAATGAGCTGGTCCCCCTCCTCGATGGTGAGCGCAATAATACCGCCCGCACGCGGGCGGCTAAACTCGGTCAGCGCCGTCTTTTTGACAACGCCCGCGGCCGTCGCCATGAAGACATACGCGTCGTCGGTGAACTCGCGAATGGGAAGGATGGCGGCCACATGTTCCGTCGCCGGCATCTGGATGAGGTTGGTGATCGATTTCCCCTTGGCCGTGCGACCAATCTGCGGCACTTCGTGGACCTTGAGCCAATAGAGTCGCCCGGCACTGGAAAAGACGAGCAGATAATGATGCGTCGAGGCCACGAAGAGCGATTCGACAAAATCCTCCTCGCCCGTCGTCATCCCCCGCTTCCCCTGCCCACCACGCCGTTGTGCCCGATAGATACTGATGGGATTACGCTTGATCGCCCCGCCGTGGGAGACCGTGACGACCATGTCCTCTTCCTGGATCAAGTCCTCGACCGAGAGTTCCTCTGAACGGGCCACAATCTCTGTCCGTCGTTCATCGCCGAAGTTCGTCCGTAGTGCGCGCAACTCCTCCCGGATAATCTGGAAGACGAGTCGTTCATCGGCCAGAATCGCCTTCAGCCGCTTGATCAGCCCCAGGACCTCGGCGTATTCGTCGAGGATTTTCTGACGTTCAAGACCGGTCAACCGCTGGAGCCGCATCTCCAGAATGGCCTGGGCCTGCACCTCACTCAGTGCAAATTGACGCATCAACTCCAGGCGCGCTTCATCGGGGGATTTCGCTTTTTTGATGAGCGCAATGACCGCATCGATATTTTCGACCGCGATCTTGAGCCCCTCCAGGATGTGCGCCCGGTGCTCGGCCTGCCGCAACTCGAAGGCCGTGCGTCGGACGACCACTTCCCGACGGTGGTCGATGAACTGTTGGAGCAGGTCTCGCAGGCTGAGGACCTTTGGCTGCTGATTGACAATCATCAGCATGATCACGCCGAAGGACGACTCCATGGCGGTATGTTTGTAGAGTTGATTGAGAATCACCCCCGCCACAGTGCTCCGTTTCAGCTCAATGACGATGCGCATCCCGTCCCGATCGGATTCGTCGCGAATATCCGCCACACCCTCGATTTTCCCCTCCTGCACGAGTTCCGCAATCCGTTCAATCAGCCGGGCCTTGTTGACCTGAAAGGGAATCTCTGTGACGATAATCTGTTCCCGATCGCCCTTGGCGATCGGCTCCACCACGGCGCGCGCGCGCATCCGGATGACACCCTTTCCGCTCTCATAGGCGTCACGAATCCCCTCTGTGCCATAAATGAAGGCCCCTGTCGGAAAATCGGGCCCCGGGACATGGCGCATCAATTCTTTCGTGGAGATGTCTGGACGGTCGATCAGGGTCAAGAGCGCAGTGACAATCTCCGTCAAGTTGTGGGGAGGAATTTTTGTGGCCATCCCCACCGCAATCCCATCGGAGCCATTCAGGATGAGGTTCGGCACTTTGGAGGGCAACACGATCGGTTCCTCAGTCGAGGCATCAAAATTGGGCTGGAAATCGACCGTTTCCTTGTCGATATCCGCAAGCATCTCCTCGGCCAATTTGGTCAACCGGCACTCGGTGTACCGATAGGCTGCGGCCGAATCCCCGTCGATACTCCCGAAATTCCCCTGCCCCTCAATGAGCGGGTAGCGCATGTTCCAATCTTGTGCCAAACGGACCAATGTATCGTAGACCGCGGCATCGCCATGGGGATGATATTTTTTGAGTACTTCCCCGACCACGCCCGCGCACTTCGTGAAGCGCTTGTTCGAGAGAATCCCTTCGCGATACATCGCATAGAGGATGCGTCGATGGACCGGCTTGAAACCATCGCGGACATCGGGGATGGCGCGACCGATGATCACACTCATGGCATAATCGAGATACGATCCCCGCATCTCGTCTTCGATGTTGATCGGAATGACTTCCGCCGATTGCACCATGCCACCATCCTCCACACAGGAAACACCGATTCAGGCTGCTTTTCCGGCGGAATATGCCCCGATGCCGTGATGGGGTCAATGAAAATGCGCACCGTGGTGGCATGCGACGCACCGGGAAATGTCCTGGTATCGATGTGAAAACGGATAACCCGCAGTTTTGCATTTGACATGCGTTTGCGGGAGGTATACGTTGCGACTCGTTGTCTGTCATGGGGATGCACATTGTGATCACAACGGACTGACGCAAGAAAGGGGGTGAAGCCAATGACGAAAGCCGATCTCATCGCATGTATCGCGAAAGACTGTAGGACCTCGAAGGCCACAGCAGAGCGTGTGTTGAATGCCACACTGAATCAGCTCGGAAAGTGCATGAAGCGGAAAGATAAGATTACCCTGACCGGGTTTGGCACGTTCTACGTTGCCAAGCGGCGCGCACGCAAGGGTCGCAATCCGCAGACGGGGGCCGAAATCAACATCAAGGCCGCACATGTCGCGAAATTCAAGCCGGGGAAACAATTGAAGGATTGGGTTGCATAACTTTTTTGCAGTGTACGAAAAAAAAGGGAACGATGACATTTCGTGCATCGTTCCTTTTTTTTATGCAGCGGAGCAACTGGCATGAGGGAGCGCACCACAAAAGTTCCGGAGGCGGAGCCGGAGGGGACGCGAGCCCCGTGTGAGAATTTCCCCAGCGCGCACCGCGCGCGCGAGGGGGGGACTCTATTACACTCCGCACAGTCTTCGACTGTGCTTCGCGGCCCAGCACAGCTGGGCCTTGACCCCGGGGACCCAGCGAAGCTGGGTGGACGAGGAAGTCCCCGCAGGCGTGAGCCGGAGGGGACGCGAGCCCCGTGTGAGAATTTCCCCAGCGCGCACAGCGCGCGAGAGGGGGGGACCCAACGGGCTTTGCCCGTTGGGGGGGCGACGCGAGCCCCTGTAATAGACGTCCACTGTCACCTGACGGATGCAGCCTTTGATGCGGATCGCGAGGCGGTCATTGCCCGCGCCTGGGCCTGCGGTCTCACCGATCTGATCACGATCGGGGCCGGGAGCGGCATGGAGGGAAACACGGCGGCGGTCGCACTCGCAGCGACACAGCCGCACATCTTTGCCACCGTCGGACTCCATCCCCACGATGCCGACCGATTTCAGCCAGAGATGATCAGCGCGTTCGCCGCATTTTTTGCACAACCACGGGTGGTCGGTGTCGGTGAAATAGGCCTCGACTACCATTATGATGTTGCTGACCGGGCCAAACAACGCCTCGCCTTTGAGGCACAGCTGGCACTGGCGGTCGAGCATCAGTTGCCGTACGTGATTCACCACCGCGAGGCGATCGACGATCTCTTTGCGATCCTGCGCGGGGTCCCCGTCCCGATGCGTGGCATGATTCACTGCTTTACCGGTGATCGTACCTTCGCGCGGCGCGCCCTCGATCTTGGCCTCTATCTCTCGATTCCCGGTGTGGTAACATTCCGGCGCACCGAAGCCTTGCACGACGCCCTGCAGTATATCCCCCATGACCGCCTCCTGATGGAAACCGATGCCCCCTATCTGGCACCCGTCCCGCATCGCGGTTGCCGAAACGAACCGTCGTATATCATCCAGACTGCGCAACGGACGGCGGAGATCCTTGGGCTCCCACTGGAGATCCTTTGCCAAGCCGCCCGAAAAAATGCCGAGACCCTTTTTGCCCTATGACCACCCCGCTTTCGTCTCTCCTCAGCTTCGAAAGAAGGGAGATATGGTGCGTTAACTTTTCCTGAGTACATGCGTTTTACGGTACCATAAGTATTTCTAACGTTTAATGAGCACGTTTGTACTCATTAAACGTTGAAATACTATATTCCCCTTGACCTTCCCTGGTTGGGAGTCTATCCGGAATCCCGCAATTATTCCTCGTGGTTACGATGAAAAAGGATCGGTGTATGGAGAGTGTGGCAGTCGCCTATCCCCCGGAAGAGCCATCCAAACCCGTGACGTCCGCTGTGATTTTAGCGGCAGGGAATGGGTCGAGAATCCGCGGCGCACATACGACAACGCCCAAACCCCTTCTCATGGTGGGAGGCCTCTCGTTGGTGGAACGGTCGATATTGACGCTCCATGCGGCCGGCGTGCGACAATTTCGGGTCGTGGTCGGTGCTGAGGGAGAGACCGTCATGGCCGCGGTCCGTCAGAGCAAGACCCTCCACGGCCTCTCGATCGAATGCCTCCGCTGTCCCGATTACGCCCGGGGAAATGGCGTCTCACTGGCCGCGGGCGTTGCAGGGCTCGAGGGGCCTTTTCTCGTGGCCATGGCAGACCATGTAACCACGCCATCGACCATTGAGCACTTTCTGGCACAGGTCTCCCGGACGCCAACGGTCCCGTATCTCGCGGTCGACCAAGAGATCGACCATATCTATGACGTGGCCGATGCCACAAAAGTCGCGACAGACCGGGGTCGCATTCGAATGATCGGGAAAGCGCTGAAGACCTTCGATGCCATCGACATGGGTCTCTTTTATTTTCCGGACGGTGCCGCGGAGACGATCCGGACAGCGGTCGCACATGGGGCACATTCCGTCTCCGCAATCGTTGAGCGGATCAACCGCACCGGGGGCTTTTGGATCGCCCCACTGCCGCAGCCTGTGTGGCAGGATGTCGACACGCCCGCCATGGCGCGTGAGGCCGAACGCCAACTCCTCCGGTCGCTGCGAAAACCGACCGATGGATTGGTCAGTCGCTGGCTCAATCGGCCACTCTCGCTACAAGTGAGTCGTCTCCTCGCCCGGTGGAAAATTGCCCCCAACACGGTGACGACCGGGGTCTTTCTGCTGACCTTGGTGGCAGCATGGTGCGCGGCATCGACCCACTATCGCTGGATCGCCATCGGCGGTCTCCTCTTCCAACTGGCATCGATTCTCGACGGATGTGACGGCGAGCTGTCGCGGTTGACCTTTCGCGGATCGAAATTTGGAGCCTGGTATGACACGATCACCGATAACATCCGGTATGCAATCTTTTTCATGGCATTGGGGATCAGCGGATACCGATCGAGTGGGCATACGGCCTATATTTGGGGACTGACCCTCTTTCCGTTGGGCGTCACGTACATGGCCTCCATGATGGCCCGCTATACGCGGAGTGTCAATAAAGCCACGAACCTTGCGGTCACCGCACGTGTCGAAGCCCACGCCAGAGAAACGTGTGGCTGGTGGGAAAAATTCGCCATGCCCCAGCGTTTTCTCGTCAAACAGGATGTCTCGGCCTTTGTCGCCATGGCGTGTACGCTGGCGGGTGCCCCCGGTCTCATGTTCTGGTTCGTCTGCTATGCCCTGACGATCATGACGGTCTCTATCGCGCGGGCCCTCAATCGCACGCAGACCGTCTCCGCCGGGGAACGGCCAAATCTGGCCTTTCTCCTCTATCTCCTTGGGATCCTCCTGTTTGGCTACCTCACCAGTCGCATGCCCCTGCAGACCTTGATGGCCTCCCTTGCAGAAGTGGGATCGGGCATCTGGATCGTCTTGGCCATTGCGCCACCGCTGTGGCTCGCATTCAGCACATTGAGCCTTGCGGTCCTGATTCGCCACCGGATCGGTTTTGGCGACCTCTTTTATAACCAACTCGTCGGCGAAGGGATCAACACCATTGTCCCTCTCGCCGGTCTTGCCGGTGAACCCTATAAGGTCAAGCATCTCTCGGCATGGCTCCCGCTCGATGAGGCCAGTCGGGTCATTGTCCAGAACAAACTGATTCATGCCCTTTCCGGCCCGCTCATGACCGCCATCTTGGGGACACTGACACTCGTGAGCGTCCCCTTGAGTGCGACCATGCGTGCCACGTTTATTGTCGCGACGATTGTCCTCTACGTCATGTCGATGGCCTTATTCTTGGTCGGACTCTCCAAGGCCCCGGAACGGCTCACCGGCTTTGTCCTGACGCGTCTCAAAATCCTTGGGGTGTATGAAAGTCATCGGGTCAATCCACGCCTCTTTACGATTTCACTCCTTCACAAAATGGTGGGGCGTGCGCTGATTGCGCTCGAGGCAATCATCCTTCTCTATCTGCTCGGTATCCCGGTGACGTTCGGGAGTGTCGTCACGATCGAGGCCTTTATTGCCATGACCAGCATTGTCTTTGTGGTGGTCCCCCAAGGGATCGGCGTCAATGAAGTCGGCATTGCCGGCGCGTTTGCCCTGCTCGGTATCGATCCCCACCTGGCCCTCACCTTTGGACTGATCCGTCGGGCACGGGTCATCTTTTGGGCGCTGGGTAGCCTCCTCTTGCATGCCGTCGTCTCGGGCATCCAGCAGACGAGTCGTCCCTTCAGTGGGTCCCAACGGGCTTACGCCCGTGGCACCCTTGGAAGGGGCTCCGCCTGAGCACACCTCCCCCGGGCTGACGGTATCGCATCATGAACTTTCGGACAATGGTCACATCATGGGTGGGTGTTGGATATCGTCACCCATGGCCTATCCTTCTCCTCTTCACGCTGCTCACCGCCATTGCCATCCCCATTGCCGGACGGTTGCGGATCGACACGGATTTCAAAAAACTCCTTCCCCACTCCTATCCGCGCGTACAGGCCATGGACGCCACCACCACAAAGGTCGGCGACACCGGATATTTCAGCGTGGTGGTCGACTTTCACGATACGACGCAATCGATCGCCTATATTAAACAGTTGGCGCAAGCGCTTGAGGCCTCTGAATACGTCCGATTGGTCTATTATGAAAATCCCGTCGAGTTCATGAAAAAATATCGTTTCCTCCTCCTCCCCCTCGAGACCCTGAAAAAAATCCACAACTACCTGGCCGCCCGGAAACATACTTATAATCCGTTTTACCTCGATCTCGGCGACAACACGCCGGCAGAAGAAAAAATCGACATGGAGTCGGTGAAAACCGAGTACTTCGAGATCGAGAACATGCAGCGGTATCACATCAGTGCGGATGGAGAGGTCGTGGCCATGCAGGTACGTCCAAAGGAGGCCGTCACCAACATCGGTTTTGTCAAAAAAATGCATCTCTTTCTCCTGGCAGAGAGCCAGCGCGTGAAAGCCGAGGGTGGATTTCCCGACGACATGAACATCTATGTGGGCGGCTCGCTCAAAAACAAGTTGGACGAATATTCGGTGATCCTCCATGATATCCTCTCCTCAGCCTGGATCTCCGGGCTCTTGATCCTTGCACTCCTCATCCTCTTCTTTCGCAATCCACTGACGATACTCGCCATCCTGCTCCCGCTGTGCAGCGGACTCTGCTGGACCTTCGCCATCACCGCCCTGACGATCGGATTTCTCAACACCATCTCCGCGATGCTCTTTGTCGTCCTCTTTGGTCTCGGGATCGACCACGGGATTCATTTGGTACAGCGGTATCTGAACGAAAAAAAAGAGGGGCATCGTTCACAACAGGCGATGGAAATCGCGATGGCCACCACGGGGCGCGCCACCATTGCCTCGGCACTGACCACGGCGTGCGGTTTCTTTTTGATGATGGTGACCGACTTCAAGGGGTTTTCGCACCTGGGATTCATCTCCGGACTGGCCATGATCATCATCCTCCTGGCCTACTTTTTCGCACTCCCCAGCGTGGTCGCCATCGGCGACCGCCGCGGGGTCCTGTCGCGGTACATCAGCACGGGTGTGTCCATACGCACGTGGAAGGCCTATGGCCGATGGATTGGCCGTCTGCCCATCCGGCCGATCGTCTGGTTGATCCCGTTCCTGTTGATCGGTGGCGCTATGGCGACGTTCTCCATCCCCTTTAATTACGACTTTGACACATTGACCGGGACGGTCACGGAATCGGAATATGTCAAAATGAAGCAGGGAAAGGTCTACACCAAATCACTCACCCCGGGTGCGGTGCTGTTTGCGCCGGACGATCCCACGCTCGACGCGATGTTGACCGAGTTCAAGGCACGGAAGCGCCAAGACACGACAAGCCCGACCATTGAGCGCGTCGTGACCATCCGGGATTTCTTCCCAAGCGACCAGGACGCGCGCATTGCCGAAATCAAGGCCGCAGCCGCACAAATCACCCCCCTGCTACTTGAAGAAACGAAAGATCCGGAGATCCGCAAGATTCTGGAACACCTGCGGGATGCCCAACATGTCGGCAAGATCACCTGGGAGGATGTCCCAAAAACGGCAAAGGAGTATTTTACCCCGCAGGGCGGCGGCCACGATCGCATCATTTTCATCTTTCCCAGTGTGGAACTCCGTCATGGAAAAAGTGCGATCGCCTTCACCGATGACTTGGCCCCTATGACGCTGGGTGGCACAACGTACATTCCGACAGGCGGTTCGCTCATCTTTGCCGACATGTTGCGCGTGGTGGTCGATCAGGGATTGTGGATCTTTGCCCTCAGCTTGACCGCCATTGCCATCACTCTCTATCTCCAATTTCGCAAGGTGATCGACATGGCGCATACGATGCTGTCGCTCCTGCTCGGACTGGCGTGCATGGCGATCATTCTGGTGGCACACGGGGCCGCGGTGAATTTTTACAATATGGCCATCTTTGCGGCCATTGTTGGCATGGGCATCGACACCTCCATCCATCTCTTTTCCCAATGGCAACACACCAATGACGTCGTGCGGAGTATCGAGGAACTCGGCACACCGGTGACGGCCTCGATGCTCACGACCATTGCGGGCTATCTGGGGATGATCTCGTCAACACATCCCGGGCTCTACAGCATCGGGGTCCTGGCCGTCATCGGACTGGGGAGTTGTTTCGTGATGGCCCTCACCATTTTCCCCGTCTATCTCCGCTTTCTCTCGGCGAAACGTCGTCATCTCCCGGCTGTCGCTGCATAATGTACGGGGACTACTCTTGGAAGGGCTGAGGACTTGCCCCTCCGGTGCGGCTGGGCTGAGGGTCTGACCGGAAATACCCTTACCAGTGATAGGCCAGAGACGTCACGGCACGATACTGTGGCGAGCCTGTTCCGTGAATCACCCCACCACCCCCGCCAATCCTGAGGGTGACATGCGGCGTCGGTGTGATGTGCAAAAAACCGAGACACTCCATCGGGCCTTCGGCGCGCTCCTGAAAGAGCCGTCGCAGGGGACTCCGTCCCATCAGCTCGATGCTGGCATCGAGTGTCGGGGTGAGATCGACCGCCACCCCGGCCCGGTAGAGGAGCGACATGGTGCCAATCTGGATATTCCGGAAGTCGATCGGACGCCGAAACTCCACGCCGAGATTCACGCCAAACATGACACGATCCCAACGTTCAGTGTCGAGTGTGAAAAATCCCCCCCCACTGACCATCTCATCTCCGACATAGAAAGATTCGGCGCCGGTCGGCACGGTGAGAAACCCGACGAGCCCCAGGCCAACCGGTGCAAAACGCCGGTTCACCAGGCGGGCCTGCAGCCGGAATTGCAGATCGCCCGGGCGTGTCTTGAGTTGATAGCCGGGCGCCGTCAGGGGGGCCGGATCCTGGAACTGGAGACGCCAGAGCATGGGAAATGTCACGCCACCGGACAACCACCGGGAGAGCCGCAGGTCGGTGATGAGATACTGCACAAAGAGGTGATTGATCACCCGGCGCGTGGATGAGCGTTCCTCCAGCACCCGATTGCCATAGGTCAACGCCGTCCCGACCGAGACAATCGGATCTGTTCCGTGCTGACTTTCGTAGACAAACTGCCAGGTGCCTGTGCTCTGTACCGGATAGAAGTTGAGAACACTAAAACGCGTTGCGGCCGCATGCGCCAGACGCGAAGCGCCGCTCGCGCACAGTAACAGACAAACGATCGTCCCCCACAGTCTCTTCATCATGATCTGACACTCGACGATTACAGGGGCTCGCGTCGCCCCCTCTCGCGCGCGGTGCGCGCTGGGGAAAGGCGCACACAGGGCTCACGTCCCCTGCGGCTCCGCCTCCGGGTACTCCCTCGTCCACCCAGCTTCGCTGGGTCCCCGGACTCGGTCGTCGCCACATCCCCCTCCCCTTCAACGCCGCGGTGCGCGCTGGGTCGTGGGACCCCACTGTAACCCATTATTTCCGGTCTCGCCCAATGGTTATTGTCAGCGTCAACCGTTCTTTCCCGCGCAGGAGATCGACACGACACCGCTCGCCCGGATGGATCGCGGAAATCACCCGTGGCAATGTCTCTGCCTGTTCAATCACGTGGGCATTCATCGCGACAATCAGGTCGCCCGGTCGCACCCCCGCTGCCGCGGCAGGCGACTGCGGCATCACTTCCGTCACCAGGGCCCCGAGGAGACGATCGAGGCCAAAGGCCCGTGCCACTTCCGGCGTCACGGGCTGCACAGCAATGCCGAGATACCCGCGCTCCGTCACGCGACCACTCTTGAGGAGTTGCGGCAACAAGGTCTTGGCCATGTTGACGGGGATGGCAAAGCCGATCCCCTGTCCCGCCGCCACAATGGCTGTGTTGATCCCGATCACCTCGCCCTGCACATTAAAGAGCGGCCCACCGCTATTGCCGGGATTGATCGATGCATCGGTCTGGATAAAATCATCGTAGCGTCCCGCACCAATGACGCGCCCCTTGGCACTGATGATCCCGGCCGTGACCGTCTGTTCCAATCCAAACGGATTGCCAATGGCAATCACCCAGGCCCCGACACGGAGGGCATCGGAATTGCCGAGCCGCGCCACAGGGAGCGAATCGTCGGTCTCGATCTTGACGACCGCGAGATCGGTATCGGGATCAGCGCCAACGAGGGTGGCGCGATACTGTTTCCCGGTGGAGAGCCGGACATCGATTTCATCCGCGCCGTGGATCACGTGATAGTTGGTCAATATCAGTCCGCGGCGATCGAAGAGAAAACCGGAGCCGAGACTCTGCTCTTTCTGCTCGCGCGGCAGTCCGTAAAAATGGCGGAAAAAATCCTGAAAGGGATCCTGCGGCCCAAAACCAAACCCGAATTCCTCAAAGGGATTCCAGGGGCGCACCTGCACCCGTTTTGTCGTGGAGATGTTGACGACGGACGGCTTGACCTCCGCCACAAGCTCTTCCAGCGCCGGCAGTGCCGTGCCCAGTGCCATCCCCGCGGGAAGGACCGTCCAGAGCCCCCACACAACACAGAGAGACCATCGGTATCGCCAGCGCGTCATGGTTTCTTGGTGATCTCGACGTATTGCATGCGAAGCAGATAGAGAATTTCCTCGAAGAGTTTTCTCTCCTCCGGTTGCAGATTCCCGCGGGTCTTTTCATGCAGCATGGCCAAAATTTCGATGGTCTGTCGCGCCGCCGGCAGGTCCTGCGTCGTGGCTTCCGATGCGGGATGCTGGACCAGGCCCATGGCCATCTGCGCTGATGTGGCCAACGAGAGGACAAATTGCGAAAAATCGATCGGGGGCATGTCGTGCACCCCGGCCTGCGCAGACTCGCCAGCACTCTCACGCTGCATGGTTCCACCAGACACTTCCGGCGGGGATGAGAAGATTGGTGACGGCTCGGCGGCCTGGGACGCTGATGCCGACTGTTCTCCCTCCGGACGTGACACCCCGCTCTCCGTAAAACGCCGGCGATCGACAACACGAAATGATTCGTCGCTCTCTTTCTTCATGCACACTCCTTCGTCAGAATGCGTGATAGGGGGACACATCGCGACTGTCAACCCACCTGCGACTTCAGGTCCTCGGCAACTTTGGCGCCCAACCTCTCCCCGCCCCCACGAGGGCCACGCTGCACAGATCGGGCGCAGCGCGCCCCATCGGCGCTCGCCAGAAAGGCCGTCAGTTCAATCTCCTCGCCGATGATGCGTGCATGGCCCGCCAGGGGGGTGTGACAGTCTCCACCAATGGCGGCAAGCAAGGCCCGTTCTGCCATGGTGACCTCGGCATTGGCCGCATCGTGACAGGCCGCAACCATCAGCCGATAGATGCCCTCATCGTCACTGCGGACGGTCACCGCAATGGTCCCCTGCCCGATCGCGGGAATCATCGTCTCCATGGAGAGTGGCGTGGCGTGTGGCACCTGCAACCCGAGCCGATGCACACCTGCCGCCGCCAGTATTGTGGCATCGACTGCACCCGTCTGGAGTTTTTCCACACGAGTCGCGACATTGCCGCGAAAATCGACCCAGCGCAGATCGGGCCGCACCTGCGCAAGCTGCCATCGTCGACGCGGAGACGACGTCCCAACGACGGCATCGGTGGGGAGTGTCATCAGGGTCGTCCCCCGGGTCACGAGCAGATCATGCGGATCTGCGCGCGGCGACAAGGCCGCAATCGCAATGCCGGGTGCCAAGATTCCGGGGATATCTTTCACGCTGTGCACAGCACAATCAATCCGCCCCTGGCGCAAAGCCTCATCGAGTTCCCTGACAAAGAGGCCTTTCCCTCCCTGGGGGGCGAGCGGACCGCGGACGCGGTCCCCGGTCGTGATCATGGGGAGACATTCTACACGAATCGCGGGAAAAGAGGACTGGAGACGCGACTCCACCCACTGCGCCTGCCACAGGGCCAAGGGAGAACGACGCGTTCCCAAGCGGATCGTCGAGATGTCAGGCCGCGTTGACATGGACACCATTGCCACCGAGCCGCTCGATGATCCTGAGGAAGAGCGTCACCAGATGGGGCTCAGCCCCTTTCACGGCGCGCAAGACCTCGGCGTGATTCATCCCCCCGGAATGGAGATCCGCGGCCAAATTGGCGATGCAGGAGATCCCCATGACCTGCATCCGATGAAAGTTTGCCACGATCACTTCCGGAATGGTCGACATGCCGACGGCATCCGCCCCGAAGTTGCGAAACGCCCGGATCTCTGCCGGTGTTTCATAACTGGGGCCGCTGGTCGCCAGATAGACCCCCTCGTGCAGCGTCACGCCGACCTGTGGTGCCAGGGAGAGGGCGGCCTGCCGCAGTGACGGGGTATAGGCGTTCGTCATATCGACAAACTGTTGTTTCGATTGATTGGCGATGCCCCGGAGCGGATTGTCTCCCATGAAGTTGATATGATCCCGAATGACCATCAGATCTCCCGGAGTATAGGAGGGATTGATCCCCCCTGCCGCGTTCGAAATCAGTAACGTCTTTGCACCAAAGACATGGAGTGCATGGAGTGGCATCGTGATGTCGAGCATGGAATAGCCTTCATAATAATGCGAACGTCCCATGAGGACTGCCACCCGTTGCCCGGCACAGGTCCCGAAGACCACATCTCCGCGATGCCCTTCCGCAGTCGGTTTTGGAAAATTTGGAATGTCCTGATTATGAAAAACCTGTTTATTGTCGAGTGCTTCTGTCAATGTTTGGAGACCACCGGAGAGGATCACAACCACTTGGGGTGGCCCATCCACGGCATGTTTAAAAAAATCGACCGTCTCCTTGACTCGCAGATTCCATGGTGTCGCCATTGTTCCCTCCATTTCGTGCGCGGCGCTTATTATAGCTAAACCCGCGTGAGGACAATACAAAATAGCAATAAAAACCCTCTTTTTCTCCGACGAAACTTCAGGGGGTGGGGCGGTCGATACTATTTATAGAGCGCCCTCGCAGTGAGGGCCCATGAAACCCCCTTGAGCCCCGGTGACAATTGTGTCCCGGGGTTTTTTTTTGCTGAAGGGACGCAGGCAGGCCTCTTCCGTGCATCTGTTGTGGACGAAAGCCGCCGCCACTCACTGGCTGGCCATGAGCTGGAGGGCCGAGAGGAGCTCGCCGGTAATCAGGTGCATCTCGCGGTCTGTCAGATCGACATAGGTTTCGCCCGAGCGGAGAGAGGCCGTGGCAGAATCACAGGCCCCATCGCCCCCGCCGAAGAGATCGATGACGACCTCGGTCGGCTCTCCATGGGGATGCAAATGCCATCCCCCTTCAATGTGGACGGCGAAACGACAGTCACGGCGCATCGTGGCATGGAGTCCGAGTTGCTCACATTCCGATCGGGAGAGTGGACGGCAGGAGACGCGCAACTCCCCATGAATCGTCTTGATGGGCCCATTGGAGCGTTCACAGCGATCTAAAATCTCTGCCACTTGTTTGACAAATGGTTCCGGTGATGTGTCGCGGGGAGTCGCACAAGGAAACGCATGCACATATTCAAATACCATATCAATAATTATACAGAAAACGGTCTGATTGCGCCAAATACTCTCCGAGGTACCCATGAGAGATTACTTCAGATAATTCGCGAAAATCACGAGAGGGTTAAGTGATTTTTCCCCATAGCGCAGCTCAAAATGGAGATGCGGCCCTGTGGAAATACCGGTGGTCCCCACGGCGCCAATGACCTGGGACTGGCCGACTGGCATCCCCCGCGTCACAAAAGTGGCCGAGAGATGGGCATATCGTGACCGCCACCCCCACCCATGATCGATGTCGACCATCCGACCATAGCCCTCGTGCCAATCGATCGCCACGACATGACCCGCAGCCACCGCCCGGACCGGTGTCCCCTGCGCAGTCGCAATATCGATCCCCGCATGATGCCGCGTCCCGCCATGGATCGGGTGCCACCGCATCCCGTATCGGCTACTCATGGGACCACTGACCGGTGCGGAAAACTGCCACGGGATGGTCTCCGTCTTTTCTCTCTCACTCCAGAGAGGTCCCTGCCAGAGGGAGTGACACACTGTGAAAAGAAGAAGACCGGTTGCTATGCTGCAGCCCATGTCCACAGTGCTTGCAGAGACCGTGCCAAGAGATATATTGGGGATGAAATTGCGATTGACCAACCAGAAAAAGGGCATTACCACCAGTGTCGTCATGCCATTGCTTATTCTGAGCCGGCAGGGAGAGCAGCTCTTACGCTTTCCGATCGAGCAAGAACGGATCGTGGTAGGACGAGATCCCGAGTGTGACATTCCACTTGCGGACCCCAATGTCTCCCGACATCATTTTGAACTCGAATGGGATGGCACAGCCTTTCAGCTGACCGATTTCAGCCGCAATGGCACGTATGTCGACGGTGAGCGGGTCACCGATACCGTCCCGATTGACTCCGGCCAACAGATTGAGGTGAGCGATTATCGGATCACCTTCTCCACCACGAGCGAACCCCTCACGGAGACCACGATCTCGCAGGAACATCAACCGACGCTGGTGCTCAAATACGAACCGAAAAAGAAGGAACTGACCTGTGAACGGGTGCTCCTCACTGCGGTGCTGCCACACGGCGAACGGACGGAATGTGTCATCGATCGCCTCCCGATTTCCATTGGCGCAGCCCCCCACAACACCGTGCGCATTGCCGGAGATCCCTATATTTCGCGAACGCATTGCCGGATCGAATCGACCGCACAGGGATTGCTGCTGCGGAACTGTGGCAGCCTGAATGGGACGTGGTGGGGCGGGCATAATATTCAGACAAAACTCCTCCCGGAGCGTGGCACGTTCCAAATCGGAAAGACCAATATCACGTATCATGTCCAGGTGATCCATGAAACCATCGGGCCGGCAATGCAGCAGCGGTGCGGCGAAATGTTGGGACGGAGCCGGAGTATGCAGGAAATTTTCGCACTCGTGCAGCGGGTGGCACCGAGCGACGTCACGGTCTGCATTTCCGGCGAATCGGGGACGGGGAAAGAACTCCTCGCGCATGCCCTCCACGCCGGATCGGGCCGCGCCACCAAGCCGTTGGTGGCGATCAATTGCGGCGCGATCCCGCAGACCATTATTGAATCGGAATTATTCGGACACGAACGGGGCGCGTTTACGGGCGCCACCGCACAACATCGTGGGGTCTTTGAACAGGCCGACGGCGGCACGCTTTTTCTCGACGAAATCGGCGAAATGCCCCTCGACCTCCAAATCCGGCTGCTCCGCGTGCTGGAGACCCGCACCGTCCGCCGGGTGGGTGGCACTGCCGATATCCCTGTCGACTGTCGGATTGTCGCAGCCACCAACCAGGACCTTTCCCAACGGATCCAGCAGAAGCTCTTTCGGGAGGACCTGTTTTACCGGCTCTACATCGTTCCGCTCTATATCCCGCCGCTCCGGGAGCGGATCGAAGATCTCGAACTGCTGGCCCATCATTTTCTGCAGGCCGCGAAGCCGCCATCGCGGACACTCGCCTTCTCGCCCGAGGCCTTATTGGCCTTGAGTCAACATTCGTGGCCGGGCAATATCCGGGAATTGCGGCATACGATCGAGCGTGCGGTGCTCACGGCGCAAGGCCCCTTGATCGAGTCCAACGCGCTCCACTTTGCACCGCAACCTGCACATCCCTCGACCTTTCAGGCCACCCCCGCCTATCAGGCAACTGCGGCCGGACCACTCCTCCAGGTCCAGGAACGGCGGACCATCGAGGAGACACTACGCGCGTATCGTGGCAATATCTCCAAGGCCTCAAAGGCGCTCGGCATTGCACGTTCCACCCTCACGGCCCGTGTCAAAAAATGGGAGATTGATCTGAAAGATATCCGCAGTGCACGGTGTGCTGCATCGAGGAGTGAGACCCTTAGATAAACCGCATCATCCGCATCCGCTGCAGACGGAGCGCCTCTTCGACATTCGAGCCCCCATCCTCCTCGGCGAGGAGTTGTTCCTGGAGGTCATCATAGTTCAAATAGGTCATCAGGCTGAGCATGTTCATCCGTGCATCTTGCACGGCAGAGACGACATTCCCCTCGAATTCCGGTCGCCCCTCAAACCCGGCCGCCCGTACCATGGCACGGCCGAAGGCATTGCTCCGGCGGCCCGTCAAGACGGCCGCCCGAAATCGTCCGAGGGCCAGTGAGGCATAGGTGACATCTGACCGGATCGTCCCGTCGATGGCCTGGTGCGCCGCCCAGAAAATATGCCACTGCATCATGGCTTCTTGTTGGTATTCGGGCGCTTCAGGATATTCGGGCGTCCCCGCCGGCATGTCCGGCGAGAGGACCCGCGCAATCACCTCATGGCTGTCGATCGTCTTCACCGTAGAGATGTCCCTCCATTACTCGGTATCGGTCGGCACCGCCCCCAAGTTGTCGACCTTTATAGTATTTCAACGTTTAATGAGCACAAACGTGCTCGTTAAACGTTTGAAATACTTATGGTACTGTAGAACGCATGTGCTCAGGAAAAGTTAACGCACCATAACTGACTGAAATTGCTCTATTTATTTACTTCAAAAGCCCCTGTCGCAAGGCATTCAGGGCTGAACCGGCTTTAAACCAGAGTATCTGCTCGGTCGTGAGACTCTGTCGCACGGGGAAGGTCTCGGCACTCCCATCGGCATGATGGAGCCTCACCGTGAGCGGCGTGCCGGGGGACAACATCGGCAAGCCGATGACCGAGAGCGAATCCCCTTCCCGTACCTTGTCATAGTCGGCGGGATCCGCAAACGTCAGTGGCAAGACCCCCTGCTTCTTGAGATTGGTCTCATGAATCCGGGCAAAGCTGCGGGTGAGGACTGCCGCACATCCCAAAAAACGGGGGCTCATGGCGGCATGTTCGCGACTCGATCCTTCACCGTAATTTTCATCCCCCACGACCACCCACTGCAGACCCTGTTGCCGATAGGCCTTGGCAATCTCCGGAAAGGACGCCGTCTCCCCGGTCAGGAGATTCTTTCCCGTACCACTCTCTCCCGTAAAGGCATTCACCGCCCCCAAAAAGGCATTGTCACTGATCCGTTCCAGGTGTCCCCGATAGCGCAGCCACACCCCCGCCTGCGAAATGTGATCCGTGGTGCATTTGCCGGCGGCCTTGAGCAGGAGCGGGAGTTGGGTGAAATCGCGACCATCCCACGCCGGAAACGGTGTCAGCCGCTGCAGTCGCTCGCTCTCCGGCGCGATCACCACCTCCGTCTTTCCCGCATCGGCCGGGGGGGAACAATATCCCGCACGGGACTCCACAAACCCCCGCGCGGGAATCTCGGGGGCCTTTGCCGGTGGTTGAAGCCGGACGGAATGGCCAGAGGGATCGGTGAGGGGATCATGCAGCGGATCAAAGGAGAGACGACCCGCAAGGCTCATGGCCGTCACGACTTCCGGGCTCCCGATAAAGGCGAGCGTCTGCGGACTCCCATCGTTTCGTTTCGGAAAATTCCGGTTGTAGCTCGTGACGATACTGTTGGATTCCCCCAGCGCAACATCGTGCCGGCGCCACTGTCCGATACAGGGACCACAGGCATTGGCCAGCACGACACCACCAATGGCCTCGAGCATCGCCAGTTGGCCATCGCGACGAATGGTCTGATGGATTTGTTCGGAGCCCGGTGTCACGAGCAACTCTCCTGCCGCCCTGAGCCCAAGGGCCTTTGCCTGACGTGCCACGTCGGCGGCACGCTCGAGGTCTTCATAGGAGGAGTTCGTGCAGCTCCCGATCAAAAACACGTTGACCTGATCGGGATAGCCTTTGTCGCGGACATCCTTTTTGAGTTGCGAAATCGGACGCGCAACGTCTGGAGAATGCGGACCGACGATGTGCGGTTCCAATGTGGAGAGATCGATCTCCAACACCTCCTGGAAATAACGCTCTGGTGTTGCTTCCACCTCGGGATCAGCAGAGAGGAGCGAGGCGTATTGATCCGCCAATGCCGCAATGGCCTGCCGATTCGTCGCTCCGAGATAGGTCCGCATCCGCGCGTCATAGGGAAAAATCGACGTGGTCGCTCCGAGTTCTGCCCCCATATTGGTGATCGTTGCCTTCCCCGTGCAACTGATTGCCGATGCACCTGGACCAAAGTATTCGATAATCCGGTTGGTCCCTCCCTTGGTGGTGAGGAGATGACAGACTTTCAAAATCACGTCTTTGGGCGCAGTCCAGCCATTCAGTTGCCCGGTTAATCGAACACCGATGACATGCGGAGAGAGGACATTCCACGGCATCCCGACCATCACATCGACGGCATCGGCCCCGCCGACGCCGACCGCGATCATCCCCAAACCGCCCGCATTGGGCGTGTGCGAATCGGTCCCTAGCATCATCCCGCCCGGAAAGGCATACTGCTCGAGGACCACCTGGTGAATAATCCCCGCACCGGGCTCCCAGAACCCGATGCGATACCGTTGCGAGGCCGAGGCGAGGAACTGATAGACCTCCGCATTTTCCTGACGGGCCATTGCCATATCGCGCTCGGCCCCCACTTCCGCACGAATCAGGTGGTCACAGTGGACCGTGGTTGGCAACGCGGTCGTTTCACGTCCGGCCAGCATGAATTGCAGCAGCGCCATCTGCGCCGTGGCATCCTGCATGGCCAGACGATCGGGACGGAGCGCCAACATCGAGGTGCCTGGCATGAGTACTTGTGCCACGGGATCGCAGAGGTGGCCGTAGAGCACCTTCTCGGCCAGGCTCATGGGCCGCCCGAGGCGCTTCCGCACGACCGCGAGATTTCGTTCGAGCGTTCCATAGACCTGGCGGACCAAATCCGCGGTCGTCTCAATAGGGTCCGATACTGTCGTCATGGTGTCGTCCTCTCTTGTGTCTCCGGTCTGCCACCACCCGCGCAGCAGTCACGTCTGGCGTGTGACCGGTGGTATAACGTGCTGCGTGGCGGGATGCAAGTATCGGCGGTATCCTATTGGCGGCTATGCCCGCATCACTGCATGGCGGCAAAGAGGGTCTCTCCCTTCTGGAGGGTCTCCTCATATTCCGCAGCAGGCGTGGAATCATACACCACCGCACCGCCAAGATTGAAGAGCACCGACGAACCGACCTGCGTGATCGTGCGAATGGCGATATTCCAGTCGCCATGGCCTCCCCAGTCAATATAACCGAGTGCCCCACAATAATATCCGCGACGGATTTTTTCCGCAGCATCGATGCGCGACATGGCCTCGATTTTCGGACAGCCCGTGACCGACCCCCCCGGAAAAACCGCCCGCAGGAGCGCCCCCCACGCAACCGTCGTCGCCACTTCGGCAGTAACGGTCGCCACCACGTGATGCACATTAGTGTAGGAGACAATCCGACCGGGATCGGCGACCTGCACCGAACCGCTCACGGCGACCCGTCCGAGATCATTGCGCACCAGATCGATGATCATGGCGAGTTCCGCACGATTTTTTGGACTCTGCCATAATGAGACTCGCCGTTGTTGATCATCCTCAGGCGTTGCCCCGCGACCGATCGTCCCCTTGATCGGCTCCGAGATGATACGTGTTCCGCGCCGCTGGATGAGTCGCTCCGGCGAAGAGGAGATCACTTGAAAGATGCCGGCATCGAGGAATGCCATCATCGGCGCGGGGTTCATCGTCACGACCCGGCGAAAGAGCTCTGCGGCGCTTTGTGCGGTGGTCCCCTGAAATTGTTGCGAGAGATTGACTTGATAGCAGGCCCCCGCGGCAATGGCGTCCTGGAGCGCTGCCACCTCCCGCATGTAGGCCTCTCGCGAAAAATTGGATGCCAACGGTCGGGGGAGAGCGTTCCGTATCTTCCCCAGTTGCCGCTGTGTGGCTGCGAGGGCCTCCGGATCATCGGGACGGGCATGTCGAATCTCCCAACTCTGTTTCGTCCTCTCATTGACAATACGCCACCGGCGAAAGGCATAGAGGAGCATGTGCGGAAAATGCCATTGGTCAATGCTGCGCACCCGGACCGGCTCCAGCTGGAGACCCAGATCATAGGCCAGCGCACCGGCGACCATGGGGACCGGGCACGGCAGTCCTGTCGGTATCACCGGTGCGGACTGCCGTAGCCGATGGATCGCGATATCCATGGCATGCAGGGGATCTCCGTTGGCCGGCGGCACCCAGCTCCACCAGGGGTCCCAGCCCATCATGGACCAGTGGTCCTGCGCCGTGACACGCGCGGTCTTCAGCACCATGCAGGGTACCGGTGGAGGAGATCGCTCCAGCGCGACATATGGACACTCATGCAGTTCCATGAAGAAAATTCCTGATCATCTGATGGCCGTTGATCGTCAAAAATGATTCGGGATGAAATTGCACCCCCCATAGCGGTACTGATGCATGGGCAACCGCCATGATCCGGTCATCCGCTGTCCACGCAATGGGACGGAGACCCTGGCCGAGTCGATCGACACTGAGGGAATGGTAGCGCGCCACGGTCATCGGGACCGGCAGTCCGGCAAAGAGCCCTGCTGCGGTGTGACGGATATCGCTGGTCTTGCCATGCAGGGGGGGCGTATCGCGACGTAAGGTCCCGCCGAGTGCGCAATTGATGGCCTGCATCCCCAAACAGATGCCAAGGAGCGGGAGTCGTCCCCAGCAGGCCCTGATGAGCAAGGCATTGGCCGGATGTGCGGCGGGAGTGTGCGGTCCCGGTGACAACACGACGTGGGTCGGATCAGCCTCCGCAAATCGCTGCCACAATGCCGCGCCTCCCCGCTCGACCGTCACGATCGCCCCAAGGCTTGAGAATTGTTGGAAAATATTAAACGTAAACGAATCAAGATTATCGAGGAGAAAAACACGAATCATATTATGGAGATATAAGTCACATAGAGGGCTTTGGCAAGGTTTCTCTGCTCGGGAAAAGTGCGCGGACCATTTTTTTGCTTGACCTGCAAAGTTCTATCGTACTAGTACATATAGACATGCAACACCAATGGTTCAAAGATGTCTGCACCCTGCTGGCCTCGGCAAATACTCCGGAGGAAGTGGGAGAAATATTGAACGAACTCCTCACACCGTATGAACGCGATTCCATCGCTGAACGGTGGCAGATCGTCCAATTGCTCCTGGAAGGCCGCAGTCAGCGGGATGTTCGCGACATCCTCCACGTGGCCATTGCCACGGTCAGTCGTGGCGCGCGGGTCCTGAAATATGGCCGCGGCACGCTCCAAAAGAAATACGAGTCATTCTATGAGTAGTCACTCCCTCCGCTGTTTCGCGATGGGCAACGGTTGGCGGGGCCCCGCCCCAATCCTCCGTTGCCCTATCATGTGAGTGGTGCCACACGACCCAGCCGCACCGCGGCGTTGAGGGGGAGGCTCCAGCGGCTTTGCCGCTGGAGGGGGCGACGTGAGCCCCTACAATAGTTGACGAAACAGTTTTGCACCATGGAGAGAGTACATGACACACGGCATACGAAGCCCCATTTCTCACAATCGGATCGGACCGCGACCCAACGGAAGAACGGCGGTCTATTTTCATCAGGACCGTGGATATTTTGGTGACGCCGCCGTCCAGACCTTTTTGGAGGTGGCACGGGCCCGGCGACTCCATCCGCTGATTTTGACACCTCCCGCCGGCCACGCGACCCACCTTGATGCACCGAACGTCACGGTTGTGGAGGCGGATCTCGCCTCGGGACACGACGTCATCAGGGCCCTGCACAAGCATCTGCCAACAACCCCGCCGGTCGCCATCGTCGCCAGCTATGAGCGTCATTTGATCCCCGCAGCCCGGGCACGCGCATATTTCGATGTGCCGGGCATTACTCTGCGTACGGCGAGGCGATTTCGCGACAAATCGGATATGCACGCCACGCTCCGCCGGGCCTCTCCGAAACATTTTGTCCTCCCGGAGGCCCTCGACAGCATTCATTCACGACAGACCCTGCAGGCCTTTGTGGATGCCCACCATGGACGGGCCGTGGTCAAACTGCGCGTGGGGAGCGGCTGTCGCGAGGTCTATCCGATCAACGATGGAGCGATCGGTGCGGTCTGGGATACCATTGCCCGACATCCCCGCAGCTATCGTGTAGAAGAATTTCTTGACACACGGACCCATCAGTTTCACGTGGATACCTTGCGCCACGGAGGCACGTCGGTCTTCGCCGTCCCCTCACAATATACCTACAACGTCCTGGGATTCCGCGCGCAGACCGAGTCTCCGGGGACCATCAGCCGGCATCACGATACCGATCCGGTGTGTGCGCAGTTGCGACAGGCCAATGAGGAGATCCTCTCCATCCTTGGGCTCACGGATGGTGCGGCCCATGCCGAATTCTTCGAGGTCGGTGGCCGGCTCGTCTTTGGCGAGGTTGGAGCCCGTGTCGGGGGTGGCCCGATTCGGTCTATGCTCACCGCACTCACCGGACTCGACCCGATGGAGGGATGGTTCCGGATGCAACTCGATCCGTCCTATATCCCGAGATTGCCGCAACAGCGGACATCATTGGAAGTCGGCGCACTGGTGCTCAGCACGCCGCAGCGCGGCACGATCACGGCAATGACCGATCCCACGGCCCTGATCCATGGCACAACGCGTCATGTGGCCCTCTGGACATGCGCCGGTGACGAAATCGCCAGCCCGGCGCACAGCGTGGAAGGCCTCGGTTTTGCCCTCGTCGAAGGCCGAAATCGCAAGAAAATCCTTGACGACTTCGCCGGACTCCAACAAAGCTTTTCCGTAACCATGGCCCCCTGCAGAACCTCAGCCCGGAAAGCCGCATGAGCCGCACTCCAGCGGTCCTCATCCTCCACCGCCCGACCGATGCCTCCATTGAGGCCCCTTTGCGCGCGCTCACGGTGGCCGCCCACCGTTACCATCTGGCAGCCGTTCTCATGGCGGCGGGGTCAACGTCCGTGAGTCCCGGGATTGCCGATGACGTCGTGGCGGTCGGTGCGGTGCAGAACCATGCCGCGATGTTCGCACATTTCCAGCAGATCAACGAACGCTACCAGATCCATCGCATCTTCACCTTCGATGATACCTTGACGTTGGCGGCGGCCTATTTCCGCGAGGAGCTGAACATTCCGGGCCTGCGTCCCAACCAGGTCATCGGTTATCGGGATCGCGAACGGATGTATGCCATGATCCGTCAGTTGGGGTTGCCCGGATGTCATCTGCCGGAGACGGTTTTGCTGGACCAATTCGCGGGGGTGCGCGACCTGCTCACCACGCATGGCAAGATCATTGTGAAGCCGCACCGATGGGACCCTCTCCGTCCCAGCGTCATCCTTTCCACGCCGGCACAGCTCGCGCATCAATGGCATTTCCTCGGCGAACACCGCACCAAATACCGCGCTGAGGCCTTCATCCGTGGCACAAAATATAGCATCGATACCCTCGTGCAGAAAAATGCAATCGTCTGTGATATGCTCTTTGAATACCAGTATGGCATGATCAATCACCACTATGAAGTGCGCGGGATGTTGTCGCGACAACATCACTTGCGACCGATCGAACAGACGCTCCTCACCCGGCATCGCCTCCTCTTGCAGCACCTCGCATTCCCGCCAGTGACCCACGCGGAATATCTGTGCACACCGTCGGGAAAACTCTATTTCGTGGAAATCAGTGCCCGCTTTGGCTCCGGGCCGACCCTGGCCGCCATGCATATGGCAACCGGCCTCGATCTGGCCTATGAATGGGCGGTCGGAGAGCTCGATCCGACCTGTCGGACCACGGTGTCGGAACGGCGGGAAGTCATTGCCCAACGACTCCCGCCGCATGGGACATGCCGTGTCGATGACTCCACATATCTCCACCTGCCGAACAACATTGTTGTCGGCCCGCAATCCGGGCAAACGCTCAGTTCCGCACTCCTCCTCGGTGACTCCTATGACGGGCAGCGACCGCGATACTGCGTCATGCCGCACAGGACCCGCCCGGTGGGGATTGTCCCGTGACAGGCTCCACCACCCATGGAGCATGCAAGAAGGCCTGACCTACGCCCGATCTGATTTTTCATGACTGTTGAAGAGATGCTGATAATAGGGATCGACATCGGTCGCATCGGAAATCTTTGCCGTGATCTCCTCGACCAGCGTGTCGTCATCGAATTGCGGATCAATGGCGTGTTTCACTTTTTTCCGAATCCGTTCATCTCGGCGTCGTTTTTGGGCGGAGGGTCGTCCCACGCGCAACAATTGCGAGAGTTCCACAGCCTCTGACTTGATCGCCTCATGGATGACATCCAAGAGACCACGTGCCTCATGACTTCCAATCTTATTGGAATCAATAGGTTTTTCAGATATCTCTGGTCGGCGTTGCCCGAAAAGTACGGTGTTCAGCCATCGAATAATCATTCGTCACTCCTACCATTGAGACTATCGCCCCTGCGACAAAAAAGTTGCGCAAAAAAAAATCGTATGTTAGCTGCGGCGGAACTGTTAGGAATTTCAAAGGTTTCCAGATCAATCGACCGGCATCCAGACCGCAGTTGAAAGTGAGCACTGTGATGACACAAGCACCACCCTCCATTGCACCGGCTTCCGGCAAACTCGCCATCCTCCTTCCCGGCCTTGGGGCCGTCAGCACGACATTCATTGCCGGCATTGAGGCCATTCTTCAGGGACTCGGACGTCCCATCGGCTCGCTAACCCAGATGGGACGCGTGCGACTCGGGAAACGGACCGAGATGAAAGTCCCCCTGATCAAGGAATTTGTCCCGCTCGCATCACTCGATGACTTGGTGTTTGGCAGTTGGGACTGTGTCCCGGATAATGCCTACGAGGCGGCGCTCAAGGCCGGCGTGCTGGAACCGACCCTCATCGAGAAACTCCGGTCAAAACTCGAGGCAATCCAGCCGTGGACTGCGGCGTTCGATCAAAAGTTTGTGCAAAAATTGCATGGGACCCACTGCAAACGCGGGACGCGCCGGGCATTGGCGGAGCAAATCGGGAATGACATCGATGCGTTCCTGAAAAAAACCGGGGCCAGCCGTGCGGTCATGATTTGGTGCGGGAGCACCGAGGTCTTTACCCAATCCGGTCCGCATCACGCCTCGCTGGCCGCCTTGGAGAAGGCCCTCGACCACGATGAGCAGGCCATCGCCCCGAGCATTCTCTATGCCTACGCCGCCCTCACACGAGGCATCCCGTACGCCAATGGGGCCCCAAATCTGACCGTCGACATCCCGGCCATGCAGGAGCTCGCGAACCAGACCCACGCACCGATTGCGGGGAAGGACTTCAAAACCGGACAGACCCTGATGAAGACGATCTTGGCCCCGGGACTGCGTGCGCGGCACCTGGGCATCCGCGGATGGTACTCGACCAACATTCTCGGGAACCGCGATGGCGAGGTCTTGGACGATCCCCAGTCGTTCAAAACCAAGGAAGTGAGCAAGCTCTCGGTGCTCGGGACTATTTTGCAACCGGAACTGAATCCGGAGCTCTACAGTGACCTCTATCACAAAGTCTGCATCAATTATTATCCCCCCCGTGGGGACAATAAAGAGGGATGGGACAACATCGACATCTTCGGCTGGCTCGGATACGCCATGCAGATCAAGATCGACTTCCTCTGCCGTGACAGCATCCTGGCGGCACCGATCGTGCTCGACCTCGCACTCTTTCTCGATCTGGCAAAGCGGGCCGGCCTGAAGGGGATCCAGGAGTGGCTCTCCTTCTATCTCAAATCTCCCATGGTCAAAGAGGGACTCTATCCGGAGCACAATCTCTTTCATCAAGAGATGAAATTGATGAATACGCTGCGCTGGATGATGGGCGAGACCCAGATTACCCATCTCGGCATTGATTACTATCAGGCGTAAATCGCATCACATGCGGGCGGGAATGGAGACGGTGCGGAGGCGCTCCTGGAGGTCTGCGACCCACTCGAAGGCCTGTCCCTCGAACCACCACTGTTCCGTGAAGAGCCTCCGAACAAGGGCCCGCGGGATTTTTCGACCCATGACACCATAAAACATGCGGTCGCCGAGCATGTATCCGAGGGCATGGGTCACGGAAAAAAACCGGTCGGCAGATTGCTGAAAGATCGCCTTATACTGGAGCGGTTTTCCCCGTCGCTCGTACCGACGATAGGTCACCACGAGCTGCGCGGTCTCGAATTCTCCCTCGCGCCCCGGTGGAATGCCGTGTCGCCGAAAATAGGCCAGGCGCCGGAAAAAATCGGCGTCGTGAAAACATTTCCGATGATGATTGATCAATTTCGATCCAAAAAACCCGAGCGCCTCATGCAACAGGTTTGCGTAAAACGCATCGATCAGGGGACGTGGATGTTCCGGGCCTGAGCAGAGAAATTTGAGATAATGGCTCGCTTCCTCCGCGGCATGATTGACCGACAGATTCGCCAGATAGACCATCCGCTCCTGCGGAAGACAATAACTTTCCGCGGCAAGAACGTGGCGCCGGATCGTTTTGAGCTCTCGAGGCGAAAAACGCCTGCGTCGTCTCAGTTCATGGAGGAAACTGAGATCTCCGCAGGTGTAGACGGTAATATTCTCCATCTCCTGTCCCAGGGGAATCCGGAGAAAATGGGCCATCTGCTGCACGAGATGCAAAAATTGCTCCTTGGCATCCGCATAATCGATCGCTCCCTCCTCATGATCGAGCCAATTGAGGTAGGACTGCTGACAGATGATGGGTGGCGTATGCATGCGACAATAGGTCCGGCGATCGATCTGGACGACTCCCACACGCTGCTCGCGCCCGCGGCGGGCCAGTGACCAGTAGATCGGCTCGCTGTTTTGATAGAGGATGAGATCGGCCCGTTCGAGATGCCGCGCCTTCAAGACCTTCTCGGTTTCCAGGGGAAGATGCTGGGGGGCGAGATGGAGGTCCCCAATCAGGATGAAGAGCTGGTGGGCAGGATAGCGCTCTGCGAGCGTCGCGATCCACGCACCGGTTTGTTGATCGCGTTCCATCAGGGAGGCCTTGCGGGCGGCCGCATCGATGCCAAGAATGGGAATGCGATGATATCTGGCAAAATCAAAAATGGGGCGAAAGTGGTCCCAGAGATCAAACACCCAATGCTGCCGCAATCCCACGGTCTGCAAAAACGACTGTTCGGAGAGCGAACCGGCCAGGAAGGCATCGACGGTGGGCTGATGCCGGCGATGAAAGAGTTCGAGACCGAGCAGGAGCGGCCGCGACTGGCGCGGACGGATGGCCTTCAGGATGCGGAGAAATGATCGCTGCGATTGCGGACAGGTGTGATAGTCACCGACATAGACAATATCGGCCCGCTGCACGGCCTTGAGCATCGTTTCGTGAGACACTGCCCGCTGGAAATGCGCCACGGCATGACGGTAGCGCCGCGCATAGTTGTCGAAATCCGGTTCTTGCACCACAACCGATTGTTCAATGATGGCACGATTGGCCCGATAGATTTTCTTCTGCAGCCGGACGAGTTCCTCGCGCGGAGAAAGAACCATGACATCATTATAGGGATTTTCTCACGAAAGTGCAAAGCATCCGGCGATGCCCTAAAACAACTTTGCGAACAGACGCCGGACCAATTCGAAATGGTCCAGATCGTTGTATGTCACAATGGCAAAGAGGGTAAGCAGCATCGCCAATCCCACGTGCTGGGCAATAGATTGCACGCGCAGTGCGAGCGGCCTCCCCCGGAGGGCCTCGATCGTCAGAAAAACAACGTGGCCTCCGTCAAGCACTGGAACCGGAAGGAGATTGAGGAAGCCGAGTTGCAGACTGAAAAACGCGAGAAAATAGAGAAATGGCGACAGACCCTCCTGGGCAATTTTTGCAAACATGCTGATGATCCGGATCGGCCCTCCCAACGATTCATAATGCTGTTCGGGGGCATTGACGAGCCGATAGAGAAACTCCGCCGTGAGCCGAAAGAGCCGCCACAACTCCGCTTCGCCGCGGACGATCGATTCCATGAGCGGGTATCGACGCATGACCTTGGGCATGGCCGCATAGGCCGCCTCGGGATCGTGTCGCACGCCAATGACCTGTCGTTCATAGCCTTCGTCATAGGCGGGTTCGAGCAGAAACTGGAGCCGGGCTCCGCCGCGCTGAATGGTGATCGGCAAGGGACCGCCCCGGACATAGTCCGCGGTCACGCCAAAATCGCCCTGCCACATCCGCCCCGCCCACAGCCAGAACCAGAGACTCCGTCCCTTCATCACCGCAAGGGTCAACTGATCCCAGTAGCGGATCGGTTGTCCGGCAACGGTCACCACGCGATCACCCGCCATCACGCCAGCACGTGCGGCCGGCCCCGCAGCCGTCACCTCATCGACGATCGGTTGATTGCCAAGAAATGTGGCCGGATGAAATCCGAGCCCCCATGGGCTCGGCCGGAGCTTCACGGTTTTTGGTGTCCCCTCGCGTTCCACGGTGAGCGTGAGCGTGGCATCGCGGCCACTCAAGACGAGTTGCTCCTGCACATCTTCCCACGTGGCCACTGCTCGACCCTCAACGGCAAGAATGCGATCGCCAGGAAGGATGCCACTCCTCTCCGCTGACGAGGCCGGACGGACCTCTTCGATCACCGGCGGTACCACTTCATAGGCCGGGCGCTCGCGCCCGATCAGGAACGTGACCGGCATAATCACCGCGGCGAGGAGGATATTCATGATTGGGCCCGCCAGCACGATGAGGAGCCGTTTACGCACCGGCTTGCTGGCATACGCCCCGGGGTCGTTTGCCGCAGCAGGTTCCGCCGGATCTTCACCCGCCATTTTGACATAGCCCCCCAGGGGGAGCCATCCGATCTTGTAGGTCGTCGCTCCGCGCTCCCTCGATACGACCGTGCGCCCGAAACCGATGGAGAAGGTCTCGACGCGAACGCCGGCCGCCCGCGCCATGACAAAATGGCCCCATTCGTGGACAAGCACCAGCAGACCAAGTCCCAGCACTAACGCGACGACGACATAGACCAGAGTCATGAGACCGCCTTGCATCGCACGGCATGATGGTTCCCCCGGTCATGCACGGCGGCCATGGCATAACGCCGTGCATCCCCATCAATCGCCAGCAATTCCTCCACCGTAGACCACGACACGCTCGGCATCTGTGTCAGAACCTCCTCGATGACTGGCGCAATCCCGAGAAACGGCAATTGACGCGACAAAAAGGCCGTGACCGCCACTTCATTTGCCGCATTGAGCACGGCCGGGGCACTCCCGCCCACGCGATTCGCCTCCTGCGCCAATGTAAGACAGGGAAAACGGCCGGTATCCGGTGCGGAAAAACTGAGCGGGCCACAGGTCGCGAGATCCAATGCCGGGATGCCACTCTCGATCCGTGTCGGATACGCCAAGGCATAGGCAATGGGGGCACGCATATCCGGGTGGGCCAGCTGGGCCATCACCGCCCCATCGACAAAGGTCACCAACGCATGGACGATGCTCTCCCGATGAATCACGGCACGCAGCTGCTCGGGCGCTATATCAAAAAGCCATCGTGCCTCAATCAGCTCCAATCCTTTATTCATGAGCGTTGCCGAGTCGATGGTCACCTTGGCACCCATCGACCAATTCGGATGGACCAGCGCCTCTTCGACCCTGATGTGCGGGAACTCGGTAAAAGGGCGGTCCCGAAACGGGCCGCCGCTGGCGGTCAACGTGATCGACCGCACGGTCTCGCGTCGGTTGGCGGCCAGTGTTTGAAAGACGGCACTATGTTCACTATCCACGGGGAGTAACTCCGCGCCACTCTCCGTCATACACCGGCGGACCAGAGGTCCTGCAATGACCATCGACTCTTTATTGGCGAGCGCCACACGCTTGCCCGCCGACACGGCCGCCAGCGTGGACCGTAATCCAGCCGCCCCGACAATGGCGGCCACCACCGTGTCGACATCGGGTAATGTGGCGGTGGTAATGACCCCCTCCTCACCCATCAGGATGGCGACATCGGTCGGCCCCAGCTGGTCGCGCAAGTGTCGCGCGGACTCCACATTCGCCACGGCCACATACCGCGGTCGATAGTGGCGCACCTGTGCGGCAAGCCGGTCAATCTGCCCGCCTCCAGCGGCCAGCGCCACCACATGCAGATGCTCCGGATGGCGCGACACCACATCAAGCGTCGACTCCCCGATCGATCCGGTCGAACCCAAAATGGCGAGAAACCGTTCTTTCATGACGTCCATTGATACATCTCTCCGGGACACGCCGCGGAGAATGCTCCCGCTAAAAAAACCATTGCACCGCGTAATAGACCACCGGGGCACTGAAAAGATAGGCATCGCTGCGATCGAGTACCCCCCCATGTCCGGGGAGGATCGAGCCAGAATCCTTCACATGGGCCCCGCGTTTGATCGCGGATTCGATCAAATCCCCGAAGGGCCCCACCATCCCGATGACCACCCCAAGCCCCAATGCAGGCCAGATCGGCATATCCCGCCATAAGAACCAGCGCGTGAGCAGGACCGCGATCATACTCCCCACAAAACTCGCATAAAACCCTTCCATGGTCTTGTTCGGACTCGCCATCGACGCGAACTTTCGTCGCCCCAACGTCTTCCCCACGACATACGCAGCCGTATCGGATAGTGCCACCATGGTGAGCGTCATGACGATCATCGCCTGGCCATGGGGCAAGAGTCGCATTCGTCCCAAATAGGGAAGGCTGAGCGCAATATAGAGTGACCCGAACATGGCCAACGCAAGACGTTCGACATAGCCTTCCATAATGGTGGTCCGCCACAAATAGAGGACGGCGACCAGAAACGTGAGGAGAATGAGGAGGAGATCGATCGGCATCCATGGCACCGGCCACGTCTGCACCGTGCCCACAAGCATCCCTGACAGCAAAGCCGTGAGACGATAGAATCGCAGGTGCGACAGCGCCAGGCGATTATATTCGGCCAAGGCAAAAAGGACGGCAAGGAGAACCAACCCTTGAAACACGACGGGACGCGCGAAAAAGACCGTGGCACCAATCACGGCAATGAGGACTATCGCGGTTGCCACACGCTGTCGAAACATCAGGCCGTCACCCGTCCAAACCGACGCTCACGCCGTTGATAGGCCGCAATGGCCTCCCGAAGGTGCTCCGGCGAAAAATCGGGCCACAAGATGTCTGTAAAATAGAGTTCTGTATAGGCCAATTGCCACAACAAGTAATTGCTGATGCGATATTCGCCGCTCGTGCGAATGAGGAGATCCGGATCGGGATACGCCGCGGTATCGAGGGCAGCGGACAACTGGTCTGGCGTGATCTCGCTGATGCCCGCTGTCATGGCGCGCCTGACCGCCCGACAGATTTCGGCGCGTGCGCCATAACTGAGTGCCAAAATCAGGGTGAGCGATGTCCCGGCTGCGGTGGCTTCGATCGTCTCCGCCAATGAGTGTTGGACCGTGACCGGCAAGCGGTCTGTCTCGCCAATGGTGGCCAGGCGGACACCATTGGCGATCATCTTGTCGCGTTTGGTCCGGAGAAAATCCGCGAGCAGCTGCATGAGCTGTTCGACTTCCTCCCGCGGCCGTCCCCAATTCTCGTCCGAAAAGGCAAAGAGCGTCAGATAGGGGATCCCAAACTCCCGTGCGGTCGTCACAATGGCATCCGCTGCCTCCACGCCATGTTGATGCCCGACAATGCGCGGAAGGCCCTTGTGTTGCGCCCAACGTCCGTTGCCATCCATGATGATGGCGATATGTTGCGGCGGCGGATTCATGTCACCACGTGCTCCATACGGTTCAGTGAGGCCCCACGACCCAGCCGCACCGCGGCGTTGAGGGACGTGGCGACGACCGAGTCCGGGGACCCGCGAAGCGGGTGGACGAGGAAGTACCCGCAGGCGGAGCCGGAGGGTACGTGAGCCCCTGTAATGGTGGCGGGCCCTAGACCGTCATCACTTCTTTTTCTTTGTGCACGACCGATTCGTCCACTTTTGCAATATGCTGGTCCGTCAATTTCTGGATCTCCTGTTGGATGCGCTTGATCTCGTCTTCAGAGAGGTGGGCCTCTTTTTCCGATTTCTTGATCGTCTCATTCGCCTCCCGCCGCACCTTGCGTATGGCAATCCGGGCCTCTTCGGCGAGTCGATGGACGACCTTCACCAATTCCTTCCGGCGTTCCTCGGTCAGCGCCGGAATCGAGAGGCGGATGATCTTGCCGTCATTCGCCGGAGAGAGGCCCAATTGTGCGGCCTGAATCGCGCGCTCAATGTGCGGAATCACGCTCGCATCCCATGGCTGAATCGTGATTGTTCGTGGCTCGGGGATATTGAGCGTCGCCACATGGGTCAGCGGCATCATCTGTCCGTAGGCTTCCACACGGATATCGTCCAACAGGGTGAGCGATGCCCGTCCCGTCCGCACCTTGCTCAATTCATGGCCGAGATTCTTGAGCCCCTTTTCCATCTCCGTTTGTGCCTCTTGCCCGATGGCCTCGATCATACGCCCTCCTCACCACCGCCTATCCCTGCACACGGGTCCCGAGCGACTCTCCACTCACAACCCGTTGCAAATTGCCCCGGTGAAACATATCAAATACGACAATCGGCAATTTGGCCTCCATGCACATGGAGATGGCGGTGGAATCCATGACGGTGAGCCGTTTCTGCAGGACGTCCAGATAGGTCAGCGTGAGAAAACGTTTCGCCTCCGGATGCGTCACGGGATCGGCATCATAGACACCATCCACCTTGGTCCCCTTCAGGAGGACGTCGGCCTGAATCTCCAAGGCCCGCAGACTCGCGGCGGTATCCGTCGAAAAATGGGTATTGCCGGTGCCTGCCACAAAAATCACCATGCGCCCCTTTTCGAGATGCCGAATCGCGCGCCGACGAATGTATGGCTCCGCAATCTGCTGCATGGCAATGGCCGTCATCACCCGGGTATAGACGCCGATCCGCTCGAGTGCGTCCTGAAGCGCCAGGCCATTAATGACCGTCGCCAGCATCCCCATGTAATCGGCATGGGGACGATCCATCCCCCCCGCACGGCTCGACGCCCCGCGAAAGATATTGCCCCCGCCCAAGACAATGGCCATCTGGGTCCCGAGCGCATGGACCTCTTGAATCTCCTGCGCCAACGCCTCGACCACGGAGAGGTCGACACCCATTCCCTGTGCCGGATCCTGCAAGGCCTCCCCGGACAGTTTCAGGACAACGCGATGGTACCGTGGCACTTTCATGGTGATTATTCGGTCCCGACTTGTAAACGGACCATATCCTTCACCCGGATCGCATCCCCCACGGAATGCAATATCTGCTGCACGGACCGCTTTCCCTGCGGGTCCTTGACAAAAACCTGCTCGTCGAGACAGATCTCGGCAAAAAATTTATTGAGACGTCCCTGCAAAATCTTCTCGACAATCTCCGCGGGTTTCTTGTCATCCGCGAGCTGCGCACGGAGAATCTCCTCCTCTTTCTCGATCAGTGGTGCCGGCACGGCAGTGCGCGTCACATATGGTGGATTCATCGCGGCCACGTGCATGGCGATATCACGGGCCACGTCGTCGGAGAGTTGTTGCCGGGGGTCATCAAACTGGACAATCACGCCGATCTTGCTCCCCGCATGAATGTAATGGATGAGCCGCTCTGAGGGTTTCTGCACGACCCGTTTGGCAAACCGACCCACACCGATATTCTCGCCGATGGTCATCGTCAGCTGCGTCTGGTGTTGCAACACCGTTTCTCCATCCAGCATGGCCCCCTGGACGGCAGCCACGTCGGAAAAATCATGCTCACCAATGATTTGTGCAACGGTCGACGCGAATTGTTGAAACTGTTCGTTCTTTGCCACGAAGTCCGTTTCACAATGGACCTCGACGAGTGTCATCGACGCGTCGTTCGGTCCGATATAGACGGCAATGGTCCCCTCTTTGGCAACGCGCTCCGCCTTCTTGGCGGCCTTTGAGAGGCCATGCTTCCGCAACCAGGCAATGGCCGCATCCATGTCGCCATTCGTCTCGAGCAGGGCCTTTTTACATTCCATCATCCCTGCCCCGGTCCGTTCCCGCAACTCCCTCACGACTGATGCCCGAATCGTCATGTGGCACTCCCTCCCCCGACGTGCTTGGATTCCACAACGGTCTCGGGCGCCTTCCCCGTGGCGTCCGGCACGGTGACCGCGCCCCCTTTTCCCTGTGGCACAGCCGTCGAGGATTTCCCCTCGCGTCGCCCCGGTTTATCCGTGGGGTCGTTGCGATCTTTTGACACATAGGCCCGACCGCGGCCACCGATCTTCCGTTCCTCCGCAGCCTTGATCGGGCGTTTTTTCTGGTCGGCTTCTGTCTTGGCAGCCATCTCCCGTTCAATGACTTCCCGTCGCTTGGCAAGGCCCGCAAGACAGCCATCGGCCAGATGCTGTATCACCAGGCGAATCGAGCGCATGGCATCATCGTTTCCGGGGAGGAGAAAATCGATCCCCTCCGGATCACAATTCGAATCGGCCAATGCCACGACCGGAATACGGAGACGATTGGCCTCACGCAACACAATCCGTTCGCGATTGGGATCGACCGTGATCACCACTGCCGGGAGCTGCTCCATGGTCCGAATGCCGCCGAGCGAACGTTCCATTTTCGCGGCCTCACGCGCCATCAACAGCTGCTCCTTCTTGCGCAGATTCGCCAACTCTCCCTGCTCTTTTCGGTCGTAGTAGGACGTTAATCGGTCGATACTCTGCTTGATGGTGCGGAAATTGGTCAACATGCCGCCAAGCCACCGATGATTGACATAGTGCATCTCGCACCGCTTCGCCTCCTCCTCGATCACCGGCTGGGCCTGAGGTTTCGTGCCGACGAAGAGGACCATGCCGCCATGCGCGACTTGATCGAGCACAAAATGATAGGCCCGATGCAGCATCGGGAGCGTCTTTTCGAGATCGATGATATGAATCCCGTTGCGTGCCGTAAAAAGATACGGCTTCATTTTCGGATTCCATCGGGAGACCTGATGCCCAAAATGGACACCGGCCTCCAGAAGAGACTGGAGTGTGACTTCCGCCATGACGAAACTCCTTTCGGTTGGCCTCCACTCGCAATGGGGCACCACACGGCAACCCAAACCAGCGTAATCACTCATTATCTTCGCTGGACCAAAAGGAAAAGCGAGTGTGCGAAGTTCGCCGGGACGGCTAACACGATTGAAATAGGGAAGGCAAGTACTATTGGCAGGGTCAACTGTTGGCCACATCACGGCTATGGGCGACGGATTCTTCCCTCGTCAGATCCTATTCCCCCCCGAATCGGACCTGCCACGGCCCTGCGATTTCCTTGGTCTGGAAATAGGTCACTCCGGCTTTGCGGAGGATCTCCTCGACCTTCTTTGTACATAAGGCACGTCCCTGACGGGATTGGCCTGAGACCACCACGGTCAGCGTACCAGCGCCACCGGACGCCGACGTCTGGAGGAGTCCCTGCCCGACCTGGATCGTCTCCGCCGCCCGCCGCATACACGAGGTGTCCAATACCCCGCCGGGACAGGGGCACGGCGCCACCGCAGAAAAAAGGCTCAGACTTCCCGGCGTACGCGTTTGCCCAGCCGCCGCCCTGCTCCCCTGTTGCAGACCAGCCTGTGGTGTACCGGCACTCCCCGCCAGACTCCACAATCCTATACTACAAAGCACTCCGATACAGCTCCATGTGCAGATCCGATGCATCATTCCTCCGTCTCTCCCCCGAGATTGCATCCGTAGAGTGTATCACGATAACAGATCTCTTATCAATGATGGATCGAGCCCATGGATCGAGGCTTGACATCTCACCAGCAGGGAGCCACTATACCCCCGATGAAAATCCGTCTCGTTTCCGGCCTCTTCTGTAGCATCGCCCTCCTCTGTGCGAGCCAGACGGTGTGGGCATTGCGCGCCCCGCGCATCGAATCGGCCGCGGTCACACCGCCGAATCATCTCATGGTCGAGTTTGGCCACCAGTTCCAGCAACCGACGAGCGGGCTGAAAGAAAATCGCCAACAGCTTACGCTGACCCAAGGAGTTGCCGGGAACCAGCAGGTCGACCTGGTCGTGCCATGGCGCGTCCAACAGACGGGTGGAAATCATGCCGGTTTCGGCGACGTCGTGATCCTTCACAAGGTCGGGGCCCTCACCGCATCGCACAATGGCCGAACACTCGTCGGAGGGTTTACGACGGTTCGATTGCCGACCTCTCCCGAGAGCCGCGTGGGAAAAGACAATTATCAATTCACGAATAATCTCCTCCTGACGCAGGCGACTGAACACTCGACATTCACGCTCAATGCCGGCAGCGTGATTCAAACGCATGGCGATGAGATGATGCGATACGGTGCCGGTTTTCAATACGTCTGGGAACGGTTCGGCGCCTTTTCCGAAATTCTCGGGTACACCGATTTCCAGAAGAACGGCAAAAATGAAGTCGTCAGCGGTCTGGGCGGCATCGAACTCCTCCTCGGAAAACGCTTCACGCTCGACCTCGGTGGCGAGGTCGGGATCACCAAAGACGCCAACGACTGGGGCGCCTTTGCCGGCGGCACGGTCACGTTTTAGCGGGAAGGAATGCACGGAGCAAATCGATCGGCAGCGGAAAGACCGTGGTGGAATTCTTGTCACCCGCAATCTCGACCAACGTTTGCAAATAGCGGAGCTGCAGGGTCACCGGGTGCTGGCCCATCAGCTGGGCGGCTTCCAGCAACCGGGCTGCGGCCTGGAATTCTCCTTCCGCCGCAATGACCTTGGCCCGTCGTTCACGTTCTGCCTCGGCCTGTCGCGCCATGGCCCGTTGCATCTCGACCGGCAGATCGACATGCTTGACCTCCACCATGCTCACTTTGATCCCCCAGGGATCGGTCTGCCGATCAATGATCTCCTGCAGTCGATGATTGATTTTTTCCCGCTCCGACAACAATTCATCGAGCTCCACTTCCCCGAGGACACTCCGCAGTGTCGTCTGACAGACTTGCGACGAGGCATAGAGATAATTTTCGACCTGCAAAATCGCGCGATTCGGATCGAGCACGCGAAAATAGGTTACGGCGTTCACTTTCACCGAGACGTTGTCCCGCGTAATGACATCCTGCGGAGGGACATCGAGGACCACGGTCCGGAGGGAGACGCGGATCATTCGATCGATCGGATAGAAGACAAAAATAATCCCCGGTCCCTTGCAACGGCGCAGGGCACGGCCGAGCCGAAAAATGACCCCACGTTCATACTCCCGCAAAACCTTGATACAACTGAGCAGATAAAACGCCACCATGACGATTAGTATCCCGATGGGTGACAATGGTAATGGCATATTCCCCTCCCTTGTGCTTTCCTCATGTGTTGGTGCATCGATTATGTCCGCCGACGCACGATCAGACGCATCCCTTCGACACGCACGACATCGACCTCTTCACCCACCTGGGCAGAGGTTTCTCCCTCGGCATCCCAGATTTCGCCATCGATCGTGACTTTGCCCCGCGGGGTGAACGGCCGGTCGACCACGGCGATCCGGCCGGTCATCCCTTCGATCCCCACGGCCACGTGGCCACGTTGCGCCCGGATCACGAGATAACCGAGCAGGAGCGCCACCATGGCCGTGGCCACCACCACGGGGATAATCACGGAAAGCGAGATTTGGAGAAACTCCGCGGGTGAATCGATCAGGATCATCGACCCAAAAGCGAGACAGCCGATCCCGGCCGCCGTCAAAAACCCGTACGACGTCACTTTCAGCTCCACCAAAAAGAGGAGCACCCCCAGGACAATAAAGGCGATCCCCGCATAATTGGTCGGTAATGTGTGCAGGGCATAAAAGGCGAGGAGGAGACAGATCGTCCCGGCGATCCCCGGGATCCATCCTCCCGGATGGGTGATCTCAAAGAGGAGACCGTAGAAACCGAGCATCATCAGGATGTAGGCGATATTGGGATTCGAAATCACCTGCAGGAGCTGCTGACGCACGGTCATGGCAATGGCCATCACTGTTGCCCCGTCGGTCTGCAAGGTCTGCGTCGTGGACCCCACCGCGACGTTGCGACCATGGAGCTGCTGCAGCAGATCCTCCACAGAGGTCGCCACGAGATCGATCACTCCCAACCGTTTCGCCTCGTCTGTGGTGGCGGAACGACTTTCGGTCACCGCGGATATGGCCCACGGCACATTGCGGCCGCGCCCCGTGGCAATGCCCTTCACCCAGGCCACGGTATCCTGCATGATTTTATCCCCCATGGGATCTGCGGCGGCATGCAGATCGGGTGCGGAAGTCGAATCGTGCTGAGACCGGTCGGACTTTTTCTTCGTACCACGGCGTTTTTTCTCTGCGGCGGACGTTGGAGGGGATGGTGCCATCTCTGATGGACGCTCCCCGCCTGGCGATGCCCCACCGATCGTCACCGGATGGGCTGCGCCAATACGCGTCGATGGGGCCATGGCGGCCACGTGGGCCGCCAGCGTGATGAACATTCCGGCAGAGGCGGCCCGCCCGCCAGAGGGCGCCACATAGACCACCACCGGGAGTTCGGCATTCATCAGATCACGGACGATCCGTTGTGTCGACTCGAGCAGGCCTCCCGGCGTATCGAGGATGAGGATCACCGCTTCCGCATGATGCGCATGCGCCTCGGCAAGACCGTGCGCAATATATTCGGCAATGGTCGGAGTGATGATCTCATCGGCAATGGTGAGCGTGTAGACCACACGGGGCGGCGTCTTCTGGGTGGCGGTCTCCTCGGCGGAGATCCCCCCTCGCAGCAATGCACACCCCACCACACCGAGCAACACACCGACCCACCAGGATTGCCGATTCATGGTCCGCAGCTCTAGCAGATCTCGCTGGTGAAAACAAGCTGATCACGGAAGCACGAACGTGCAGCCAAAGGTCTTTTTTGCACCCGCCTTGGTCTCGGGGTCACCGCCTGGCGATCCGCCGGTTGCCGTGGCCGGAGGCGCCATCGGCGTGCTGGCGGAAACAAGGGGATTTTTCGCCTGAAATGTTCCACCGCTCGGGATTTCCAGTTGAATGGTATCCATCATCACCGTCTCTCCAGGCGCATTGCACAAGACCGTTGTGGCCTTCCCATTCCCGGCCGTAATCGGGGCGTTCTCGAATCCGCTGCGCGGTGTTTCTCCCTCTTCATCGCCATACGGTTGCAACGATGACTCCATGACAAAGGCCGGATTAATTTTTCCATATGAGAGGGTGTATTTTTCGCCCGGGAGAATGCCGCGCACGATGTAGCTTCCATCCGCGGCCCCCTGCGGCAAGGCATTGCCAGAGACCGCCGAAATGGCAAACGTCATCGGGTCTTTGACCGGCCGGGCCACCACATGCGCCCCCTGGAATCCGAGGCTGTCGCTCCCGACCAATACCCCGGCAAACGCGCAAAACTTGCTGGTAAAATCTGCGCGGGGATAGAGGGTGGAAATCGCGACGACATCATCGACATGGAGCGTCTCCTGCCCGCCCCCTTCGACAATGACCGGATACATTGTCGGCAGGGCCTTTCCAAAGGCCCCGATATCGGAGACGATCTCGTTGATATTTTCCCAATTGAGGGCCGAGTGATCGAGATTAAAGAGATGGCCAAACTCATGGACCAAGGTGGCCAAGAACCGGGCATACTTGCTGCCACCCGGATTCGCCGGATCGACGTCCTGTAAAAAAAGGCCGTTCAATACCGTGACGCCCGCCAAATGATGGAGCGTTGTCGGATCCATCTTCGCCCCCAAAAATGTGACCGCGGCAACATCCTGAGGGTTGACCCCCTCTCCTGTGAGAATCGACCCGTCTTCATCGTAGATAATCAGGGTCTTGTTCAGGTGTTTCATCAGATTCTCGGGGGTCAGCTTCTCTTTCAATATCCCCCCGAGGACCGCACTCACCTGGACGGTATTCACCTTCACCATGCCTGGAAGATGGAGACCCGCGTTCATCCAGACATCGAAGGCCTTCTTGACCTGATCAATAATCTCCGCACCAGAAAAGGCCCCAAGCCCACCCGCATCCGCATACCAGATGATGGTCCCTCCGGCCCATGTGTACGGCACACCACTCCCCTTTTCATCGACAAACCACGGCCCACCGGCGTGGAGAAGGCGCGGGAGGAGTAGGAAACATCCACACACGCACCCGAGCATTGTCATCCGCACAAGATGTCTCATGGTGTCACACGATCCTTCAGCGAACGGATCAGTGCCTTCATGCTCTCAAGTGAGATCGCCCCCTGGCGCTGATCCATTTCCACGCGGATCCCTTTGGCCACCCCGGCCTGCGCTGGTGGCACCCGTTCTTCAATGCCCTGGAGTAAAAATTGGTTGCCGAGCCGATTCACGACAGATCCGTCGGCCCGGACTTCAAAACTCCCCTGCATCTTCCCCACCGGCGACATCAGGTCGTGGACATCGTGCAGCCGTGAGAGAAAGAGGAGATAGCTCTTGCCGATCTCGTAGCGATCGCCCATCTGCTTCCAGGAAAAATCGCCGGGGGTGAGATCCCCTTTCAAGACGTCCTGCAGATGAAAGGTCCAGGTATCGATCTGCCGCGAAAATCCCAATGGTGAGGTATAGGGGACGCTCGTGACCTTGGCGCACTCGCCAATCAGGATGATGTCAGCGTCGCGGACCAGGCGATCAGCGGGTGCCGGGAGGAGCGAAGTGGCATGGACCGAATGGGCCCCAGCGGACCAGCCAAGCAGAACAATCAGGGAGATGCGTGTCCATGTCTTCACATATTTCAGCATACCAGATGCCTCACGTGGTGTCATCATGTAGCGACACTATTGGAGGGGCTCACGTCGCCCCCCCAACGGGCAAAGCCCGTTGGGTCCCCCCCTCTCGCGCGCGGGGCGCGCTGGGTGCCCGGACTCGGTCGTCGCCCTCAACGCCGCGGTGCGGCTGGGACGTGGGGCCCACGTCCCCCGCTCAATCTATTATCGACATCGCATTGCCCCGCTGTTGCGGCGGAGAACCTTCACCCAATGAGCGACAGTTGCAACTTGTGCCCCCACCGCGCCAGCACCGCTTGCCGAAGGGCTGGATGACGGGTCAGACGGGCATCTTCGTCAATGAGGGCAAAGGCCGCCTGACGGGCCTCGGCAATGATCGGGGCATCTTCGCCCAGACGCGCGATGCGGAGCTCCGGCAGCCCGGACTGTCGCGTCCCCATGAACTCGCCGGGACCGCGCATCTTGAGGTCTTCCTCGGCCAGGCGAAATCCGTCGTGGGTCTCGGTCATGAGCCGGATACGCTGCAGCCCCGCCCCACCCGTCCGCGTAATTGATGCAATTGTGCCAGCCCGAAACGATCGGCATGTTCGATCACCATGACGGAGGCGTTCGGCACATCGACCCCGACTTCCACGACCGACGTGGTCACCAGAATTTTTACGTCGCCCGTGACAAACCGTCGCATGATGGCCTCTTTCTCGCGTCCCGGCATCTGACCATGGAGGAGGGCTACCGGATAGGTGGGACCAAAGACGCCCGCCAGATGGCACGCCATATCCGTCGCATTCTTCAGATCCACTTTTTCACTCTCGGCCACGAGGGGATAGACGCCATAGATCTGGTGCCCCCGCGAGAGTTCTTTCCGCATCCCGGCATACAACTGGTCTCGTTGCGATTCGCGGTAGTGCTTGGTCACGACCGGTTTCCGACCGGGTGGCATCATATCAATGACCGAGAGATCGAGATCCCCATACGCCGTCATGGCCAGTGTGCGTGGAATGGGAGTTGCGGTCAAAATCAACATATCCGGGCACTCCGTCCCTTTATGGCGTAATGCCAACCGTTGTTCGACCCCAAAGCGGTGCTGTTCATCGACGACCACCAGTCCCAATTGTCGAAAGTGGACATCGGCTTCAAGCAGGGCATGGGTACCCACCACCAGCGGCAATTCTCCCTGTGCGAGTTGTCGAAGCATCGTGCGACGGTCTGCGCTACGCACGCCACCACTGAGGAATCCCAACGGGATGCCGAGGGCGGAAAACCAGGGCGTCATCGTGGCAAAATGTTGCTCGGCCAGGATCTCCGTAGGCGCCATCACGGCCACTTGATACCCGGCCATGATCGCCTGTGCAGCCGCCATGGCGGCAATGACTGTCTTCCCGCTCCCCACATCGCCCTGGACCATCCGCCGCATCGGTGTCGGACGCGCCATGTCACGAATGACATCGCACACGACCCGATCCTGCGCCTCAGTCAGGGCAAAGGGGAGTGCCGCGCGCAAACGGACAACCGCTCCGTGATCGTGCGCAAACGCAATGCCCAGCTCGCGCGCGGTCATGGCCCGCCGCACGGCGAGCCCCAATTCGAGGAGAAAGACCTCTTCAAAAATGAGCGTCCGATGGGCGGCACTGCGCCGCGCCTGGAGGGCCTCCAGATCGGTCTCCGGCGGTGGATCATGCACGATCTGTACCGCTGCTGCGCGGGGAAGGAGTTGATGCGCGTGCAACAGCGCCGCGGGGAGAATGGTCGCCAACGCGGCACCATATTGCGCCAGCGCGTTATGCATCACGCGACGCAGCGTCCGTTGTGTCACCCCTTCGGTCGCGGGATAGAGCGCGACCAAGCGTGCAGCCGAGGTCGGCGCACGTTCTTCATCCCACACCTCGATCTCTGGATGGACAAATTGCGGCACGCCCGCAAACTCGGAGACATCGCCGCTCAACATGACCGTGCTCCCCGGCACACAGAAGGCCTTGAGATAGGCCTGATGAAAATGAAACCATTTTGCCGCGATCGGACCCGAACCATCATCCACGATCATCTCGAAGATGCGCCGCCGGCGACGTCCCAGAACGCCGATCCCCCCGGTGACAATGGTCCCGATGACGATCTGATGTTGTCCTGGCCTGAGCATCCCGGTACGGCTGATGGCACGAAAATCGAGATACCGGGCTGGCAGATGCCAGAGGAGATCGGCAACCGTGACAATGCCCAATTTTTTGAGCAGATTGCCAAGTCGCGGACCGACCCCCTTGACATATTGAACGAGCGTCTCTTCAGGTGATGCCGCAACGGCTGGTGGCATAATCGTCGCTGTACTACTGGATGGTGAATTCCGTCCGCCGATTTCTTGCCCGACCTTCATCGGTCCGATTATCAGCGATGGGACGAGACTCGCCATAACCGACGGGTTCCAACCGGTGCCGCTCAATGCCGGCCTTGACCAGATAGTCGACGACCGACGCCGCCCGCCGTCGCGACAGCGACAGATTGTATTCGTCGCCTCCGATAAAGTCGGTATGTCCCTCAACCTGGACATGGGCAATGTGGGCATTTGTCCGGAGAATCTGTGCCACATCGTCCAGAATGGGATACGAAATCGGTCGAATGACTGCCGAGTCAAAGGCAAAGTGGATCTTCTGCGTAATCACGATCTTCTCTTGCACCTGCACCTTTGGTTCATACTCCTTGACAATCTTCGGCGTCGGATAGGTCACGCCGAGAATGACGTGGGCCTGGGGCGCGCCCACACCACGGGTGATACCGCCACCACCCATCAGGGTCATGGCCAGTCCGCGCGCGGCCCCACGTTGCGGCGCATATTGGACACCACCGAGGATTTCCGTGGGGCTCTGTGTGGCGTGCTTATAGAAACTCTTCGCCAGGGTTTCCGAGAGGACCTCTCCGAGAATCGCCCACTCATCGGTCACCTGGACGCGCGCGCCGAGTCCGAGGGTAATGAGATCGTTGATGATCGCATTGGGATTCCCGGCAAAAAACTGGTTCGACTTGTTCACATATTGATAGCCAATATTCCCGCCAACAAAAAATTTATCCCGGACATTCCCTTCCACGGCGAACTTCACGCCAGGGGTCCACCGTTCCCCGCTGATGAATGTCCCCTTGCGCCCCGAAGGAAAGATCATGTGCGGAATGACCGCCACGCCAATGTTGTATCGTTCAATATCGAGGAGTCGGAACTTCGACTCCAGACGAATATCCCCCAGCCCCGCCTTTTGCTGTTTCGGGGCATTGCCGAGCGTAATGCGCTGCTGGTTCGGATCAAAAAAGACCTGCCACAGGGTCACCGGGACCGCGGCCCCGACACTCACCCAGTCGGTAATGCCATAGGCACCGGTGAAATGAACGTTCAGGGCGTCGCGGACGATATCGAACCGCTGATTGGTGGTCAGATTGCGCAGTTCGAGCGGCTTGCGGGCATAATCGAGATAAAAACCGACGCTCCAACGACCCTGTAAAAAGGTCTCGGCGTCGTGCACGCTCATGTATCGACCCCCGTCGGTGGTGGGATCGAGGAGCGACATATCCGGCCGTTTATCCAGCGCATGCGCAGCCGAGATCCCGATGGCCGACATCACCACCGCTGCAACCCATTTCCACCCGCCGTGTAATCCGCGCATACCGCCCCCTTCGCCGTTGTCGCTGTCATGTCAATTGAATGCTGGTGGGCATTCTATTGAGGGAAACAGAAATGTCAATTTACTTCAGGAGCTGGCGAGGCACTTTTTTCGAGCCTCCGTCATCAAGGCCGCAAGCAACGCCCGGCATTCTCCCTGACGCATCGCCACAAAGGTCTTTGCGGTATGATGGTCATGTCCCGCCAGATGGGCCAGTCCGTGGACCGCCAACCGGAGGAGCTCCGTGGCCAGTGGGGTCTTCCGCTCTCTGGCCTGGCGCCCTGCCCGACGGACGGCAATCACGATATCGCCAGCGCAGAGGACTCCCACTGTGCTATAGGGAAATGTCAGCACATCGGTCACGCGCCATTGGTGGCGGAATCGGCCGTTCAGCACCGTCATCTCCTCATCCGTCGTCAACCGGAGCGTGAGATCCACGGCACGGCCATCGAGCGAGCGCCATGCCCGCTGGAGTTGCCACGACAGCTTACGTGGAGCGCGCATGTGGAGCGCGGGGTGGATTTGGATCTTCAAGGGTTTCATCAGACTCCTGCGGATCGACCACCGAAATATCTGTGTCCTTGAGTTGCATCACTTCCCGTGGATATTCGACCCGCTGATGATAGATCCCCAGCAGAATGCGGGAAAATGACTTGCCGATGTCGTGGAGATTCTGGAGTGTCAGTTCGCATTCGTCGAGCTGGCCTTCCGCAAAACTCTTATTGAGCATACTCTGTACCGTCTGCTGGATACGAATCGGCGTCTTTTCTTTCAATGCCCGCACCGCCCCCTCAATCCCGTCGGCCAGAAGCAATAAACCCGCCTCACGGGTCTGGGGTTTTGGGCCCGCATACCGGAAGGCCTTTTCATCAATGATTTCCAACGCCGGATCGGCCAATTCCTTGGCACGCTCATAGAAATAGCCGATCCGTTTCGTCCCATGGTGCTGCGGAATCATGTCGATAATGACGCGGGGCAGTTTGTACGTCCTGGCCAACTCGATCCCCTCTTTGACATGTGATGCAATAATCAATGCCGACATATGCGGACTGAGTCGATCGTGCGGCGATATCCCCTTCTGGTTTTCGGTAAAGTACATCGACTTCCGGATTTTTCCTATATCATGGTAATAGGCACTGACCCGCGCGAGGAGCGCATGCGCTCCAATCACCGCCGCCCCGGCCTCCGCCAAAATGCCGACCAAATGTGAATGATGATAGGTCCCCGGCGCCCGGATCACGAGCTCACGCAAGAGGGGATGATTGAGATTGGCGAGCTCCAGTAATTTGATATCGCTCGTGTAGTCAAAGAGCGTCTCCGCCGCGGGGGTCAATGCCATGACCACAAACGCGGAAAAGACCGCCCCGCCAAAGGCCAAGACCATGTGCCAGACCAGCGTGTGCACCGAGAGCGGCTCACCGAGGGTCCCTGCGCGCATGAGATGGATGGCCGCGACCGCCACAATGGCCACCGCTCCCGTCATCCCTCCGGCCCGAATCATCGATGAGCGCTTGTCCACATGCCCCATGGTGGCGGCGCCCGCGATATTGACCAGGAAGACATAGGCCGTAAAACTGGAATCATGCGAAAACAGGATGCCGGCAAAGGCCGCAATGGCAAGCGACACCATCACGGCGATCTCCGCATTGAGGAGAAACCGGACCATCATCCCCCCTGTGGCGAGCGGGATGAGGTAGTAATAGGCCCCGCGGGGAATGGCGAGCGGAAGCCCGGTGGCCAAGGCCTCGCTCAGCAAGCCTCCCGCGCGGAGGATCAGGACCGCGACGAGCAAGAAGGCCCCGAGAAACACGAGATCGCGGCGCACGGGTCGATAGGCATGAAGGTGCAAGCTCCCAAAATGATGGAGTAACAAAAGAACGAGCGCGATATAGAGGAGATGTCCCATCGACCGTATGGGCCATCGGCCCGCCTCCTTTTGGGCCTGAATGGAACGGAGGAGGTGGACCTGATGTTCGGTGTAGGGTTCGTAGCGTCGGACGATCATCTCGCCGGCCTTCACCGTTTCCGTCACGAGGGAGATGGATTGGACAATCTTGCTCCGGCGGGCCTCGGTCTCCAACAAATTGATGGAACAGTTGGGCTGCAAGAGGGAGGCGACAAATTCCCGGATCGGTTTTGACTGCCGACCGAGTCCCTCCATCTTCATCTCTGTTCGGAGTGGATCGACTCCTGTGAAACGATCGAGCGCCGCACCCTGAATGGTCTCTTCCGCCATCTGCCGCTTGCCGTCGACCACGGTCACCGTGCGCAGGAGGATGCCGTGCTCGCGCTCCTGCTGCAAGGGTTCCACATTGGCCACCACGGGTCCCGCTGTCAGCTGCTCGATGACCGCCGTGATGGCCCGCTCCACTTCATATCCCCACTGGAGGGCCACAAAGGCCTCCCACTGGGCATCGGAGACCCGTTGTCCGAGTTGTTCTTCAAAACGACGCCGGAGGTTGGCAAGCCATTCCGTGCTCTCCTCTCCCCCCGCACTCGCCTGCGCCCCCGCCCATGCCAACCTCGCATTGGTGAAGGCCTCGGAGAGATGGGTGATCTGCATCACCGCGGCTTCCGTATCGTAGTCATACACGGGTCGGGCCTGCTGGAGGGCCTCAATCCGGCGTTCTTCTGTGGCCGCCTCATCGACAACAGCATATTGCCGGTCGGCACGGATATCGTACGGGGCCACCATCCCAACGGCAATTTCGTCCGGGATCTCTCCAATGGAAAAACCGATCAACCACGTCAAACCGAGAACGGACACCACCATGGGCCACCAATGCACCGCGCGGAGGACCCCCAGCCGGTGCGCCCATTCTCTCACGCGAATCTGAAGGGAGGAGACGTGTCTCATGGTTCCTCGGGTGGCGGTGTTTTGGCCGCTGGCGGCGGGACACTCTGCACATGGACCACGAATTCCCGCCGCTGGGCCTTCGACGTGAAGTCGCAGACCAGGAGATCGCTGTAGGGATCCAAGAGGAGACGCCCTTGGGCAAAGGGGATGGTGCAGCTCCGTCCAATCAGCATTCCGGCGAGACTTGCGGCCACGGTGACGGATCGTTGTTTGGCATCGCGGACCTCGGCCTCACCGCCAGCAGACCACTGTGCCACCACCTGTCGCAGTGCCGCCAGGACTTCCGGGAGGGATTCCCCTGTCAGGACTCCGGCACCCGCATGGGGGATGAGGACCGTGACCATCCCGAGATCTGCCACCGCATCACGGATGGCATAGTGGACCTCGTGGGTCACGGCAACACAGTCGACCCCCTCCGTGGTATCAATATAATATTTCTTCTGAAATATCATAAAGATGAAAACATAGCGTAGATCATAGGGTGTGACAATCGAGAAAAAGCGGGACACTCGCAACTACATGTCGCGAGGCAAACGCCACGACAGTGTGATATCCTAGTTGTAAACCCCGCGTCATCCAGGGCCCGCACGCCCCAGCCGCACCGAGGCGCTCAAGGGGGAGGTTCTATTACACTCCTCAAAGTCTTCGACTGTGCTTCGCGGCCCAGCACAACTGGTCCTTGACCCGGCTTTGCCGCTGGAGGGGGGTGGCGACGACCGAGTCCGGGCGGGGGGTGCGGCTTGCTCGCCCCCTTTGGAAGGCGCGAATAGTCATCAAATGTGGTTGGGGTATCGATACCCCACGTAGGACCGTGTCCGAAGAAGTGTTGCGCCGCGCGTGGCGGACCGGGCAGTCCCATGTCTTCGATGCGATTGTCTCCGAGAGATGCGGCAAGGCGCGCAAGGCGAATTGGCCGTGGTTGATGTGTTGTCCCGATCGGGGACGGGACATGATATGATCCCTGATTTGCGGATCGTCTTTCGTGGAGCGTCCCCAGAGGTGCTCGGTGAGATTCGTCGACCGCGCCGCGGCTTTCGCATTCATCATTTCCCAGATCTTGCACCGGCGTCGGTGGACTTTCGGGGCATTGCTACCCCAACACCAGCGCGGGCAACGCGCTCTACAGCGAGTGAATAGCGTCCCGCAGAGGTTGTCACCGGGGCCATCTGTCGTATGAGCACCGGGAGCGGTTGCGTGGCGCGCAAACGCAATGTCGTATGCGGTGATGGGCGTCTGGTCGTTTTCCGTGCATGGTTTCTCTCCCACACCTTGTCGGCAGACAACGGCAGAAGTTGCGTGAGGCAAACACTTTACACCATCCGTCGGACACTGACGAGCGGTGAGGTCCACGGAAAGCGCTTTCAGGGGCTTTATGGTGCGTTAACTTTTCCTGAGCACATGCGTCTTACGGTACCATAAGTATTTCTAACGTTTAATGAGCACATTTGTACTCATTAAACGTTGAAATACTATATGACGATGGGGCAGCGGCCGTTGCAACCACGGTCAGTTGTTTTGTCAGTGTGGCTTGGATGGTTTGACCGTCATCGTCCAGGGTGCCTCCGGCCGTGATGGTGAACGTGTAGGTCCCCGGCACGTCCGGTGTGAACGCGAATGTGATTTGCAAGGTGCCGGCGTTCGTCGACTCGTCGTACGCTTCAACAAATTGCGACGCGACCACCGCCGTACTCCCTGCCGGTTTGGCGGAGAGTGCTACTTGGTGCGTAAAATTGGTGGAAAAATCCCCTCCGGTGGCGTTCGAGAGGGGAGCGGGTGGACATGGGGGGTGATCTTCGTAGACATACAACAACGTCGAATAGGCGCAGAAAGACTCCCCCGACGGTTTGACGATGAACTGATACTCCGCTTTTTGGCCGACAGAAACCTGCGTCGGTCCCGTCAGTCCGGCCTCTTCCAAGGTGAGTGACGGCCCCTTACAGCCGACCAACCCCACGAGTACCAACCAGAAGAGACCGCCCGCGCGCACCCGCCGCTTTCGCACAACTGTCAGTGTAGCAACTCTATCCCCCGCTCTGCACGAAAAAAATCGCCCCTCCTCACTACGGCCCTCCTGCCAAGACGACATCGATGGTTGCAAGAAAGCGTTGCGTCAATAATATTGTTGACAAGTTGTCAATGCGCTCCGAGATTGTTTCACTATGTCGTCTCGGTCGGTGGTCGTCGTCGTCTCGGTCGGTGCAAGATTTACAGCAGAGTCAATTGTTGGGATCTTTCGCCCTCACATTGACGCATGGGAAAAGATGCTATGGTCGTCGGCAACGCGGTAGCGCGCAATTGGTGGTACGGACACTATGACCCGCTGCACCTCCCTCCCGTGCCGGAGAAGACTTGCAGAGACCTTTTTTTGGGCAATGTCGGTCGCCAAGGCCCTACTGCCGCACACATCATCGAGGCGTTCGCTGCGGCGCGCGACTTTCTCCCCATGCTGTGCCCCGTGGTGTCCCGTTTGTTAGGGGCCACCGAAGAACAGATTCCGATACAATTCGGAACACCTGCGGCATCCCCGCAATTTTTCCATGGTCCGGGCGGCAGGTACTTGGTGCTTCCGGACGGTGTGGCCCTGGGCGTCTACCTTGCCGACCTGCTGCGTGTCATTGCCCCGTGGGTCCCCCTGCCGACGGGAGTCGAACTTCCGCCGATACAGATGCTGCCATCGGCGAATGCCGTGGAGGCCGCCTTGTGGCAACGGTTTGCCTGGCAATCGGCGTTCGGGGCCTCCTTTCTCTTTCAAGTGGCGTTGGAGATGGATCAGGTCGAGATGCAGGATCTGTTTCGGCTGACCCCAACGGAGTTGGCCCTCTTCCATCTCTTGCGCACCGAGGGATTGGCCGGTGTTGCGGCCCAATATTCCGCGTTCATGAAAATGGACGATCTGCAGGCCGTCGGTCGTGCCTTCCGCAAGCAGGCGCCTCAATTTGTTGATGTTGTCGCCGAGGTGCCTCCGTGGAGCCCCCCTGATCGAGGACGGCGTCCCGGTTTGCCCATCACGGTATTCGACCGGCAAGTGGATCGTTTTCGGCGTTGGGCGCAGGGAATGTATGCACATAAACGGCGACTCGCCCTCGTATCCGAAAACGAGGCGCAACGCATTCAACGGCTGTTGACCGGAGATGTGCGATCGGCTGAGGATGTCCATGCAGTGGTTCGCGCCACATGGTTGATTGCTCCCTCGCTGGCCAATCACCTCCTGCGGCCGGAATACCTGGGACAGGTGACCTTTCGTTTGCACGACGATTCCGCCATAGTGCAACCCACCACCATGAGCTATGCCACCCCTACTATACTCAAAAAGCTCGGTTGGGCTCTCCCATGGGCCATTCCTCAACCGGAGGATCGGGTGGAACTACTGATCCAAAAGGGGATGTCGAAGCAAGACCTGTTGCCCAAAATCATCAAGACGATGGCTGTCCTGCAGGTCCCCGACGAGTTGTATCAATATGCCAAGAGGGCGTACTACGACTGCGTCAGCACGATGATCCCCACGCTCGAGTGGATGGCGGAAGTCGACGCCGGCTGGGGGGCGACGGCCTGGTTTGAGTTCGTCTACCAAGCGAAGCAGCGGGGTATGCTATTCACTTTGTCTCCGGGCCAGGAGCAACAACGCACGCTCCTCATGACCTGTGGGCTCGGTGTGTTGTGCGAACGATGGGAGTTGCGCGTGTCCCCCTTCGTGCGGCAAGTCGAGCAGTGGTTATGGAGAAACGCCGCTGAGGGCCTCTATCGGGAAGTCACGACGTAGCGGATTTTGGGGCCCCACCAGCGGTGCCCGTTGGGGGACAGTGGCGGCGATCGCAAACACTCCGACAAGAGGCTCACCCCTCCCGCCAACGGTTTCAGTGCAAGGAAATCGATCACGGGAGGCTCTTAGCAAGGAGATGGGCAAAAGTGGCAAAAAAGTTGCCGAGTGTTCTCGAAGACGGTTCTCCCCCCATGCACTCCTCGATCTGCTTGCCCCATGCGACCGGGTTTGCAACAGATGAAAATCGTCAGCACCATCAGAAACCATAGTGATTGTAGTTCCTTGAGATGGGGAGAAACGTCCCCGATAGTTCGCCCGATAGCTCGATAGTCCTGCATTCCCTATGTGGACACACCACATCCCGGCTGAGGTCCTGAGTTCCCGCCATTGGCGTCCGTATATCCCATGCCTGGCCATTGAGTTCGTATAACGTGTCGATCCGGCGTCTGTTTCTCTTGGCATAGGATTTGCTGATTTTTATGACGCCATGGGGCACGTGAGCCTATGGAGGAGGTTGTGATGAAGACGGCTTCGATAACACGGCGGGGCACAGCAATAGCCTGTTGGCTGGTTATGGTCCTGTGGGGAACGGCAGGTCACGCCTATCAGGTGTTAGGTGAGCAGGTCTTTCCTATACTTGATGGATTCCCCTGTAAGGGATCCTTCACCGAGTGTCTCATCGGGTCGGATGGCGGCGATCCGACCCTCTTTTTCAGAAAGTGTCCGATCGGCCCCCAAGGTATGCCGATGGCGGTCGCGGGGTTAGCGGTACACGCCGGCGATAATATTGATCGCATCGACAGTATCTATTGCAGTCCGCTCAACCCACTGGGAGTTCAAATACTGTATGAGTATCCCGTCACGGGTCCCGGCGATACGGGCGGGGAGGGTGGAGAAAAATACTCACTTACGAGCGACACGGGTGTGAAGTTTTTCACCGGTATTGGGGCGAAGCGATGTGATTATACTGGCAATGGGAAGCCGGTTCTGGGTCAGATATGGCCCTTCGGTAATGGGATAGAATTTCCGAAGAAGAGCGTCGGAAAATCAGAGTGTGACGCTGATGGTCCTACGTACCTTTCTGATAGCAGTATAGAGTGCCCATCTGGCAGTGTGATGACAGGCGTCTACGGACACGCGGGGGAGCGCGTCGATTCGATCGGCATTGTTTGTCAGAGGACCCAGAAGGCGAAATGCTATGTTCGCTCTAACGACGGATGGGACCTCACAAACAAAGAGTGTCAGCCCGTTGTCAGTGGCTTGTGCGATGGCGGATTCAAGGCGTGTGTGAGGGACTTCGTCACGAAATCCCAGTTATGTTCGCTCCCATTTGAGGATGAGGATAAGGACCTTGGCACGGCCGAGTATTATTATTGTCATTGGAATGCGACAGCGAAAAAAATGATTCCACGGGTGAATATTGACGACGAGCACGCCTGCAGGGTCACTGTGGTTCAAGTTGGAGACACGTTGCAGATCGATCAATGGGAGCTTGAACTCGTCCTGAAGACCTGTGCGGACGCCGCGGTCTTGCAGTTTGTGACCGCCCAGTCTCTCACTCCTCTAGAGAGTGCGAACGCCCCGATCGTCGTCGAGCTACATCACCCACTGCGCATTGAGAGCAAAAACGCCGCCGCCTTGTCGATCGACCTGCCCGAACAGGGAGACAGCATTCGGCGGCTCATCGTGCGACCCGCGGCAGATTATTCCGACAATCATCAATGTGCCGTGGAGATTGCACAGGATCACACGACGATTGAAGGCCTCATGGTCCACAGCTTTCCCACCACCGGTCTCTGTGTCAGCGGGTCGAATGTTGCACTCCGCTATCTACACACCAGCCAGAACGGGACGACGAAGACCGTGGGCCATGGCATGCTCGTCACGGGAGAGAATGTGGCGGTGAGTGGTGCGGCCATCGACAACACCGGCTACGGTATCTACGTGTCAGGAGGGGCCGACGGGTTTCATGTGGTGGGGTCGCAGACGGCCGATCCTTGGGACCCCAAGGGGGAGATCTATGTCGGTGGGAACGCCAAGGGGGGGATTCTGTTTTTTGCGCCGCCGCCTCAATTCGGAACGTCAAACATAAGCTCCGTCTTCAGTCGATTGACCTTCCGTGCCGACCAGATCACGTCAGAGTCAAAGCATGGCTCGTCCCTGATCGCAAAGGGGGGGGGAATAGCACGTTCTCCGGCTATTGACATGGGAGGGTTTTCACCAACAGTGTCCCAGAAAGTCTCGGGAGAGTCGGGAAAGATAACAAGGGCAGATCTCGTCTTCAGTGTGCCGCGCCCCACGGGGACGAATCTGGATGATAATGATCATGAGCGTCTCCAGTCGTATGGTCGAACCGATGGGCCTGAGCAAAAATTTTTCCCTCTGATGACGTCCTGTGAGTACCAGTCCGACAAAATTTCTTGTGACATCTGGACACTAGGAGGCGGAGGCCCGGAGCCTTTCGCCGCCGTCATACTCTCCTATCAACGGGCGGGCGAAGTGCCGTCGTTCACCGCACCGATTTTTCCGAACTTGGAGAACATCATCACCAATACCTATCCGAAGGACGGGGTCCCTGGAGAGGAAGAAGACGTCGGCAATGACCCCGTGGTGACGGCGCAAGAGCTACTCTTGGCAGCGGACGAGCCGGAGGGTGGCCTCACCAGCGCTGATCCAATCGCCGACGCGCCGTCGTTCACGGCACCCGACCCCACGACCCCCCAAACGCCGGAGGGACCCATCGATCCGGGTACGGAGCCGGAGCCAATACCGGATCCACCCGCCGCCCCGACCGCAAATGGCGGTGGCTGCAGCCTCATCCTGTAGCGCACCGAGGCGGTTCCATTGACAGATCCGCCCCTGTTGATTATGGCCCTCGCCATGTCAACCCCGGCAGAGGCCTTTACCCGACTCGTAGAGATCGTCGCGCGCCTCCGCGCCCCCGGGGGGTGTCCATGGGATCGTGAACAAACCCCACACTCGGCACTTCCCTACCTCCTTGAAGAGGCCTTTGAGGCCGCAGAGGCCATCGATCATGCCGAGCCGCACACGGTCTGTGAGGAACTGGGGGATCTCCTCCTCCAAGTCCTCTTCCAGACGCAACTGGTCGCCGACACGACGGCCGCGTTTACCATCACCGATGTCGTCGAAGCAATCTCGGAGAAGCTGATCCGCCGCCACCCGCACGTCTTTGATGAGACCGTGGTCAAAGATAGTGCCGAAGTCCTTGCACACTGGGAAACGATCAAGCGGGAGGAGAAGCCGGAGCGACGCTCGATGCTGGAGGGGATTCCGCGGCAGCTTCCGTCGTTGTTGCGTGCCTTTCGTTTGGGACAAAAGGCGAGCCGCGTACAATTCGATTGGGGAACGATCGACGGCGTGCTCGACAAGGTGATCGAAGAGGTGACGGAGCTTCGGCAATCGCAGGGAACGGGCAACTCGTCGGCCTGTGAAGACGAATTGGGCGATCTCCTTTTTGCACTGGCCCAGGTCGCCCGCTGGATGGACCTCGACCCGGAAGGGGCGCTCCGCCGTGCGAACACCCGCTTTACCACGCGGTTTCAGGCCATGGAACAACGCCTGCAGGCGATGCAGCGAGAACCGGCATCCCTCTCTGCTGATGAATGGAACACCCTCTGGGAGGAGGCGAAGGCCGGTGAAAACGCGTAAATCAGGCTCACGACGCGCGGCACTCCTCTTGACGCTGCTCGTCTTTCCTGGACTGGGGCACTGGCATCTCGGGCATCGTCAACTCGGCGGTCTGATTGCGGCCCTCACGACCGTGGCGTTTCTCTATCCCCTGGCGCAATTCACGCGCACGCTCCGCCAGAGCATGGACGTGATGTTCTCAACGATGGCGCCCACCTCGGGCATCATATGGGCGGGATTGCGCACGGCGTGGAACATGCATCGGACATCGATCTTCATCGGCGGCCTTGCTCTCCTCGTACTGTGGGGCGGGGCCTGTCTCGATCTCCTCCGACGAAAGGAACGCGCATCGAGTCGCGGATGACAAAAATGTGCGTCGGTCGCGTGGGGGATTTTTCAACCAACAGCATCTCCGTGCACCACTATCGGCAGGTACGCATCGCGCTGTTTCGGCACGGCACAGCGTTCTTTGCCGTGAAGGATCGATGCCCCCATGCGGGCGATGCCTTCAGTCGTGGCCGCGTGGAGGGAGAACAGGTCGTGTGCCCTGGCCATAGTTGGATGTTTGATCTCCGCACCGGCCAATGCCTCCGCGGCGACACGTCATGCCGCATCCGCACCTTCCGCGTGACCGTGGAAGACGACCGCGTGTGGATCCATCTCGATGACTGATCGCGATGCTGACAGTCCCTGGGACGTGGGGCCCTACCACCCAGCCGCACCGCGCGCGAGAGGGGGGGGGACCTATTACACTCCGCAAAGTCTTCGACTCTGCTTCGCGGCCCAGCAAAGCTGGGCCTTGACCCGGCTTTGCCCGTTGGGGGGGCAGTGGCGACGACCGAGTCCGGGGACCGTGAGCCCCGTGGGAGCCGTTCCCCAGCGCGCACCGCGCGCGAGAGGGGGGGACCCAACGGGCTTTGCCCGTTGGGGGGGCGACGTGAGCCCCTCCAATAGTCACTATGCCACGGCAACGGCCATGGCCGTCACAACCGCACCGTGCCGCACGAGCACGGTCGCGCATTCGTGCAACGTGGCGCCGGTCGTCATGACATCGTCGAGGAGGAGCACTTGCTGCTTCGGCACCACGGTGATGCCGCGCGGCGTGAGGGCAAAGGCATTGCGGACATTCTCCAACCGCGCGGTCGATGAGAGCCCAACCTGCGGCGGCGTCGCCCGCCGGCGCACCAGCAGGCCGGTACGGACCGGAGAGTGCCACGTCTCGCCGATAGTCTGCGCGATCTGTTGTGCCTGATTATATCCGCGCTGTCGTAACCGCTCGGCAGAAAGCGGCACGGGGACGATCAGATCGATCTCCCCGCGGGCCGACACCAGTGGCATCATCAGGCGGGCCAGCGAGGGCGCCAGATCGAGGCGACGTTCATATTTCAACCGATGGAGGGCATCGACGATCGGACCATCGAAACGACTCACCGCCAGCAGGCGTTCCCATTTCGGCGCGGGAAACGCCGCGCGTGTGACGCGACCATTGATCCACTGAATCCCCGCGCAACACGATGAACAGAGCACGGCTAGCGGGTCGGCTGCAAGGACCTGATCACAACAACAACACCGCCGTGGATAGCAGAGGTCCGCACACCAGGTCTGCGCCACACGCCACCATTGTCGCCACCTGCGTGGAAAACGTTTCACGCATCGCACTCCGATTCTTGATCGACCAAGAGAGATCGGCCCGTCATCGCCGCCGGTTGACCCAGTCCCATCAACGTGAGGAGCGTCGGCGCAAGGTCGGCCAGGATCCCGCCGTCGCGCAGCCGATATCTCTCAACATGTGCGCCGATCAGCATACAGGGGACGGGATTCGTCGTGTGCGCCGTATGGGGTTTCCCCTCGGCCGTACGCATTTCCTCGCAATTGCCGTGGTCGGCCGTGACGAGCACGCATCCGCCGCGCGCCACAATGGCCTCCACCACACGCCCCATGCAGGCGTCGGTGGTCTCCACGGCCCTGATAGCGGCGTCGATGACACCGGTGTGTCCCACCATATCGGGATTGGCAAAATTGAGAATGATGACATCGTAGTCATCGCGCTCGATACAACCGAGCACGACGTCGGTCACTTCCACGGCACTCATCTCGGGTTTCAGATCATAGGTGGCCACCTCCTTGGGCGATTGGATGAGGCAATGATCTTCCCCGTCTGACACGTGATCGCGACCGCCATTGAAAAAGAACGTCACGTGGGCATATTTCTCGGTCTCGGCAATACGGAGTTGCCGCATGCCGGCGCGACTGACGACTTCACCGAAAATATCGTGCAAAAGCACTGGGGGAAAAAGGATCGGAAAGGTGAAGTCATCGTGGTAGCTTCGCATGCAGAGGACCTGCCCGGTCGGGAGGACGACCGAGCGTGGAAATTCGTTGAACTCTGCATCAGCAACTGCCCGAATAATCTGGCGGGCACGGTCGCCACGAAAGTTAAAGAAAAGGATGAAGTCTTTGGCGGTCAGACGTCCGACCGGCTTTCCATCGACCGCAACGACCATGGGTGGGATGAATTCGTCGGTCACCTGCCCGGTATACGATTGTGTCATGGCTCCGTGCGGATCAGTGACTCTCGGCCCTATCCCCTCGGCAATGGCCCGGTAGGCGCGCTCCGTGCGGTCCCAACGACGATCGCGGTCCATGGCATAATACCGCCCGCTGAGCGTCCCGATCCGGGCATTGCCGAGGCGATCGCACGCGGTTTGGAGCGTGCGCAGATACTCGACCCCACCCGTTGGCGAGGTGTCGCGACCATCGAGAAAAGGATGGAGGACCACGCGCTGCACCCCTGCGGCCTTTGCATAGTCGAGCAAGGCCAAGAGGTGATCGATGTGACTATGAACGCCACCATCGGAGAGAAGCCCCATGACGTGCAACGTCCCCTTCGATTGCATGACCTGTTGAAAAAACGTCTGCAATCGTGGTGAATCTCTTAACTCCCCCGACGCAATCGCCCGATGGATGCGCGTCAGATCTTGATAGACGATCCGCCCCGCGCCGATGTTGAGATGGCCGACCTCGGAATTCCCCATGACGCCGTCGGGGAGCCCCACGGCCGCACCCGAGGTCGTCAGGAGTGTCTGTGGAAATGTGGCCCAATACCGGTCAAAATTCGGGGTCTGCGCAAGGCGCACGGTATTGGCCTCGCGGGCCTCGCGCCATCCCCATCCATCGAGAATGATCAATGCGACCGGTTTCATCGGCACTCCCCTCCCTCCGCACACCAATCTGTACAAGGATTACGAGGCTTCGGCGTACGGAATTTCCGGGGCATCGGCCCACATCTTTTCAATTTGATAGTAGACGCGGGCCTCGGGATAGAAGATGTGCGCGACCACATCACCCAAGTCGATCAATATCCACTGGGCCGTGTCATAACCCTCCATCCCCAACGGCGTCGTCCCCTTGGCGCGGATGTCACGATACATCGCATCGGCAATCGCCTGCACCTGGCGATTCGAGCGGCCGGTGCAGATGACAAAAAAGTCGGTAAAACTCGTGAGACCGCGGAGATCGAGGATCCGGATCTCTTCCGCCTTCACCTGCGCAGCAATCGCAGCTATCTGACCGGCCACACGTTGGGATTTTTCCTGGGCATTTTCGGGCATACCTGCTCTTTAACCCTTTCCACTCACCATGACAACCATGAAGTCCTAACAATCGGGCACCGACATACTGCGTATCGGGCAGGTCATGCATCCGTTGCTGGCGCCATATGTTGACAGCATTATATAAGTCCATTATAATGTCCATAGATGTGGACGTTACGATTATCGGAACAGGCGCAACGTTTTTACTCCTCGCTGAGCGGGAAACACCAGATACAGATGGCACATGGGCTGGATCGCTTGGTGGAAAACCCGCATCTCGGCAAATCGTTGCGGGGCGAATTGCGCGGCTACTGGTCATATCGTGTTGGCGTGTATCGGATCATCTACGTGATCCGGCGGCAGGAGATCATTGTCGAGGTCCTGCGCATTCACCATCGTAAGGAAGTCTATGAAAAATTCCGGAGGTAACCACTATGGCCCAATTATTACCGATCACAAAGGCAAAGCAAAAGTTTCTTGAGTTGGCACGTCGCAATCAGGAACTTGGCGAATCGTTCATCATTCTCAAAGATGGAGAACCGGTGAGCGCTTTGCTCCCGTTTGAGGAATATGAGGCGCTCCTCGAGACACTCGACATTTTGGAAACGGAGCCCGAAATTTTGGCCAAGCTGCGCAGGACCGAAAAAGAGATCTCTTCCGGCAAATATACCACCTGGAAAAAACCGCGCCGGAAGAACGGCTAACATGTAATGTACAATTCGAACAGACAGGCCTGCAGGACCGCCTGTTGTGCCGGGAGGGGGGGTCGAACCCCCACGGAGTTGCCTCCACCAGATTTTGAGTCTGGCGCGTCTGCCAGTTCCGCCATCCCGGCAAACCAGCCTACTGTTTGGCGTCTGGCGCGACTGTGTCTGGGATGACGGGGTGGACCTTGAGATCGGCAATTTCGCGCAACGCGGTGACGACCTCGCGATTCTTGCACCGATGTACCGCCGGTGCCCCCTTGAGCAATTCCTTGGCGCGCTTGGCGGCCAAATGGACCAAGACAAAGCGGTTATCGGCCTCTTCCAAACAGTCTTCGACAGTCACTCGTGCCATACAGCCTCCTCCCCTTCACAATCCGTCTGCTTCAGGGCGTGTCGGGATAACAAATTCCGACCAGATGTCAAGCCGCTCGGGGAGCTCGGGGGAAGAGATGGGGGCATTTCCCCCTTTCCGTCTCCGGGCACATTCATTATGACCACCGAAAGATGCCCCTCCACTATTTCGACAACAATGCCACCACACAGCCCGCGCCGGAAGTCGTCGAGGCCATGCAACCCTCCTATGCCACACGCTGGGGAAATCCCTCCAGCCTGCACCAGTTTGGGCGCGAAGTCGCGACCGATCTCGATGCGGCCCGTCAGGCCGTGGCCACGTTGATCGGCGCCCCACGAGCGAGTAGCGTGATCTTTACGAGTTCCGGGACCGAGGCCGATAACCTCGCCCTCTTCGGACTCTGTGCCGCCCAACCGACGAAACGGCATCTGGTCACCAGCACGGTCGAACACGCGGCGGTCCGCAATTATTGCGCCCTCCTCGAAGAGCAAGGCTACACGATCACCCGCCTCCCGGTCGCTGCCGACGGGACGCTCGATCCGCAGCAGGTCGCGGACGTCTGCACGCCGGAGACCGCCTGTGTGTCACTGATGTGGGCCAACAATGAGACCGGGGTCCTCTTCCCCATCGAGCAGATCGCGGCCATCTGTGAAGAGCGGGGAGTTCCGTTCCACTGCGACGCAGTCCAGGCCATTGGGAAAGTTTCGATTGACTTATGTCGCCACCCGATTGCGGCCCTCTCCCTTTCTGGGCACAAGTTCCATGCACCAAAGGGAGTCGGTGCCCTCTACCTCCGACCGGGGACGCCCTTCCGACCGATGTTTCGGGGCGGCGGGCAGGAACAGGGTCGGCGCGCGGGGACGGAGAACGTTGCGCAGATCGTCGGCCTGGGCGTGGCGGCCACACTGGCGCGGACGCATCTGTCGACCGTAGACACCGCGGTCCGTGCGCTGCGCGATCGGATGGAGCATGCCCTGCTGACACGGATCCCCGACATGGCGATCAACGGGCACCGGACGCTGCGCGTGGCCAATACGACGAGTGTCCGGATGGAAGGCGTCGATGGGGAAGGGATGATCCTGGCCCTCAGTGAGGGAGGCATTGCCGCATCGACCGGCTCGGCCTGTGCCGCCGGTTCGATCGAGCCCTCGCATGTCCTGCGGGCCATGGGGTTCTCCAACGCCGAGATCCGCGGGACGCTCCGTTTGAGCATCAGTCGCTACACCACGAATTCCGACATCGATGCGCTCCTCGAACAACTCCCCGCCATCGTCGCCACACGCCGCCGACTCGCCCCACCGCGGCGTTCGTAGAGACGTCGTCGGAGGGCGATCACAATGGCCTGCTACCGGGACGTCAGGAGTAATCGCTCGATCAGGGAACGCCGAAGGGCCAAGATCATGCGGCGTGTCACAAAATCGAGATGCCGAGCGGCGAGATCGGGCGCAAAGAGAGGGGTATCTGCATAGATGAGACAATCGACCTGTTCCCCGACTGCGGCGGGATAGAGCCAACACCGCTCCGGACGGGCATGGAGATGGTGGATCAAGATGCCGCGCTCATCCGGATCTGCGGGGATCGGTCCCACGTAGGGGTGTCGTTGGTGGGCCACGCGCCGCAGCAGGGGGCTATGCCGCCACGGAATGACCCGCTTCTGGGGCGGTTTCATGTTGGGACCTGCTCCGGCCAGCCAACGGAGTCCTTGGGGGGTCACCGCAAAAATGATAATCGTCCGAAAAGAGCGTCGGAGAAAGCGATGACACCCGTCAAGAAGGGTCTCTTTGCCGTGCGCATCACGAAAAAAATCGATGATTTCAACAGAGTGAAAAGACGGCTCAGAACGTGCCGATTCATCCGTCTGCGCGGACGGATTCGACCCCGACGAGCGCCTTCCGCGGTCTTTCTCCCCAACTTCTTCCCTCGGTGAACGGCCCATAATGGCGTATAATAGTATCACACCTCCCCTATGGTCGAAAAGTGGAATCCGCAAATCCCCTGTTTTCCGTTGACTTTCCAGCTCTCCATGACTAGTCGCAAGCACCCTATGGCGACAAAAAGCACTCCCATGAATCTCGAAAAGGCGACGAAAAAGGAGTGGCTCCTGGTCGATTGCACGGATCAACCCGTGGGCCGGCTTGCCACCCGTATTGCGGACATCCTCCGGGGGAAACATCGGCCGAGTTTTACCCCGCATCAAGACACCGGCGATTTTGTCATCGCCATCAACGTGGAAAAGATCACGTTGACCGGGGACAAATGGCGCCAAAAGATCTACTGGTCCCATTCCGGATATCCAGGCGGTATTAAGGGGATCTCGGCCAAAGAGATGCGGGCAAAGCATCCGGAGAGAATCTTGCGGAAGGCGGTTGCAGGGATGCTGCCGAAGAACCGGCTCTCGGATCTCTTGATCACCAAACTGAAGATCTATGCGGGTCAAGAGCATCCGCATCAGGCGCAGCAACCGATCGCCGCGGTATAACGAACGGCAAGAAGGGACACCACGTCGTATGGCACAGAAGGGACAGGAAGAGTTTGCTGCCACAGGAAAACGGAAGACCGCCATTGCGCGCGTGCGACTCCGGAAAGGGAGCGGCGCGATTGTCGTCAATCACAAGGCGCTGGAAGAATATTTTGGACGGGCCACGCTCCCCATTGTCGTTCAGCAGCCGTTTGGGGTGACACAGACCGAAAAACAATTTGATGCGGCCGTGAAGGTCTCTGGTGGTGGCCCATCGGGACAGGCCGAGGCGATTCGTCACGGTATTGCGCGGGCACTCCTCTTGGTGAATCCCGAATTCCGGAAGGGACTCAAAGGCGCGGGCTATCTCACGCGCGATCCGCGGGCCAAAGAGCGGAAAAAGTACGGCCATAAAAAGGCGCGCAAGAGTTTCCAATACTCCAAGCGATAGTCACTCCGATGGTGGGGCCCCACGGGCTCACGCCCGTGGCACCCTGGGAGGAGGCTTCGCCGGAGCACGACACACCCCGGACTAACGTCCGGGGCCCCACGACCCATCCGCACCGCGGCGTTGAAGGGGAGGCTCCAGCGGCTTTGCCGCTGGAGGGGGCGACGTGAGCCCCTCCAATAGTATACTGACAGGCCGCGATATACGTATGGCACACCTCATCGACGGGAACGCCTGTGCGGACCAACAGTGTGCACGACTTTCCGCGAGCGTTGCCGCATTGACGCATGGAGGACACACGCCGACATTGGCGGTCATTCTCGTGGGCGAAAATCCCGCATCACTGCTCTACGTGCGGAATAAAACCCGCGCCTGCCAGCGGGTCGGCGTGCGTCATGAACAACACCTTCTCCCGTCGGATGCTACAGAGAGCGCGGTGTTAACCCTCATTGCGCAACTCAACGAGCGCGAGGCCATCGACGCCATCCTCGTACAACTCCCCTTGCCACCGCAGATCCGCACGGAACAGGTGATTGCCGCAATCGATCCCTCCAAAGATGTCGATGGTTTTCATCCGGTCAATGTCGGGCGCCTCATGCTCGGCCTCCCCGGCCCCCGTCCGTGTACTCCGCTCGGGATCATGGCCCTCCTCGAAACGACCGGGGTGCCGCTGCCGGGGGCCACCGCCACCGTGGTGGGCCGAAGCGCCATTGTGGGAAAACCGATCGCCCAGCTGTTGATTAACGCCGATGTCACCGTGACCATGTGCCACTCCAAGACCCGGGCTCTCGCGGACCATGTGCGCACCGCTGATATTGTGGTGGCGGCCATTGGCCGACCGCAATACGTGCAGGGCACGTGGATCAAACCGGGCGCGATCGTCATCGATGTGGGGATCAATCGGCAGCCGGACGGCACGATCGTCGGGGATGTCGACCGCGCGACCGCAGCACATGCCGGGCATATCACACCAGTCCCCGGCGGCGTCGGCCCCATGACCATCGCCATGGTGTTGCAAAATTGTGTCATGCTTGCTAAGCAGCGCCTGCAATGAAACAGACCCCCTTGTTCCATGAACATACGGAGCACGATGCGCGCATCGTGGAATTCGCCCACTGGGCCATGCCGGTGCAATACCCAACCGGGACGTTGGTCGAACATGCGACCGTCCGGACCGCCGCCGGTCTCTTCGATGTCAGCCACATGGGTGAATTTGAAATTGCCGGTCCTGGCGCCACGGCCTTTCTCCAGAAAATGACGGTGAATGACGTGGAGTCGCTGGCCGTCGGCGACGCACAGTATTCCTTGCTCCTCAATGAGCATGGCGGCATCATCGATGACATCATCGTCTATTGCCTGGCCGTCGACCAGTATCTGCTGGTGGTGAATGCCGGCAACGCGGAGACCGATTGGCACTGGTTGATGGCGCATCAGCGGGAGGATGCCCAGCTCGTCAATCGGAGTGAGGAGTATGCCCTCCTCGCGTTGCAGGGGCCAAAGGCCGATACCATTCTCCAGCCTCTCACGACGATGCCGCTGGGGACCATCCGGCGATTCGGGATTGCGCCGACACACCTGCACGGCATTCCGATGTTGCTCGCACGCACGGGATATACCGGTGAACCCGGCTATGAAATGTTCATCCCGGCAAAGGATGCCGCGCTGATCTGGCGGACCCTCCTCGCTGCCGGAAAGCCGCATGGCCTGATCCCGTGCGGGCTGGGCGCGCGCGACACGTTGCGTCTGGAAATGGGCTACCCATTGCATGGACATGAAATCACCATCAAGACGACCCCCTGGGAGACGCGGCTCAGCTGGGTCGTGAAACTCGACAAGGGGGATTTCATCGGCCGTGACGCGCTCTCTGCGCAAAAGGCCGCGGGATGGGAACGCCAGCTGGTGGGGTTCACCATGGTCGATCCCGGGATTCCGCGCGCTGGATATCCGCTCATCACGCATCACAAACCGGTCGGCTATGTCACGAGCGGCACGATGTCCCCCTCTTTACGGGTCGGCATTGGGCTGGGATTTCTTCCGAAAAACATTGCGCAACCGCATACCAAATTTTCCGTTGACATTCGTGGAACCGAACGCCTAGCAGAGGTCGTCCAATTACCCTTTTACCACACACAATAGGGGCCCTATGGAGATCGACAAGGAATGCAAGTTCACCAAAGAACATGAGTGGATCCGTTTGGAAGACAATGTCGTGACGGTCGGCATTACCGATTATGCGCAGACGCAGTTGGGCGATGTGGTCTTTGTGGAACTCCCCGACGAGGGCGACACCGTCACCAAGGGCGAATCGCTCGGGGTGGTGGAATCGGTGAAGGCCGTGAGTGACATCTTTGCCCCGGTGAGCGGCGAGATCATCGCGGCGAACAGCCCCTTGAAGGATCAGCCCGAGCAGGTCAATGCCGATTGTTATGGGGAAGGCTGGATGGTCCGCATTGAAATGTCCAATATCGATGAGCTCGAGGACCTCATGTCTCCCGATGACTACGCGACCTTTGTTGCGGCCGAGCACGGATAAGGCCTCCTGCATGCGCTATCTCCCGCATACGCCGGACGACATCGATGCCATGTTGCGAACGATCGGCGCCGCCTCGATCGACGCCCTCTTTCAGAGCATCCCCGACGCCTTGCGGCTGAAAGGGCCGTTGGCGCTGCCGCCGGCGTGCAGCGAACCCGAATTGTGGCGCGCCCTGCAGGGACTGGCGGAACAGAACGCCACGCCACAGAGATGGGCGAGTTTTCTTGGGGGCGGAAGTTATCGGCATTTCATCCCGGCCGTGGTCTGGCAACTCGTGTCACGCGGTGAATTCCTCACTCCATATACGCCGTATCAACCCGAACTGAGTCAGGGAACACTGCAAGCGATCTTCGAATATCAATCAATGATGTGCGAGCTGTTTGGACTCGATATCGCCAATGCGTCCACCTACGACCTGTCGACCGGCATCGTGGAAGCGGTCTTCATGGCACAGCGGATCACGCGGCGCTCGGAGTATTGTGTGATGCAGAACGTCCATCCGGAGATCCGGGCCGTAACCCGGACGATCGTCGGGCTCAATCCGGCAGCGCAGGCGACACTGGTACCATACACCCGCGCAGGGACCGTCGATCTGGCAGCGTTACAGTGTGTACTGAGACCGACCTGCAGCGCATGCGTGGTGCAATATCCGAGTTTCTTCGGGACAATAGAAGATCTGCGCCCGATCGCCGATGCCGTGCACGCCGCAGGGGCTCTCCTGATCGTGGCTGTGCCCGATCCCATTGCCATGGGCCTCATCGAGGCCCCGGGGACCATGGGGGCCGACATTGTCGTGGCCGAAGGCCAGGCCCTCGGGAACCCGACCAGCTATGGCGGCCCCTATGTCGGCATCTTCGCGACACGCACAGCCTATGTCCGGCAGATGCCGGGTCGTCTGACCGGTGTCACGAGCGACGTCCTCGGGCGTCGCAGTTTTGTGTTAACGTTGACCACCCGTGAACAACATATCCGGCGGGAGCGGGCGACATCGAACCTCTGCACCAACCAGCAACTCTGCGCCTTGGCCACAACGATCTACACCGCGTGGCTTGGCAAGGAGGGATTCCGCCGACTGGCTCGGATCAACTGGGAGAAGGCCGAGTACGCACGCGAGGAACTGACACGTCTTGCCGGCGTCCGCGCGACGTTTTCGGCACCGACCTTTCATGAGTGTGTCATCACCCTGCCATGCCCGGCCGCATCACTGCTTGCGGCATTGCAGGAAGACCGGATATTCGGGGGTATTGCGCTCTCCCGCTGGTACGATGACCTCCCCAATGCCTTGCTCGTCTGCGTCACCGAAGAGAATACCCGCGAGGAGATCGACCGGTTTGTGGCCGCCGTGGAGCGGCATATCAGAGGATGACGATGATGGGTCAACCAGTGCCCCAGAGGGTGAGCCCCACGACCCAGCCGCACCGCGGCGTTGAGGGGGAGGCTCCAGCGGCTTTGCCGCTGGAGGGGGCGACGCGAGCCCCTCCAATAGCGGAGAAACCTGTGACGAAGCATCCCCCAGAGGTGCCCATGACGCCCGGAAGCACGGGGCTCGTCCTGGAAGAACCGTTGCTCTGTGAGTTGAGCCGGCCCGGGCGGCAGAGTTGTTCGCTCCCGCACGCCAACGATGTCCCGACACGCGCTCCGGAAGCCACGTTGCCGGCAGCGCTACTCCGCCAGACGCCGGCAGCCTTGCCGGAGATCTCCGAGGCCGATCTGGTACGGCATTTCACCCGCCTCTCGAGCTGGAATTACTGCAAGGATGCCGGATTTTTTCCCCTCGGCTCCTGCACGATGAAACACAATCCCCGGACAAACGAGGCCGTGGCCGCCCTTCCCGGCTTTGCGTACCTCCATCCGTACCAGGATTCCGGCACGGCGCAGGGGGCACTGGCGCTCATTGCCGCCCTCGAAGAGGCGCTGAAGGCCATCAGTGGCATGGAGGCCATCTCGACCTGTCCGGCCGCCGGATCGCATGGGGAACTGACAGGACTCATGGTCATCCGTGCCTATTTGCAGGACCGGGGCGATCCGCGGTCGCGCGTGTTGATTCCCGACAGCGCCCATGGCACCAATCCGGCCTCTGCGGCCATTTGCGGATATCGCGTGACACAGATTCCCTCCGGGCCTGACGGCCTGCTGGAACCGAGTACTGTGGCGAACGCCATGTCCGACGATGTGGCCGCGATCATGGTGACCAATCCGAACACCCTTGGCATCTTTGAACGGAACATCCGCGAAATTTGCGATATTGTGCATGCACGCGGGGGCCTTGTCTATTGCGACGGGGCCAACCTCAACGCCCTCATGGGCATTGCACAGATCGGGGAGATGGGAGTCGATGTCATGCACTTCAATCTCCACAAGACTTTTACCACGCCGCATGGTGGCGGCGGACCCGGAGCGGGTCCCATTGGTGTCCGCCAACCGCTCGCCCCCTATCTCCCCATTCCCCGCGTGGTTAAAACCGCGGCGGGCTATGGGTGGGATGCATCGGCCCCCAAATCGATTGGCCGTATCAAGGCCTTTTACGGCAACTTCGGCATGCTGGTCCGCGCCTATACGTACATTCGCGAAATGGGTGCACCCGGCCTCCGACATGCCAGTGAATACGCCGTACTCAATGCCAATTATATCCGGGCACAGCTCACCGCCTCGTATCATCTTCCGTATGCAACGCCAGCCCTCCATGAATGTGTCCTGACCGACAAATGGCAACAACCGGGAGGCGTCAAAACGCTCGATATTGCCAAACGGCTCATGGATTACGGCTTTCATCCCCCGACGATCTACTTTCCCCTGCTCGTCGCCGGGGCCATGATGATCGAACCGACCGAGACAGAAAGCAAAGAGAGCTGCGACCAGTTCATTGCGGCCATGCGGGCCATTGCCAAAGAGGCGCAGCATACCCCGGCGACGCTGACCGAGGCCCCGCACCATACGTTTCGACGGCGACTCGATGAAGTCATGGCGGCGCGCTCACCGATTCTTACATGGCATCAGCTCAAGGGTTGAGGATGGATGCCTCATCGCGTGAGACCGGCGGGTGAGATCGGGACCGCCGAGACGATGCGATCTCCACGTGCCGATATCCAGATTGACACCCTGCAAGGCCCCATACTACGGTCCGCACACTCCGAGGATCTGCCGTGAAATGAACGGTGCACCGTTTGCTCTGGAGCCCCCTCGGAGGTGCAGGTGCGTAGAGCAAGGGCACCATGGTAAGGAGGGTTTTTGTGACACAAGTCGTTCACGAAGGAGAGGAATGCCTCACGGAGGCACCAGCCAGTGGCCAGAACATGGCGACGGCGCCGACCGGACAACATCAGGGGCGGGTCAAATGGTTCAACGACCATAAAGGCTATGGGTTTATTGAACGTGAGGAAGGCCCTGATGTCTTCGTCCATTACTCCGCCATTCAGGGGGAAGGCTACAAGACCCTGACCGAAGGAGAGACCGTGACCTTCGACTTGGTCGATGGCACAAAAGGTCCCCAGGCGCAGAATGTCATGAAGGGATAAGGAGACCACACCACATCGCCTGTCAATATGCACCCCCGTTGGTCTGCCCAACGGGGGTTTTTTCTCCCACTCCGATGCACACTACGCTATACTCGGAGCATGCCGGCGCCGCACGAACCGCTCCAGCGGCTTATAGACTATAGCCCGTTGCTTGGCAGTCGCCTGCAGGTGCATCCGGAATGGATGCAGACGCTTGAGAACGACCCGTACACTACGTCAGCAAAACCGCGCGAACAGCTGGAACGGGAATGTGCCGGCTGGTGCCACCACGCGCAGGATCTGGCGCAAGGTCTGCGGTGGTTTAAATATTACGAACTGATCCGCATTGCCTGGCGCGATCTCAACGCAGAGACGGCCGTCGAACCGCTCCTGGCGGATTGGACACTGGTCGCAGAAGTGGCCATTGCCCACGCATTCCACCAGGTCTGCCACACGCTGACGCACACGCTTCACTTCGGCGAGCCGCTCCACCAGCATGTCGTTCTCCTTGCACTGGGAAAACTGGGGGCCACGGAACTCAATATCAGCTCCGATATCGATCTCATGCTCTGTTTCGATGAGAGCGTGACGGAACGACTTGCGTCACATATGCCACCCCTCGTCAGAGACTTCACGCGACTCCTGCAACAGCAGACTGCCGACGGGTTTGTCTTCCGTGTTGACTGGGACCTCCGTCCCGAAGGGGCCGGTGGCCCGCCCGGCATCTCCACTGCTGCCGCCATGCAATACTATGAAGCACGCGGGAGCGATTGGGAACGCGTCATGCTGATCCGCGCACGACCGATCGCCGGCAATCTGGCCATCGGCCACGCACTGCTCAAGACGCTGCACGCCTTCATCTATCCCCGGTACACCAGCAGCAGCATCGTGGATGCACTGCACTCCATGAAACAGGAGATCTCGGCAGCCTATCAACCGACGGCCCTGCATCTCAAATTCGGTCAAGGTGGCATTCGGGAGGTGGAATTTATCACCCATGCCCTCCTCGTCCTGCACGGCGGAAAACATCCCGCCGTGCAGACCCATTCGACATTCGATGCCCTCCGTCACCTCGTCGCTGCACGCCTCCTTCCACGCACCCACGGCACCGGACTACTCGAAGGCTATGCGTATCTCCGCCATCTCGAGAACCGTCTGCAGCTCATCCGGGAGCAGCAGACACATACGCTCCCTGCCGATCGCCCGACCATGGAACATCTTGCCACCGCGATGGCGCCCGGCACCGACGATCCGGTTGGGGAGGTCACCGATCTGCTGACACGACACATGGCGCACATTCACGGCGTGTTTCGGATGATGTTTGCGCTCCCCTATGAAAAAATTGCCGTGACAGAAATCCTCGATACCAATCTCCATACCTGCAACACCCTTGAAGAGAAAATCGACGGACTCACCTGGAGCAAACGGAGTGTCGTCACACAGATTTTGACCGCCGATCTGGAAGAGACACTCCCGTTTCCGGAGGTGACACAGCGACTGACACTCTTGGCCGAGGCGTGTGTCGAAGCCGTCCTGCAGATGACGACCATCATGTGCCAGGCCCGCTATGGCGTGCCACGCACACCGCGGGGGGAAGAAATCCCCTTTGCCATTATTGCGCTGGGAAGTTGCGGGGCCTTTGAAATGGATTATGGATCGGATCTGGATCTCCTCTTTCTCTACCGGGACGCCGGGGAAACGGATGGCGCACACGTGGTGCCCGCTGCCGAGTTTTTTTCCCGGCTGGCCCAGAAAATCCTCTCGTTGCTGACCATACGACATCGGTATGGCCGCCTCTATGCCGTCGATACCACGCTCCGCCCGTCCGGGGAGTGCGGTGTGTTGGTCACACCATACGAGGCCTTTTGCCGATACCATCGGGATGATGCGGCCCTCTGGGAGCGTCAGGCTTTTTTACGCGCGCGCCCGATCGCGGGAGAGAGTGCCTTTCTCACGAGCCTGGCCACGGTATTGCCAGAACTGCCATTTGCCGTGCCGTTCCCGACGGAAGGGACCGCGGAAATTCGGCGACTGCGAGAACGGATGGCACAGGAACGGGGAGAGGAATCTCCCGAGAGTGTCGATGTGAAATTCGGGCCCGGCGGCTATGCCGACATCGAATGTCTGGTGCAGATGCTCCAACTCCGCCATGGAGAGACCCATCGGCCACTGCGCGTCGGGAATACCTGGAGTGCCTTGCAACACTTGGGAGCGCTGAGGATACTCCCGCACGAGACTGCGCAACAATTGTCCGATGCCTATGCGTGGTTGAAGCGGCTGCTGGCCCATTATCGCGTGGCGAGCAACGCCACGACGACCCGGATTGATGTGACCGGGGAGACCTTCGCGCAAGTTGTGCGTGCGTTGTCGCTGGGATCGACCGCAGAGGCCATTGCTCGGATTCATGCGGTCCGCCGACAGATACGGACCGTGTACGGCACTTACGTGGCGTAACCGCGTTCCTGTTGTTCCTGTTCCTCTTTGCACCGGATGCAGAGTTCGGTCACCGGACGGGCCTCCAGGCGCTTGATCCCGATCTCTTCCTCGCAGATTTCGCACACCCCATATTCACCCGCCGTGATCTTTTGCAGGGCCTTCTCGATTTTCCGCAGCAACACGCTTTCGCGATCGCGCAATCGGAGTCGTAATTGCTGGCCCGACTCGGTTGAGGCCTGATCGACTTCATCGTGCAATTCGTCCTGATCCACGCCGAGGCCCTCTTCACGCGTGTTGTCCGCCGCCTGCATCAGTTGCGACTTCCGCTCCTGCAAAATTTTTTCGAATCGTTTTAGATCCTTTTTATTCATAGCCCTTTATTGTTTTCCATCCCCTCCGAGTTGTCAATTGACTTTTTCCAGAAGGGCCGATTATGAGAATTTGTGATGAAAATTCTCGTCATTGGGAGTGGTGGTCGTGAACACGCCCTGGCATGGAAGCTCGGCAAAAGCCCTCTGGTGACCGAGGTCCATTGTGCCCCAGGCAATCCGGGCATGGCACGTTGTGCGCGATGTCACGCGGTGAGCGCCACGGATCTGACCGGCCTGCTCGCACTGGCGCAACGGGAAGCAATTGATTTGACCGTGGTGGGTCCCGAGGCCCCGCTTGCTGCCGGTATTGTCGACCTCTTTCATCGCGAAGGATGCCGGATCTTTGGCCCCTCGCAGCGCGCCGCCGAACTGGAGTCGAGTAAGGCCTTTGCCAAGACCTTCCTGCAACAACACGGCATTCCCACGGCCCACTACGGTATTTTTACCGCCGCTCGCGACGCCCACGCCTTTCTGGCCCGCGAGACGTACCCGATCGTCATCAAGGCCGATGGGCTCGCAGCCGGTAAGGGCGTCGTCATCGCCCACACCCGTGCAGAGGCCGAATCCACCATCAATGCCATGTTGGGCGGCCAGGCCTATGGCGATGCAGGCCGTCGCATCGTCATCGAGGAATTTCTCCAGGGCGAGGAAATCTCCTGCATCGCCATGGTTGACGGCGAGCGGTATCTGTTGCTGGAGGGTGCCCGTGATCATAAGGCACTCGGAGATGGGGACCTTGGGCCGAACACGGGAGGGATGGGGGCATACACGCCTTCGCGCCTCTGGACGCCGGAGCTTGAGGGACGGATCCGGCGCGAGATCATGGAACCGACCATTGACGGCCTGCGACGCGAGGGACGGCAGTTCACCGGATTCCTCTACGCCGGCCTTATGATCATTGCCGGCAAGCCGTATGTCTTGGAATTTAATGTCCGTCTCGGAGATCCCGAGGCCCAGGCGCTCCTCTTCCGACTGCGGAGCGATCTGGCACCGATCGTCCGTGCGGCCGCGGATGGAAAACTGGGGGCACAGGAACTTGTCTGGGATGCCCGGAGTAGTTGTTGTGTGGTCATGGCCGCCGCGGGATATCCGGACAACCCGCGGATGGGCGATGTGATTCATGGGGTGGAGAACGCCGGATCCCATGCGGATGTCATGGTGTTTCATGCCGGGACCACATTGTGCGAGGGCCACCTTGTCACGCAGGGCGGTCGCGTGCTCGGTGTGACGGCACTCGGGAGCGACCTTCTCGACGCCCAGCAGCGGGCCTATGCGGCGCTCCGCGACATTACGTGGAAGGGCGCGTACTACCGCACCGATATTGGTCGGCGGGAGTTGTAGGGGACCGTGCGACCCCGACAGATTGTCGAAAGGGAGGAAGACCATGCAGGCACGTGTTGGCATCGTCATGGGATCGGATTCCGATCTCGACATCATGCGCGCCGGGGGAGAGGTCCTGCACACCCTCGGCATCCCGTATGAATTCGTCATTGCCTCGGCACACCGATCACCGGACAAAACCGCGGCCTATGCACGGGATGCGCATGCACGCGGCATTGCGGTCATTATCGCGGGCGCCGGGTATGCCGCACACCTTGGTGGGGCCTTGGCCGCGCAGACGATTCTCCCGGTGATTGGCGTTCCACTCGACACGTCGTCATTGCAGGGGCTCGATGCCCTCCTGGCGATCAGCCAAATGCCTGCCGGCATCCCGGTGGCTGCGGTCACCATCGGGACGGCGGGGGCAAAAAATGCGGCCTATCTTGCGGCGCAGATCCTCGCGCTCTCCGATGCGGCATTGGCGGAACGGCTGCGGCGCTATCGGCAATCACTGGTCGAAGAGATCGAAAAAAAAGATCGTACCCTCCGAGCATAATCGATGACAGAGATCTTGCATATCCATCCGCGTGCCCCAGAAGAGGACCTCATTGAACAGGCTGTCGATTTTTTGCGCAACGGCCACGTCGTGGCGTATCCGACGGAGACGTTTTACGGCCTGGGTGTCGATTTTAGCAATGAGCGGGCCATCAAGCGACTCTATGAATTGAAGCGGCGCGATCAGGGCCTGCCGATTGCGCTCCTGGTGGCGGACATGCCGATGCTTGCACACTGCGTGACGGCCATTCCCGACCCTGCCCGCCTGATGATGCGCCGATTCTGGCCCGGGCCCCTCACGATCTGTTTTTCCGCGGCGGAAACGATCTCGCGGAGCCTGACCACGAACACCGGGAAAATCGGTATCCGGATCTCGTCGCATCCCATTGCCACGGCGATGGTGCGCCAATTCGGACGACCGATGACGACGACCTCGGCCAACTTGTCCGGCTATCCGCCATCACTCGAGGTCCGGCATGTCCGTCGCTATTTTCAGGACCGGATTGATTGCATTGTCGACGGGGGCGAATGCATTGCGAGCCGCGGCTCGACGGTCATCGATATTGCGGACGAAACCATGGCGATTATCCGGGAGGGCGCGGTCCCCTCGGATGATGTCATCAAGTGCTTCCAGCAGGGCTAGCGCACCATCAGGCTGCAACCGCCGCCGCTCCCACCTTCACTGCTACTCGATGTCTCTGAAGGCGTGGTGGTGGTACCGGTTTCGTCAGTCGGCGCGCCGCCCGTCTCACCATCGGTCGTGCCGTCTCCATTTGCTGCCGCACCTGCTTCGCCTGCGGTTTCATCGGCACCGGCGGAGACGTCCCCATTCTCCGTGCTCGCGTCACCTGCCGTACCGTTCTCATCTTCCTGAGTCGGTGCTCCCCCTTCTGTGACACACGCACTGGAACACCCATCGCCACCCACGACGTTCCCGTCATCACAGCTCTCCACGCCGGTTTGGAGCACACCATCGCCACAGGTCGCTGCCACGCAACTGTTCAGACAGGCATCGGTCTGCGCGGCATTGCCGTCGTCGCAGGCCTCACCCACACTGATGACGCCGTCACCGCATTGGTCAAGGAGACAATTCCCCGGGCAGGCGTCGCCATCGTCGGCATTGCCGTCGTCGCACGACTCCACGCCCTTTTGAATGAACCCATCCCCGCAGGCGGCCGTTTTGCAAGTGTCGATGCATGGATCAGTGTTGTCGGGGTTGGCATCATCACACTGTTCAATGCCCGCACGGACGATGCCGTCGCCACAGGCGGCCAGGATACAATTATTGAGGCAGGCATCCGCCTGGACGCTATTGCCGTCATCACACGCCTCACCCGCGTCCTGAAGGCCATCACCACATACTTCCGTCTTGAGGCAATCGGCGCGGCAGCCATCGCCACTGACCGTATTCCCGTCGTCGCACGTTTCCACGCCTGACTGCAACACCCCGTCGCCACAGGCGGCCAGGATACAATTATTGAGGCAGGCATCGGTATTGACCTGATTGCCATCATCACACGCCTCGATCCCATTTTGTTGGACAATGCCATCCCCACACTGTGGCGATTGGCAACTATTGGGACAGGCATCGGTATTGACCTGATTGCCATCGTCGCACGCCTCGCCCATGTCGATCACGCTATCGCCGCAGAGCTCGATCTTCTTGCAATTGGCGCTACAGCCATCCCCGCCCACAGTATTCCCGTCATCGCATTTTTCGCCGCGATCGATTTTTCCATCGCCACAGATTTCCAACTGGCATTGTTTGTTGCATCCATCGCCGAGTTTTTGATTGCCGTCGTCGCAGGCCTCGCCCGCATCGAGCACTGCATCGCCGCAGATTTCCAGCTTTGCACAATCGGCACGGCACCCATCGCCACTGATGGTATTGCCATCATCGCAGATCTCTCCCGTGTCAGGGAACGCGTCGCCGCAAATTTCGATTTTGAGGCAGTCGGCGCTGCAGCCATCGCCTCCAGCCGTATTTCCGTCATCGCAGGCCTCTCCGCCATCGAGCGTGTCATCGCCGCAGACCTCGAATTTCGAGCAATCCCCGCTGCACCCATCACCGCCAACGGCATTGCCATCGTCGCAGACCTCGCCGAGCGACACATGGAGGATTTCATCGCCACACACGGCCTCAATCGCACCGATATCGCACGCGCCATTGCGTGCCTGCCCGATCTGGTCGTGCGACAATTGCAGATCGCCAGCATCAGTGCAGCGCGTTGTGTCGCCGGCATTGAGCGCCAGGCTGGCATCCCCCAAGAGACAATGCCCCTTTCCGGCCTCGGGACTCGGGAAATAATTTCCGACACCGGCGAGCGAGGGATCCTCAGGGACCTGGTCGGACGCCTCAGGAGTGAATCCCTGACATGTGGTCCCGACGAGATTATGTCCCAGCGAAAAGATGCCACCCCCTCCACCCTGGAAACAATCACCGTTCACCCCGGTATACAATACATTGTTCAGGAGGAGCACATTGTGGAATTTTGCGACCTCCGTCTCCGACTGATAGAGACCGGCACCCAGCTCGGCCTGGTTTTGTGTGACCGTGGCGTTGATGAGCGTCACGGCCACTCCCGCGTTAAAGATCCCACCACCAGTCTGGGTAACGGCAGCGACGTTCCCAGCAATCGTGCTATTTGCAATGGTCACGGTATTATTTTCGGCAAGACTCGGTGCATAGAGCTTGATCCCTCCGCCACCCCCCTGCACAATATTGCCACTGATATCGCTCTCCGTGATCGTCACCGTTCCCCCGCCCGGCCGCAGGTAGAGGCCGCCACCCGATTGGCCAAAATTCTCCACCACGGAACTTCCGGTGACCGTGCAGGACTTCCCCGGGGCGATCGGCCAGAACGTCAGGGCACCACCCGTCCCTCCGGAACTGTTTCCGGCAAGTATCGAACCGGTGATGATGACTGTATTCTCGCTATACACCCCGCCACCGCCAAAATCTGAACCAACCACCTCATTGCTCTCGATCGTACTGTCACTCATCACCAAAGTCCCTTGATGATGAATCGCCCCACCGCGTACGTTCGCCTTGTTTGCGGTCAGCGTCGTGCGCGTCAATGAGAGATCGCCCTGCGCAAAGATGGCCCCGCCGCGATCCGCCCAGGAATCGGCGACCGTCACGTCAACCAGGGTCAGGAGGCCTTGCGAGCCAAAGAGGATGGCACCACCCCACCCTGGAATAGCTTGCCCACTCCGCAACGTCAGTCCCTTCAGTGTCACCCCATCAGTATAGATCCGCAGGAGCTGAAATTTCGTCTCGGACTCTCGGACAATCGTGGCACCATTCCCCTCAACAGTCAGGGGCGCCGTCACCATTGGGAGCCCGGGTTGCGTCCATCCATTCGGTTTCGCCAAGGTGTACGTGGTTCCAGCTTGGAGCTGGATGATGTCGGCACCGGATCCGGCAGGACACGCATCCACGGCTACATCATCGTTGGCCGCCAGAAAGGCCTCGTTCAGGGCACAGTTGCCGTTGGTCTGCGGTGGCACTTCCTGTCCAGCGGTGACGGAAATGGTTGTGGCAGTGGCCATGAGAGGAGTGAACAGGATCGGGACAACACCGAGGAACCACAAGAGGAGCGTACGTTTCATGGGACATCCTTTCATCGTGCATCATCTGTTGCCGAGTTATCGTCAAATCCGTTCAAGAGTTGCGTTGACAGCCAAGGAAATATGCGAAGAAGGACTCCAGGGGCAATGAAAAAAAATGCCATTCATTTTCAATGCCTTGTAGGACTCTTTTTATAGCCCTCACAGTATACTTTACCGTCCATTCCCTGTGAGACTTCAATTCACGGACCGATCGGCTTCGTGCTCCACCGCAATTCGCAGCGGATATCGGTCATCAAGAGCGGATCGATCTGCTCATGGATCTTTGCCAAAAGCTCTCTCCGCATCATGGTCAATTCCTGGACCCAGGAGGGGCTGGACACCGCAAGGATGAGGACCGTCCCCTGCATCCGGACGGGCTGTGCATGGGCGGCAATCTGTGAACCAACCACTTGTTCCCAGATGGGCCACAACGCGTGCTGCCGAATCTTTTGCGCCGTCCGTGGTTTCCCTCCCAGCACCTGCTCAAGCAACGTTCCCACGGCGGTCAGGGAGGAAGGCGGTCGCTTTCGTCGTTTCATGGGTCATCTCCTGTGATGCGGTTAATGCCTGAAATGCCGCACCCCCGTGACGACCATCGCGACACCCGCCTCGTTTGCCGCTGCGACGACCTCGGCATCGCGCACGGAGCCCCCGGGCTGGATAATCGCCGTAACGCCAGCAGCGGCAATCGCATCGATCCCATCGCGAAACGGGAAAAAAGCGTCGGACGCGGCTACGCATGGCCGTCTCTCCCGATGTCCATGCTCACGCATTTTCATCTCGGCAATCTTCACCGAATCGATCCGCGACATCTGGCCGGCACCGACACCGAGGGTCCGATCGGTAGTGGCAAAAACAATGGCATTCGAATGCGTGTGCTTTCCCACGATCCACGCAAACCGAAGGGCGGCCATCTCCTCGGCCGTCGGTGTGCGCGCGGTCACGACCGTCCAGCGATCCGGCATTGTCGATTCGCGATCCCCCGTTTGCACCAGACGCCCCCCGCACACACTCCGCACACGCATGACCTCTTGCACATCAGGCTGCATGGGAATCACTCGAAGGTTCTGTTTCTTCGCAAAGATCGTGCGCGCTTCATCACAAAACGCCGGAGCCACCACCACCTCGAAGAAAGTCTCCCCGATCCTCTCCGCGGTCTCTCCATCGATCGGCTGCGATGTGGCGAAAATGCCGCCAAACGCCGATACCGGGTCCCCGGCCCGCGCCTTGAGAAAGGCCTCGCGCAGGGAGGATGTCGACACCCCGACACCGCACGGATTCCCATGTTTCACAATGACTGCGGCAAAAGGATGGGGACGAAGGTCGAGTGCAAGACCCATGGCGGCATCGATGTCGAGGAGGTTATTATAGGAGAGTGGTTTTCCCTGGATGGCCGCTCCGATGGTGAGCGGCTCACCTGCCACCTGATACCATGCCGCCTGTTGATGGGGGTTCTCTCCATACCGCAGATCGAGGACTTTCTGATACTGCGCGCTCATGACTTGCGGAAACGGGCCGGCGCTCGTCTGTTCGAGATAATGACTGATGGCGGCATCGTAGGCGGTGACACGCACAAAAACCTTCTCTGCCAGACGACGACTCGTCTGTCGGTCGATGCTCCCCCGGTTGTTGCGGAGTTGGACAAGCAACTCCGCATAGTCTGCAGAATCAGAGAGTACCACGACATCGTGAAAATTTTTTGCCGCTGCCCGCAAAAGTGTCGGACCGCCGATATCAATCTGCTCAATCGCCTCTTCAAGGGTCGTCCCAGCCCGCGCCACGGTGGCTTCAAATGGATAGAGGTTGACAACGACCAGATCGATCGGTGCCATCTGGTGGGCGGCAAGATCGGCCATGTCTGCCGGCTCATGCCGTCGCGCCAGAATACCGCCATGAATCTTCGGATGGAGGGTCTTGACGCGTCCCCCCAGCATCTCGGAGGCCCCGGTGTATGCACTCACCTCGGTGACCGCACATCCCGCATCGCGTAAGGTTCTCGCGGTCCCCCCACTCGCCAGGAGTTCGACGCCGAAGCCCGAGAGGCCCTGCCCCAGTTCCCCCAGTCCGGTTTTGTCAGAGACACTGAGGAGTGCACGTCGGATGGAAATCATCGTCGCAAGGCCGCTCCCAGTCCCCCAGCGCTCAGGAGTGACTTGATATCGTCGTCACGGAGACGCAACCCGGCGCCGACAAACCAATCGGTCTTTTGATTGGGATTGAGCGGGTCATCGGCACCGCCCGTGAGGTAGATGGCAGGCGTCACCCGGACCGTCCCGGCCAACTTCAGGTGCGGCTTGTTCCCCTGCTGCGTATTGAAATCAAAGGCACTCGCGGAGAGTCGCACCGGACCCTTGTCATAATCGAGCCCCACGCCGCCGCGGGATTCGATGATCCCGCCGCGCAGCGTAAAGTCGTACAACTTCTTGGCGAGCTGCGCGGACACACGAAAGCGGTTCCGCTCAACGGTCTCGGTATCGGCGGTCACGGTGGATGTCGCCGCCCCGGACGTCACGGTCGTGGTCCGCGTCACGCGATTGGCGGAGGGGGACCGATCTTCCACAAACTCGAAGAGAAAGGCCTGGTCAGGGCGCGGCCAGAGATCGAAGTGGATGTAGTGTTTGAAATCTTTCGTCGAACCGAGAAACTCCGAGTGATAGCCGAGTTCCGTCTCCAGCGTGCGAAAACCCCCTATGGCCTCATTGACCGAGTCGAGCGTGTCGTTGACCTTGTTGACCGTCGATTCGTCGTTGATCAATCGACCGACGGTCCCTTCGCCCTCGTCAATCTTGCGCGTAATGCTCGCCACATTGGAGAAGGACTCCACCGCATCGCGCCGCGCTTCGGCCACCGTGGAGCGCAATTGTTCGCTCAAGACCGCAAAGTTTTCCGTGATCCGGTTGATATTCCGCTCGTTCCGTTCCACCAGATCCTTCATGGTTTTGGTGAACTGTTCCATGTTGGCGACGGTACTCCGAATGGGGGCATCTTCGGCCTCGATCATCTCGCGAATGACCCCACTCACGACCTTCATATCGTCGGCAATCTCGTTAAACCGGCTGATCATCATGTTGACATCGCCACCGACACCCCCAAATGCAAGGGTCCCGCCCGGGGCAATATGGTCGGCAGAGTCCCCCGGCACCAACTCGACAAAGGTATCGCCAAGAAATCCCTTGGCACGTACGACCGCCTTGGTCCCCTCGGGCAACCGGAGGTCACTGCGATCGATATGGATGGTGACGATTGCGCGACGGCCATCCTCGGCCAGACGGACACCCTCGATTTGGCCGACGCGGATTCCGGCAATCTCGACCTTCGTCTTGTTGTCGATCCCCAACGCACTCTCCACCACCACGGAGACGGTATAGCCCCCGCCAAAAAAGAGTGGCCCCTCACTGATCCGAATGGTCGAGAATGCCACAATGATGAGGATAATTGCCGCAAAGAGTCCGACTTTTGCCTCAATCTGCCAATGCCGCATGCGCCCCTCGTAGCACTATCTCATGGTTTCATCAATCGCGGGATCGCCGGGCGTCCCCTCGCTCCGGCCTTCCAAAAACCGGCGGACGATCGGATGGCCCGACCGCCGAAAAGTCTCCGGCGCGCCGGCCTCCACAATGCGCCCCCCGCTCAACATCGCAATCTGATCGGCAATACGAAAGGTCGATTCCACATCGTGACTGATCACCACCGATGTGATCGGGCGCTCATGCTGCATGGCCATGATCAACTTGTCAATAGCATCGGTCATGAGTGGATCGAGACCCGTGGTCGGCTCATCATATAAGAGGATGGCGGGTTGCAACACCAGGGCGCGCGCAATGCCAACCCGTTTGCGCATGCCACCGGAGAGTTCCGACGGCATTTTCTCCTCGATGCCGGAGAGTCCCACCGCCTGTAACCGCTCGCGGACGCGCGTGCGAATGGCGGCTTCGGTATGCCCCCCATCTTCCCGGAGTGGAAACGCGAGGTTCTCATAGACCGTCATGGAATCAAAGAGTGCCGCATGTTGAAAGACCATGCCAAACCGGCGGCGGAATTGCGTCAGGCCACGACGATCGAGGGTGGCGACATTGATGCCGTCCACGAGCACCCGTCCACGATCGGGCTGCGTCAGCCCGATCATATGACGCAAGGTGACCGATTTGCCGGTCCCGCTCGGCCCGATAATGACGGTGATCTTTCCCGGCGGAATGGTCAGAGTGACCCCGCGCAACACATGTTGCCGGCCAAACGATTTATGGACCTCTGCCAGTTCGATCATCACATGCTCGGCGGTGAAATAAATTCGAGAATCCACGCGGTCAGAAAGTAATCGACGACGAGAATCGTGACGCTGGAAATCACCACGGCGCGCGTTGTCGCCCGCCCAACGCCCTGGGCGCCGCCCCGCGTGGTATAGCCACTGTAACAACTGATCACCGAAATGAGAAATCCAAAGCACGCGGCCTTGCAGAGACCGCCCCACAGGTCTTCCATATCCACATAATGATAGAGCCGATCGAGGAGGGGGCCCTCGTCGATCTGCAGAATGCCGACCGCGACCATATAGCCGCCAATGACGCCGACAAAATTGAAGAGGGCCGTGAGGAGCGGCGTCATGATCGTGGTCGCCACGACCCGGGGCACCGCCAGATAATGGATGGGATCCACCGCCAGAGTCTCCAGGGCATCGATCTGTTCCGTGACGCGCATGCTCCCGATCTGGGCGGCCATGGAGGAACAGGCCCGTGCCACGACCATCAGGGCGGTAAAGACCGGCCCGATCTCCCGCGTCAGCGACAGTCCGATGGTCGCCCCCACGAGATTTTCCGCATTGAAGAGGGCAAAGGCCTTCCCGGTTTGCAAGGCAAAAACCATCCCGACAAAGACCCCGGTCAGCACAATAATCGGCGTCGACTGCACACCGACAAATTCGCACGATTCAAAAAAGAGATGCCACCGCCGTGGTCGTCGCGGCATCCAGCGGATCACTTCCCGCGCAAAGAGACACCAGCGTCCGAGGGCCCGGAGCGTCAAGACAACGACCTCGCCCAATGGCGTCACGACTGGTTGCACCAGGCCCAGCAGCCGTTCCATTACGGGGCCTCCGATGACAGAGCAGGGAGATAGATGCGCGGGACCCGTTTCGACATGCGGCAGACAATCTCGTAGGGAATCGTCTGGCACCGCTCGGCCATCTCTTCCGCCGTCATCACATCGTTTCCCTCGGCACCGAGCAGGGTCACGGTGTCACCGACGCGCGCCTGCGCAAGATCGGTGACATCGCAGATCGTCATATCCATGGTGACGCGTCCCACCACCGGCAGCCGACGCCCGCACGCGAGGACCACGCCGTGATTGGCCAATCCCCAGGGATAGCCGTCGGCATAGCCCACGGGGAGCACCGCCAGTCGCGACGGCCGTGCCGTACGCCATGTCCCGCTGTAACTCACAGCCGTGTCCGCAGGGACGTGCTTGATCAGGATCCAGCGGCTCTTGAGCGACATGACCGGTGCAAGCGGCGTACCACCGGCATATTTGGAAAACGGGAGAATGCCATAGAGCATAATCCCGGGGCGTACCGCGAAACGATCCCCGGCGGCCAGGGCAAACGGGGCACACCACTCCTCCCGTCCAAGACGGCGTTCCAACACCGCTGCGCTATTCCCGAGATGCCACACGAGGGGGCCGCGGAGATGGCGACGAATGATCGCCGCCGTTTCCGTAAAGCACGCCACTTGCCGCGCTGTACTCTCCCGATCCACCACGTGGGCCAAGTGCGTCATGACCCCAGCGACCCGGACCGCGGGGGACTGGTCCAGCGCATCGAGCAGATGCATGAGGGATTCCGGTCGCATCCCCATCCGGGTCATCCCGGTATCGATCTTGAGATGGACCGACGCCGCGCTGCTGCGGCGCTTTGCCGCCGTGTCCAAGAGGCGGAGCGTCTCTGCGGAATGGACCACGCAGGTGAAATTCTGTGCCACAGCAACGTCCGCTGCCACCGCCCCCTGTCCTGCGAGTCCACACATGACGAGAATCGGACAGGTCAGACCGGCATCGCGCAGTTCGATCCCCTCTTCCAAGGTGGCAACGCCCAGGGCCTCTGCACCAGCCTCCACACACCAGCGCGCAACAGGGACCGCCCCATGCCCATAGGCATCGGCCTTGACCATGGCGATGATCCCGATCGCCTGGCCCACACTCTCACGCACCACGTGGAAATTCCGTTGCAAGGCGGACTGATGAATTTCGACCCATGTCGGACGAAGGTGGTGTCCCATGTTCGACGTGTGCACGACGGTGTCGATCATCGGGACGTTGTAGAACGGTCGGGAGACAAGTGCAAGTCGTCCTTTTCTCCTTTTGTGGTCGTCCTTTTCTCCTTGCCATCCGCGACGTCTGAATCATACAACCGTTCGGCGATGGGGGATGCACCGGCACATATTACCTACATTGGTCATGCCACATGCCTGATCGAGATGGCCGGCGAAGCACTCCTCACCGACCCGCATTTTGGCACCCGCGTTCTCTGGGCGCGGCGATGCAAGTCGCTCACGGTCGATCCCGCCATGCTGCCGCCGATCACAGCGGTCCTCCTTACGCATACGCATTATGATCACCTCGACATCTCGGCATTCAAGTATTTCCCGCGCGACGTCCCGATGATTGTCCCTACCGGCACTGCAGCGGCACTCCATCCGTTCATCCAAAATCCCGTGCTCGAAGTCGCGCATTGGATCTCCCATCCCCTGACAGCCACACTGACGATTACCCCGGTTCCCGTGCGACATTATGGGGGACGACTGATTCCGGGCTGGCGTTTTCGCGGGGTGAACGGCTACCGAATCCAGTGGGGATCCCACGCCCTTTATTATGCCGCGGATTCGAGCTATGGCACCCACTTTGCCGAAGTCGGACACCTGGGACCTGTGGCACTCGCGTTGCTCCCCTTGGGCGGATTTCTCCCGCGTTGGGCCTCTCCTGCCCGCCCCATCAACGCCGAAGAATGGTTGCGGGCCATGAGTGACCTGCAGGCCGCGCACGCCGTGCCGATCCACTGGGGGACCTTTCACGGACTCGGTGGCAGCCGGCGGGAGATCCAGCGCCTCGCACGATTGTCGTCACAGCGCAATCTGCAGCATCGGCTCCATATTGTCGAGCCGGGTGAGGGGCTCGACGTGCCGTTCATGACGGCGTGAACAGGGCGACTATTGGAGGGGCTCACGTCGCCCCCCCAACGGGCAAAGCCCGTTGGGTCCCCCCCTCTCGCGCGCGGTGCGCGCTGGGCCCCACGACATGGCCAGACGGCGAGTGCGCGGGCAACAACGCAGATGGGCGGTTTTTCGAGGTCCCCCATGGTCAGAAGAATTGACAGTCGTGAGAGGCCCTGATACGCACGTGGACGTCGCTAGGGGTGCCAATACTGGCTGAGAAAAACCCTTAGAACCTGATCTGGCTGACACCAGCGTCCGTCTCTGAATCCGACGGACTCGCCAGCACGACTGGCGGGAGGGAAGCGATGCAGATCACACTCAACGACCGGACACTCGACATCACTGACACCGCAACGCTGGCCGCGGTGCTCGCAGAGCACGTGCGGATGTATGGGCATATGGCCGTGGCCATTAACGATCGCGTGATTCCACGATCAACCTATGCGGACGTCCGTCTCAGCGACGGGGATCATGTTGAGGTCGTCCAGGCCGTTGGTGGAGGGTAAGTCATGACGATAGCAGAGAGACACCGACAAAAGGAGCCGCAGATGACGTATACCATTGGTTGTCACACCATGGCATCGCGACTGATTCTTGGCACAGGTAAGTATACGTCCTTTGAGCACATGCGCGAGGCCCTGGAGACGAGTGGCACCGAGATGGTCACGGTCGCCATTCGGCGCGTCAAGCGCGATGGACGGCCGGAGGAAAATCTGCTCCATCACCTCGATCGGGCTCGCTATACGATCCTCCCGAATACCGCCGGGTGCTATAGCGTGAAGGACGCGCTCTTCACCGCCCATCTGGCGCGGGAGTTGCTCGACACCCCGCTCGTCAAGATTGAGGTGATCGGCGACCCGGAGACGCTCTTCCCCGACAACGAGGCAACACTCGAGGCCGCGGCGTCACTGGTGAAAGAGGGCTTTACGGTCCTCCCCTATTGTACGGACGACCCCATCGTCTGCAAAAAATTGGAAGACGTGGGCTGCGCGGCCGTGATGCCGCTTGCAGCGCCGATCGGCTCAGGCCAGGGCGTGCGGAATCCGCACAACATCCGGCTGATCGTGGCACGCGCCCAGATCCCCGTCATTGTCGACGCGGGCGTGGGAACGGCGTCCGATGCGGCCATTGCCATGGAACTCGGATGCACGGCCGTCTTGATGAATACGGCGGTGGCAGAGGCCGAGGATCCCATCACCATGGCCCGGGCCATGCGGTACGCGATTGATGCCGGACGCCTCGCCTATCTGGCGGGACGCATGCCGGTGCGCCTGCATGCCAGTCCCAGCAGCCCCATGGAACAGCTCGTCGCCGCGGGATAAAGACCGGCGCGCAAGAAAGGGAATGCCATGAGAGCACCATGGATTGCACAACGGAAAAAAGGCCGTGTTCGGACACAAATGCATTATGCCCGCCAGGGGATCGTGACGGAAGAAATGGCGTACATCGCGGGCCGGGAAAATCTCCCCGCAGAACTGGTCCGGAGTGAAGTGGCACGCGGACGGATGATCATCCCGGCCAATGTTCAGCATCCAAACGTGGAGCCGATGGCCATTGGCATTGCGGCAACATGCAAAATCAACGCGAATATCGGGAACTCGGCCACCTCTTCGTCGATTGCGGAAGAGGTCGATAAATTGCACCTCGCTGTCCAGTATGGCGCCGATACGGTCATGGATCTCTCGACCGGCAGGGCCATCGATCCCACGCGGGAGGCGATCCTCGCGGCCAGCACGGTCCCCATCGGGACCGTGCCGCTCTATCAGGCCATTCAGGAGCGCGGAAAAATCGAGGACATCACGGCAGAGGATTTTCTCGACATGATCGAACACCAGGCAAAACAGGGCGTCGACTATCAGACGATCCATGCGGGGACCCTCCTCGCGCATATCCCCCTGACGCATGGCCGCCTCACCGGCATTGTCTCTCGTGGCGGTTCGCTGATGGCCTATTGGATGATTCATCACGGCAAAGAGAACCCGCTCTACACTCATTTCGACACGATCTGTGAGATCTTCAAACAATATGACTGTGCGTTCTCATTGGGCGATGGCCTGCGGCCGGGGTGCCTGGCCGATGCCTCGGACGACGCGCAGTTTGCCGAGCTCAAGGTGCTCGGGGAACTCACCAAACGGGCGTGGGAACACGATGTGCAGGTCATGGTGGAAGGGCCCGGCCACATCCCCATGGACCAACTCGAACTGAATGTCCAAAAACAGATGGAGTATTGTCACGAGGCCCCCTTTTATACCCTGGGACCACTGGTCACCGACGTCGCCCCCGGGTACGATCACATTACCTCCGCCATCGGGGCCGCCATGGTCGGATGGTACGGCGTCTCGCTGCTCTGCTACGTCACGCCCAAGGAGCATCTCGGGCTCCCCAACGCCGAGGACGTCCGGCAGGGGGTGATCGCCTACAAGATTGCCGCCCATGCGGCAGATGTTGCCCGGCACCGGCCCGGCGCACGCGACCGCGACGATGCCCTCTCGCGCGCGCGGTTCGCCTTCAACTGGGAAGACCAATTTGCCCTCGCGCTCGATCCCCATCGGGCGCGCGAATACCACGACGAGGAACTCCCCGAGGAGTACTTCAAGAGCGCCGAGTTTTGTTCCATGTGCGGCCCCAAGTTTTGCTCCATGGCAATCACACAGAAGGTCCGCGACTATATAGCCAAGCAGGCCGAAGCGGCCCACAAGGCCGTTGTGGGGGGATAGGGGCCTCTGCACAGTATGCGCTGTTTTGCAGCCGTCTCGCAAATCTCACGCCAACGCATAACGAATGTGTCGACCATGTCGAATCGTAATCAGTATTTTTTTCTGCACTAATGATTTGATATCGAGGCGCGCTGCACGTTCACTAATACAAAAATGGCGGGCATACGCCGCTGCGGAGAACGGAAAGAATGTCGAGGGCATTTGCATGAACTGCTGTTGTCGGTCTGTGAGTTCGGCTCGAATGAAGGCACCCGTGCGGCGAGTCAACGTTGCAATGACAAATGGTCCCTCCTCCTCAATGCGCAAATCAGGAAGCCCGAGATCATTGAGCACTTTTTTCACGCGCAGCAGACCGGTCCCAGCACGTTCAATATACCGCGCGCGGTAAAAGAGGTCCGCAATCATCGGATTGCGGCGATAGCTTTTCCCATAGACGGCATCGAGAGGAATATGATCGCTGACACGGCCTGGATTTGAAAATTCAATGGAATCGGGAAGGATTTTCACAGTCACATCCGCCGATCGCTCAAAATAATCTCGATGCACCACCGCATTGACCAATAACTCTCGCAATACAGATTCGGGAAGTTCTAAGTGTTCCGAACGGCGCAACGTCTCGATGGAGGGATGAGACCGCAGATGTGTCGTCAAGAAACGGAAGGCCTGTTCGACCTGATGCAATAGGGTACCGCCGAAAATTTTTTGTTCGGCAATGGTCGCCACATCTTCCATATGCAGCATAGTAATGATGGCATGGGGAAATATTTTCTGCGGATCCTGTGAAAAAAGTAAAATGCCTGCATACGTCAAATATGGTGTCTGTTTCTGTCTTTTCAGACAGCCCAAATTTTCCAGCAAGGTGAGATTGTCGACATTGATCTCAAGACGGGCCTGATCACGAAAATGTTCAAGCTGCCGAATATTTAAGAGTTCGTTTGCGGGGTGTTCAACATACAGTTGCGTATCAAATAATATTTTCGCCTCTTTGACAGCAAAGGCAAAGATTTCGTTCCTGGTGAGTTTCTGTGAACTGGCACCAATGCGGAGAAAGAACCCGTTGGGGGCGCGGACGGGCTTGTCGGAACTTTCCTGTACATGCACTGCGATCAAGGGGCCATGGCTCCCGAGCTGGACGCCCGGCGGTGGTTCACAGCTTCGGGCCGCAGCCTGTATCTGTGCCCGAAGTCGGTTCGTCAGGGCAATTGGCACAATCTTTCCCCGATCGGAAATCCCGATATAAATCGTTCCTCCATTGGCATTGGCAAATGCAGTCATCTCCTTTTCGAGATGTGCCGGAGATTCCTTAAACTCGACCAGGTATCCTTCCCCTTCTTGCACCAGTTGCGCTATCGTCAATTTTGCCATACTGGCAATATATCGGTAATATCGGAAATTGTAAATACTAAATATTGCCAATATCATTTCCGATAATGAGTCTTGCGGACCTACAGAGCCTTGCCCACGAAGCATCATTAGATCTACCTAAAATTATTCGATGAAAACCCATCGATCTCACTCTCATGTCCCCCGCAGTTTGCTTGTGATGACCATGGCCCCTATGCTAGTCTCCCCGCCATCGCATGAAGCACCGTAGCATTGCCATCACCGGCACGACCGGATTTATCGGCAAGATGCTCCTCGAGGCCTTGTCGAGCCGCAAACGGGGGCCGCGGTGCCTCGCCATCGACCGGCTGCCGCCGCCCATCACCGCACCGCGGGTGGAAGGTATCGACTGTGACCTGACGGCACCATACGCAAACGAGCACCTGGCGGAGATTCTGCGGCGGCACCAGTGCGATCTCGTGGTCCACGCCGCGCTCCACTCCCAGCCGAAGCGTCACGAGGAATATTCGCACGAACTCCAGTCGATCGGCACCATGCACCTGCTCCACGCGGTGAATGCCGCCAAGATCCGCAAGGTGATCCTGAGTTCAACGACGGAAGTCTACGGCGCCTTTCCCGACAATCCCAACTTTCTGTCGGAGACGCATCCGCTGCGGGGTGGCAGTCTCAGTGCGTTTCTCCGTGACAAGATCGATGTGGAGGAACAGGTCGCGACCTTTGCCAGACAGCATCCGCACTCTGTCGTGACCATCATGCGTCCCTGCACGATCTTGGGTCCCAAGATCCGCAACTACAAGACACACCTGCTGAAAAAACCGGTCATTCCGACCGTGCTCGGTTTTGATCCGCTGGTGCAATATGTCCACGAAAACGACGTCCTGCGCGCCTTTCTCCTGGCGATTGAGAAAGATGCCGCCGGGGCATTCAATATCGTCGGCGATGGCGTCTTGCCACTCTCCCGCGCACTGGCCACGGTCGGCAAGGTCCGGATTCCCCTGCCACGTGCCGTGCTGTGGAACACCTTTCAAACCTTGTGGCATCTGAATTTGCAACCGACGCCCCCCTCCCACATCCATTTTTTGCAGTATCCCTGCATTGCCGATGGGGAGAAGGCAAAAAAAGCGCTCGCCTTTCATCCCGTCTATTCATTACAGGAGGTCCTCTTCAGTTTTCAGGAAGGGCAAGGCCATGACGACACCACTGAAGACACTGCTGCATCAGACAGTGCGTGACCATCCCCAGTTACTGGAATTGCTGGAGCATGTCGCACGCGCCTGGCACTCGTTTGCCGCGCCCAACGCCCTGGATGACGATGTCGACGAATTCGGCCGCGACTTGGGCTTTATGGAACGCGTCCGTCCCCTGTTCGATTTTATGTATGACACCTATTGGCGGGTCCAGGCCCGCGGGGTGCATCATATTCCCGCCAAGGGACGCGCCTTGATCGTCGCCAACCACTCCGGCACCCTCGCCTATGACGGGGCGATGATTCACATGGCCGTCTTCAAGCACCATCGTCAGCATCGCATGACCCGGTTTCTGGTCGAGGATTTGATCCAGTATCTGCCGTTCATCGGGACGTTCTTCAATCGGGTCGGCGGTGTCCGCGCCTGTCCGGAAAATGCGGAACGCCTCCTCAAACATGACGAACTCCTCACGGTATTTCCCGAGGGGGTCAAGGGGATCAGCAAACTGTACAAAGACCGGTATCGCCTCTCCCGTTTCGGCCGGGGTGGCGTGGTGCGGTTGGCGATCCGGACGCGGACCCCCATCATTCCGTGCGCCGTGGTCGGTGCAGAAGAGATCCATCCGATCCTGTGGAAGACCCACCTCTTTGCAAAACTTTTTGGCCTCCCCTTCCTTCCCATCACCCCGACCTTTCCCTGGCTCGGCCCAATGGGGCTCATCCCCCTCCCGTCGCAATGGGTCATGATCTTTGGAAAACCGATCCGCTATGACCGCCTGCCACAACAGCTCCTCCAGGATCCGTTGCGGATTCATACGCTCACCGAGGAACTCCGGCAGACGATTCAGCAGATGGTCGGGGAGGGACTCACGCAACGGAGGGCATTGGTCGCTGCTGCCGGAGATGCTCGCGCGTCAACTGTTTCCCGCGTTCAACGCCAGGCTGGTCGAACGCGTTAAGCCCGTACAACTCCCCCAACAGTGCAACGTGCCATTCATAGCAGAAGAGCAATGCACCGAAGGTGTGCGGGGATAATCGCGGCAGCTGGAGATGGAGGGTCGGTCGCTGCGCCTCCTGCAGGGACTGGCGCGTGGCCATGGCCTCTCCCTGCAGCAAGGTTGCCATGTCGTGTCCGCCGAGAAAGGCAAAAGACGGCTCATCCGTGTGCGGGATGGTCACCGCACAATTGTGATGGGCAACAGTCATGATGGTGACCACCTTGTTGTTCGGCCCGTCAACAAAGAGCTGGAGTTGAGAATGCTGGTCCGTGGCCCCGACGGCGGGGATCGGCGTCTGCCCCAGCCCCTGCTTGCCCAGACTCTCCGCCAGCAGCTGGACATACCAGTCCGTGAAACGGCGCAGAGCCTGGGCATACGGCATCATGACCGCCATGGACTTCTGGTGCGCGGTATCGAGGAGATAATGGATCCCGGCCAACTGGGCGGCACTGTTTTCCTCGATGGCCTCGCTGAAACACCGCTCTGCCATGGCCTGTGCGCCGGCGATCATCTCGGCAATATCAATGCCGGCACACGCGGCGGGAAAAAGTGCCACGGGCGTCAATGCGGAAAATCGCCCCCCCACATTGGGTGGCACCTCAAAACTCCTGAGGCCTTCGCAAATCACCATGGCCCGGAGCGGGCCGGTGGCCGGATCTGTCGTCACGATGACATGGTCTTTCCATCGCTGCGACCCGAATCGCTTCTGCAATAGCTCCCGCACAATCAGCCATTGCGCCCCCGTCTCCACGGTCTTTCCCGATTTGCTGACGACATTGACGCACGTCATTCGCCAATCGAGTTGTTGAATACCCGGGACAAAGGCGTCCGGATCGACATTGTCGAAAATGGAGAGCGTCGGGACCGATCGCCGATCGAGGCTATCATGCATGACAACGGACGGATTGAGCAACGCCTCCAACATGGCGCGCAGACCTAAGGCCGATCCGCCAATGCCCAAAACGACCACATGGTCAAAGCGATACCGGACTTGCTGCGCAACCTTCAGGATCGACTCGACCGTCGCCTGATCAAAGGGGAGTTCGGCAAAGCCGAGCTGATGCATGGCATGCCGTTCGCAAAGGCGCTGCTGCGCCGTGCGTAATCGCGGCAGCATGGCGTCCCATTCCTGCGCGGTGATACCATGCGGCTCCCCGATGGCATCGGCCAAGACACCGGTCATATCGAGGGTGATCTTCTCCATCGCCGTGCACCGTGCCGAACGCGGAGAGTAAAGTCAAGGTGGGAAGCGGAACCACTGCGAAGACGACCACCACCCATCAACGCCGCGAGGTGTCCATGGAATCCCTTTATTATCTTGCGTCCCGATGATGATCGGCTAGAAGGACGTCCATGGAATTCACGCATTTTCTGAAACTCTTTGCCGCCTTGGTGGCGGTCCTGAATCCGTTGGGCGCGATTCCCATCTTTGCCTCGCTCTCGGAGGCCCTGCCATCCCGGGAGCGGTCCATTGCCGCGAGGACCACGGCACTCACAGTCGTGGTCGTCTTGCTCATCGCGGCCTTTGCCGGCGAACATCTTCTCCATTTTTTCGGGATCAGTATTGCCTCGTTTCGCGTGGGCGGCGGCATTCTCATTCTCCTCATGGCCATTGCCATGTTGCATGCACGGCGCTCCGGCGCCAAGCAATCCCGGGAGGAACGGGCGGAGGTCCAACACAAGGCCGAATTTTCCGTCGTCCCCTTAGGCATTCCACTCCTGGCAGGACCGGGATCGATCAGCACCGTGATTCTCTATCGACACCAGGCCAATACCTGGGAAGACTATCTGATCTTGGTCGGGAATATCTGCCTTGTGGCGGCCATCGTCTTTCTCTCGCTCCGTTTTTCCACCCCCCTCGTCAGTCGTCTCGGACGGACCGGCCTCAACATCATCATCCGCGTGATGGGACTCATCCTGGCCGCCATTGCTGTGGAATTTATTGCCGAGGGACTCCAGATGCTCTTCCCGGTTCTCGCCGCATAACAGCACACCGTGATCCACAGTTCACCAAAATATTGTTGCGATCGCACGGAGAGCAGCGCATAGAGTGCGGGTGCATGAAGATCGATTCCACACAATGATTGACTATCATGATCACCTAAGGAGGAGACGATGACGTGGCTCGCACGCACCAAGAGGGAGGAACCGATGCAACTGGCACTGCAACAACGACGGGGAGGGAAACGATTCCCGAAGAAAGAACTGAACGACTGGCTACGGGATCGCCGTGGCTGGAATCACGATGAATGGCTCTCGCTCCTGCACAATTTAGAACTACAGGGGTTCCAAGAGTGGGTCACCACGCAGGAAGCCCGGGATGAAATCGGTCTCTATCTGGAAGCCCACCGGTCGATCCATTGATGATTGCGGAAAACGCGTGCCGTGCGCATGATCATGAACGTGCGCTGTCGGAAGTGAGCAAGAAGTATGGAGGGGGAACGGACGACATCGCAGCCGCCGAATTTTTCTCGGGAGGAGTGTCTCAATCTGGAGTCCGCACTCCGGCATGAGTGGCTCGAAACCGACGGGTGTGGCGGCTATGCCTCGAGTACCATTCTCGATTGTCATACGCGGAAATACCATGGTCTGCTCAGCGCCCCGGTTGCGACCGTCAATGAGCGACAACTGTTCGTATCAAAAGTCGAGCCGATCCTCCTGCTGGGCGGCAAACCGTTTCCCCTCTCCACCAATAAATATCCGGGAGTCTTTCATCCCACCGGACATCAATATATCGAATCGGCCGCATTTCTTTGCCATCCGGAAGTCACGTACCGGGTCGGGGACGTCCGTTTGCGCCGCGCGCTCCTCTTGGTGCGCGGCGAACACACGCTCCTCCTCCGTTTCGAGGTCTTGTCGGCCTCGTCTCCTGTCACGCTGCAACTCCATCTCTGGCTCGCCTTCCGGAACATTCACGCGCTCACGCGGCAAAACATGGCGCTCCGCGTCCGGACCTTCGTGCATGACACGTACAATACCATTCACCCCTACGAAGGGTTGCCGCCACTCTTTTTCGATACCATGCCGGCAACGGTCTTCTATCCGGGGCCCTATTGGGTCCACAACGTCGAATATCTGAAGGAACGTGCGCGGGGATTTCCCTATCAAGAGGATCTCTTTTGCCCCGGCATCCTCGAGGCAACCCTGCACCGGGGAAACACGCTCTTTCTCCGCGCAACACTGCAAGAACCACACGCGCCGATTGCAAAGCAATGGACCCGCGAAGTGACCCGACGTGAGACCCGGTGGGATGCGTTCACGGATGCACCGCTCCCCATCCGGCATCTTATGGTGAAAGGCGAGGACTTTGTGATGACCCATCCCTCCGGGGAACCCGCCATTCTTGCCGGCTATCCGTGGTTCGATGCCTGGGGTCGCGATGCCATGATCGCCGTGCCCGGGCTGGCCTATCATTGCGGATTCGCAGCCATGGCCGAACCGATCCTCCAGACTTTTGTGTCGCGACGACACCACGGCGTCATTCCCAATTTTTTGGCGATCGATGAATCGCATCATGCCTATAATGCCGTCGATACGAGCCTGTGGATGATCTTGGCGCTGCAACGACTCGCGCCACTCGCCAAGGAGCGCCCGGCCTTCCGGCAGCGCTGGTTGCCGCTCATCACGGACCTGTTGCACAGCTACGCCACGGGCGCAGTCCCCAACGTCGCGTGCCATTCGCAGGGGCTCTTGTGGACCGGCAGCCCGGACACACAGTTGACGTGGATGGATGCCAAGGACCAGGGGGTCCCCGTGACGCCCCGGCACGGATACGCCGTGGAAATCAACGCCCTCTGGTTCAATGCCCTCCTCTTTCACCGGGCGCTCGCCCTTGAAGCGGGCCTTTCCATCGATGGACGACTCTCCCAGGCGCTTGATGCCATGTACACCAGTTTTGGCACCACGTTTTGGTTGGCGGAGTCCCGTGCTCTGGCGGATGTCGTCAATGAACACGGGGGAGATCCGGCCATCCGACCCAACCAGCTCTTTGCCGTCGCACTTCCGGCGTCACCGCTCTCTGCGGATCAACAAGAGGGGGTCATGGAGCAAATCCGCACGCATCTCGTGACCCCCTATGGCCTACGGACACTGGCCCCGAACCATCCGGCCTACCGGAAGGCCTATGTCGGAGGACCGGCCGAACGCGATGCGGCCTATCACCAGGGGACCATTTGGCCATGGCTGATCGGGGCCTACGTCGATGCCGAGCGACGTGTGGCCACAGATTGGGAGACGACGCGCACGACACTCCTCCGGCAGTTTCGTCCCCTCTTCCTCGAACATCCCTATATCCGCGGCTTGGGGAGTGTATCGGAAGTGTTTGATGCCGCACCACCACATCGGCCACGCGGGACGATTGCCCAAGCGTGGAGCGTGGCGGAAGTACTGCGGGCCTGGCACGCATTGCACCAAACGGAGCGGTCATGAGGGCGCTGATGTTTGGCTGGGAATTCCCCCCACAGATGAGCGGCGGTCTTGGCACCGTCTGCAAGGCCCTCACCTCGCACTTAAGCGGACAGGGGATAGACATTCTCTTTGTCATGCCGTGTGTGAATGGGAATCGTCCCGTTTCTCCACACTTCCGGCTGATCGGCGCCAATGAAATCGCCCTCTCCAACAGTGTCGTCCATCTCTATGAACGGCTCTCACCGGAAACGCTCAAGCTCCTCCGGATCGACAGCCTACTGCAACCGTACGACACCCTCGAGAGTTATTCCCTCCATGTACGCACGCTGGCACGACGGATTCAGGAGTACCAGGCGGCGCAACAGGGACGTGGAGAACGGCTGGCGTTGCATGGCGGATATGGCCGCGATCTGTTGGAGGAAGTCCGGCGGTATGCCATCATCGGGAGCGTCCTGGGACTGCAGGAAACGTTCGACATCATCCATGCCCATGACTGGATCACCTTTCCCGCGGCCATTGAGGCGAAGCGTGTCAGCGGACGCCCGATGATCTGCCATGTCCATGCCACCGAATTTGACCGTACCGGCGAGCATCCGAACCAGGAGATCTACGACATCGAACGGTATGGCCTGGAACAGGCCGACCGCATCATTGCCGTCAGTCACCGGACCAGGGAGATGCTCATCGCGCGCTACGGGCTTCCTCCCGACAAAATTGCGGTGATCCACAACGCCGTCAGCAAGGAAAAACAGCTGGAACGGGACCAGATCAAAAAGGGATTTTCGGAACAACTGGTTCTCTTTCTTGGCCGCGTCACCCTGCAAAAGGGTCCCGACTATTTTGTCGAGGCCGCCCGGCTGGTGCTCCAGGCGCTCCCCCATGTCCGATTTGTCATGGCCGGGACCGGCGACATGTTGCCGCGGCTGATCGAGCGGGTGGCAGCCTATCGTCTGCAGAAGGCGTTTCATTTCACGGGATTCCTGCAGGGACGCGAGGTTGAACAGATCTATGCCATGAGCGACCTCTATGTCATGCCGTCGGTCTCCGAACCCTTTGGCGTGACGCCGTTCGAGGCCATGCTCTATCATGTGCCGACGATTGTCTCGAAACAGTCCGGCATTGCCGAGGTCCTGCAGAGCGCCATCAAGGTCGATTTTTGGGACATACAGATGCTGGCCGCGAAGATCATCCAGGTGCTCTCCGACAGCACATTCAGTCGGGAATTGGTGCGACGTGGAGCCGCGGAACTGGAACAGGTCAGCTGGGATAGCGCCGCTGGTCACTGCCGCCGACTCTACGAGGAGCTGTGTCGCCCATGATCGCGGTCTGTTGCTACTTTCAGGTCCATCAACCCTTTCGTCTCCGCAAGGATTACCGGTTTTTCGATATCGGTCTCCACCACCAGTACGACGACGATGCCACCAATCGCGCCATCATCCAAAAGGTCGCCGCGAAGTGTTACCTCCCGGCCAATGCGATCATGCGCGAGCTGATCGACCGGCATGAGGGGGCCTTCCGCATCAGTTATTCGCTGAGCGGCGTGGCCCTGGAGCAATTCGCCCGCTATGCCCCCGAAGTCCTTGAATCCTTTCAGGCCCTGGTGGCCACGGGGTGCGTTGAACTGCTCGGGGAGACCTATTATCATTCACTCGCCTTTCTTTTTTCGCCGCAGGAATTCCGGGCGCAGGTTGCGGCACATCGCGAGAAAGTCCGCGAATGTTTTTCGGTCGATCCGTGCGACACCTTCCGGAATACCGAGTTGATTTACAACAATGCCCTCGCCGCCGCGATTGAACAACTGGGATATCGGGTGATTCTCACTGAGGGTGCGGACCATATTCTCGGCTGGCGCAACCCGAATTTTGTCTATCAACCCGCGCCGTCGTACAGGCTCCGCCTCCTTCTCAAAAATTACAAGCTCTCCGATGATGTGGCGTTCCGGTTTTCCAACCGGGACTGGGATGAGTTTCCCCTCAATGCAGAAAAATATGCGCGGTGGATCACGGCCACCGCGGGGAATGGCGAGGTAATCAATCTCTTCATGGATTATGAAACGTTCGGGGAACATCAGTGGGCCGACACGGGGATCTTCGAGTTTCTCCGCCATATGCCGGGGGAAATCCTGAAACATCCGGATTTTGTCTTTCGGACGCCACGCGAAGTCGCTATGTACTATCCACCCGTCGCAAAAATTGATATACCGTACACGATTTCATGGGCAGACATTGAGCGTGACACAACGGCATGGTTGGGGAATCCGATGCAAGATTCCGCCGCGGAATACCTCTATAGCCTGGAACGGGCCGTGCATGATTCGCATGATGTGGCGCTCATCCACGATTGGCGAAAACTGCAGACCTCCGACCATTATTACTATATGTGCACGAAATGGTTCAGCGACGGCGACGTACACAAATATTTCAACCCGTACGACACGCCGCACCAAGCCTATGTCACCTACACCAATGTACTCAACGACATTCGGGAGCGGCTGCGGCAGCGCCATATTGCGTGCGGCTAGAGGATGGGACGTATGAAGATCGAGAGTTTTGTCGTCTTGCCCGACACACCGGAAAAACTGAAGTGCCTGAATGAACTGGCCTACAATCTCTATTTTTCCTGGACCCCCGAAGTGCTCCAACTCTTCGAGCAACTCGATCCCGAGCTCTGGACATCGGTCCATGCCAACCCCGTACGCATGCTCTCCATGCTCCCGCAGGAGACGCTAAATGCCGCCGTCGAGAACGAAAGCTATCTTGTGGAAGCCGCGGCGATCTACGAACGGTTCCGACAATATATGGACGCCCCCACATGGCACGCCCGGCAACACGGCCCCAGTCATGCGCCGCAGATTGCCTATTTTTCGGCGGAGTTTGCGTTTCATGAATCCCTCCCCACCTACTCCGGCGGACTCGGCGTCCTGGCCGGGGATCACATGAAGACGGCCAGCGATCTGGGCGTCCCCCTGGTCGGCGTCGGTCTCCTCTATCGGCAGGGATACTTTCAGCAATCGCTCACCCCGGAGGGGATCCAGCAGGAAGAATACCTAGAAAACGATTGGCACAGCATGCCGGTCCGGCTGGTGACCGATGCCGGGGGAAAGCCGATCCGCAGCCATATCCCCGTCATGGGCGATACCGTGCACTTCCAGATCTGGCGGGTCGATGTGGGACGGACCTTCTTGCTGCTCCTCGATTCAAACCTCCATGAGAATGCCCCGAAATACCGGGACATCACGAAATCCCTCTACGATCCCAGTCGCGAAATCCGCCTCCAACAGGAGATGCTCCTCGGCATCGGGGGCGTCCGCGCCCTGCAACAACTGGGGTATGCACCGGGCAGCTATCATATTAACGAGGGTCATTCCGCCTTTCTCCTGGTCGAACGGATCCGGCAGATCATGCAGACGGAACACCTCTCGTGTGATGAGGCGCGCGAGATTGTCTGGGCGACCTCACTCTTCACCACGCATACCCCCGTGGCCGCCGGCAATGAGCGATTTGCGGTGCCACTGTTACAGCAGTATTTTTCGCAGTACGCCAAGGAACTGCAAATCCCGTGGGAGAATTTTCTCGAACTGGGACGTGAACCGACCGAAAGCGCCAAGGACGAATTCTGCATGACGGTCCTCGCGCTCCGTCTTGCTGCACATGCCAATGGCGTGTCACAATTGCACGGCGCTGTGTCACGGCACATGTGGCGCGATCTCTATCCCAACATCCCGGAACATGAAATACCGATCGGACATATTGTGAATGGCGTGCATACGAGTACGTGGCTCAACGGCCACTTTCACACCCTCCTGGCCCGCTATGTCCCGCGCACCGTCCCCAATGAGCTGATCGATCTCCATCTCTGGGAGGCCGTGGAACATTTGAAAGACGAAGATCTCTGGGACATCAAGGAACTGCTCAAGGTCCAGCTCGTCGATTACATCCACGAGCGTCTCCGCGCACAATATCAGCGGAGCGGACTGGGGAGTGGCGAACAAAAGGTGATCGAGGAGATTCTCCAGCCGCATGTCCTGACCATCGGTTTTGCGCGGCGGTTTACCGCCTATAAACGGGCCTATCTCCTCTTCAGCGATCCGGAACGCCTCCGGCGCATCCTCTGCAATCCCGCGTCCCCGGTCCAGGTGATTATCGCGGGAAAGGCCCATCCGGCCGATCAGCACGGGAAGGAGATCATCCAGCGGATCCACGAGATCGCGAGCGACGCCGACTTGCGGCGACGGATCGTCTTCGTGGAAAACTATGACATTAATGTGGCACAACATCTGGTGCAAGGGGTCGACGTCTGGCTCAACACCCCGCTCCGGCCCCAGGAGGCCTCGGGCACCTCCGGCATGAAGGCCGCCATGAATGGCGGCCTCAATCTCTCGGTCCTCGACGGCTGGTGGGACGAGGCCTTCGTGCCGGAGTGCGGCTGGGCCATTGGTGGTCGCGAACGCTATGCCGACCAGAAAACCGAGGATGCGATCGAAAGCCGGCAGCTCTATCGGCTGCTCGAGAACAACATTATCCCGCTCTACTATGACCGTGACAAAAAAAACCTGCCGCGCCAATGGATCGAGATGATGCGCACGGCCATGCGACGACTCGGTGACCAATTCAATGCCAACCGGATGGTCGAGGAATATTTTTCCCGGTACTACCGCCCGATGCTGACACTCCACGACAACCTCACCGGCAACGGCTGTCACGGCGCAAAAGAGCTCCATCAATGGCGGACCGGTCTCCGGCAGGCGTGGCCGGAAATTGCCATTGCCGACGTGGAATCGGACAAGGTCGGCTTTGTGCGCAAGGGGGACGAACTGACCATCCGCAGCGCGGTGCGCCTCGGCTCGATTCCATCGCATCACATCCGCGTGGAATGTTACCACGGTCCGCTCAGTCCGCATCACGAGATCGTTGACGGCATGCGGACCCCCATGGCGCTCACGGGAGACAATGACGGCATCCAGCATTTCACGGCCGCCATCACCTGCACGCACGGCGGACGATACGGTTACACGGTCCGCGTGATTCCCGGACATACGAATCTGGCCACCAACATGCTCCCCGGACTCATTACCTGGTATGAATAATTTCTTCCGCTGGCCGTCGTGGCGTTCGTCGCCGACTCCCCGGCTCCACCGGCGTCCGCCAGTCGTGATCCGCGGGGGTGATGCCATTGCCAAACGGAGTTATTCCTGCGGACAGACGAATTTCTTCCGCCTGCTCCAGCACGATGCCGTCCCCCTGGAATTCTGGTTTCGACCGGAGGTTGCCCTCAATGCACCGCCGATCCTGGTCCACGAATGGCTCGCCACCGGACGCGCGATAACCGCGGAATTGCCGTGCACGCAGCATGAGGGTCACTATCATCTCTGGCTTCCCACCGAACAGTGCGGGGTCCACCGCTTCAAGATCAAATACCAGATCGGCAGGCAGTGGTATTGGGATCGCATGCCCTATGCCTACTACGTGGTCGATCCCGTGACGATTCCCGATCTGCGCATCTACACGCTCATCCCCACGGCGAGCGGACATATGGGAGAGTGGCGCCGGGATCTGCCCCGATTACGGACGTTGGGCTTCAACATGATCCACCTCCTCCCGATCACGACCATGGACACCTCCGAGTCGCCCTATGCCGTGCGCGACCACTTTGCGATCGATCCCGCGTACGTCGACCCCAAGGATCGCGCCACCGCTTGGTCGCAACTCGACCGCTTTCTCAGTGAGGCCCGGCAGATGGGTTTCAAGCTCGCCGTTGACCTCGTGATCAATCACGTGGGCATCGAGAGTCCCATTGTCGCACATCATCCGACCTGGTGTGCCGAAGACGCGGACGAGGCCGATGGAATCCGCCGGAGCGGCTGGTCTGACGGCCGGGCATGGCACAAGTGGCACGATCTCGCGCTCCTCGACTACGACCTGCCGGATCAGCGGGAACGGACGGCCTTGTGGCACTACATGACCGAATATGGGCTCTTGTGGAGTCGCCTTGCGGCAAAAAATGAGGGGATGATCCGCCTCGACAATTTACACTCCAGTCATGAAGGCTTCACGGAACATCTCCTCTGTGCCATCCGGAGTGAACACCCCGATCTGATCCTCTTTGGCGAAATCTTCGCGGATCCCCCCGTGGTTGAACGCCTCGTCCTCAAATACGGCCTCCACCTCATCCTGGCCACGCCATGGGAACACAAATTCCTGCCGGAACTGCGCGGATACATCCAGGACCTCCATCGGGCGGACCAGAAGGTGCGCTATTACTTCCCGATCTCCTCGCACGACAGCGGATCGCCGGCACAGGAATTTGGCGATGTCATCTCGACACTCCCACGTTTGGTGATTTCGACACTCCTCGGCCCCGGGCCGTCGGGCGTGACCCAAGGTGTCGAATTCGGTCTGGAGAAACGGATTGATTTCATCGGACGCAAGGGGCGCCTCCACTTGGCACACCACGCGGAAATCGCCAGATTACTCACCGCACTCAATCATCTGACCAGCAGCAGCCGCTCTTTTCACATCCCCGGCAACCTGCGCTTCATCGATGGCAACCACCGGGCCATTATCGGTGCCGCGCGCCTGAACGATGGAGGGAACGTGGCCTATCTGATCTTCGCCAATCTCGATATCTATCACGCACACCAGCTCGCCGTGGACCTCACTGCACTCCCCGGCCTCGACACTCCGTGCCAGTTTCGTGACGTCTTGAGCGGAGAAACGGTGGCCTCCCACCCTCCACAACTCCCCGTCCCGCTCGATCCAGGCGACGTGTGGATTCTGGAGGTCCTGCGTGCCCGGCAGGATTCGAACCTGCGACCCCAAGCTTAGAAGGCTTGTGCTCTATCCGACTGAGCTACGGGCACATCGACGGAGAATCCCTACGAGAATTCGCAGGGTGGGTCAATGTGATCGCGGATACAACGAATGATCACCGATACAATGATTGTTCCGCCGAAATATCGGGGGACCCGAAAAGGCGTCGCGGTCGAACATCGTTACCTACGGCGTTCTTCCTTCCATATCCCGTGGAATCCCCTCCATCCAGGATAATCGCCGATACGCCGCGGATCGCCACCGGAATGGACGAGCTTCGTTGAGCGAATATGGGTCTCACAGGCGCTCACCATGCCAGACACCGATCCTTCATTCCAAGCACGCATCCAGGCATCGGCTGCGTAAGGCTCCTTCGTGAGCCATTTCTTCCAGGAGGAGTCAATCCCGTAAACGACATGCCGTATGAGTACCAGCGTACGGTCCGTTGCAATGGCATTGCGATGTGTCAACAACACCTGCCGTTCGGAACGGAACAGTGGAAATGCCGTCATAATACCTCCCCTCCTGGTGCGCGAGCGATCGCGACACCTGATGATTCATTCAATGCCACGCAAACATAGTCGTGATGCCATGTTGCGGTCAATCTATTCATAGCATGGGGCCACGCGAGATGCGTCTCCTCACGAAAAGTGAACGGATCATATCATTTCGGCGTCCACAACGCATGCACCGATCACGACTCGGTCCCCCCGCGGGGTCGCAGGAGTGCTGTGCGCACACCACCGGCCGTTGCGCGGGCAAGGAGCGCGGCACAGACGGTCTCCGTCCCCCAGGCGATCCCCTCAAACAGGCGCGGCTCCGCACGGTGCCCGCCGAGCAGATAATACCCACCCTCCGGTGTCGGACCGACGACGAGATCAAAGGTCTCGAGGGCGGCAAAGGCCTCCGCCAGAGTCTCCCGATCGATCTCCAGAGACTCCATGCCAATCACGATGGCCCGTCCGCCGTGACGCGTGGCCTCGTGCAATACCGCAGAGAGACGTTCGCCGTAATCGCCACCACACTGGGACATTTGCGGGATATCGGGAAACCAGGTGGCAAATACCTTGGCCACCGCGGGATCCACAGCGAGCACCTGTCGATATGTTCCGTGCTCTGGCGCTGTGCGCTGCACCACCGCTGCAACCTCAACGCGACGCGCTTCGGTGGCAGCACAGGCGGTGACAAAGAGAATGACTGTGTCCATCAGCATGCTCCCTCGTGCACTCCCCCAGAGCCCTCACGCGACATCCACATAAGCCTTCTCCGCCAGAGGCGCAAGGCGGGAAATGCCTTTCTGGCGCGACCGCACGAGGGTATTGCCGGCACCGGTTCCCCATGATAAAATCTCTGCATGCCGACACAATCGATGGACACGTTGACGACCTTATTTCAGATCCTCTCCAGCGAACAGCAGATTGCCCAACGGACCGATCAAAAGGCCCTCCATCTGTTGTCGGCCCTGGGCGTCATTCTGGTTTTTTTTCTGGCACATTTTCAAAAAATTTCGCTGACCCCTCTCGCATTCGGACTCGTCTGTAGTTATCTCCTCGCCACCTTTATCACCCTCATTGCCCTGTTGCGGGTCATTACCCCACGCATCGATCACACACACCTTCCACAGGTCGGGGCCAATCCGACGTTTTTTGGCGGCATTGCCCAGTGTGCTCATGCCGGGGCCTACGAAAAACACCTGCGAAGTTTCATTGAAGATCCCGATGCGGTCTTCCACATCTTTGCCGACAGCATCTTTACCGTCGGAAAAATTAATGCCTTCAAACATCGGTGGATCCAGCGGAGCCTGCTCGCCTTCACCGTGGCGATCGCCCTCGAATTGTTGCTGGCGGCGAGCACCTATCTCCAGATCTTTCTTGCAACAACCCCTTACAGGTAGGACACGCCGGATCGCGGGGAACCTGCAATTCGTGAAACCGCGCCTGGAGGGCTTCATAGCAGATCAGGCGCCCGACCAGCGATTCCCCACATGCGAGGATCAACTTGATGGTCTCTACGGCCTGCAAGAGTCCGATCACGCCCGGTAACACCCCGAGCACCCCTGCTTCGGCACAGGACGGCGCCATGGCCGGCGGGGGGGCCTCCCGATAGAGACAGCGATAACAAGGTCCGCGACCGGGCCAAAAGACCGTGACCTGCCCCTCGAACCGATAGACACTGCCGTGGACCATCGGTTTGCGCAGCGTCACTGCGCACTCATTGAGGAGATAGCGTGTTGGAAAATTGTCGCTGCCGTCGAGAATGATATCGTAGGTCTCACAGAGCGACTGCGCATTCTTCTGCGTGACACGGACGTGGTGCGGTTCAATGGTGACGAGGGGATTGAGTCCCCGCAAGGTGACCTGCGCGGACTCGATTTTCGCGGCACCGATCCGTTCAGTGGTATGAAGAATCTGCCGCTGCAGATTCGACGGATCGACGATATCGTGGTCGACGATGCCGAGGGTTCCGACCCCGGCTGCGGCCAGATAGAGGGCTGCCGGGGACCCGAGGCCTCCGGCGCCGACGAGCAACACTCGCGCTTGACGCAGGCGGACCTGTCCGGTCGCGCCGACGTGCGGGAGTGTGATATGGCGTTGATAGCGCACGCGCTCCTCATCGCTCAGAACGGCCGTGGCCACGGTCGGCAACTGGGCATCCTCCCATGCGACAAAACCACCCGCCATGTGGGTCACCTGATGATACCCGAGCCCGTGCAACGTCTCGACCGCGCGCGCCGAGCGGACGCCATGTGCACAGTAGCAGATGATCGCTGTGGCACGATCGGGGATCATCTCGGCAACGCGCCCGGGAATCTCGCTGCGAGGCAGATGCCGGGCCCCCGGGATATGGCCCAGTTCCCATTCTCCGCTTTCACGCACATCGAGGAGGACGGTCGCTGGATCGGCGACCATCCGTCCCTGCACCTCGGCACACGTGATCTGTGTGACTTCCATGACGACATCCACTCCTGACGCGCTGCGCGGCTCGGTCGTGGGGCCCACTTCCCAGGGAAACCTACGTCGCAGAAAGCGCTTGAACCCCCACATTTCCTATGCTAGCGGCCAGCTGTGTTCAAGAGATATTCGATCCTCCTGCTGGTGGGCCTCGGCATGGCCGCGTGTCGCGGCGATGTGGTGGCGCGCGTCGATGGCGAGGCCATTACCACGTCCGAACTCGAAACCGCGGCCATGATGATGCAGCACCGGGCAGATCCGATCCGCCTGAAAGGGAAAGATTATCACAAAACATTCACGTCGACCGTCCTGCAGGAACTGATCGATCGCCGGCTCATTGCCCAGGCGGCCCGTGCCGCAGGCATTACCCTGGCCTCGGACGAGATCGACGCCTTCGTCACCCAATCGCTTGCACAATACAACGCCCGCACACTCACCGAGGTCTTGCGCAGCCATGCCATTGATGAAACCCAATGGCGTCGCGAGCAGCAATACCACCTCCTCACGGAGCGCTACATCGCCCAGGTCATTGCGCCGACGATCATCATCACCCCGAAAGATGTTCGCGCCTATTATGAGGCCCACCGGGACGAGTTTCAGCACCCGGATGCGGTGGCCGTTCGCCATATTGTCGTTGATGAGGAAAAGACGGCAAAGGCGCTCTACCAACGATTGCTCGCCGGAGAGAATTTTGCCAAGCTGGCCATGGAATTTTCCATGAGTCCCGAGTCACAGCACGGGGGCGACCTCGGCTGGATCGAACGGGGAACGTATCCGGCGGTCTTTGAGGAGACCTGTTTCCGTCTCCCCGTCGGGGCCATGAGTACCGTGGTCACCAGCCCGTATGGCTATCATCTCTTCAAGGTGAAAGCGCGTCGACGTCGCGGCCCCATCGCTTTTGCGGAGGTCCGGGAGACGATCCGGGAACGGCTCCATCACGAGGCGCTCCTCTCCGCCTATCACACAACATTGGAGACGTTGCGACATCGGGCCGCAATTGATATCGTGGATGATCTCTTCACACAGACCGTCGTGCATACGTCGGGACCACCGCAACAATCCCCGCCGGCACCGTAATGAAGGAGGAGCGCGTATGTGGCAAGTCCGAAGCCTCTGCATAGCCCTGATGGGGATGATGGCCACTCCCGCGCTGTCGGCACAACTGGTCGATCGCGTGGTCGCCATTGTCGACAATGACGTCATTACACAACAGGAGCTTGATCAGGTCCTCGCAGATTTTCGCGGGAATGGATCTGGCCGCGGTGGGACCGCAACGCGCCACGCTGCGATCGAGCAACTGATCGATGATCGCCTCATCAAGCGCGAGATGGACAAGGGAGACGTCACCATTGACGATGCGGAACTGACCGAGGCCTTGCGGCGCTTTCTCCAGCAGAACGGCATCACACGGGACCAACTCCAACAGGCACTGGCCCAGCGTGGCATGTCGATGGAAGGGTTCGAGCGGCAGATCTCCGGTCAGTTGCGCCAGATGAAATTCCTGCAGTCCACGCTGGGGAATGAAATCCAGCTGAGTGAACGCGAATTGTACAACCTCTACCTCCGGCAGCAACACCGCCCGACGACGGCCTCCAGCCTTGCACAGATCCGTTTTGCCGAGATTTTCCTCTCCTTCACGGACGACGCCACGCCGCGTGACCAGCGACGGACCGTGCGGGAGGCCAAAAAACTCGCGGCAGCAGCGCGGGCCGGTGATTTTGCGGCCGTGGCCAAAAAGCACTCCCAGAGTCCGACCGCCGCGAGCGGCGGCGATCATGGCCTGGTGGCCATCGAGAACCTTGATCCCGTCCTGGCCACGGCGAGTCGGCGCCTCGGCATTGGGCAGGTCAGTGACCCCATTGTCACAGGGCGGGGCGTCTACATCGTAAAGGTGTTGGAACGTCCGGCCGCCGGACAAAAAGATTTCGAGCAATACAGACCGGTATTACAGCAGGCGCTCTACCAATCAAAAATGTCCGGCGCACTGACCCAGTATCTGGGAAGACTCCGTGCCAAGGCCTATATCGAAATCCTCGAATAACCGGACACCGGTGCGGGTCTCCGTATGCCTCTCTCCCCCAACAAATCCGATCGCCCTCTGTGCATTGGCATCACGCAAGGAGATCCCAAGGGGATTGGACCGGAAATCGTCGCAACCGCCGCCGTGCGATTCCACGCCGATCCGACGATGCGATTGACCATCTATGGGGATCGCGAGCGTACCGGGCCTGACTGGCACATGCCGGATGCAACCGCCGGGCGGATCAGCGCGGATGCGGTCAATCGCGCCGTGGATGACCTCCGGCACGGCAGGATCGATGCCGTGGTCACCGCGCCGATCAACAAGGCCCGGTGGCGTGCCGCAGGGATTCCGGCCGCCGGACACACGGAGTGGCTTGCCGCACTGGCCAATCCGGCGCAGCCCCCGCAGACGCGCATGCTCTTTGTGGCCGGGCGCCTCCGCATCGCATTGGCGACGGCGCATATTCCGCTGCAGGATGTGCCAGGGCATCTCACGGTCGAACGATTGCGCGAGACCGTGACGATCACCGCGGCATTCCTGCAACAACGGCTGCACATTCCCCGGCCGCGGCTTGCCTGCCTGGGACTCAATCCCCATGCCGGGGAAGGGGGGCTGATCGGGAGAGAAGAATTCTCGACCATCGCACCGACGGTGGCGGCGCTCCAAGCAGCCGGCCTTGACATTGCCGGACCATTCCCGGCCGATGGCTTCTTTCGCCATTGGCACAGCGGCACTCCCTACGATGCGGTCATTGCCCTCTATCACGACCAGGGGTTGATTCCGATCAAAATGCTTGCACCCACAGAAGCGGTCAATGTAACGATGGGCCTCCCATTTGTCCGCACCAGTGTCGGACATGGAACCGCGGAAGACATTGCTGGCACGGGTCGGGCCGATCCCTCAAATCTGTGTGCAGCGATCCGGCTCGCCGCACAACTGGCACGGGGGAGATTGACATGACTATTCGATTTGGGACCGACGGATGGCGCGCGGTGATCGGTCAGGACTTCACGCCCGAAAATGTCGCCCATGTGATCCACGCCTTTGCAGACCTCTATCCCTCGCTTCCCCACAGCGGCCACGGTGTGGTCGTCGGCTATGACCGTCGCGACCAGTCCCCGGAGATGGCACGACTCGTGGCCGACCTCCTCACGACCCATGGCATCCCGACCGCGCTGGCCGCGACCTATGTCCCGACCCCGTTCGTCTCCTGGAGTGTCGTCCAGCGCCACGCCACCGCAGGGATCATGATCACGGCGAGCCATAATCCCCCGAGGTGGAACGGGATCAAATTCAAGGAGAGCTACGGCGGCGCAGCCGCAGCCGCATTCACGAATCTGATTGAGGCGCAAATCGTCCGCACTCAGCGGGAAGGTCCCCCGCCAAGGCCACCGCGTGCCGCGCCACTCACGTCACTCACGTGTGATGCCTATCTGGCGCATCTGCGCGGTCTGGTCGATCTGAAGGCCATCGGTCGGGCGCATCTCCGTCTCCTCTTTGATCCGCTCTATGGCGCCGGTGCGGGACTCCTTCAGCAGCTGGTGGATGACGTCACCGAAATCCACGGGAACCGCGATGTGGCCTTTGGCGGACTCCATCCGGAGCCGATCGTCCCATATGTCAACGAAGCCATGGAAACCATGCGCACCGGCGACTTTGACCTCTGCGTCATCACCGATGGCGATGCCGACCGCATCGGCGCCATCGACGAGCGCGGGCGGTACATCACGACCCACGAGATCTACGGCCTCCTGCTGCAGCATGTGCTGACCCATAAACAGTGGACCGGCAATGTCGTCAAATCGATCACGACCACGCAGATGATCGACCGTATCTGCCGCACGTTTCAGCTCGCCTTGCAGGTCACCCCGGTCGGCTTCAAACACATCAGCCCGGCACTCAACGCCCCGCACATGCTGGTGGGTGGCGAAGAGAGCGGCGGCTTCGGATTTCCCCGCCATGTCTGCGAACGCGACGGCCTCTTCTGCGCCCTCCTGCTGCTCGAGCTCTGTGCGGTCCGCGGAAAAAAGATCGGCGCACTGGTGGCCGAACTGCAGCAGACCTACGGACCCACACACTATCGACGCATCGATCTGAAACTGACCCCCGCCCAGATGCACACCGCACAAGAACGGCTGGAGAAACCGCTCCCCACCACACTCTGCGGGAAACGCGTCACCCGGGTCAATCGCATCGATGGGTATCACTTCCTCCGCGAAGACGACAGCTGGCTCCTCGTCCGCGCATCGGGCACAGAACCGCTCTTCCGCACCTACGCCGAAGCCGCGTCACCCGATGAGGTCGAGGCCCTGCTGGGCGAGGCCCAGCGCCTCATCGGAATCGCCTGACGGGAAATCGTTGACAGACGGGCATCGCAGAACTAGACACCGCTCAAACAGCCCCATGTCAGACCTCATGACATGATCGAAAGGAACCCGCCGTGACCGCAGACCGCATTTTCGGCCTCCCCCATATCCCAGAACAACCGTTCAATCGCCTTGCCAAGTCACAGGCGGGCACACCAGCAGCAGATGCCCCGCAGTGGCATGATGCCGATGGGGATCAGCAGATCGAACCGGAAGAACTGACGGCACATGCAGAGCGCTTCACGGAAACCGTCGATGGCACACTCCGGTTTAACGCGCGATTCGCGCAATTTTATCGTGGCATGGTGGAAGCGTATCGGCAGGAATTGGTCGGGGAAGAGCTGACCCTGACGTACCGGGAAAAGATGACGACCGATATGGATGCATGGCTCCGTGGTCTTCCCAAAGAGGTTGGTATTACCGAGGCCGAGATTGCACAGTACAAGACGGGCATTAAGGCATTGCTCCGCGCGGGTCCATGGATGAGCCAGGGTTATGGAGAGCAGATCGGATATTCGGATACGCTGTGCGGCGAATCCGCGCGGACCACCGCAGATGCCGACCTGCTCAGCCGCTATGGCCATCCGTGGTGTCTCAGCAACACCAGTTCGTTCTGTGTGGCCCTCCCCTCGCTGCCGAAGCGCACGCAGGCCGGCGTGGTGGATCCACGGATTTCATGCGCCGATGTGGGAAACAACATGCTCAGTCTCGGGAATCCGTTCAGCGCCGACGTCGTTGATGCCAACGGATGGCAACGCGCCGTCCCCTATGCAGAACACTTTGCGCATATCCAGCAACCGGTCGCACAACAGCTGCGGGAGGCCGCAAGGGCCTTTGCACAGATTCCGCGAGAAGCCGCACTGGTCACCTATCTCACGGCCGCGGCCGAGGCCTTGGAGAGTCGCAAGCCCTTTCCGTACGAAACGTCGGACGAGGCCTGGCGGCAACATGGCCGATCTGCCTCGATCCTGTACGTCCGTGTCGGGGCGGATGAAGTCGGCGGAGACACGATTGGCGATCACTGCGAACGGAAAGCCCGGTACTCGATGAGCATCGGGATCAAGAACTTTGCGGCCGCAAAGACGAGCGACACCTACAAACCCCATGTGCAGGCCTGGGAAAAATACACCGCCGAACTGATCGGGGATCCCGCGTTGTACGTGGAAGGGACGGCAGCGATGTCGATGCCACTTTTCTGGGATATCATCTATTCGGTTGGTGATGCCGTTGGCGGTCCAGCCGGGACCGTAATCGGCCAGACACTCCCCAATTGGTGTGGAAGCGATGGCCTGCAAGAACCGTGTGGACGCCTCACAATGATTTTCAAGAATAAAGAAGAGAGCGCGTACAAACCCGAGATGATGGCCAGATATCTCTTCCCGCTCCTCAATCCAGCGCATCATGCAGATTTCCTGCAGAAGATTGGCCCCGATGCAACCATCTTGCACGAATTGGGGCATAATCTGGGACCTCAACTCGGCAAACCAAAACCGGGAAGTTCCGCCGAATTCGGCAGCGGATTGCGGACAAAGGAGACCTCGTGGGCCGGCACGATCGAAGAATTTAAGGGCCAAAATTATGGCATTGATCTTCCCGGATGGCTGGTGCTGCGCGCCCGGGAACGGGTCGCGGCAGGCGAGATGGCGCCGGAGAAACTTGCCGAGACCGAACAGTGATATCGCACGACGACACTCCGCACACTCATGGGCTGGGGACTCCGCATGGTCATGCGTGCGACACGCGGGGAGACGTTCCAGGGTGGATCCTATTCAAAGCTTGCGGCGATCCAGATCGGATTCCTGGCGAGTCTGCCAGAACGCGAGCGCCCAATCGAGTGGAACGAAGAGTACGGGTACTGGACAGTGGATTTTGAAAAAATGATCCCGGCAACGCGCACGTTGGCGCAATGGACACTCCGGCATTATGCGCAGGACCACTTTCAAGAGACCGATGAGGCCTTCCAGTATTACATCACCGGCGCAGGGTTTCAACACCTCCATCGCGATCGGCTCCAAGCGGTCATGGGAGGCATGCCCTCGGTCCTCTTTGATTACGAGGTCACCGGGCTCGATTGAGTCCGGACTTTCTGTGGGGCCCCACGACCCAAGCCGCACTGCGGCGCTGAAGGGTCGTGTTCCCCCGGCCCTCAAGGGTCTTCGGTTTTTCGTGGCCCTTTCCCCTTGCACTCTGTCACCAGCCCCGGCATGATCACCGGTTGCCATGGAACCACGTGCCATCATGATTCGCGGGGCCCGCGAGCACAACCTCAAGGGGATCGACCTCGACATCCCGAGGAATCACCTGGTGGTGATGACCGGCATTTCCGGCTCGGGAAAATCGACCCTCGCATTTGACACCATCTATGCCGAAGGACAGCGCCGGTATGTGGAATCGCTTTCCTCCTATGCCCGCCAATTTCTCGGGCAGATGCACAAGCCCGATGTCGAATCGATCGACGGCCTCTCCCCCGCGATTTCCATCGAACAGAAGACGACCAGCAACAATCCCCGGTCGACGGTCGGGACCGTGACGGAGATTTACGATTATTTCCGGCTCCTCTTTGCACGGATCGGCGTCCCGCACTGTTACCAGTGCGGAGCGCCGATTGCGAGCCAGACCATCTCGCAAATGGTCGACCGCATTCTCGCGCTTCCGGAAGGGACCAGGCTCACGATCCTTGCCCCGGTCATCCGGGCCCGCAAGGGGAGCCACAGCAAGGAGCTCGATGCCCTGCGCAAGGCCGGTTTTGCCCGCGTGCGGATCAACGGCACGATTCACGAACTCTCTACCGCGATCACGCTCGACAAAAAAAAGAAGCATACGATCGACCTCCTCGTCGACCGGCTCATCATTCGCCCAACGCTGGGCAATCGCCTGCCGGACTCGCTCGAGACCGCGCTGAAGCATGGCGAGGGAGTGGCCGTGATCGAACCGCAGGGTGCACATGCCCCGATTTTGCTCAGCGAGCGGGCGGCATGTGTCACGTGCGGCATCAGTTACCCCGCACTGACGCCGCAGATGTTTTCCTTCAACAGTCCGCTCGGGGCCTGTGCAACATGCGCCGGGCTCGGGACGAAACACTATTTCGATCCGGCGCTGATTGTGCCAAATCCGCATCTCTCGCTGCGTGAGGGGGCCATTGCACCATGGCGCTCCGAGACATCATCGTATTATCCCCAAGTCTATCTCAATCTGGCGGAACATTTTCATTTCAACGCCGCCACCCCGTGGCGCACCCTTACCGAGGCACTCCAACACCTGATGCTCTGGGGTTCCGGGGACGAGGAAATTCAGTGGTTGATCGAACGCCATGGACGTCGGGAGCGGTACTCCAGCCCGTTTCGCGGCGTCATCCCGTACCTCGAACGGCGGTATGAAGAGACCACCTCGGACTGGATCCGGCACGATATCGAACGATTCATGAATATCCGTCCCTGCCCGGCGTGTCATGGGGCGCGATTGCGGCGCGAGAGTCTCCATATCAGGATTCACGGGGAAACGATTGCCTCACTCACACAGCGCTCGATCGATGATTGCGCAACAGTCCTGGCAGCGCTCACCCTCTCGGCCAAAGAGGAGACCATTGCAAAGCGCATCCTGCGCGAAATCCGCGAACGACTCCAGTTCCTGCACAAAGTGGGACTCGCCTATCTGACCCTCGACCGGTCGGCGGGGACGCTCTCCGGCGGCGAGGCGCAACGCATCCGGCTGGCAACGCAGATCGGCTCGGCCTTGACCGGCGTGCTCTACATCCTTGATGAGCCGAGCATCGGACTGCATCAGCGCGACAATCATCGCCTGCTCGACACCCTGATCCGTCTTCGCGATCTTGGCAACACCGTGCTCGTCGTCGAACATGATCGCGACACCATCCTTGCCGCCGACCACGTGATCGACATCGGCCCCGGGGCCGGGGTGCATGGGGGAACCATTGTGGCAACCGGGACGCCGCAGGAGATCATGGCCACGCCGAGCTCCCTGACGGGCCAGTATCTCACGGGGAAACGGACGATTCCGCGCCCGGCACGCCGTCGCGAGCCGGACGGACGGTGGTTGCGATTGCGCGGTGCCCGGGCCCACAATCTCAAGCGGATCGACCTCGACATCCCGATGGGCCGCATGACCTGCATCACCGGCGTCTCCGGTTCGGGCAAGAGCACGCTGATCAACGAGACCCTCTTTCCGGCGCTCTGTCAGCGGTTGCAGAGGACCCATGTCACGGCGGGCGCACACGACGCGCTGGAGGGGATCGAATTTCTCGACAAGGTCATCAATATCGATCAATCGCCGATTGGACGGACGCCGCGCTCGAATCCCGCCACATACTCGGGAGTATTTTCGCATATCCGCGAACTCTTTGCGCAACTGCCATCCTCCAAGGCCCGCGGCTACAAGCCGGGCCGGTTCTCGTTCAATGTCAAGGGGGGCCGTTGCGAGGCGTGCGAGGGAGACGGAATTCTCAAAATCGAGATGCAATTTCTCCCCGATGTCTATGTCCCGTGCGAGATCTGCAACGGGGAGCGGTTCAACCGGGAAACGCTCGAGATCCTCTACAAGGGAAAAACCATTGCCGACATCCTCGCCTTGACCGTGGAACAGGCCGCCGAATTGTTCGCGACGATTCCCGCGATTCAATCGAAGCTGCAGACATTGACCGATGTCGGATTGGGCTACATTGAATTGGGACAGTCGGCCACAACCCTTTCCGGCGGAGAAGCCCAGCGGATCAAGCTCGCCCGAGAGCTCTCCAAGCGCGCGACCGGACGGACGTTGTATCTCCTCGACGAACCGACGACCGGACTCCATTTTGACGACATCCGCCAGCTCCTTGCCGTGTTGAACCGCCTGGTCGATACGGGCAATAGCATCGTCATCATTGAACATAACCTCGATGTGATCAAATCGGCCGATTACATTGTCGACCTCGGCCCGGAGGGCGGCGACGCAGGTGGCACCGTGGTCGTGGCGGGCCCCCCTGAGGTCATCGCAAAACACCCGACATCTTTTACTGGCCACTATCTAAAACATCTGTTATGAGACGCACTCATTCGTTCATCACAGGGAGGAAGCATGCGTCCGGTTCGATCGTTGCAGTGTCTCGTTGTCCTCACGAGTCTCCTCAGTGGCGCAGTCTGGAGTCCCGCAGCCTCCACCACCGAGACGTTTTCCCCGGAGGATCTCCGGGAATTCAGCCAGCAGGCAAAGCTCCCCACGGGCCAGGTCGTCCATGCCACGGTGTTGGGTCTGCAAAAGCACGCCGCCGCCATCCAGAATGTCTTCGATGTGGCCTTGCGCGACCTCTCCGCAGTCGCCGCACAATTTGATGCCGGCAATCCCAAGAGCGATCTCGCCCGCATCAATGCCGGGGCGGGAAAATCTCCGGTCACGGTAGCGCCCACCACCATGGAACTGCTCAAGATGGCGCAAAAGGCCCGTCGCATGACCGATGGCGCCTTCGATATCACCAGCGGTGGCACGGCACTCGATATTACCATCAACAAACACCAACGGACCGTGGCGTTTCTCAAGCCGGAGATGGAGATCAATGTGGCCCCGGTCCTCGACGGATTCTTTGCCGATCGTCTCATGGCCATGCTCTGGAAGGCAAACATCGACAATGCCATGGTCGAAGTGGGGAAGGCCTCGCGCAGTGTGGGGAGTAATATTGTCGGGTCGTGGCAGAAGACCGTGACCGATGTTGCGGGCCGCTATGCGGGCCAGGGGATGACGATCACCTTTTCGAATGCCGCGACCTCGACCGTGGCGCGCAAGGGGACCGGCCCCGCCAAGGGGGTGCAGAGTGCGACAGTCATCACCGACGATGCGGCCCTTGCAGACGCACTGGCCTCGGCCTTAAGCACCATGGAACTCGAAGACGGTCTTCGCATGGCCAACCGGCTTCCACATGTCCATGCCCTTGTCCGCGACCGTGGCGGTCGCCTCCATAAGTCCAAAGGGTTTTAGCGCTGATATTCCTGCACCGCATTCGCGTGATCGCGAAAGTCTTCGCTAAAGACGTGGGTCCCGTCATTGCGGGAGACAAAATAGAGATAACGCACCGGCGCGGGATTGATGGCGGCTTCGAGCGAGGCCCGACCGGGATTCGCGATCGGGCCTGGTGGCAGCCCTTGGTGGACGTAGGTATTATAGGGATGCGGATTCGCCAAATCCGACCGATGGATAACGCCATCGTACTGGGGAATACCGTAGACCACGGTGGGATCGGTCTCCAACTTCATCCCTTTCTGTAACCGATTATGAAACACCGCACTCACCAGGGGACGTTCCCGGGGGTCACCCGTTTCTTTCTCGATAATGGAGGCAAGCGTCACCGCCTGTAACAGGGAGAGGCCCACTGTCGTGGCCTGCGCCCCCATGGCCTCGGTATACTGCCGCTGAAATTCTGTCGTTAAGAGATCGACAATCTCACCCGCGCTGCGCGGGCGGTGGAGGCGATAGGTATTGGGAAAGAGAAACCCCTCGAGCGATGACGCGGCAATGCCCAGTTTCGCCACCCGTGCCGGCTCCTCGCACGCGGCAATAAAGGCGGCCTCAAAATGCGGAATGGTGATAAAGGACTGCTGCGCCAGATAGCGCGCCATTTGGCGATAGGTCCACCCCTCGATCAGCCGGATCTCGAAGGTCCGAAAGGCGCCTGTCGTCAATTTGGTATAGACCTGATGCGGGGTGAGCCCGGATTCGAAGAGGTACTCGCCGGCCTTCATCCGCCGATCTTCACCGCGCAAACGCCCGTAGAGGAGGAGCGCGGGATAAAACCGGATCACTCCCATCTGTTCGAGTTGGCGCGCCACACGGCCCATCGATGTGCCGGGCCGGACATCGATGACGCGTTCCGGATGCGACAGGGGGGCGCGCATATATCCTTCGAGGGCGACGAGGAGTATCCCCGCACCGAGAAATCCGGTGAGCGCGGTCCGCCAGATCCATCGTCCGACACGCCTCATACCCCGCTCTCCGATTGTGCCGCCAAATAACTTTGCAACAGCAAGACCGCAGCCAGCTGGTCCACGGCCTGTTTGCGCCGGCGCCGTGTCACTTTCTGGGCCCACAACAGCGATTCGGCGTCTTTTGTCGTCATGCTCTCATCCCATTCGACAAACGTGGCCTGCACAGTGCGGCTTCCGCAATAGTGCCGCAACTGTTCCGCAAATGTTCGGACCTTTTTGGCCTGGATGCCGACAATCCCTTCTTCGGTCCGCAACGGCACTCCGATCACCACACATTGGACATGATATTCCTGGATGTAGGTCGCCAACGCATCGAGGTCCCGCTCCAACCGCGTCCGTTCAAGGGTCGCGAGCGGTTGCACCGTCCATCCGAGGGGATCGGTCACCGCCACACCGATCCGTCGATCCCCGACATCAAGGGCCATATAGCGCATATTCACGCCCCGATCTCGAGCATCCGATGGATGGCGGCAGCGGCACGGGAACGTGTCGGTTCAGGGACCTCGACTTCGTACACGTCGTCCTGCAAGGATCGCAGGACTTTTTCCAGGGTAATCCGTTTCATGTGCGGACAGAGTGTGCACGGCATATCAAAATCGATATGCTTCACCTCCAGCTGGATATTGGCCGCCATGCTGCACTCGGTGATGAGCATTGCCTTCCCGGGACGGATCCGTTGCAGGGCGGCCACCATTTGACTGGTACTGCCGGTGAAATCCGCCGCAGCCACCACCGAGGGATGACACTCCGGATGGGCCACGACATAAATCCCCGGAAATTGCGCGCGATAGGCCGCGATCTGCTCGGCGGTGAATTCTTGATGCACAATGCACCGTCCGTCGTGCACAATCACCTCTTTGCCGGTCTCCCGACCGACATTCTGTCCGAGATAGGCATCGGGAATAAAAATGACCTGCCGCCCCGGCAGACTGCGCACCACCTTTGCGGCATTTGCGGAGGTGCAACAGACGTCGGACTCCGCCTTGATATCGGCCTCCGTATTCACATAGCAGACCACGGGCACTCCGGGATGGAGGGCCCGGAGCGTACGGACATCGTCCGGGGTGATACTCTCGGAGAGGGAACAGCCGGCCTCGAGATCCGGGATCAGGACCTGCTTCTCCGGACTGACAATCTTCGCGGTCTCGGCCATGAAATGGACGCCACAAAAGAGGATGGTCGCTGCGCGCGTCTTTGCCGCCTCAACACTGAGACCCAAAGAGTCGCCCGTGTAGTCCGCGATGCCATGATAGATGGACGGGATCTGGTAATTATGCACCAGAATGACGACATCCCGTTCCCGCTTGAGGGCATTGATTTCCTCGATGAGGGGACGGGCCAGTGCGAACTCCGGCTCAGGGAGTAATGCGCGCAACGCGGCATAATTGGGGGTCTGCACGTTCATGATCGCACCATGGCCAAAAATTCTTTTTCTGTCAGAATACGGAGCTCCGCACCCTCTGCCACATATGTCCGGGCCTTGGACAACTTACTCCCTGGATGACCCTCACTCCCGATCACGAGATAATCGAGCGTTGCATGCACACCGCTGGCAATCCGCCCTCCCTGTTTTTCGACCAGTGCCATGGCCGCCTTCCGCTGCATCGCCGCCAACGTTCCTGTAAAAAGAAAGGTTTTCCCGGCCAATGGGCTATCGGTCTGATGCGCTGTCGTCCCGACAGGCCGTATTTTTACATATCTCCGTAATTTGTCAATGAGGGGCCGTCGCTCGCAGATCCCCGTCACCAAAGCATCAGCGCTCCGCGCTCCAATGCCGTGGATATCGGCGAGCTCCTCGCGCGTCACCCGCAAGACCTGGTCGAGCGATCCAAAACCGGCCAGGATTCTGGCGGTCTGACGCGCGAGCATCGGCACGCCCAGGGCCTGGAGAAAGCGTTCCAGCGTCATGCTCCGACTCTCCTCAAGCCGTGCAACGAGTTTGGCCGCGAGCGTCTGACCCATCCGCTCCAGGGGCAACAGTGCTTCGACCGTCACGGTAAAAAGGTCGGCAGGATCCCTGGCCAATCCGGCGGTCACGATCTGCTCCAAGATTTTCGGGCCGAAACCGTCGCATTCAATCACGCTCAGAAAATGTTGCAACATCCCCACCCGGGCTGTCAGACACCCATCGGGATGGGCACAGTAGAGGAAGTCCTCCACGCGCACCACCCGACCACCGCACGCGGGACACCGCCGGGGAGCCCGGAGCGATGCGCTCCCGGCATGTACCACGGTCTCCAAATGGGGGATCACGCCACCCCGCCGCATGACCACGACCGTGGCCCCGACACCGACACCGAGACGGCGGGCCAGGCCGACATTGTGGAGGGACATGCGGGAGACCGTGGCACCGGAGAGCACGACGGGATCGACGACCCCGACCGGCGTGATCGTCCCGGTCCGGGAGACGCTCCATTCGATCGCCCGCAACGTGGTCGTGGCCGAGTCTCCATGGAACTTATAGGCAATGGCATACCGTGGATGGTGGGGAGTCGCCCCGACCTGTTCTTGCTCTGCGATGCGATTGACCTTCAAGACCACCCCATCGGTTTCAAAATCATAGTCGTCGCGGCGTGCAAAATACGCCTCGCAGATTTTTTTGACCCGCGTTGCATCACCGACCTGCCACGGCACGACGATCAATCCCGCCTGCTGCAACCAGTGGCGCTTGGCGTCTTCGGTCTCGCAGGCAACACCCAACAGATCGTACGCAAAAAAATTGAGCTGATAGTCTGCCGTTTTGTGCGCGTTTTTTTGTTTGATCGCACCGGCGGCCAGGTTGCGGGGATTGGCAAAATCCTCCGCAAAGCGGGCACGGAAGACCGAGAGCGGAAGATAGACCTCCCCGCGGATCTCGACCGGGGTGCGCCGGCCGTGCCGCCCAATCGACTGCGGGATCTGCGCGATATGCCGAACATTGGCGGTCACATTTTCCCCGCGTGTCCCCGTGCCGCGCGTCGCGGCCAACACCAGCGCCCCCGATACATCGTAGCGCAGGGCCAACGCGACTCCATCGATTTTTGGCGATGCGACAATGCCGCCGGAAAATTTTTCGGCCCAATCGACCAGGTCCCCCAGCTCATAACATTTGTCGAGGGAGAGCATCGGGACGTCGTGCATCACCGTGGCCGCGCCGGTCGATGCGACATCCGATCCGATCTCCTGCATAACCGGCGACTGCGGTGCACGCCGGCGCAAGATCGCGACGATCCGGTCGAATTCCGCATCGGTGATCTCCGGCGCGTGTTCGACAAAGTAGCGGTGATTGTGGCGACGGATTGCCTTCTCGAGTTGCGCAACCGGCCACGTTTCGTACTTCGCACGTCGCATTGCTTACCCCCCAAGCACGAACCGGTCGGCCGGATGGCCATCGCGATGAAAGAGACGGCCCCATGTTGGGTGGAGATTCAATGCCAATAACCGTCCCCGTGCCCCGTGCAACCGGAAGACGGCGAGCGACGCGTTATCCACGGCACAGAGCTGCCAGTGGTCCAGTGAGAGATGGAGAAAGTGCGTCACAATCGCCTTCACAATATCCGCATGCGTCACGATGAGGATCCGTCCCGCCTCATGGCGCTCCTGCAATTGACGGACACCGGCCACCGCCCGTTCCTGTACGGCCACGACCACCTCTCCGCCGGGAATCGTGAATGTGCTGGGGCGAAAGAGATAGTCGGCAAAGGCCGTTGTCTCTTCTATCGCGGTAAATGGCTCACCGATCCAATCGCCATAATCGATCTCCGCAAACGCGGGGGTCGGCGTCACCGCTCCCGGAACCCGCCCGTCTGCCAGGATCTCCGCAGACTCCATCGTCCGTTGCGCCGGACTGGCATAGATCGCCTCCAGAGGAATGCTCCGCAACGCCGCAGCGAGCGCCGTCACCTGCGCACGTCCATGCTCATTGAGGCCGATGGGACGCATCCCCATGACGCGGCGCCGGGCATTCCAGTCGGTCTCTCCGTGTCGGACGAGTAAGAGTTCGAACATTTCCCTTCCTTTCTCCCACGATCCTTGCTAGCGGTCGGCGTCCTGTTAACGAAAACCAAAACAAATATCAAGACTTATGAAAACCACACTCCACACACTCGACAACGGTCTGACGGTTCTGTTGGAAGAAAACCATAGCGCCCCCGTGATTGCCCTCAATCTCCTCGTCAAGGTCGGGAGCGCCATGGAGCAGACCCACGAGGCTGGGATCTCCCATTTTATCGAACACATGCTCTTCAAAGGGACCCCCACCCGTCCCACCGGGGAGATCGCCCATGATGTGGAGGCGGCCGGGGGCGATATCAACGCCTATACCAGTTTCGATCAGACGGTCTACTATATCAACATGGCCTCACGGTACGCCGACGAAGGGCTCGCGATCCTCGCCGATGCCGTGCAGCATCCCCTCTTTGCATCCGCGGAAATTACCCGCGAGGCTGAAGTCATCTGTGAGGAGATTCGTCGCAGTGAAGACAACCCTGGGCATCAGCTCTCTGAGTTTCTCTTTGCCCACACCTATGGCACGCATCCGTATGGACGGCCCATCATCGGCTCCGTGAAGACCGTCAAGTCCTTTACACAGCGCGACCTGCGTAATTATTGGGAACGCTGGTATACACCGGACAATATGGTTTTTATTGCCGTGGGCGCTCTGGAGACGGAAGTCTACTGCAAGAAACTTCAGGCCCTCTTCGGCAAGATGCCGCGCCGTCAACCGCCGGCCGTTACATACCCCTCGCACACGATTGCCGTCGACACACCCCAGACCCATCTCCATCGAGCGAATATTGAGAGTCATTATTTTGCGCTCAGTTTTCCCATTCCATCCATTACGCATGCCGATATTCCGGCGCTCGATATCCTGTCGCATATTCTTGGCGGGAGCGATTCGTCCCGTCTCGAACTGCAGGTGAAAGAGGTGCAACAGCTGGTGCAATCGATCTATAGTTATGCCTATACCCCCCGCGGGGCCGGCCTCTTCCTCGTCGGCGGGACCGCCAATACACGCCAGATGACGCGTGCACTGCCGGCCATTCGCGGGGAGATCGATCGTCTCTGTCGCACGGCCGTCAGCACCGCCGAACTCTCCCGCGCCAAACTCAATATCACGTCGACAGCCCTCTATGAGCGTGAAACCGTTGGCGGACAGGGTGGAAAATATGCCTATGTCCTGGCAACGGTCGGAAATCATACCTTTGAAGAGCAGTATTTTGAGGCCATTCGCCGCACAACGGCGGAAGAGATCCGGAAGGCGGCCGGTCATTATCTTGATGCCCGGCGCGCAACCCTCACCTGGCTTGCGCCAAAGGAAGCGACCGTCCCCACGGGTGTCAAGACCCGGCAGCTCATCCGCACGTCGGTCAAGACGCGTTCCGCTCGTCGGTCCGCGATGAAAAGACTTCGTCCGCATCTTTTTGCCCTGCCGAATGGCCTCCGGGTGATTGTCCGCCCGGAACACCGACTCCCGCTCCTGGCCTGCAAACTCTTCATGGTTGGTGGTACGCGCCATGAAACGCCCCAGACCAATGGCATCAACACCTTATTGGCAGCCACGATGACCAAAGGGACCCTCCTTCGCGACGCCCGGATGATTGCGGAATCGACCGATGCCATTGCCGGCGACGTCGGCGCAGCCGCGGGTCTGAATACGTTCGGGATTCGGGCCGAATTTTTGAGTGAAAAGCTGAGCGAAGGGCTGGCGCTCTTCAGCGAAATCGTGCGACAACCCGCCTTTGCACGTGTGGAAGTCGCCAAGGAGCAGACGCAGCAACTGGAGGCCATCCGGAATCAGAAAGACAATCTCCCCTCGCTCGCCTTGCTCCATTTTTGCAAAGCCCTCTTTGGGACACATCCGTATGCCCTCCCGCGGCTGGGGACAGCGGCATCCGTACGGCGTCTCTCGCACCAGACCCTGGCGCACTACTATCGGCGCCTGTTACAGCCCCAACAGATGGTATTGGCCCTGAGTGGCGACATCGAACTGGAGATGGCGCAGGAATTGATCACGCACTACTTTCATGATTTGACCGCACAGAAAGTGGCCGCAATCCGATTGCGCCCCATGGCCCCCGTCGAGCCGGTCACCGTCGTGACACACCGGAGGGAACGGCAGCAGGCCCACCTGATCTACGGCGTGCGCGGCTCGACGGTCACGGCGCCGGAGCGGTATGCCTTGGCGGTATTGAACCAGATCCTGGCCGGACAGGGCGGCCGCCTCTTTCGCACCCTGCGCGATCGCATGAGCCTCGCCTACGCCGTCCATGCCAGTCACCAGCTGGGGATCGATCCCGGATATTTTTCGGTCTACATCGGGACCGAACCGTCGAAACTCGATCACGCACTCGACGGGATCAAACACGAACTCGCGCGGCTCACCGACGATCTTGTCAGCCAGACTGAATTGCGGCGTGCCCAGCAATATCTTGTGGGGACCTATGAACTCGACCTGCAACGCAACGATAGCGTGGCCGCCATCCATGCACTCGACGTCCTCTATGAGCTGGGCTTGGATGCCGCGGAAAAATATGCCTCACGCATTTTGGCCGTTACGCCCAAGGATCTCCTCCGTGTGGCGCAACGCTATTTTCGTGAGGACCGTGCGGTCTGTTCCATCGTCCGTCCATGAAACGCTATTGGTACAATCCGACAGGGCTCTTTCTCACCGCCATAGCCGCCTTTGTGGCCATGGCGGCCTGATCGCCATGGCATGCCACGCCTCATCCCATCAATCGGCCATAGACGCCCCATGGCCGGCCTGCTAGAGAACGTGACCATGCCAGCCATCACGATATGCGGCTATGGATCCCAGGGACGTGCACAGGGACAAAACCTCGCCGAGAGCGGATGGGAGGTCACTATCGCGGTCCGTGCCGACGGACCGTCGCATCGCGCCGCCATGGCCGATGGCATGCGGGTCATCACCGATCTCCGTGCGGCAGCGAGTGACGCCCAGTGTTGTGCACTGCTCGTCGCCGATCCAGCACAGCCGGCCATGTGGGAGACCGTTCTCCGCCCGCATCTCCCGCCCGCGGCCACGCTGATCTTCGCGCACGGGTACCATCTCCATTGGACCAGCGGCCCGTCCCCGTCCTCACGGCCATTGCACAGGATGCCACGGGGAGCGGACGGAAGACGCTCACGGCGTATCTCGCAGCGCTCACGAAAGACCGATACCGAGAGATCCCCACCACGGTGGCCGAGGAGACCGAGACAGACCTCTTCAGCGAGCAGGTGCTCCTCTGTGGCGGACTGGCGCATTTGATCCTGGCGACGTACGAGACACTCGTGGAGGCCGGATACGATCCGACCGTTGCCTACTACACGGCGGTCACAGAACCGGCCAACCTGGCAAAACTCTACGCCGAACACGGTCTGGATGGGGCCTTTGCCCAGATCAGCACCACGGCCCGCTATGGTGCGCTGACCCGCGGTCCACGGGTGATTGACGAACGGGTGCGGCAGACACTCCGCCGTATTTTGTCGGAGATCCGATCCGGGGCCTTTGCGACAGAATGCGCGGCACACCCCGCCATGCCGGCATCACCCTGGGCCAATCATCTCATCGCACATCCCCCATCCACACAGGAGCCCTCCTCATGACCGTTCGTGTCCGTTTTGCCCCCTCACCCACCGGACATCTCCATATCGGCGGCGCGCGCACGGCCCTCTACAACTGGCTTTACGCCCGTCAGCACCATGGGACGTTCATCCTCCGTATTGAAGATACCGATCGGGAACGATCGACCGAAGAATATACGCACTCCATCCTCGATGGTATGCGCTGGCTCGGTCTCGATTGGGACGAGGGCCCCATTTACCAAACCGATCGTGCACAGATCTATCACACGCACCTCAACCAGCTCTTGCGCGAGGAGAATGCCTATCGCTGTTTCTGCACGCCGGAGCGATTGGAACAACTTCGGACAGAGGCCCTGGCGGCCGGGAGGAAACCGACCTACGACCGTCGATGCCGGGACCTCACGCCAGACGCCCACGACACGCGCCCCTGTTGCATCCGATTCAAGGCTCCCCTGACGGGACAAACGGTCGTCCAGGATATGGTGCGCGGCACCGTCACATTCGACAACAAGGAACTCGACGATCTCATCCTGGCACGCAGTGACGGCACGCCGACATACAACTTTGTCGTGGTGGTCGATGACGTGACCATGCAGATCACACACGTCATTCGCGGTGATGATCATCTCAACAATACGCCGCGACAGATGCTCCTCTATGCCGCGTTCAACTATCCCACGCCCCTTTTTGCACACCTCCCGATGATTTTGGGGAGCGATCGGAAACGGCTCTCAAAGCGTCACGGCGCCACATCGGTCATTGCGTATCAACAGACCGGCTACCTGCCACAGGCTTTGCTCAATTATCTGGCCCGGCTCGGCTGGTCCCACGGCGACCAGGAGATCTTCACGCTGGAGGAGATGGTCCGGGCTTTTTCCTTCGACCATGTCGGGAGGGCCGGCGCCATTTTTAATCCGGAAAAACTCGATTGGGTCAATATGGCGCATATGAAGTCTTTTTCCGATGAAGAACTCGCGGCCCGCGTCGAACCGTTTTTGGCGGAGATGGGACTGGTGCCGCACGACCGGGACTATGCCGCGCGCGCCATTGCCAGCGAACGGGAGCGCGCCAAGACTCTGCGCGAACTGGCCGAGATTTCGGCCTTCTATTTCCGCCCGAGCGTCGTGTGGGATGCCCCGGCGGTCGCCAAGTGGCTCGATGCCGATGGCCAGCGCATCCTGCAGGCCATGACACCGATGTTGCACTCCGTCGAGACGTGGAATGCGGATGCGCTGAAAGAGACGTTCAGCGCCCTTCAGGCCCGCGAAAACGTGAAATTTCTGCAGGTCGCGCAACCGCTCCGCGTGGCCCTCACCGGCACGACGACAAGTCCCGGGATCTATGATGTCTTGACCATCATGGGAAAAACAACCGTGCTCCACCGGATCGAGCAGGCTTTGGTGCATGCAAAAAAAGCGCACGGGTATTCAGGACCCGTGTCCTAATCATATTCATTATCCACTACAGGTTGTCATCCCGACTGCAGCAGACCTACGTCATCTCGGCGACTTCGAATTGCTCGAGGTGGAAGTCGTTGACGGCTTGGACCTGCACGCGCTTTTTGATCCGCCGCTCCACATCTTCAAGGGCCGCGCGTTCCTCGTCAAAGAGGGCGTTGGTCACCGTGGGATGCGCCAGTACCGTGAGTTGCCGTCCCTCCATATGACGCGCCTCGCGGATAATCTCGCGGAAAATCTCGTAACAGACCGTGGCCGGGCTTTTGAGAAAGCCTTTCCCCTCACAATAGGGACAGGGGTCGCCCAGTTGGCGCCGGAGATCCTCCCGGGTCCGCTTGCGCGTCATCTCCACGAGGCCGAGCTCGGAAATCTTGGTGATATTGGTCCGCGCCCGGTCGCTCTCCAACGCCTCTTTCAGGACGTTGTAGACTTTCGTGCGATCCGCCTGGCGATCCATGTCGATAAAATCGAGGATGATCAGTCCCCCGATATTGCGCAATCGGAGTTGGTAAACAACCTCTTTGACCGCTTCCAGATTCGTTTTGAGGATCGTATCCTCGACATTACCCCGCCCCACGAATCGTCCGGTGTTGACATCGATCGCGGTGAGGGCCTCGGTCTGCTCGATAATGATATAGCCACCGGATTTGAGCCAGACCTTCTGTCCCATCGCCCGGTTGATCTCCACTTCGATGGCAAAACGATCGAAGATCGGTTCTTCTGCGGTGTAGAGCTGGATGTTCTTTTTCAGACTCGGCATGAAGGTATCGACGAACTCGCGAATCCGCTCGTATTCCTTGTCGGAGTCGATCACGAGGCGATCGATATCGGTGGTAAACAGGTCCCGAACCACGCGAAGGATGATGTCGAGTTCCGCATGGACCAGCGCCGGCGCCTTGGCTTGCGCCGTGGCCTTCTCGATCTTGCCGCCAATCCGTCCCAGATATTCGATATCGGCGACAATCTCCGCATCACTGACCCCCTCCGAGGCGGTGCGAATGATGAATCCGGCCCCCTTGGGCTTATGTTGGGCAATGAGGGCCCGCAGTCGTCGGCGTTCTTTGTCATCGCCAATCCGCCGCGAGACGCCGATATGATCGACCGAGGGCATATAGACCAGATGACGCCCGGGGAGGGAGAGATAAGAATTGAGCCGCGCCCCTTTCGTGCTGATCGGCTCTTTCACGACCTGCACGAGGATCTCTTCCCCCTCCTTCACCAGATCCTGGATCTGCCGGTACCCACCATTGCGACGCCTGCGGCGGCCGCGCGTGGAGGGTTTTTCACGGGGCGCCGTCTCCTCGGCGGATTCCTCCAACACGGGGGCGGTCTCGTCCTCATCATCGGTCATGGCGGGAAAGGGCGATTCTCCGGCCACATCCGGGGAGAGGATATTGGCGACATGGAGAAATCCGGTGCGCTCAAGCCCGAGATCGACAAATGCCGCCTGCATCCCCGGCAGGACACGAACCACTTTCCCCTTGTAGATATTCCCGAGAATCCCGGTATCACGGGCCCGTTCAATGTAGAGCTCGGCCACCACACCGTTCTCCAGACGCGCGACCCGGGTTTCACCCAATGTGACATTGACGATCAATTCATTTGCCATACGCCGCCGCCCACATAGTCACATCCGGATAAAATGTCCAAGGATGTCCTATAACAATTCAATATCATTGATAATTATGGTCTGTTCACTCTTCCTGACCCCGTACATCTTCGGGGATGTCATTACCGATAGTTACTCCCCACCCACCACATCACAAGATTCGCGCTCGCGTGAAAGAGGGTCGATGCCAGAATCCCGTTGGTACGGGCCCGGAGATACCCAAAGGCGAGCCCCGGAAAGAGAATGGCAAAATGCCACCACTGATAGAAAATCATGCTGTGGGCCAGCGCAAAGAGCCCGGCAGTCAGGAGCCAGCTCCACCCGAGTCGCGCACCAAAAAGCCGCCAGCGTGCGTGGAAAATTTTGTCGAGTGTACTCTGGACATATCCGCGGAAAAAAAATTCCTCCGGCAATGCCACGAGGATAATTTGTGCAACGACCGCAGGCGTCCCCGGCCACCAGACCAGCGATGACGCCAGCGAGCGGCCTTCGACAAGCCACTGCCAGCCATGGGCCGCGACCAGGAATGCCGGAAAGATAGCACAGGAAAAGAGCAGATAGCTCCAGAGACTCCGGCCCATGGCCCCGGGTGACACCTCGAGGAAGTCGACCGACCGACCCCGCCATCGGAGCAACAGCCATGGTCCGTAGATCGCGACGGCCAGGAAGATCACGCTGCTATAGGCATGGATGGGGCCCCACGACACGTGATGCAACAGACGGAGCAACAACACCAGCGCCGCAGTCGCGGCCAGGACTTCGAGCAGCAGTGCCCCCTTCCCGGTGCTAGCCATGGAGCGGATACCGCCGTCGCCCGGTTCGATAGAGCCAGACACCGACACCGAAGAAGAGGAGCATCACGATCTGGCCGGTGGAAATGCCGTACGGGGGGAAAATCTCCGGGAGATAGACACCACGATCCACGTCACCGCGCGTAAACTCGAACAGAAACCGCGTCACCCCGGCACACATGAGATAGACTGCCAGGACCTGTCCATGGAATTTCCGCCGGTGATAGAGCCGTTGCAACACCACAAAAATCACGATGGAACAGGCCATGGCATAGACCTGGCTCGCATGGAGTGGGGTGTCCTGGTGAAAATAGTAGGCGGTCGATCCCGGCTTGAACACAAGGTGAAAAAAGAAATCGGTCGGACGTCCATAACAGCAACCGGTCAGGAGACAGCCGAGGCGGACAAAGAACATCACCACCGGGACCACGCGGACGATCAGGTCGAAATAGGGGAGGATCGGGAGCTGCTTGCGGCGAAAATAGCAGAACCAACCGGCCGCGGAAAAGATGTACGCCCCCAGCGACACAAAGCCCCCGGCAAGAAAATCAAAGACCCGCATCGGATGTTCCCAATAATACATGGGGTATTCAAAGAGGATGTGGAACACGCGCGAGCCGATCACCGACAGGATCATCGCAATGATCCCCATATCGATAATCGCCACCGGGGAGAGCCCCGCTTTGCGGGCCATGCGGGCGGCAACGAATGTGGCAATCAGGGCCCCCACCATGATCGTCAGGAAGAACGGATAAATGGGGGTATCACCGATATAAAATAGGATGGGGCGCATGGGTCCTCACTGGTGTGGAGATCGCACAATATGGTACGCCAACAGTAGCATACTGATCGTGATGGCGCTATCGGCAACATTGAAGGCGGGCCAGTCGAGGGGAAACCGGATACGAAACCCGAGGAGCGTCCCGTCGATCACGACATCACGAAAGTGGCAGGACAAAAAATCGGTGACCGCACCGAGCCGGAGCCGATCGAGGAGGTTGCCAAAGATCCCCCCGAGGATCAGCGCCATGGTCACCGCCATCAGGCGTTCCGTCTCGCGCAGATGGCGGACAATCCAGAGAATGACCCCGACGGCCACGATGGAGACGAGATAAAAAAATGGCGCCCGCCACGGGGAGTCCCCGCCGGCAAAGAGCCCGAAGGCCGCCCCGCGATTCCGCACGTGGACGAGGTCGATGTACCCCGGGAGGATGGCCAGGCCATGACCGAGGGGAATATGGCGAACAACCATCCATTTCGTCCATTGGTCGAGGAGAAAGACGAGCGGCGTGACAATGCAGAGGGGACGATAGGCAAATTTCATTGCGGTCGCCCCGTGTTGGAAGTTCCCCAGCGCGCACAGCGCGCGAGAGGGGGGGGCCCAACGGGCTTTGCCCGTTGGGGGGGCGACGTGAGCCCCTCCAATAGTAGACGCAAGTCAGGCATGCATCACCACCGTGGTGCACCGCTCGCACAGCTCCGGATGCCCGGCATGCGTCCCCACTGCGCGACTCCATTTCCAGCAGCGGACACACTTCTTCCCCGCGGCCGGTGCCACCTGCACGACCACGTCGCCAGCGGTCTCTCCTGCGGCAGCCTCGGGGCCAGTGTCAAAGCGAATTTCGGAGACGATCAAGAGGTCGGCCAACTGTGGGCCAAACGAGGCGAGAAATCCGCGCGACTCTTCCGGACAGGCAATGGTGACCATCGCCCCCAGGGCATTGCCAATGCGCTTCTCCGCCCGTGCCGTCTCCAGACTCTTGTTGACGATCTCCCGCACCTCCCAGAGGCGGTTCCACCGCGCGATGAGGGGGTCATCGCTCCACTCGGCCACGATCGTCGGAAGCGGCGCGAGAAAAACCGATCCCTGCTCGGTCCCGCCGCCGGGGAGATGGTCCCACACCTCTTCGGCCGTAAACGAAAGGATCGGCGCCATCATGCGTACGAGCGTCTCTCCCACGCACCACATCGTCGTCTGCGCAGCGCGGCGTGTGACACTCGCCGCGCCCTCGCAGTAGAGACGGTCCTTGCAAATATCGAGATAGCGCGCGCTCAGTTGCACGGTGCAAAAGGTGTTTACCGCGTGGTAGACATGGTGAAACTCGTATCCGTCGTAGGCGCGGCGACAGCGGACCACGAGTCGATTGCTCTCGGCAAGAATCCACCGGTCAAGCGACTCGAGCGCCGCATAGGGCACGCGATCACGGGCGGGAGAAAAATCGTGGAGGTTCCCCAAGAGAAACCGCCAGGTATTCCGGATCTTCCGATAGGCATCGGCCAATCGCGTGATGATTTCCCGCTATAATCCTCCGCCGCGACCCAGAGTCGCAGGATTTCGGCCCCATAGCGCGAGAGCACCTGGTCGGGGGGGAGATAATTCTTGGCCGACTTTGAATATTTCTTCCCCTCGCCATCGACCACAAAACCGTGGGTCAACACGCTCCGATAGGGCGCGACCCCTTCGGTCTCGAGTCCCACCAGCAACGAGGTATGGAACCATCCCCGGTGCTGATCGCTCCCCTCCAGATAGAGATCCGCCGGTCCCTGCATCCCGAGCATCTGGCGGATGACTGCGGCAAAGGAACTCCCGGAGTCGAACCAGACATCGAGGATATCGTATTCTTTGGTGAAGGCCCCGCTCTCGTGGCAGTGCGGACAGCGATACTCTGGCGGCAAGAGCGCGCTCAACGGTTCGGTGTACCAACAGTCGGCCCCGGCGGTGGCGATGCGATCCGCCACGCGACGGACAAAATCGGCCGTCGTGCTCCGCGCACCGCACGCTCCGCACCGCACCGCAATAAGGGGGACGCCCCAACTCCGTTGGCGCGAAATGCACCAGTCCGGCCGGTTTTCCATCATCCCGTGGATCCGCGCTCTCCCCCACGCCGGAATCCATGTCACGGCATCGATCGCTGCCAAGGCCGCACGCCGCAACCCTGTGCTCTCCATGGAGACAAACCACTGCTCGGTGACACGAAAGAGGATCGGTTGTTTGCATCGCCAACAATGGGGATATTGGTGTTCGACCTTCCCGGCGTGAATCAACCGGTCCTCCGCCCGCAATGCCTCGAGAATCCGCGGATTGGCCGTCCCGGTGTTCATCCCGACGAGCCATGGCAGTCCAACGTCTGGCGTGAAGGCCCCGCGGTCATCGATCGGCGCAAAGGCCTCCAGGCCGTAGGTCATGCCGAGGGCAAAGTCTTCTTCCCCGTGCCCTGGCGCCACATGGACACAGCCGCTCCCGGCGTCGAGCGTGACCATGGTCCCGAGCATCACGAGCGATGGGCGGTCCACGAGCGGATGGCGGGCATGGCGGCGTTCCAGATCTGCCGAGCGGACGGGCCCAAGGACGCGATAGTCGGTGCGACCGATGTCGCGGAACATGGCCTCGCACCGCCCTTCGGCCACAATCCAGACCTCACGGTCCACGGCCACCGCACTATACGAAAGATCAGGATGCAATGCGACGCCAAGGTTTGCGGGAATCGTCCACGGGGTCGTGGTCCAGATCACGACAAAGACCGGCGGATCGCCGATCCCCCACCGGGCCCGAAGATCATCGATATCCGTGAGCGGGAACTTGACGTAGATGGACGGTGAGGTGTGCGTGGCATATTCGACTTCGGCCTCGGCAAGGGCCGTCTGACAGGAGGGGCACCAATAGATGGGACGCCGACCGCTATAGACGGCCCCCCGCTCCACCACGGCGGCAAAGCGCCGCGCAATCTCCGCCTGATAGCGAAAGTCCATGGTGCAATAGGGTGTCTCCCAGGCCGCCAGACAGCCGAGGCGTCGAAACTCCTCGCGCTGGATATGGATGTACTGTTCGGCATAGGCACGGCACGCCTTCCGCACCGCGATCACATCGTGATCCCGATGTCGTCCTCCCAGTCCTTTCTCGACGGCCAATTCAATCGGCAGGCCATGACAATCCCATCCGGGGAGAAATGGCGTGTAGGCCCCGGCCATGGCACGCGACTTGATGACGATATCTTTCAACACCTTGTTCAGGATGTGCCCAAAGTGGATGTGCCCATTGGCATAGGGGGGACCGTCGTGCAGCACAAACGGCGGGGCCAGCTTTCGCGCGGCCAGCATGGCGTCGTAGACCCGTCCTTCACGCCAGCGCTCCACCATGAGCGGTTCGCGCTGCGCGAGTTCCGCCTTCATGGGGAATGCCGTCTGTGGCAAATTGAGTGTTGATTTGTAATCCATAGCGGCCGGCACTATCACGTGGTGGTCACTCCTCCACACCGATGTTGGTCACTTCCACACCACTCCCATGGAGATAATGTTGAATCTCCTCCAGCACCCCGGCCTCCTCACGTCCACTCGAGTGGAGGCCGCGAATAATACTGTTGACGCGTGAGACAACCGAAACGGTTGTCCCTCCGCCACCGGTCGGCATCACCCGCACTTCCAACTGATGATAGGCGCCGGTCGTCCCATAGTCCGGCGTCTTGAAGGGACGGAGATAATGGGAATTCGCCCCCACCGGCACCCAGGCGGTCGTAATCACCCCGCCATGCAGATCCTCGAACCCGACCGGATAGCCGCGCTCGGCCAGAGCCCACCGGACACCATAATAAATGGCATTGGGTCCGGCGGAAAACGTCTTCGTCACCGGTGGCATGGCCTCGACATTGCCGCGGACAAGTGGTTTCGCACACCCGCTCCCCATGCCGATGCAGGCAATCCCGAGCAGCAGTGACCACCACACCGACGCGGAACGAACACGCATCATGCAGGATCCTTTCGACGACGGACGACCCAAATCCCGATGGCCGCGAACCCGAGGAGGAGGCTGATCGCCTGACTCGTCGATAGGAGGCCGCCAAAGAGAAACCCGCGGACGGCATCGCCCCGCACGGTCTCAAGGGCCGTTCGCACAATGGCATAGAGAAACAGATAGGTGGCAAAGACCTCTCCCTCGAACCGTTTCCGCCGGCCAACGACCACCAAGATCGCAAAGATCAGGAGCTCCGCGATCGACTCGAGTGGCTGCGTGGGATAGAGCGGAACCCCGGGCGGGGCGAACCCATGCTCATGGGGCGGAAACGTGAGCGTCCACCACGCGTTATGGAGCGCGGGCCGTCCATGGCAGCAGCCGGCCATGAGGCATCCGACACGTCCAATCGCATGCCCAAGCGCCACGCCAGGGACAAAGATATCCGCGGTGCGCCAAAAATTGAGGTGATGTTTTTGGATGTACCAGAGGGCCACGAGCAGGGCCCCGAGGAAACCGCCGTAGAAAACAAGGCCGCCTTCCCAAATGCGAAAGAAGCTCAAGGGGTCTTGGAAAAATTGCTCCCGCTCGGAGACGAGGACGTAAACAATTCGGGACCCGACGATGGCTGCCACGATGATGTAGAAGACCAGATCCGTGGCACGGGCCGGGTTCTCGCCGACCCGCCGGGCCTCACGGTCGACCCAGAACATGCCGACCAGAAAGGCGGTCGCCACGAGGACCCCGTATGTGTAGATCGTGAGACCACCAAAGAGCGGGATCGTAAATAATATCGGGTGCATGCGGGCCGTATCCTAGAAAGGGGGGGCGGGAATGTAAAGGAGAAACTCCCTCATCATCCCGCCAACGCCAACATCATCCGGACGTTCGTCGGGATGACGTTGGCGTTGATGGCGTGTCACTGCGTGCGAATGAGGATCCCTTGCAGGTCAGCACCGGCAGCCTCCAGAGTGACCGTGGTGGCGGGATTGGCGAGATCGATCACGGCATTGGCCCCCGCCACCAAGGACAATGTCGCCCCATTGGCCGAAAACGTCGCGGGACCCGATAACGCTGTGCTCCGTCCATCTTCGGTATCGCACATCAGACAGACGCCCTGCCAATGCCCAGTACCACTATTATAGACACGCGAGTTGTAAATGTAGCGCGCATCACTCGTCACATTTTGATTCGTCACCGCCAGGGCCACGCCCCACCGCATCAAAAACTCGTCCCACGCATCAAAGGCCTCGACACCGCCGCCATACGAGGAGACCACATTGCTGACGCCGGTCTCGGTGGTATTGACCAGGGTATTGAGAAAGTTCGAGCGGTTGCTGTGCTGCTCATAGAGAAAGCGGAGAAAGAGATAAGACGCCCCGCGCTCCGTCAATCCCGGTGATCCCGAGGGGATCAAGGCCGTGTCATCGGTGGATGCGAGAAAGAGTTCGACGCGGGAGGGATTCTCCTGCCCATACCCGACCACATCCTCGATCAGGTGCGAGAGCGCTTCATTGAGCCATGTGGTCTCTGAGGCACCTTTTTTGGTAATGACATGCGAAGAATAACTGAGGAGATGTTGCACCTCATGCGGCACAACGGCCGTCAACAAATTGTCCATGGCGAAATTCGTGGGGATCTTCACGCCGTACGTCCCGGCAGGATCGGGGACCAACGTAAAAATAATCTCCCGCTCATTGCTCGCGGGATTTGACGAGGACCGCGAGAGCAAATCACCGCCAAAAAAGAATCCGGTGACAATCCCGCCGAGACTCCCCCCCAATTCATTGACCGCCTTGGTCATGAGGACCGCGATGACCCCGTCGGTATTGATATCGGGCGGATCGCCCAGCACGGTGAACTCGGTCTGGAGGGCATCGGAAAATTGGTCGCACAGCGTGGCGAGCTGGGACTCAGTAAGCGACGTCGAAACCTCGTCGTCCAGATAGAGCGCAATCTGGGAGGTCATGCAACGCACGGTCGCGGATACCGATGTATAGGCGCTCGTCGTGGTCAGTGAGGACAAGACCCGGAAGGTCTCCGTACTCCCCACGGTCACCGCCTTGGACACCCCCTTTGCCCCGATCACCGGCGTCACCGCGGTATCCGCGTCCATCGAGGCTTCGACCTCGCGCAAATGTGCGTCGAAATATTCCTGCACCGCCAGCGTATTCCCCAACGCAACCGCTTTGGAGACCGATGGCGGAATGGCTGCGGCCACATCACTCACGCTCACCTGTTGCGACCCGGCGACCGTCCGTGTCGATTGGACCACCAGCTGAAATTCCGCGGTCGATGGAAAACTGGAAAAATCGAGTACTGCGGAACCACTGCTCAAGTCGACCAGATAGATATCGCCATGTTCCAACGCTGCCACATTGCCCACCACATCGGTCTCACCGGCGATTTCGATGTTGTTCCCGCCGTCGGTCGTCACGGCAGCTCCCCTGTTACTACTCGTGCTATCGGAACCGCAGGCGGAGCACCCGATCAGGCAAAGGGACACCCCCCACCGTGCCCCTTTCCAAAGAATCGCTCCTTGCCGTCGTTCCCCCACGCGACACCTCGTCGCATAAAGGACACTGCAACGCTCATGCCACTAGACGGATAACGATTTGTGACAAAAAAAGTGATACATTTCAATTTGTTATGAGTTTCTGATTTTATAATCATAATGAATTCGTCGGATAAAAAGGGTTTATTCTCACCCTATATTTAGGGAAAATGGGTGAGAACGCATGGGACTACGGAGCGAGAAGCCCATCGGTTCCGGATAGTTACTATTGGAGGGGCTCACGTCGCCCCCCCAACGGGCAAAGCCGGGTCAAGGCCCAGCTGTGCTGGGCCGCGAAGCAAAGTCGAAGACTTTGCGGAGTGTGATGGAGCCCCCCCTCTCGCGCGCGGGGCGCGCTGGGGAACGCGAGCTCCCCAATAGTGCACCGGGACATGCGCCTTCATCGGGTCCGCATCAACACCGCCCCATAGTGTCCGCTGGGATCTTTCGTGGCGAGGGTGATCTGCCGATGTGCCGCAGAGACCCGGTAGTAGGCCTGCGTGGCCGGACGCAATGAAAGTGCCGTCTCCGCACCAAACGGCATCGGTGCGACGCCGCCCAAGAGCGTATTCCGTCCATCCGCGGCATTGCAGATCGTGCAGACGCCACTGAATTCGCCCGCCAGCTGGTCCCACACGCGCTCCTGATACCGGAACGAGGGATCGAGCGTCAGTCCCTGATCATTCAGGCCGAGCGTGGCACTCCATCGGAGAAAAAATTCCGCGAACTGGTCGAAACCCTCGTCCAATGACCCATAGGCTTGTTCCAGATTCTCGACCCCTGTCAGATCGGTCTGCACCAATGTCCGCAAAAATTCCGCGCGCTCGGGATGTTGTTCAAAGAGATAGCGGAGAAAGAGGAAAATACCGCCACGCTCGGCCAATCCCGGCGAATGCGAGGTCACAATGGGATGGACCGACGTCCGCCGCAGATAGAGATCGTAGCGGGACGGATTTTCGATCCCGACACGGACCAGATCCTCCGTCAAGTGCGCCAGTCCCTCATTGAGCCAGTCTTCTTCCGAGGCCCCGCCACGGAGCAAGACATGTTGATGAAAGAGAATGGCATGAAACAATTCATGCGGGAGCACGGCAGGGAGCAAATTGTGGAGGGCCAACTCCCGGCTGATCCGGAGCCCGTAGATGCCGGACGGATCGGGCGTCAGCGTATAGATGATTTCCCGGGCATTGCTTGAGGGATTACCCGGGCCGCGGGGATAGAGATCGCTCGCGAGAAAAAAACCGGTGACCATGCCACCCCCCGTGGCACCGAGCCGATTCACCTGCGGGGTCTCGAAGACCGTAACCCGTCCATCTCCATTGACATCTGACGATACACCGACGAGATCGACCAGCTCGGCGATCGAGGCGTCAAAGCCGCGACAGAGGTGGTCGAGTTCCGCCTCCGACATGGCCGTCGGTGACGTGGTCAGGATCTCCTGATCGCGATACCAGAGGAGACGATCTGTGATGCAGCTGAGGACGCCGTCCCGCTCCACAAAGTCTCCGGTCGCACTGAGGCCGGCAATGACCCGAAAGGTCTCTACCGCGCCGTGTTGCGGTACCGGGGCCTGGCTCGCCCCCTTCCCAACGTTGGGGAGCATCTCGAACGGTTGTTCGGCCATCTGCGCCTCGATCTCGCGCAGCTCCCCGTGAAAGAGGTCGGCGGGATCGGACACCGCGCCCTCTTCCAACACGGGCGTGACCGTCTTCCCGGTCGAAGGCGCGGCCAAGTTTCCCGCCAGCTGTACGGTCCCGCTGGCCCCCGTCGCATGCAGATTTAACACGGAGAGGAGAAATTCCGCATCCGGATCGACCTCACCAAAATCGATGACGCCATGGTGGTCCTTTTCCACGAGGAGCTGATAGATATCCCCCACTCCCATCTTCCCAGGACTGGAGACCTGATTCGTCACGGACGCGGCCTGGCCTGCACCAGCGTTCAAGCCTTCCCACGGTATCCCCCCACCTTCACTCCCACAACCGACCAGTATCACGGCCGTGCCGATCATGCCCCACTCTCCGACTCTCTGCATGGCATCCTCCTTATGAACAGACTGCAGAGCAAGGAGCATGCCAGTGAGAGTTTAATTACACCCTGTTTATATAATAATATTAATATGTGTAATAACAAATAGTTGGCAATTTATTTTGAAAGATATTGAACTACTTTTTTACCTAATAAAATAGATGGAGACTCTCATATTGAGAACGAATTGCAACCAATTGAAAGATATCGTTGTTTTTTTTGACATGCCGCGCAGTCTATCTCATGATGGGAATGCCCTGCAGACGTTCCCCATCCCGATTGCACCTGACCATTCGCTCGTGTATAGCGATTCCATGTCCCAATTGGTGGTGCGCAATCTGGTCAAACATTTTCCCATCCATTCAGGGATTTTTCAGAAAACGACCGGGAAGGTCCATGCGGTCAGTGGCGTCTCTCTGACCATTGCGCCGGGCGAGACGTTGGGCCTTGTCGGGGAGAGCGGGTGCGGGAAGTCGACACTGGCCAGACTCATCGTGCGACTCCTGACCCCCGATGCCGGCACCATCATGTTTGACGGGCGGATCATCACCCATGACTCGCAGCGGTCCTTGCAGTCCCTCCGTCGCGACCTCCAGATGATCTTTCAGGACCCCTTTGCCAGTCTCAATCCGCGCATGACCGTCGGCGCGATCCTTGCGGAGCCCTTTCGTATCCATCGGGTGGGAACACGGCGGGATCGGCCTGGACGCGTGGCCGCACTGCTGGACCTCGTCGGCCTCGCTGCAGAGGCCATGCACCGGTATCCGCATGAATTCAGCGGTGGAGAGCGGCAACGCATCGGTATTGCCCGTGCGATCGCGTTGCGGCCAAAACTGGTGATTGCGGACGAGCCGGTCTCGGCGCTCGACGTCTCGGTCCAGGGCGAAATCCTCAATCTGCTGCTCGATCTCCAGGAACAGCTGGGGCTCGCCTATCTGTTGATTGCCCACGACATCAAAGTGGTGGCGCAGATCAGTCATCGCATTGCGGTGATGTATTTGGGGCGCATTGTCGAGACGCTTCCGGCCGCGGAACTATTGCGGGCCTGCCATCCCTATACGCATGCGCTCCTGGCCTCGGTCCCGGAGCCGAATCCGGCACAGGCCCGCGCCATTTCCCCCATTGGGGGTGATGTCCCTTCCCCCATTGCTCCGCCGCGGGGATGCCCCTTTCACCCGCGGTGCCCGCGGCGCCAACTCCCGCTCTGTGCAGAGACCATGCCGGCGATGACGGCGCATGCGGGTGACCGGCATGCCGCCTGCCACTTTCCCGTCGATTCGCACACAGCTCACGATGAACGCTCTCCTTCCTTGCCCCATGCTCGGTCTTGACAAGAGGGAGACAAGCGACGAGAAGCATGCCACCGATGAAACGGACCCGGCTCCATGGCATCCTCTTCCTCTCCATCGTCAGCCTCGCCGGGTGTGCGACGACGGGTGAGCGAAGCAAGAGCGCCGCGAAAAAACCGCAGGAAATCGTCGTCCCGGCAGGGACACAGTCCCCGGCACTCGGATTGGCCTTTGACGTCAGTTATGATCCCGCCACAAACCATATCATTCCCGGCTACCACATTCTGACCGTGGGGATCACGAACAGTTCCATTCGTGTCGTGCAGCTGAATCCCCTGGAAGATCGCTGGGGACTTGTCGATCGGCGTGGTAGCAAACGGAGTGCCCTCTTGAATCTGCGACATAAAGATCCGGATGTCTGGACCACATTGCCCCCCCGTCTCAAACAATTGATCGAATATCCGCTCTACATCGGACTCGGAGAGACGCACGCCATCGACCTCCTCTTTCCCAACAATATCGTGCTGGACGATTTCCGTGAGGTCCATTTTTTCAGTGCGAACCTAAACGCCATCATTCGCATCTACGCCCGCGAATCGACTGAATAATCATTGTGAGGGTCTGTCATTCCCCATGCGGGTGGATGCAGCGGACGGCGGTGGCGGAACCACACGACGCCAGCTCCGGCAGCGCTTCACGACAGGCCGCGGTCACCCGCGGGCACCGCTCCTGAAAGGGGCACCCCACCGGGAGCCGGGCGAGATGGGGGACGCGGCCCGGAATCGTCGCCAGTCGAGCACGCGCATGACCGCGTTGCAGGGTAGGAATGGCTTGTAACAGCCCGACGGTATAGGGATGGCGCGGCCGGGAGAAGAGAGTCTCCACGGGCGCCACTTCGACAATCATCCCGGCATACATCACGGCGACGCGATCGGCGACGGCTGCCACCACGCCGAGATCGTGCGTGATCAGGAGCATGGCCATCTGCAGCTCGCGCTGGAGCTGGCGCAGGAGATGGAGGATCTGCGCCTGAATGGTGACATCGAGGGCGGTCGTCGGCTCATCGGCAATCAGGAGGCGCGGACGACAGGCCAGGGCCATGGCAATCATGGCGCGCTGGCGCATCCCTCCACTTAATTGATGCGGATAATCGGCCATCCGTCGGGCGGGTTCCGGAATCCCCACGCGCGCCAATCCCTCAACCACTTGCGCCTGCACCACCTCGCGTGCCAATGGCAGATGGATGGTCAATGCCTCCGCAATCTGCTCCCCGATCCGCATGACCGGATTGAGCGCCGTCATCGGCTCCTGAAAGATCATCGCGATCTCCCGCCCACGGATGGCACGCAGTGCCGGCGGGGCCAGGCGACAGAGGTCGTGACGACCCGTGCGTCCCTCGAACCAGATCTCGCCATCAACGATACGACCCGGCGGTTCGGGAACCAACCGGAGGAGCGACAGTGCGGTCATGCTCTTGCCGCATCCGCTTTCGCCGACGAGGGCCAGAGTCTCGCCCGCGGCGATCGAAAACGAGAGATCATCGACCGCCTTCACGATGCCATCGTCGGTGAAAAAATGGGTCCGCAATCCGCGCACATCGAGCAATGTCATCCGGTCACTCCCGCATCCGTGGATCGATGGCATCGCGCAATCCCTCGCCCACCAGATTGTACGCGGTGATGGTCACAAAAATGGCGCATCCCGGGACCACCGTGAGCCACCACGCGATGTCGATAAAATCGCGCGATTGCGACAGGATCCCTCCCCAACTCGGTTCATAGGGCGGTACGCCAAACCCGAGAAAACTCAGGCCCGATTCCACCAGAATGGCCGACGCGATCCCGAACGTAATGCTCACCAATACCGGCGCAATGGCATTGGGGAGCATGTGCCGAAACATGACCCGCAGATCGCCGGCACCGGTGACGCGGCTTGCCGCCACGAATTCCTGGTCGCGCAGCTTGAAAAATTCACCGCGGATCAGGCGGGCAATGCCGGGCCAGCCCGTCACGCCAATGACGATCATGATGTTATAGATACTCGGTTGGATGAAGGCGAGCACGGCGAGGATCAGAAAAAAAGTCGGGAAACAGTACATCACCTCAATGGCCCGCGAGACAATGATGTCGACCCAGCCGCCATAATAGCCGGCCAGGGCCCCGATCACAATACCGATCGCGGCCGCCAGTCCGACCGCCACAAAGCCGATGGTGAGCGAGATTTTGGTCCCATGCACGAGTCGGGCGGCCACATCGCGTCCCTGATCGTCGGTCCCGAACCAGTGTGCGGCACTCGGGGGGATCAGGGTGGCCTGCAGATCATATTCGGTGGGCGAATAGGGAATGGGCGGCATCACCACGTGCGTGGCCTCTGCCACATTCCAGCCCTCGGGAAGCCCACGCCACACTGGGACAATCCACCGGCCTTTCCACTGCGCCACGAGTGGCACCGAGCCGGCAATACACGGGGCCAGCACCGCCAGGGCGCAGAGCGCAAGCACCAGCACGAATCCCGCCATGGCAAACCGGTTTTTCCGGAATTGCCGCCACACGAGTCGCCAGTAACTCTCGCGAGATCGCTTTCGCTTCATGATGACCCTCATCGCCTACAGCCGCCGCCCAAAACTGACGCGCGGATCGATCATGACATACAACAGGTCACTCACCAGCAAACTGAAGAGGGTGAGTGCCGCATCAATGGTCGCAATCCCCATGACGAGCGGATAGTCGCGCGCCATCACGGCATCAAAACTGAGCTTCCCCATGCCGGGGATGCCGAAGATCTGTTCGATAATAATACTGCCGCCCAGCAGCGCGGGGAGGATCGTCCCCATCAGGGTGACAAAGGGGATGAGGGCATTGCGCAATCCGTGGCGGACAATGACATCCCATTCCCGCAGCCCCTTGGCGCGGGCCGTCCGGATGTAATCCTGGCGAATGACCTCGAGCATCACCGTCCGTCCGAACCGGGAGAGAAAGGCAAACCCGCCGTACGTCAGACAGATCACGGGGAGGACCAGGTGCCAGGCGACATTCGCCACACGGCGATACCAAGGCAACAGCCCGGCCCCGTCGGAGAGATACCCGAAGAGCGGAAACCAGTCGAGATAATCGCCGACGGAAAAAAAGGTGAGGAGGAGGCTCGCGACCCAAAAGGTCGGCAGCGAATAGAGGAGATACAAGAAGAGCGCAATCGCCTGGTCCTGCCACCGACCGGAGCGCAAGGCACTCAAGACCCCCGTCGGGAGCGCCACGAGATAGATCAGGAGAATCGAGAGGACATTCAGCAATAACGTGATCGGAATCGCCTCCCAGATCTTGTCCAACACCGGCCGGTCGTCGGCAAACGACGTCCCAAAATCGAGGCGGACGAGTCGCCCCACCCATTTGGCGTATTGGACCGGGATCGGTTGATCGAGACCGTACAGTTTGCGCGTCTGCTCGATCACCTCGCTGGCCACGACATTGGCGTTCATCCCTTCTTCCCCGGACTGCAGAGCAGCGGGATCTCCCGGGGTCAGATGGACGATAAGAAACGTCATGACGGTGATGCCGAACAAGGTCGGAACCATGAGGAGGAGTCGACGAATGAGATAGGTCATCATACGGGTGTCCACTCGCTCCTTACTGCAACAATGGCCCGCTCGAGCCGACACCCCACTCGGCCAGATCCGGACCATTCGGGTAGAGCATGACATTGGTAAAACGGTGATGACGCACGGCCAGGGCCTCCAACACATAGAGAAAGGTGTATGGTTGGACCTCGTGAATGATCTGGTGCAGGCGATGATACATGGCATTGCGCCGCCCGGGATCAAACTCCTGACGGGCGCGGTCGATCAGGGCATCGGCCTCGGCATTGACAAAGCCGACATAATTCGATCCCTGCTCGATCTGCGAGGAATGCCAGATCTGGTGCGGATCCATTTCATATCCGCCGCCGGCCCAACCCCCGAAATAGGCGTCGTATTTTTTGTCGTTCACGGTTTTCAAAAAGACCGTCCATTCCATCAGCTGCGCCGTGACCGCAATGCCGGCCTGCCGAAAATCCTCGCGGACAATATTGGCCAGCGCATCGTAGAACCGCGAGGGCCCGGGATAGACGATCGTGATGGCAAAGGGACGCCCCCCTTTGTCGCGAATGCCGTCGCCGTCGTGATCGCTCCATCCGGCCGCGGCAAGGCGCTCGCCCGCGGCGGCAGGATCATAGGGCCATGGCGGAATGGCCGGATCGTATTGCGGACCGCGCGGATAAAAGGGCCCGGTCGTCATCGCGCCGCGGTCAAAGAGGAGCGCGGCGAGAATGGATTGCCGCGGCAGGAGCATGGTCAGGGCCTGTCGGACCTGTTGGTCCCCCAAAATGGGATGGGTCAGATTCCAGCCGATATAAAAATATCCGGCCGAGTCCGGCAGATATTTCATTTTGACAAACCGGGCCAAAAATCCCGGCGATGCGGTCTGGCGCGCCCACTGAATGGGGCGAATGCCGGTGTAATCAATTTCCCCCTTTTTCATGGCCTGAAACGCCACACCCTGATCGGGGATAACCTTGAACGTCATCCCGCGCAAGGCCATGGGCCGGCCCCAATAGTGCGGATTCCGCTCCAGGGCGAGATAGCGCCCCGCCTTCCATTCACGAAAGCGCATCGGCCCGGTCCCGATCGGCACGCGGCCGGCAGGATGCGTCCGGAACGGCGTCCCGTCGTCGAAGACGTGCCGGGCCACGATCGGCATCCAGCCGATGGTCTCCAGCGCCAAAAAATAGGGCCGCTCGAGACGAAAGCGGACCGTCTGCGCATTGATCGCGTCGGCGGCAATAATGCCGGCCTTCAAGAAATAGGAGCGGAGGTGGCCGGCCCCCACCTCCGGATCGTTGATCCGGTCAAAGGAATAGACAACATCGGCGGCCGTCAGCGGGACCCCGTCATGCCAGTGCACGTCGGGACGGAGGTGAAAGCGGTATTCGAGATGATCGGGAGCACTCTCCCACGCCTGCGCCAATTTCGGACGGAGCGCCATGGTCGCATTGTCGCGCTCGAGCAGGGTCTCCATGACGAATTGGTTGGCGACATTTTCATAGGCATCGGTGGCAATAATCGGATTGAGCGACGAGGGATCGCTCCCAAAATAGCGCACCATGACCTGTGGATCGCGCTCCACGCGGTATTGACAGGCGCTCCCGACGGCACAGAGCGTGAGCATCATCGTGACACGTCCGATTCGCATACGTCCGTTGTCCCTCACCACTGTACAATATCGGTGGTTGCCGGCACTTCAATCGTAAAGAGCTCACCTTCCAGCCGCGGATTCATTTCGAGATCGTGATATTCGACCCGGATTTCCCCCCCGCCGCGCCCGGTATTCACCGCGATGCGATAGGGGAAGCGGACATTACGGAGTGGGCGATAATCCGCGAAGGTCACCTCGGTGTCGACTTTTTTCCCATCGGCACCACGAAAATGGCGATAGGCGGAGACCTGGCGACCCTCCGCATCCATGAGAATTTCGGATCGTCCGTCCGGGGCGACAAGCCGCCCTTCGCGCGCCAGCCAGGCCGATGTCCGTGCCGGCGGCAATCCCGAGAGCATCTGGAGCAATTGTTCCGGATCGAGATCGATATGCGCAATTTTCTGCAGACTCCGCATATCGGCCACCGAGGCATAGAGTCGGCGCTCGCCCGGCAGATACCAATAGAGCGTGGTATCGTGCATCAACAGGATTCCCACCGTCCCCATGGCGGGATCAAGAATGTCGACGCGCAACCGGTCCGGATGCCGCAAGGCAAACGCAAAGGGGTGCTGTCCGCTCCGTCCGGCCCACGTCCCCGTCAAGGTCCCCCGGCCACGCAAGGTATTCGTGTTTTGGGCGCGATCCTCCAAGAGCGCAAGACCGGCCTCCATCGCTCCCGGCGCCGCCCCATACACATCGCCTCGTCGTCCGGTGGAGACGGGCTGGCCCGTCGTGGCACAGGCCACGAGCACGGCCATCATCCCGTACAGTGCCACCGTGCGCCACCACGGGTGTTGGCATGCCAGTTCCCGGATACGCCTGCTCTCCCCGCAGACCCTTGGCGCATCGGCGTTACACGGACAATGTGTGCAAGATTCGCTCAATGTTTCCCACCTCCGTGGCACCCGCAGTCCCCAGCTGCCGCGCAGAGCGCAACGCCTTTGTCAACCACTGCCGTGCCTCGGTCGTCTCCCCCAACGCGATCAACACCTCGGCCAGATGCCGCATGATGGTCGGTTCCGAGGACAACAGCTCGTGCGCGCGCTCCAACAATGTCAGGGCCTTTGTCGGCTCTCCCTTGCGATGATAGAGCCACCCGAGACTATCCAGCACATGACCGTTCTCCGGCTCCACGGCAATCGCCTCCTGCAGCAGCCGCTCGGCCTCGTCGAGATGGCGTCCCCACTCGACGTATGTGTATCCGACATAATTGAGCGCCTTCACATGTTTGGGATTCTGTTTCAAGACCTCGAGCATCATCTGCACGGCCTTCGGAGACTGCTGCATCGTGTCGTAGAGGATCGCCAGATCATAGTAGGGGCGATCCCGTTCCGGGAGGGTCCGGATTGCCCGCCGCAAAATCCGCGCGGCCTCATGCGCATTCCCCGCCTGCTGATGGAGAAACGCCAGATATTGATAAAATTCCGGGACCCCCTTTTTGTGGCGAAGGGCGAACTCCAACACGGCAATGGCGTCGCTCCACGCCTTGGCTTCCACGGCATGGGCGGCCCGCCGCAGGATCGCGTCGTTGAAATACTTGGAATGCGCCGGGATCGTGGCATAGACGGCGATGGCCTGCACATCGTCGCCGGCCTCTTCATGGATCACGCCGAGATAGTACCGTAATTTATGGGCCTTCGGATGCTTGATCAACACTCGTTCGAGACGCGCGATCGCCTCGCGATACTCGCGCAATTCATAATGGAGCACGGCAATCCGCAACTGGACATCCACATCGCCGGCCGCGTAGCGTTCCATCTCCAGAAATTCCGTCAAGGCCTCGCGCAGACGTTCGGCGTTGAGGTACATCTGTGCCAAGGCCTTGCGTGCCGGGACATTGCCGGGTTGCAAGTGGATCAGTCGTCGAAACATCTGGATGGCCTCTTGGGGACGCTGCATATGCATTCCATAGAGCGTCCCCAGATAGTAATACGCGGTCAGCGAGTCCGGGTCGACCTGTTGCAACTGGCGCATGATCCGTTCTCCCTGCCGATATTGCTGTTCCTGAATATAGAGACGGGCCAGCGTTGTGTAGATCTCTTCTTCCCGCGGATGTTGCCGCCGCAGCGTTTCCAATTCAGCGATCGCCTCCGACCGTTCATCGCGAAAGAGGAGGAGTCGCGCATGCAAGAGATGGGCGGCGACATCGTCCGGCGATTCCCTGACTGCCTGATCGACTGCGGCCTGGGCGAGCGTCCACTGCTGCTGCCGGATATATTGTTGTGCGAGCGCGAGATAGAGGGAGGTCGCCTGCGGGAATGTGGCGATCGCGGTTTCGAGATCCTCGATGATCAGATCGGGATCTCCCTTGTCCAGCTCGCGCAGCTCTGCACGCACCACGGCGTCCATCGCCCTGATGGCCTGGCGATCTGCCGCGGTTTCTCGTTGCACACCGGGTGCCGATGCGATGGGGTGCTGGATGCGCTGCGTGCCACAGGCCACCATGCCGCCCAGACACCAGAAGATGAGGCATATGCCTCGCCGACTCACGCCGCTCCGCGACCGGAGCGTACGGCGGTGTCGTGAGGATCGCGGGATGGTGGTCCAACGACGCAGATGGCCTCTTTTTTGCGGCCTGTTACACCCACTCGTAGGCATAGAGATCGTTCTGCTCGAAAAAGAAGTTGATCTCGAATTGTGCGGTATCTGGGCCATCGGACCCATGGACGGCATTGCATTGGACGTCGGAGCCGTAATCTTTCCGGAGGGACCCGTCTGCGGCCTGGTCGGGATTCGTCGCCCCCATGGTCACCCGCCATTTGGCCACTCCGTTCTCCCCTTCGAGGCACAACACAATGATGGGGCCCGAGGCCATGAAGTTGACGAGATCGGCAAAAAACGCCTTTTCCTTGTGGACGGCATAAAAGGCCTCGGCACGGGCATGATCGAGGTGAAGCATCTTGATGCCGATCGGTTTCAGATTCGCCTCTTCCATTTTCTGGATGATCTCTCCGATCACGCCTTTCTGGATCGCATCGGGTTTGATAATCGCCAAAGTCCGTTCAAGTGCCATAATCACTCCTTCATGCGGCCATGAGATCGGCAAGAGTCTTGCCAATCGCTGCCGGGCTGTCAGTTACTGTTACACGGGCCGCGCGGAGGGCTGCCATCTTTTCATTGGCTCTCCCCTTCCCCGCCGCAATAATCGCACCGGCATGGCCCATCCGTTTTCCTGCCGGCGCGGTGACTCCCGCAATATACGCGACCACCGGTTTGGAGACGTGCGCGGCGATAAAGTCGGCGGCCTCTTCTTCGGCCGTGCCACCAATCTCGCCGATCATGACCATCCCTTTGGTGTCCGCATCGGCTTCAAATGCCGAAAGACAATCGATAAAATTGGTCCCCGGAAGCGGATCGCCTCCGATACCGACGCAAGTCGTCTGTCCCAAACCGAGGCGCGTGAGTTGATCGATCGCTTCATACGTCAACGTACCACTGCGCGAGACCACGCCGACGCGGCCTTTCTTGCAAATCATCCCGGGGATAATACCGATCTTGCACACATCGGCGGTCAGAATGCCCGGACAATTCGGTCCAATGAGCCGCGTCGCACACCCTGCCATGGCGCGACGGACCTTGAGCATGTCGTTGACCGGGATCCCTTCAGTGATGCAGACCACCAGCGCCAATCCGGCATCCACCCCCTCGAGGATGGCATCAGCGGCAAAGGGGGGCGGGACAAAAATCATCGAGGCCGTTGCGTGCGTGGCACGCACCGCCGCTGCCACCGTATCGAAAATGGGGACGCCCTCGACTGACCCCCCGCCCTTGCCGGGGGTCACGCCCCCCACAATCTTCGTGCCATAGGCGAGGCACTGTTGCGTATGAAAGAGCCCGTGTTGGCCCGTGATCCCCTGCGTAATGACGCGTGTCGTTTTGTCGATCCAGATGGCCATACGTCCGTCTCCTCAGTGTCCTCTGATCCCCGACTGGGATCCCTGACAGGCGCGCACCACTTTTTCCGCCGCTTCATCGAGACGTTCCGCGGTGTCAATGCGGAGCGCGGATCCAGCCAGAATGGCCCGGCCACGATCCACATGCGTCCCCTGGAGCCGTACGACCACCGGGACCCGCAATTGCACCTCGGCGGCCGCCGCCAGAATACCCTCGGCAATCACATCGCACTTCATGATGCCGCCAAAGATATTGACCAAGATCGCCTCAACCTTGGCATCGCGGAGGATAATGTCGAAGGCCTTGGCCACCGCCTCCCTGGATGCCGATCCCCCCACATCGAGGAAATTGGCCGGCTCGCCGCCACAGAGCTTGATGATATCCATCGTGGCCATGGCAAGACCCGCCCCATTCACCATACAGCCAATCGTGCCATCGAGGGGAATATAACTTAAGCCTTGCGCTGTGGCCTCGAGTTCCGCCGGATCTTCCTCATCCAAATCCCGCCACTCTTCAAGGTCTTTGTGGCGATAGAGGGCGTTGTCGTCAAGGGTGATCTTGCCATCGAGCGGCAGGAGCTCTCCGTCTGCCGTCACGACGAGGGGGTTGATTTCCGCAAGCGAACAGTCGGCATTCATATAGGTGTCATACAGCGCTGAAACCATCCGCACAAAGGCCTTTTGCTGATTCCCCAAGAGCCCGAGCCCAAAGGCCAACTGGCGTCCCTGATATCCCTGGAAACCGACCGCGGGATCGACGGCAACTTTCAAAATTTTCTCCGGGCTGCGCGCCGCCACTTCTTCGATCTCCACCCCACCCTCTGAAGAGGTCATAATCGTTACACGACCTGTGGCCCGATCGAGGACGAGGCCGAGATAGAGCTCACGGGCAATGGCAGAACCCCGTTCCACGAGCACCTTTTTGACGCGCCGACCCTGCGGACCGGTCTGCGGCGTCACCAGCCGCATACCGAGCATCTGCTCCGCCGCTGCCGAGGCCTCATCCGGGGTCTTGGCCACCTTGATCCCCCCCCCTTTGCCGCGACCCCCGGCATGAATCTGGGCCTTGACCACCACGGTGCCACCGAGGGTCGTCGCAATCTTTCGCACAGCCGCCACACTGTCGGCCACTTCGCCATCGGGGACCCGGACACCAAACCGCTTCAACAAGGCCTTGGCCTGATATTCGTGGAGCTTCATGGTCCCCCGCCTCTAATCGAGGGGGAGGGCAACTGCAAGAAAAAATGGGGATTTATGCGATATGCCGTCACCTGAGTCCGAAGAGGGAGAGAGGGAGGAAACGATGGCTGCGATGATTACACGTACTTCGCAATCCGACCGTATTGATCGATGCCGAGCTGTGCGAAAAGGGCCTGCGACCGCTCTGACGTGTCGAGCACAGGCAAAGAAAGCGCATCTCGTCTCACGATTCCACCGGCACTTTCGATCGTACGACGTATGACAACGGAAAGGCCACCCTCGAGTAAGGAAATATGCTGATCTATCGGATCATCCACCCCTATGGTCAAGACGAGCCCCCCCCTGTGATGTGAGAAAATACCCAGTACGCCCATTCGAGTACATCAATTGAAAAACCAACGTTGCGATGCATTGCGCTCCCCATCCATTCCCCACCGTCGAACTCCAGATCATTGTGTCAATCGCTCTTGTCGCGGCATTTGGGCGCATGGTTCTCTGCTGTTTGCCACTGCAATCCCAGTACCGAACCTCTATCATCTGTACGGGTTTCACACCAAAGAGACCGGTCCACGTAGCAACGGCCGACGCCATGATTGGGGAGAGCACCTCGGGTGCAATGGGGATGGGGCTATTCTGCCACCCTGTCACCTCTGCCTCAACAGAATATGCCGTGTATAACGGTTGTGCGGCACCGCCCAATGCTGCACAAAGACGTGTGATATCCGCATTAGCAAGCGCTATGGGTTCACGCTGATCCTGGTGAGCCATAAACTGATGGAAAACACCATGCGGACCTGATGTGGTTTGCATGTGATCAATCGTATATTGCCGACTCAGGTGTGCCTGCGCATAGTCTCGAGTAGGGAGTCGACCCACGGCCTCAACCTGCGTATCAGCGCGGACTTCATCGGCCCCTCCCACCACCAGGCAGCGGCGCAATGTGCGAGGAACGGATTGCGGATTTTCAGGAGGAAGGTGAAACCACACCCCACGCGACGTGTCGCGCGCACTCTTCCCCTGAATGACAATGGACCCTCCTCGAATACCCATGCAACGCACCCTATTCCCATCCCGTGCCAAAAGGCCGCTCCCACCTCTCGCAGCATCGGCACATGCCAGAGAAAGTTGCGTGGCCAACAGACAAACGGTGCTTGACCGGATCACGGACCGGATGGCGTCGTCTGTTCCACCGGATCCGCGATCGCGTTGCAGACATCCTCTCGCTGGAATCCCCATTTTCCCCTGACGACGCCGGCTAACGGCGGAGGGCCTCGCGGCGAATGGCCTCGACAAGCTGGCGGGAGGCGCGCTTGACACCGGCCTTAAAGAGGCCCAATGCCAGCCCGCGTTTCGCCTTGACACGGTAGTGATACACCAGGCGTGACGCCGTCACGGCGTCGCCATGCGGGGAGATCTCCCAGTAGCCCTCCGGTTGTCCATCGCCCCAGGCCTTGCGCCACGTGGCGCGGAAGCGATGCTTCGCAGCCTGCGAGGCATCGTAGGTGTAGTGCCGCACGACCCACTCGTTTTTGATCGGCCAGGGAAGATCGTACGCCTCGAAGGTCGTGCGCGGCGTGACGCCATGCATCGACGGGGCACCCGCCGTGCCAGGATGCTGGTCCAGCAACTCCGTGAAGAGGGCCCGGTCTTTTGTGACTCCGGTGGGGATGGCCGTGGTCGCGGCTGCCGAGAAAAACTGGGCGCGCATGACGAGTGGCATCCACCCGCGCCATCGATCGACGTCTGTGAGGACCACCCACACCACCTCCGGTGACGCGGCAATCACGGCCTCGACATGAACGGTGCCATAGGCCTCCGCCTTGGGAAAAGCGAGCGTGATCGCCGTGTCCTCCCGTTCGCCGGCACGTCCTGTGTGTGCCCCAACGAGTGACAAGACCAACCCAAGCAGCACCAATCCATACGTGACCGCCCGGATGCCTTCGGACGAAAAACCATCCGTTACCCGCGCATGCGTGCGCATGAATGCTCCCGTTGTTCCCGTCGGACATACGCCGTCGGTCGCCATGGATAGCGGAGGAAGATCGATCCAAAACTGATGGCACGCGCCCCCAGACGACGCAATCGTCCGATGTCTTCATAGGTCCAGACACTGGGCCCGATGACCGGAATACTGGTCACGTCAACCAACTCCTGCAACATGCGCCAGGTGTAGAGTTGTGCAGCCCGGCCCGACACCCCGCCGCCGCCAAACTGCGCGAGCGGACTCTCCGCTCCCTGACAGGCCATCGCCCAAGGGACACTGTTGATCGCAATCGCCGAGACCTTTCCCTGCAGCCCGCGTGCAATGGCACAATAGTCATGTGCCACGGAGAGTTTCGCGATCAGCGGATGTTGCGTCGCCTGACGGGCGCCCTCCATCGCGGCAAGAATCGCCTCCGTCTGGCTCACCGCACGCGCACCGACATTGGGGCACGAACAGTTGACCTCCACTGCCACCAGCGGAACGGTGTCGAGCATGGAGGCCATTTCCGCAATCTCTTCGGGCGACTCCCCATAAATAGATCCGATCAGGCGGTAGGAGCGCTTCGGCACCTGCGTGCCAACAGTCCGGCACCACCACGCGATCCCGGGATTTGTCAGGCCGATGGCATTGACCACCCCGCCTTTGAGGAGGCGGACGACCTCCCAGGGTCGCGACCAACGCAGGTTGCCTCGCCGGGGTCTCCGTGTAACGGTCTTGATGACAATCGCAAATTTGGAGGGGTCGAGGAGTCCGCACCAGCGCAGCGGCCACTCCCACCACCATCCACGCCCGTCAAAGGCGAGGGCACCGCTCGCAGCGACATATTCGAGTCGATGACCGTTTGGGAGCTCGATCATGGCACCGACAACAGTTCCGGCTGCAACAAGAAGAGATACGCGGCAATCGGTCCCTGATGCCCCTCCACCGGTCCCCGGACATATCCCACAATGCCATGATGGCGATTCTCGATGATCCCCGTGTGGTCCAGATACCCCATGATACTGTGCCCGCGATCTTCCAGCACTGTAGTTCCCCCGCGCACTTGAAAGTATCCGACGGCGCCGTGTCCCCGATCTTCGATCATGCCGCTCCCTCGATAATACCCCACTGTGCCATGGCCCCGATCTTCCACCATGCCATCGGCACGGAGATACCCGATCGTGACATGCCCCGCGGCTTCGACCATCCCACTCGCGCGTAGATACCCGATGGTCGCGTGGCTGCGATCCTCCACCGAAAGATCGGTCGACAGGGGACCGGCCATGGTCACACCACTCCCCCAGAGGGCAAGCACCGCAAACCCACTACAAATGGATCGTAAGCAATTCGCCATTTTCCAACGCCCTCCAGCCGCTTCCCAACAACGGGAGTGGCTCCGAACAGAAGAGATGCGACCTTCCGTCTGTCCAATGGTACAAAGTATAGGGAGAGGGGAGAGAGGCGGGATCGACATCCGCCGGACACCCCTCAAAGAGTCTCCCACTCGACCGACGACAGGCCAACAAGACCTCGCCATCGCAGAGGAGCGATGTCAATGACGTGTACCGGCAACCGTTGGCGACTGTTTCCACCCAGCCGCGATATCCATCCATGTCCTTCCCCTGCGCACACCAGCGGCGGAAAAAATCCTCGCTGTCGGTCGATCCTTCCGTGACCGGTTTTGGCCCGAATTTTTCCAGATCCATGATCGTCCCATTATGCGCAAAGAGCCATCGCCGATGCACAAATGGCTGCGCATTCTCCGGTCGCACGTCGCCGATGGTGGCCTTCCGAAAATGGACCATGACCAGGGCACCTTCCAGGGCAATGGCATGCATGCTGGCGGCCCCATAGGCCTCCCCTTCCCGATCAACATCGCCGCCCGACCGGGTCATGAGCAAAGGCCCTTGCGGTGTGTACTTTGCCATCCCCCAGCCGTCGAGATGCCCGGGAGTCTCCCACGGACGGACTTTTCCGTCTTTACCCAGGGGATGAAAGGCCTCAAGCACTTGAGCCTGCATGCGCGCATCCCCGACCACGGCCATCATTCGACACATCGCTCATCCTCGACGCTATCCTGCTCTATCGCAGAGCCTATTGCGGGCCAAGTGAAAACTCTTTATAAAGATCCGATGAGGCCGGTGACGTATGAATGCGTACGATGGGCGGCGTCCGATGGCGTCGAGCTCACCGGTTTCCTCACCGGCGCCCGCTGCCACCATGTGGCACTCTACCTGCACGGCCTTGGCGGCAACGGCTATCGGGCGACGATGATCCCCGCACTGGCCGGTGCCCTGCGTCGTTCCGGGATCGGATTGTTTGCGATCAATACGCGCGGTCACGACATTGTGGCCGCACGCACACGGGGCCGGCGACGTTCGAACACCAATGGCGCGGTCTACGAGGTCTTTACCGAATGTCTGCATGATCTCCGCGGGGCCATGACCTACCTGCGCACGCGCGGCGTCCGCACCGTGTCATTGATCGGGCATAGCACAGGTGCCAACAAGATTGCCTATGCGCTACAACGCCGATGTCGCGTCCGCGGCCTGCGGATCGCCAGTGCCGTCTACCTCGCACCGGGCGATGACATTGGCATCCAGCGACGGTGGCTAGGTGTGGCCCGCTATCACGCCATGCAACGGCTTGCGGTGCGGCTGCGACGCCGGGATCCATTCCGGTTGATGCCGGTGAAAAATCTGGGATATCTCGACATCTCCGCGGCGAGTTATCATAGCCTGTACGGAGAGCGCAGTCGCATGGACCAGTTCCCCTTCCGCATGTTGCAACGATCCGCCAAATGGCGCCGGCTGGCCCGGCAGCAGATCCCCGGCATGATCGTCCTTGGTGTCAACGATGAATATCTTCCGACATCAGCCGCAGCGATCCGTGATTTTCTCACAGCGACCTGCCCGAAACTTCCCGTGCAACTTGTCCCGCATGCCGGCCACAGTTTTCACGGACGCGAACAGGCCATGGCCAGCGTGGTGAGTGATTTTGTGCGGAGAACCAAGAGGGTCTTCAGGACGACGTGTTGAAATCTGGAATAACCCGTTTCATATAACCATCGAATAACGGTACTGTGAAACTATTGTCTCCATGGGATGGACTGTAGATCATCCCTTTACCAATGAGTGTCGCTCGAGTGGGCGCAACAGCCTGAACTTCTCTCTGTAGAAGAGTCGCAATATCTCCTGATCTGTGAGGCCCCGGACCAAGTTCCGCCATTGCGCGGAGGTATTTTTTTTCTGCTGGAGTCACACGGTCAAATCGCACTCGAAAAAAACTGGCGTCAAGTTCCGAAATGGCCAACTCGGTGGCAGATTGTACGTCATTTGGAGTAATTGGAGATTGTTTTGCGCACTGCCAACTGTGCTTACCCCACTCTTGCAAAAAATATGGATAGGATTGTGTCTGAAACAAAATATCATCCAGAGCTTTCTTTTGATAGAATATATTCAATTTTGCGGCAGGTGCCTCAAGTGCTTCTCTTGCTGCAGACTGACTCAACGGCCCAATCTTGGGATATTCAAATAATCTCTCAGCGTAAGATTTTGCGCGTCCTGCTTGGCCGACCAGCTGTGGCAAACCAGCGCCTATCAGGATAACGGGGAGCTGGTTCTGCGCACATTTGTGGAGAGCCACAATCAGTGCAGCAAATTGCTCTTCTTCTATATATTGAATTTCATCGATAAAAAGCACCAGAGCGGTCTTCTTTGCTTTTGCCACTTTCCCTATTTCGGTAAAAAGAGCCGCCAGGTCGTATTCTAGATCACCTGAATCAGCGACTCCCCGCTCATTTCCCAGATCTACTCCAAATTCGACATCGTGGTACTTGAGCTTCATTGCTCCAACAAAACCACCAAGGACCCGCAATACACGTTTCCCTAAATCTCCTGCGGCAACCACCTTATCGAGTTTGAGCAGAACAGTTCTCAGGGTCGGGATGAGCAATGCCGGTAGTGAGCGCTTTTCTGGTGTTTCAATCGAAACCACAGCAAAACCATTTGCTTCGGCCTCTCGTGAGATACGAGTGAGCAAGACGGTTTTTCCCACGCCTCGCAGACCGACCAACAAGAGGCCACGGGACGAAAGGCCATTTCGACATCGATCTAACGCAATGGCTCCCTTTTCAAGAATTTCATCACGCCCTGTTAATTCAGGAGGAATTGTTCCTGCGCCTGGGGCATAGGGATTCGTCCGCGGATCCATAGTATAGGGAAGTTATCAGAAGTTATGATAATATGCTAACTAATAGTCACTGTACTACACTTTCCCACCGTAATCGAGTTGACGACACCTCCCAAGTCTTCAGCACCGAAATTGATTGAATGGTTCCACGACCTATGTTTTGAGTTCTTTCACGATGTTCTTGCAGGCCGCCTACATTCTTCCCGGCCAGGGGGAGGCGATTCCCCGTGGGGCGCTCCGCATTGCAGGGGACCGTATTGTGGAGATCGGTCGCGGACTGGCACCCCAGACTGGCGAAGTCGTGCACGATCTCGGCAGATCGATTCTCCTCCCCGGGCTGGTCAATCCGCATTGTCATCTCGATCTTAGCATGACGGCCGCACCACTCCCCTCTCCACCGACCTTTACCGAGTGGGTCGATGCCGTCACGGCCTTTCGACGCCAGATGACGGCTGAAGCGCTCGCGCAGGGGGTCGCACAGGCGACCGCAGAGCTCCTGGCGGGAGGAACCACCACGCTCGGCGATTATGTCGGGGATCTGCGCATGCTCGCGCAGCTCCAGACCACGCCGTTCACGGGTCGCGCCTTCTGTGAACTGATCGCGAATGGCCCGGGAGCGGCCGCTGCACGTCAGGCCGCCCTCCGTGCAGAGATTGCCTGTGTGCGCCCGTACACTCCGGGCTGGGAGTGGGGAGTGACCCCGCACGCCGCACACACCCTCGACCGTGAGACCTTGCAGACCCTCCTGCTGCAACATGAGGGAGATCCGCAGGGCCCGCTCGCCATCCATTGCGCGGAGAGCCGTGAAGAGGTGGAACTCTTCACCACACACCGCGGCCCGCTTGCCACACGCATGGTCGAATATGGGTACGAATACGGTCCCCCGGTAGATTCCCCGGTCGACTATCTCCGGCGGCACGGCGGCCTGCCACGACGGAGCCTCCTCATCCATGCAAATTATCTGACAGCGGCCGACATGATCGCCATGAAGGCCGCCGATATCACCGTGGTCCACTCTCCGCAAAGCCATGCCTACTTTGACCATGCCCCGTTTCCCTTCGAACGATTGTGCGCCGCCGGTATTCCAGTGGCCCTGGGGACTGACGGTCATCCATGCACCGCCCGATTGAATATGTTGACGGAACTCCGTCTTCTGCGCCAGAAGTATCCCCACGCTGCTCCGCGTGACCTGTTGGCCACCGCCACCACAGTGGCTGCAGCGGCACTGTGGTTGAACGATCGGGGGACACTGACCGTTGGCATGCGGGGGGATTGTATCGCCATCCCGGCGCCGCGGCAGATGCCGAAGGATCCGTACGAGGCAATTTTCTCGGCGGAGACGGCGACGATGGTGGTTATCGGCGGCCGCCTGGTGAGAGGAAAGAACTATCATGGCCTTCAATAGTCTCCACGATGCCATTTGCGCGTTCGAAGAGCGCCGGACATTGGTCCGTATTCGGGAGCTGGTCGATCCGCGATGCGAAATCACGGAAATTGCCGATCGTGTGGTGAAGGCTGGCGGTCCGGCACTCCTCTTCGAAAATGTGAAAGGCTCGGACTTTCCCGTGGCCATCAACCTCTTTGGCAGCGAGGCCCGCATGGCGCAGATTCTCGGGGCCGATTCGTTGGCAGCCGCTGCACGGGAAGTCGAGGCCTTCGTCAAGACGACACCCCCGAGCTCTTTCCTCGAAAAATTGCAGATGCTCCCCAAACTCGCCAAGTTCGGTTCCTACATGCCACGCCCCACAAAACATGCGCCCTGCCAAGACGTCCGGATGACGCCGCCCGATCTCACCCGGCTCCCGATCCTCACCTGTTGGCCCGACGATGGGGGTCCTTTCATCACGTTTCCCATGGTCATCACCAAAGATCCGGTGTCGGGACTGCGCAACGTCGGTATCTACCGCATGCAGATCTATGACCGTACCACAACAGGGATGCATTGGCAGATCCACAAGGTCGGCGCGCGGCACTATCAATATTACAAGGAACGCCGGGAGCGGATGCCTGTGGCGGTTGCCATTGGCGGCGATCCCATCCTAACGTGGACCGCCTGCGCCCCGCTCCCGGACGGCGTGGATGAATTGATGATTGCCGGACTCTTGCGTCGCAAGCCGGTCGATCTGGTTCCATGTCTCACCATTCCGCTGGAGGTCCCGGCGGAGTGCGATTTTGTCATTGAGGGCTATGTTGATCCGACGGAACCGCTCCGCGACGAAGGCCCTTTTGGCGATCATACCGGGTATTATACTCTGCAGGAGCCCTATCCGGTCTTTCACGTGACCGCCATCACCCATCGCCGGCATCCTCTCTATCTCACGACCATCGTCGGTCGCCCGCCCATGGAAGATGGGTGGATGGGAAAGGCCGTTGAACGCCTCTCACTCCCCCTGCTCACCATGCAACTCCCGGAGCTGGTGGATCTGAATCTCCCGGTAGAGGCCTGTTTTCACAACCTGGCGATTGTCGCGATCAAGAAACTGTATCCGGGCCATGCGCACAAAATCATGCACACGCTGTGGGGGACCGGACAACTGATGTTCTCGAAAACGATTATTGTGGTCGATCATGATGTCAATCCGCACAACGCTGCCGAAGTGCTCTGGCGCGTGACAAACAATATCGACCCGCGACGTGACGTCCTCTTCACCGACGGCCCCGTTGATGCCCTCGATCACGCGGCTCCGCAGGCACTGGTCGGCTCCAAAATGGGGATCGACGGAACGCGGAAGATCCCCGGGGAGGCGCATTACCGGCCATGGCCGCCCGACATCATGATGGATGTCGGGACACGGCACCGGATCGATGCCCTCTGGGACCGTCTCGGCCTGACACCAGCCACGGCGGCACACGGAGCACCGCGATGAATATTGCCGAGATGTTTACCGATATCGCCCCGAGTTACGACACACTCAACCGGTGGCTCAGCTTCTCCCGCGATGCGACATGGCGTAGACGCGCTGTCGAGGCGATCGGGATGCGTCTCAATCTCCACGTCCTCGATCTGTGCGCCGGCACCCTCGACATGACCCAGACGCTCCTGCAGCGCTTTCCCCATGCACGGATCACCGCCGTTGATTTCAGCCAGGCCATGCTCGATCTCGGTCTGAAAAAAATTCCGCGGGTCTTCTGGCCGCAAGTCACCTGCAAATGTGAAGACGCTCAGGCACTCTCTCTCCCGGATGCCTCGGTCGATGCCACCCTCTGTGCCTTTGGGATGCGGAATATCCCCGACCAGGGGAAGAGCCTCTCGGAACTCGCTCGCGTCCTCACCCCGGATGGTGTACTGGTCATCCTCGATTTTTTTCGACCAACGACGTGGCGTTCGCGGCTCTTTGCGGCCACCTATGGGCGATTTGTCATTCCATGGCTCGGCGGATGGATCTCAAAGCGGCCGCAGGCCTACCGATATCTTCACGAATCGACGCTCGCCTTTTATCCGGTCGCGGCCTATCGGGCATTGCTCCACACGCACGGCTTTGACGTGACGCGATCGGACCCGCTCTCCGGCGGCATCGCGCATCTCATCGTCGCACGAAAGATCGCATGAGCGCACACCGGAAAGAGCGGCGCATTGTGGTGGGCGTCGGCGGCGCATCGGGGTCGATTTATGCCCGACAGCTCCTCGATATTTTGGTCGCGACCACGCATGACATCGCCGTGATATTTTCCGCGCATGCCCGCCGGATCTGGCAGGACGAACTGGGGAGTGACCCTGCGGCGGTCGATTGCCCCCAATATGACGTCCACAACTTTGACGTCCCGTTTGCCAGCGGATCCAATGCCTGCGATGCGTGCGTCATCATTCCCTGCAGCATGGGAATGCTCGGACGCATCGCGCACGGCACGGCCGAAGATCTCATCGCCCGCACGGCCGATGTCTGCCTGAAGGAACGGCGGCAACTCATCGTAGTTCCGCGCGAGACTCCGTACAGCCGCGTCCACTTGGAGAACATGCTGCGACTCACGGATGCCGGTGCCGTTGTCCTCCCGGCGTCACCATCCTTCTACGGTCGCCCCGCGAGCATCGAAGCGGCCGTGGACACGGTGGTCGCGCGCATCGTTGACCACCTCGGGATTCCATACCAGCCGCACACCGGGCGGTGGGGCGCGTCATGACTCGGCACGTCGTCCATCACACGCTGGAATTAATCAGATTCTCCCACACCCTTTTCGCGCTCCCCTTTGCGTTGGCCGCCGTGTGGATTGCGGCGAAGGGATGGCCGGGCACCCGCCTCTTCCTCCTGATCCTCCTCGCCATGATCACGGCCCGCACCACAGCCATGGCCTTCAACCGTCTCGTCGACCGCCGTTTTGACGCACTCAATCCGCGCACGCAAAACCGCCCGTCCGTCGATGGCCGGCTCTCGCCGCGCTATATGGCCGGCCTCGCCCTTCTCGGCGCACTCGCGTTTCTCCTCTGTTGCGCCATGATCAATCCGCTCGCCATCGGCTTGGCTCCGATCGCCCTGTGCATCATCTGCGGATACTCGTTGATGAAACGATACACGAGTTTTTCCCATCTCGTGCTCGGCGCAGCACTGGGACTCGCACCGATTGGTGCACAGGTCGCCGTTGCGGGAACCATCACACTCCCCTTTCTCCTCCTTGGATGCGGTGTCACCTGCTGGGTGGCGGGGTTCGATATCCTCTATGCCCTGGCGGATGTCGATTTCGATCGGGCGCATGGCCTGCACTCCATTCCAGCGCGCCTCGGCGTGGTCCGGGCCTTGGTTGTCGCACGCGGGCTGCACGTCTGTACAATCGGGGCCTTTGCCGGCTTCGGCCTCCTCGTGCACCTGCAGGCGGCCTATTTCCTTGGATGTGCGGTGATTGGCGCGGCACTCGTTGTTGAACACCTGCTGATCCGTCCCACGGACCTCTCCCGGCTGAATGCCGCCTTTTTCACCGTGAACGGCTGGATCAGCATCGTCTTTCTGCTTGGCAGCGTCCTCGCATAACCTTGGACAACATCGGAGAGGCAATCATCGTGAGCGGCGGGTCAACATCGCGGCATTCCTGTGGCTGTTCGAGCATCCGTCATACGCATGTGAGGAAAAATGGGGGATCTTTGTGAATATGTGGTCAAGGCTCCAGAGTTGGTAGCGCGCGACCTTGACATGCGTCGCAATCAGGGAATCGATCGTTGTCAGCGTCACACCGGCCTGACGGCACTCCAGATAGAACCCTGGCGCGGCATCCCAGAGTGCATCTGGAAACGGGATCACAGGGATCGGTTCCAGCAGGCGCTGCACTGTGCGGGCATGGGTACGATCGCGCGCCCCTTGGAGTAACTCGGTGCGGATGAGCCAATTGATCGCGACCGTTTCCCTTTCGATCAGCTGTGTGAGTTGCGCGACAGTCTCTGCGTCACTCCCCCGCCAGGCCGCAATCCAGACACTCGAATCAACCAAGATCACGATCTCTCCGCATCCGCCGAATGTCGGGTTGCCAGTCCTTATACTGGCCAAAGCTCGCAATGAGCCGTCGGCGTTTTCGCCCTTCGAGATATTCCTGGAGGGCCTCTCGAATCGCCTGCGTCATCGTCTTCGCGCCGGTCTCTTTCATGACATGCTGCAAGAGTTCCTCTGAAAGCTGGATAGTTGTTCGCATATGAAATATATTATACATATTTCATACTTTTTCAACTCTTATTGCATATCACTATCCATAACACCGGGGGTTGGCACTGAATTCACGAATAAATCCAATGTATTATCGTTGGTATCAACTCCCTCGCGGCGACTCAGACTGCTCCCGGATGGTGCGTCGGGACCAGGCTGACTTTCATACATGGGGAGCCCGTCGGCATCGTGGAGTGGCAGGGGCGTACCATAGCCGATGACATCGACCACACTCCCATCTGGTGCAAGGAGCTGCACGGCATCGGGACCATTTTGGGGATCAAAGTTGGCCACCCAATCCGCGTTGGGTACCGCCGTCACACCGGGGGAACCGGTCGAGGCATCGGCAATGACAAAGACGCCGTCGTCGGGGATGACAGCATCGTCTGGTAACACAATGGTCTCCGTCACCCCACCACCATCGCCATTCACACAGCGAATCACGTATCCACCAATGTTGCCCTGGGGCGTCCCATGGAGTTCGATGAAGAGGACGCCATCGGTATCGCTTCCTGGGACATCGTAGAGCACTTCGTTGAGCATCAATTGCTCTGGAGGGGTGGAAGACCCAGCCGTATCAGCAGTCGCTGCACCGCTGACTGGGCTTGCCTGACTGTTTTCACCGATCGGCTGGACGGACTCCCCACTCGCAGAGAAGACGCTATCGTCTCCATCCGAAAGGACGCCTTCCTTGCTGACCGTGAAAAAGGCCACAAACGGCCGACTCCCTACGCCAGGGCTCTGCGACAATGGAATGCCCTCTGCTGAATAGATGGCACCCGAAATGAAAAGCGCAACCATCCCGACCGGCAATGGTGTCCCTGGCAATAGCTGCAGGCTGTAATGGTCTTCAGACCAGAGAAATTGCAACGGCACGTCACCATGGACAAAGGCCTCCCATTTTGCCGTGACCTCTTCTTCCGTGGTGGCATCCTTCAACGGCCCATACACTACAAGAGAATCCTCGTGGACGCTTTTCGGGTTGATGGCCTGCGAAAACTGTACTGCCCACGCGGCATCGTGGGCAATTGCCGCACCAGCGGCTGGCGCAATATCGACGACCGTCGGTTGTCGACTGACCAAATCGCCCGGCTGCCCAAACGGCAACATGCCGCACCCCGCCAGCAAAACCAGGATTCCCACCAGACCATATCGCTTCATGAACGCCTCCCCGCAATTTCCGCCAGTGATTTCGAAAACCATCCGCCGGTCAGCGCATCGAGTTCCGCGGTGAGAAAGTCGAGCTCACTGACGATGGTCCCGTTGGTCTGCGCCAACTGCATGGCCGCAAGGGCGCGCCATTGGGCGTAGAGTCGATTCGCCTCCTGCAGCACTCCCCGGAGTTCTTTGCGCCGCTCACGGGCCTCTCGACTGATGTAAATGACGTCTGGCGTAAACATCAGTTCGTTGAGATCCCAGAGGGCGTGGAGATCGAACTGCCATTGCCGATTATTTTTGGACATGAAATCGCTCGTGCGTGGCCCGATCACCACCCCACTCCCACTCACCGAGACCGAGTCGTCGAGATCGAGCTGCAAGTCGTCGCGAAAACCGTAGCGTGTCCCGAGTTGCAGCCTGGGTAACCACGCGGCCCGCTTGGCACGGCGCGCCCATTGGACGGGCGTCTGCGATGAAAGCTGCGCATGGGCACGAACCGCGGCATGGAGTGCGGCCATCGAGGGCATCTGTTGTTGCGCCTGCACCATCTGGAGTGGTGTCACGCGCGCCATGGCGGCATGTGCGAAGGGAGACCGGGTGGTTTTCGCGGCACCGACCGCCGGTGAAACCTGCAAGAACAGGGAAGAGAGCATCAGGAAGAGGCGCAGCATCGCGGCCATGAGAAAGCAAATGCGATGCCAAGTTGCGCAACTGGAGGGTCGTGTCCAAAGTATGTCGATGGATGTCGACGCCAGGAGTGGGGACCCGCCGGTGCGCTGACGCGAAAACAGGGGAAACTCCGTTTCCCCGGCAAAAAGGCGGGTCCCCCTCCCTACGCACCAGCGCACCGGCGGGTCCCCACTCCTGAAGCCACATCCCATGACCAAGTCTCACACAGTCGTGCACAAAATCGCTTCAGTCGGCAGGCAGTCACGGCACACATTTTACTTAAGGAGTCAACTGTCTGTCGGGCTGTAACTCCGGCACAACCCTTGCATCAACCCGCAGCGATGCGCGCGCTGCTCCTCCTCTGCGGTTGTCTCGGGTGTGGGGGACCGATCACGCCCGCACCGGCACTCTACGCCCACGGCCCCCCGCCTTCTCTGCAGGCGCTTGACGCCGGCACTCTCCGCATCACCGCCCTCGCCATCGGCCAGGGGGATGCGACCCTGGTCGAGTTTCCCGATGGCACCACACTCTTGATCGACGGAGGCCCGCCGGGGAGTCTTCCGATCCTCGAGGAAGCGCTTGCGACACGACAGATCGACAGACCCGACTACACGCTCGCCACGCACTACGACCTCGATCACATCGGTGGCCTGGTGGAATATCTGATCGGTCCCGATGCCACGCCCGCCACGGCCGACGACCGTCTGCCGCGCATTGCCTGTTTCGACCGCGGCGCGCCTGCTGAAACACCGGCCACATGGAGCAGCAAGACCTACCTCACCATCCGCTCAGGATGTACGCACACTCTGACCGCCGGCGAGACGCTCCCCATCGGGGGCGCCGCCCTCACACTCCTCGCCGTCAATGGGACGTTTGCCGATGGCACGCAGATCGCCATTGATCCCGACGATGAAAATGCCCACTCCATGGTGCTCCAGGTCACCTACGGTGCCACCACCTATCTCCACATGGGTGACCTCCCGGGTGGCGGTGGCATTCCGCCCTACCAGACGATCAATCTCGAATCGCCGCTTGCACCGCTGGCAGGAGATGTCGACGTCCTGCACGTCAGCCATCACGGCAGCCGGACGGCCACGAACGACACGCTCCTTGTGCTGACAACGCCGGACACTGCCATTATTTCTGTCGGACCCAACAACGACTTCGGACATCCCCATGCTGAAGTCCTGGCGCGGTTGAAAAAACATGGCATTGCAATTTTCACCACGCTGACGCATCACATCGTCAGCGAAAGTAATGGAGCAACCATCACAGAGGAGTTTTCACTATGACTGCACCCGTCACCACACTCGGTTCGGGAAAATTTCTGGCCCTGCGGCGTATCGGCCGCTGGGAATACGTCGACCGAATCAACTGCCGTGGCGCCGTGGCCCTTGTGGCGATCACACCGAATCACGAGCTTATTTTGGTGGAACAATATCGTGCGGCACTCAATGGCCGCGTCCTGGAACTTCCCGCCGGCCTGGTCGGCGATGCGGACAATCCCGCCGAGGCCCCGGAGACCGCGGCGCGGAGGGAGCTCCGCGAGGAAACCGGCTATGAGGCCGCCACCTTCACACCACTCCTCTCCGGACCGACATCTGCCGGTCTGACCAGTGAACGTGTCGATTTTTTTCTCGCGAGCGGATTGCACAAGATTAGCAACGGCGGTGGCGATGCCCACGAACAGATTACCGTCCACACCGTCCCGCTGGCCGACATCGATTCCTGGCTCACGACGCACCGGAAGGCGGGAATGGCCATCGATGTGAAGGTCTATGCCGGCCTCCACTTTGCAAAAATGGCCGTTCCATCACGATCACCATGTCTCCCTCGAGCATGACAGGCGATCAACGTTCCTCAGCCCGACAGCCAATGTGCGGCAGCGAACGGTAGAGCCCCTCACTATCGAGGCCATAGCCGACGACATATTTGTCGGGGACGGTGAATCCACAGTAATCGATAAATCCGCGGACTTCAGGATTGATCTCCTTGTAGAGAAGGCTCGCGACGCGAATCCGGGCCGGGCGCTTGGCCTGGAGATATTTGAGCAAAAAGCGGAGCGTCCTACCGGTGTCGACAATATCCTCGATGAGGAGGACCGACTTGTCGGCGATCGGCTGGGTCAGATCGAACTCGAGACGGACCACGCCGGTGGAATGATCGTGGTCGTAGCTGGCCACACGGATGAAATCGCAACTGACCGGCCGTTTGATCGCCCGGATAAGATCGGCCATGAAAACGAACGACCCCTTCAGGACACCGACCACCACGAGGTCGCCATCTTTCAGGTCGCGGTCGATCTCCGCCCCGAGTGCGACGATCCGTTCCTGGATCGCCTTCTCGCTGATCAAGATGTCAAAAGGTTCGGTCCGGCCCCGTGTCCCCATAATCGGGGCCTAGACAAGGGCGCGCCATTAGTCAAGAATTGACAGCACCCGCGCGCTCCGCTACAGAGCGCGGCATCGTTCTTGTGGGGTCGTTAGCTCAGTTGGTAGAGCAGCTGACTCTTAATCAGCGGGTCGCAGGTTCGAATCCTGCACGACCCACCGCACAACACACGCCGCCCCCGAAGGTGCGGCGTTTGTGTTTACAGATATGGGCGATGCCCTCTTACGCCACCCGCAGGGTCGCGGCAAATCGCAATGGTCTTCCTGGCGTTTTCCTCGCCGGCGGGGCAAATGGTGTAAGCACCTGCTGGCTGACGATGCGGTACGATCCGCGACCATTTCCGTTCCGGTGATCCAGTCCCCCGGACAATACCGCAGCCAGCATCGCCTCCGGTTTGATTTTTCTTGGTGAGCACCCCAGGGCCATGACCTCGCCAACACGGGCTCCACGGGCAAAAAAGAGACCGCCAATATTGAGACGATCGATCGTCTCGACCGTAATCCCGCCCTCTTCGACCATCCATTGCGTCATGGCCCACCGGAGCATGGCATCGTATCCGTCGTCTCCTTCTGCAGCACCAGACTGTGTGGCATCCGCCGGTGTGTCCCTCCCCGGTCGCCACCGAAAATACTCGACCACCGCAGGGAGAAACTGCGTGAACTGGCCATTCCCCTGGATCAGCTCGGACCGGATCGATTGTGCGGCAGTGGCCAGAATGGCCAGGTCAGGAATCAGTATGTACGTGGCCTGGGCCCGCAAATCCCCAATGATCTTACATTCCGCTGTCTTGATCACGGCACCTGATCGCTGCGGCAGCACCTGCCAGCATGGCCCCTGAGGAAGGTCCCATTGCTCTGGGTTGAGCCGGTCACAGGGCCGCCGTCCCTTCAGGGTGACAATGGCCGCGCCGCATACTGGCGTGTAGGTCAAGACGTTTTCATAGCAACCGTACGATGTCTGAATCCCAAGATTGCTGCACGCCCGCGCAACATCTCCGGGATTGCTTATTGCTCGGCCCTTTAACGTGGCCGCTCCCACGATCTCCGCCAGTGCACCAGTGGCATCTTTTTCCTGCCGGGCGACCAGCATGATCAACGCTCCGTCATCCATCGCAAACACCCCGCGACAGACGGTGCGACGCACCTGCCACAGGCCCCATGCGCGCGCCGGTGGATGCCCCAACTCCACCAGTGTCCGATGAAATTGCCGGTAGTGGGCGGGTCGAGCAAAGGCCGCGGTGGAGACACCCGACAGGCCAAGGGGACTGAGCATTCGCTTCACCCGATCGCCGATGGTCGGCCTCCCAAAACGGATCCCCGTGAGCCGCCCTCCCACTGCTCCGTTATTTCCTTGGACCATTGCCCCTGCTCCTTTGGAATCGCACTGCCCTACAACCCTTGTCAATGCTGCATGAGCGGCCATCTATATTCATATATTTCGTGGCATGTCACCCAGAAAATCCTCCACAGCCCCCTTGACGTCTCTCCCCTCCCAAGGCATGATTTCCCCCTCTTATGGATCAGTTGAAAAAAGCGCTGCAGAAGGCCGGCATGTTTAGCAGCGAGCAGACCCGCGGAAAGGCCAAGGAGCGGCAGCGGAAAGAAATCGCCCTCGATGCCGAACGGAAAGGCCATGAAATCCGTAACCAATGCGAGCATTGTGAGGAGTTCCGCCCGAACGTCGAACAGTATGCCCACAAAAATCGCATCCTGCGGGGGACGTGGCTCTGTGTAAAGTGTGCGGACGCATTCAATGTGAGCGACGATCTGCGCAACACCATGCAGAGCCCGGACTCTCGCAGCGGCATGTTTAATCGTCAATATGGCCACACCCGCAAGTCGCTGGCCGAAAAAGGCCCTCCGAAAAAAGTCATTCGCGTTGGTCGGTAGTTGACACGTCCCCCCCCCCCTGCTACCACGCGTCGGTTATTTGTGATGGCTCCCGCCTGTGCAGCATGGAAAGTGAGCAGTGGCTTGGCCGCTGCGAACGCGGGGGCCGGGGGTCTCGGAGGGCGCAGCCGCTTGAGGCGGCGAGCACCGGATGGACCCCCGGATGTCATCGAGGCGCTAGCTCAGCCGGTAGAGCACCGCCCTTTTAAGGCGGGTGTCCCGGGTTCGAATCCCGGGCGCCTCACCCGGGATGGCCATCGTGACACCGAGCCTGCTTTTGATTTCACAGGAAAATCTACTATTACAGGGGCTCACGTCGCCCCCCCAACGGGCAAAGCCCGTTGGGTCCCCCCCTCTCGCGCGCGGTGCGCGCTGGGGGACTTCCTCGTCCACCCAGCTTCGCTGGGTCCCCGGACTCGGTCGTCGCCACTGCGCCCCCTCTCGCGCGCGGTGCGCGCTGGGCCGTGGGGCCCCACCTGTGGGATCAGTGAACACCCGGATCCCATGCTGGCGCCACCCACGGAGATTTCCGGAATCAGGGTCAAGAGGTGGATTTTCACTTCGCCGTCTGGTGCTGTGACCTTGGCTGTCGGATCGACGAAGATATCATCCGCGGTCGTCAATGTGTACACCTGATGGAGCCAGTCACTCGTATCATACGTCAGACGCGCAAAAACCGCTTCCAAGACCTCCTGATCGTCGAGCGCCTGACCACTCGCTTTCCGTGCCTCAATTTCTTCCTTCACCGTCTGTACGAGGACTTCTGCTGCCTTTCCGAACTCGATCTTCTTTCCATCGAGTAGGAATCGATCCTGGATGTTCGGGACCCGTCCCGTGACATCCCCCCAGGCCGGTCCGTCAGGACCGACAACGCTCGTCATCAGGAATTGTGCGCGCTCCGCATCCGGCGCCTCGTTTGGCGAAATGCCCTGCGCGCCAAAACCGCCTGCTTCGTCTGCGACCGGGGCGGCGGCTGACATCTTCTCCGGCCCGCCAGTGATCGGCTTCACCTCAAACCGGAGGACATTGTTGATCTGATAGAGGCCATCGCCCCCGATCGCGATGTTGGCATCCGGAAGGACGGATGTCATGGGCGACACATCAAAACTGGGACTGGGAAAGGTCGCAATGATGTTCATGTAGGCCTCGGCATCTTTTGTCGCGACCACCGGGAGTTGAATCGGCAAGAGTTGCAGGGCATGGCCATCCCGCCCAATCACATGATCGACGCCGACCCGATTATTGCTGAGAAAGTAATTGAGCGGCGGCATCCCCTTGTGTTGATAGAATTGTGCTGTCAGTCCCGCCTCGGTCTCGCGCGTCGCCGCCCGCGGGATATTGCAATTCAGCAGTGCGCGCCCTCCATCTTCAAAGACAAAGAGATCCGTGGTCAGTCCGGCAATCCGGAGCTGATTGTTCCAGTAGAGTTGCCACTCTTGGGCCTGCTTGACGGGATGGACCATTGACGGCTCGCGTCCCACGCGGAGCTCGCATTGACTCCCCAACGGAAGCGGTGATTCCCCAGGCGGAGGCGGCGGTGGTGGAGGTGGTGGAGGTGGTGGTGGAGGCGGCGGCGGCGGTGGTTCGTCAACCACTGCTACCACGCCGAGATTGAGGAGCGTTACCGTTTGTGCCGCCTGCTCTCCCGTTTTGCAGGCCATTGCACTCCCGAGCAACAGAATCAGGGAGAGATAGCGGCCTTGACGCATCAGCCATGATGCATGATCGCGTGGCGTCATCACCCTTTCCCTCCATCCACATTGGCAGCGCCCTCACACACATCACCCTTCCCATCCCCATCGGCATCCAACTGCGAGGGATTCCAGCATGGGTGTTCCCCTTCGCTATTCCCCTCCACTTCTGTCTGGCAGGCATTATTTTTCGTCCCATCCGGGAACCCTTCGGGGCAGTTATCCTTGAGGCAAATGGCATTGGCCGCTGCAATCAGCTCGGCCTCGGTCACCGGATTGAGTTCGGAGAAGTCTTTGATATTGGCATTAAAGATGACTTTGTCCGGATAATCCCCGATGCCGTCGTTGTCACGGTCAAAGCAGACCACCTCCAGCGCAAATCCTGGCAATGCCGGCGGCCTGAGCACGGCCACCAGATTTTCAAAACGATCCACGGTGAGGGCCGTCACACCGGCAATCTCATTCTCAAAGACGACCGACGTCCCGGCATTGACCGGGATGAGTTGCTGGTGCGTCTCCGCCGGACTATAGCCAAAGTCATTCATCCGAAAGTACGTCATGAAGACGGACGGTTTGCCGTCGATCTGATAGACGCGTTGATCGCCCACACAGAGGTCATCGCGCCCGTCCTTGTTCAAATCGCAGCGAACGATGGCCGAGAATTCGGTATCCGCGGCCGTGGGCTGATCGGTCCCATCGTGTTTTAACGCCATGGCACCGAGACTATTACTCAAGAGATAGGTCCCTGCCGGCGTTTTCGCAAAAATGGAGACGTCCGGACGAAAATCAATGGCCATCCCCGTGTCGTCGAGCTCTGCCCAGGTCAGGGCAAAATCGGGAAGGGTATCCCCGTTCCAGTCCCCGCAGGCAATCTTGTAGGGGCCGAAGCTATTGAGCTTGTTATCGGGGGTGATCTCCTCTCCGACCACAATCGGCTCCACCACGACTTTTTTCGCCAGCAACGGCTCCTCCGTATTGTAGGTGACACGATCGACATAATATTTTCCGTCGCGCGGCCGATTGAGTGGGACATAGAGGGCGTTCCCGTGCACACACTGCCCAAAGGGCTTCCGGCTGCTCAGTGCGCCAAATCCGGCATAGGCAAAGAGGTCTGTATAAGTCTTGGCATTCGCCGCAAAGGTCGGATCGACATTTTCATGGACCGTCACATAGGCCCGTGCCGGATCGGCCGGCAAGGTCGCATCGTTGACAATGACCAGATCGCGTCCTTTGGGATCGGCATGCCCCACAAAATCGAGTGCGACAATGGCAATGGGATTCTGCTCCAAGACACATCCACGACTCTGGAAGAAGGTCGCGGCACCGGTGGCACCGAGTTTTGGATTATATTCACAGGCCCCTTTTGGTCCGATGAGGTGATCGGTGAGAAAGCCCGGACTGACCGAATGCATCCGGAGCAGTGGCACGGCATTGGTCGTGGAAAACCGGTAATAGGCCACACCGGGATAGCCATAGGTCATCAGGGAGAGTTGTGCGGAATTGGAGAGACCCGACACTTTTTGCGGACGCGGGTCTTTCAAAATCACGGCCATCCCGTCGATCCACTCCTCTCCCTCGACCACCGCACCACTCCGGACGCCCATCAGCGAGGCGGGATAGGTCACACCAAAGTCGGACAAGGGATAAGGGAGGACATTCTCTCCGCTAAAGACCACCTCGGACTCGTTCGTCACCTGCGCGGTCCCGGTTGCCGACCGGATATCGCCAAGGACAATGCGGGAGAGCGGGAATTCCCCACTCAGCAGGCCGCAGATGAGCTGCAGCTGCATGCAGGCATTGTCGTCGAGTCCCTGGCACATATTGTCGCTGCCGCAGCTGGCAAGGATCGGTTGCATTGTCTGGCATTGTGTCGTCCATCCAGCCGAAAAACATCCGTCGTCGGCGACATTCGTGGGATATCCCTTCTCCTGGCAGAGCGCCTGCCACGCAGGGCAGGTCCCTGCGAGCGCCGTCCCCCCGGCACACCCGAGAAACACCGTACAGGCACCGGCCACCTCCGCAAGCGGGCCCAGCTGCGACTCCGTGGCAGCGCACTGTTCCTCTCCCTCTGCAGTAAAGTCGTTCACCTCTTTCAAGGCTTTCTTTTTATCACAATAGGAGAGAAAATCGTGGGCGACCCCTCCGTAACAATTCCCCCCGCTCAGATTACAGACGGCATCGGAGTGTGCCACCGCCAACTGCACCAAATCCTTGCAGACCGATTTCCGTTGACTGCAGGTCGTGGCATCCACACCCGTACAGAGGGTATTCGGTGAGAGACACTGATTGACAATCGCTTTGAGTCCGATTTTCGCGTCTGGTGCCACTTTCCCGTCGCAAAAGAGTGCTGTATTGGTGTACAGCGCCATAAGGCACTCCTCTTTCTTGACGTCAAACGTTTCCGGCGGATTATCACCTGGGTCATAATAACCCGCATTTATACATTCGGCGGTCAATGACTGTTTCCAACAGTAGGCATCGACTGCATAGCCAAAGGTACTGCCCCATTTATGCGTCGACGGACATGACAGATAGGAGGAGCAAAATCCACCGAATATCACCCCACCAAAGGCCAGCTCTGCATTCGCGATTGGCTCACACAGCGGATCCAAATTGGCATTATTCCCATTGGCATCGAACCCCTCATGAAAGGTTTCGCACCAATTGGGTGTGATCGGAATACCCTGCGCTGGCACAAACTCTCCATCAATCGCTGCATCGAATGTCATTAGTTGCGCACAGAGCGGCTTGAAGACCTCAAGGTTTTCTCCATATCCGACATCCGTGAATGGCTCGGCCGTCTGCGACACCATGGTGACGTGCTTCCCCAAAATGGCCGTCAGTTCCTTGCATTTGCCGCCCTTGGAGATGCCAAAGAGCGCCACATCGTCGATCTGGACGGTCTGGTCGGGGAAGAGAATATCCTTGAGGGCGGTCGTGAAATTCTTCCACGGTGTCGCCTGTTGGGGGTGCCGGGCAAAAAACCGGGCGTCGACCGCGGTATCCACCATGCCCGGCGAAAGGGTCAGCGGAATGGGCGTGGACATCTTGACCTGTCCGGCCTGCAACACGGGCTCTGCGGCATCGGCACGCCATATGCCCGTCAGGGCAATGCAACCGATCATGATGAGAGAGAAACGCAACCTCATGCCAAAGCTCCTTCGCTCTAGACGCTCTATTCTACAAAAGCCTTGCCAAGATGTCACATGGAAAAATCACCGGATTTCAGTGGGTTAGATTTTTCATCCTGTCAAATTTTTGACGTTTTTTCAAATTGAGTTGAGAAAATGGCCTAAAAGAGAAAGGTGCGCTGCCGACGGGTCTGACGATGCGCCATCAGGCGCGGCCACTCGCAGCAGGCCACCGCGACCCCACCAGAGACCGGCGGAGAGACCCGTGCCAGCTGGAGGTCGCCCGGATCGACCACACCCGCGACACCACACGTCGCGCTCCCATCCGGGTGGTGGGCCTCGGCCCAATCACTCACGGCGACCAGTTGGGCACCCTCATACGCCCGCACGGCCATGAGCTGATGCCATAATGTCCGCGCAACGCCCGGCGGATGCGCCTCGGCCACACTCTCGGCCACCACACAGAGGAGCTCGCAGTCGAGGCTCACATCGGCCACCAGCCGGCGGTCCCAGAGATCGGCACAGATCATGACGGCCACCCTCCCCCCACGCCAGGCAAACCGCACCGGCCCCGCTCCACTGCAAACGCCCTGTGCCTGTTCGCGCCCATAGGGATGCCGCTTGCTATATCGCGCCACAATCTCCCCCGCCGGCGACACGACGAAGCCGGCATTGATGCAGCGCTCTCCCTGGGGCATCCAGAAAGACCCGCCAACCACGAGGGCCCCGGTACGGGCGGCGAGCTGCTGCAGATAGTGCTGATAGGCCGACACGTCATTGGTCCGGAAAAATAGTTCCGGGAGGAGGATCAGGTCGGCGTGCGTCCCCTCCAGCAATGCCGCAATGGTCTGGAGATTGGCGTCGTGGGTCTCGTGATGCAACATGGGCTGGAGCACGGCGATGCGCCAGCCCGTCTCAGACATCGCATGGCTCGTAACCAGTCGCATCACCCGCTACCATCCATACTCCCCACGGGCGAGGATCACCGCGGCAATATCGCGACGGGCGGCCACCAGATCGAAGGGGAGATAGTGGAGGAATTTTCCGACCGCTTTGCCATACGGCCGGTATTTTTCGGCATCACCAGCGGCAATGTTGGCCACGGCCTGATTGGCCAACATCTTGAGTTCCGGCAGCCGTCGCGCGAGGTACGCCGTCACCATGCACAACGGCAGTTGTGCGGCCGCCGCATCGCGCCGATGCAATTTCAAAACGCGCGCCAGGGCCGAATCCGCCACATAGGCGGCAATGGCGAGGTCGGCCATGTCATGCAATATCTGCTGTCGCTGCTGGATGTCGGGACCATAGACGTTCACGGCAACGCCACCGACATAGATGACCAACTTCTTGAGCTGGTTGACCTGATCCTGCCAGACGGCCAGGGGCACCGCGGGATCCACAGTGGCAAATCCACTCTTCAATTCGCCAAGAATGGTCGTCAACTCAGTCAGAAAGTCGATCCCCCCCTTGGCCATCCGTTTCATCAACGTCCCGGGGATCAAAAAGCGGTTGATTTCGTTGGTCCCCTCCCAGATGCGGTTGATCCGATTGTCGCGGTAGTATCGTTCCGGGCGGTACTCGCGCAGATAGCCATATCCGCCAAACAATTGCACGGCTTCATCCGCACATTCGAAGAGGGACTCCGAACAGAAGACCTTGCTGATCGAGGCCTCGATCGCCAGTGCTTCGTTGATCTTGGCCCGTTCACGAAAATGCGTTGCCCCTGCAGGGTCGAGTGCAGCCACACCCCGATCGATCTCGCCGGCATAGCGATAGACAATCGACTCGCAGAGAAAAATCTTGATCGCCATCTCGGCAATCTTCTGTTGCGTCAGTTCAAAGGCCGCCAGCGGCTCCCCGAACTGATGGCGCTCCTTGACGTATTGCACCACGCGCCGGAGGATCCGCTTGCACTGGCCCATGGTGGCGGCCCCGAGTTTCCACCGTCCGATGTTGAGACTCGCAAAGGCGATCTGGTGTCCCTTCCCCACCTCCCCCAGGAGATTGGCCGCCGGGACTTTGGCATCCTGCAAGATCAGCGGTACGGTCGACGACCCGTAGATCCCCATCTTTTTCTCTTCTGGGCCATGCGACACACCGGGCATGGTCCGTTCCACCAAGAATGCCGAGAAATGTTCTCCATCAACCTTGGCAAAGACCGTCATGAGGTCGGCAAATCCGCCATTGGTGATAAATTGTTTCTCGCCGTTGAGGAGATACCATTTGCCATCCGGCGTTTTGACGGCCTTCGTCCGCGCAGCAAGGGCGTCCGAGCCGGCACCTGCCTCGGTCAGTGCATAGGCCCCCAAAAATTCGCCGGTGGCCAGCTTTGAGAGATACTTCTCCTGCTGTTCGCACGTGCCAAAATAGAGGACGGGCATGGTGGCGATGCCGGTCTGGCACATGAGGGCCGCGGTAAACGACCCCTGTCCAGCCGCCCCCTCGGCGACAACCGTGGCCGCAATCTTGCCGAGCCCCAGGCCCCCGAATGCCTCCGGCACCTCGACCATCATCAGTCCCAATTCCCCCGCTTTCTTGAGGAGAGTGGGAAGGACTCCGGGCGTCTGCGCCTCAATGTCGTCGTCGCGCGGAATGACTTCGCCCTCAACAAAGTCGATCGCGAGCCCGCGCAACTGCTGCAATTCCGGGCTCAACTCTTCCGGGATGAACGGGTCCGCCTCACCCACGGGGCGGACCAGAAATCGACCACCCTGCACCCCGTGCGTCATGCGGATCTCACTTTGCGTATCTTCTCCGTGAGGATCGGGAGGATCGTGAAGAGATCGCCGACGATCCCGAAATCGGCCCTGGCAAAAATCGGGGCGTCGGCATCCTTGTTGATGGCCACAATGTGGCGCGCCGTCCGCATGCCGGCCAGATGTTGAATGGCCCCCGAGATCCCGCAGGCCACATAGAGGGTCGGATTGACGGTCTTGCCGGTTTGTCCGACCTGATGGGCGTGGGGAATGTACCCGGCATCGACCGCAGCCCGCGATGCGCCGACCGTGCCGCCTAGGGCGTCCGCCAAATCCCGGATGTACCGAAAATTGTCGCTGCTCCCCATCGCGCGCCCGCCCGAGACGATGATCTCGGCCTCGGTCAGATCGACCACCCGTTGTGCGGCGGCCACGACTTCGCGGATCGTTTCCCGCGGCGGCGCGATCTCCACCGTCACGGTCTCCACGGTCGCCACGCCCCCCGTTGCCGCGGGGAGCCCGAAGACATTGGGCCGAATGCCGATCATTTGCGGGCTCCCCGTGACGACGCAATCGACGAGGGCCTTCCCCGCGTAGATCGGACGACGGGCCACCAGCCGGCCATCGGTCACCGTGAGGGCAATGGCGTCGGAGATGAATCCGGTCTTGAGACGCGTGGCCACGCGCGGAAGGTAATCGCGGCCGTGCGCGGACGTGCTGGAGAGAACCGCCATCGGCTGCACCTGCTGCAGCCACGTGGAGAGCGCGGCGGTCGCGGCATCGCTGTTGTAGTGTCCGGTCAGCCCGGGGGCATCGATCGCCGTGGCGCGCGTCACGCCATACGGTCCGACGACCTGCAGGGCCTCGGCAAGCCCCTTCCCCACGGCAACCGCCCGCACGGTCGCGTCCAGCGCCGTCGCCATCTCCGCGGCCTTGGCAACGAGTTCCAGCGAATACTTTTTGAGTCTTCCGGCGTCGCCTTCGCAGACGACCACAATGTCATTGCCCATGATCCCCTCGTCAGATCACTTTGATCTCGTTGTGCAACCAATCGACCAATTGCTGCGCCACATTTTCGGGGTCACCGGTAATTTTTCGTCCCGCCGGACGGTCGGGCGGCAGAGAAAACTGTTGCAAGACGACGTGCGGTGACACCCCCCCCAGCAGGTCGCGACTCTGTTGTTCGGTGAGCGGTTTCTGTTTGGCCTTCATGATACCGGGGAGTGAAGGGTAGCGCGGCGTATTCAACCCCTTGTCGCATCCGATCACGGCCGGAAAGCCGAGCTCCACGACTTCGGTGACGCCGCCCGCAGCAGGCCGATGGACCGTGATCCCGTCGTTGCCCGCATGCACGTGGAGCTGGTTTGCGACGGAAACCACGGGCCAGTGCAAGACTTCAGCCACAATTTGCAGGACCTGGCCGGCATCGTCATCGACCGCCTGCTTGCCGCCAAAGACGAGCTCGCAGCCACTGGCCGCAATCGCAACCGCCAACGCATTTCCCGTGGCAAACGCGTCGAGCGGGGTCTCCGCATGAATCCGCACCGCGCGGTCACAACCCATGGCCAATGCCATGCGCAACGTCTCGACCGCACGAGCCGGCCCCAACGAAAAAACGACGACTTCCGCAGACAATGGGCCCTGGAGTCGCAAGGCTGCTTCGACGGCATATTCGTCATACGGATTCATCACCCATTTGACGTTCCCTTCCTCAATGCCGCGCCCATTTGCGGTTAGGACGATTTTTGTTGCGGTGTCTGGTACCTGTTTGACAAGGACGCCAATCTTCATGCCCCCTCCTGACAGCAACCCCATGTGAACGCCATCGGCTAACATATGATTGACGCCTTGCGCAAGAGATCGTGTTTTTTCTCTCAATGGCGCCCCATCATGCCATGTTGAACGCTATGTGACAGCGCGTACGGAGCCATCGATCGGCCGGACCGCGGCACGGCCCATCAGATGGAGCGTGGTGGGAAAGACGTCGACGGTCCGCAACGGCCCTTCCGCCAAGGGGACATTGCAGACCAGCGGGACGATCATGTGATCGCGGTGGAGTGAACCGTGCGAACTCCGATGCTCCGGGGTTTCATACTCCGCACGGAGATCATACCCCGGCGTTGCACTGACAACGACATCGCCCGTCCGTGGACTCCGAAAGAGATGCGCCAACTGATACGCGGCATCCGGATAGCGCGCGTCCGCGGTCTCACAGAGCACCTGCTCGGCAGAGAATTGGCGATGGCAACTGCCGGTATGGCCCATGAGCTGTAGGGGGTCCCCGCCGTGATCCGTATACCGGATCTGGGCCCCCACCCATTCGATCGTTGCGCGACCGCCATGGCACAGGAGGGCAATCCGTCCATCCGCAACCCGGACTGCCGCCAGATCGACCGCAGGTTCTTCCAGGAGACGCGGCAGGAGATCGGGGCTCTCTTCCTCAAGATGCGTCATCGTCATGGGCGTTCTCCACCCCGTTGCGTGCCGAAAATAGAGATGCGTCATCCCGTTGCCGGACATCATGTTCGCGGCCCTGCAGCGGCGTCGATGGATCATGGGATAATAGAGGGGACGCCGCCCCGCGGACTCCAGAAAGCGGTTCATGCAGAAATGCGTATGCGTCGAGGACAACCCATGATCGCTGATGATCCACCAGACGGTCTCGTCAAACATCCCCCGCCGCTTCAACTGGTGCACCCCCTTTCCGATCGCGGCATCCACCACGCGATAGGCGGCGCGCGTCTCCTCTCCAAACGGGTCATCGAGGTGCGAATATTCATCGACGCCGGGAAAGACGACAAAGCCGAACTGGAAATCCCGTTCGATCACCGAGAGGAGTTTGGCCGCGGCTGCGGCGTCGACAAAGGCCCACCGGTCCGTGAGATGGGCATAGTACCAGTAGAGGATCCGGATGAAGCGGGTGAGATTGTGCCAAAACGGAACATCGCGACAGACGGAATTGAAGACATTGTAACTCTCCGGGAAGATCGAAAAGAGCGTCTCGATACCGGGAGTGATGTCGGGATTGATCCGGAACGTTTCAATGCCGACGTAACTGCGAATACCGCGCCGGCCGCCATCGCGATAGCGCGCTTTCTCCATCCAGCGAATGCCGGGGACATTACAGGTGGCGGGGAGGCAGCCGGTCAGAAAGGGGAGGTAGGCCGGACCCGTGGTGGAGGGGAAGGCGGTCACGGCGCGGCGGTAGGATCCGCGTTCGATCAGATATCGGGAGATGTTCGGCAAATCCCCGCGCGCGACGAGCTGCTCAAAACAATCGGCGCGAGCCCCATCGATCATCACCATGAGGGCGCGTCGGAAGCTCATCCCGCCTCGCGTTCCTCCGCGCGAAATTCAGCGAGTTTCCGTTCCATGCGCCGGACGAGCTCGTCATACCCATGTTCCGAGATGATCGTATCGAATTGATAGGCATAATTGTCGACCAGACTGGAACCGTCGACCACGACATCGTAAATCTTCCACACACCGCCCATCTGCTCCAATTTGTAATCGATCCCAATCGTCAGATCGTGGGCCGGAATATAGACCCGCGACAAGACCAGCGCCCGTTGTTTCTGCGGATCGAGATACCGCTCGCCGGTGTACCGCACACGATACACCTCCTTGGAGCGACTCTTCTTCACCGTCTGCTCTTTGGAGGTAATGGCCTTCTCTTCCATCAACGAGGTCATGAGATCGACAAGTTCGTCCTGCTGCTTCTCCGACCGCTCGACCCAGTGCGATCCCAGCGCTGTCCGGCAGAGTTCGCGAATATCAAACGTCCCCGAGAGGATTTTTTTCTTCAGCTCCCGGTTGTGCTGACGATCCGCGGGCGAGAGGTGTGCGCCGGTCCGGTAGTCATCCAGCAGGCGGTCGAGCTCCTCAATGGCCGCCGTCGGGCTCGTGGCGCTGCCATTGCGCTGCAACGGTCTTGCCCGAAACTGCAGCCACGGTGTGACCACGGAGGACCACACAGATTTTGGCGAGTCGGCCATCGCGCCCGAGGTGAGCAACATCGCACAGAGAGCCCCTCCAACAGGGATCACCATCCATTTATTCCATCGATTCCGCATACGGCACCAATCCAATCTTGTCATCGAGGGAGGCGAGCGCACTATTCCAGGCAAACACTGCCTCAAAATACCGCCCCTGGGTCATCAGGAGCATCTGTACGGCATCGGCATATTCTCGACTGTCGCCGATCCCTAGTTCATTATTACTCTTCGTCAAGAAAAACATCCGGCGCGCCAATTCCCGGCTTTCATCGGCCCGCATCACCTGTTCATGCGCCGCCTTGGCCTCCAGGAAGGTCTGTCGGACCTCGAGCGCGATCCCTTCCTTGGCCAGATCCCGCTCCAGAGTGACCTTGTAATATTCGCTCCGCTTTTTGCGGATCCTCGCCGCCCCGCCGTGCGGATCAAATCGGCCTTTCAGTTGGACCCCGACCCCCGCCCGCGCGTACCGAAACGGGTGATTGAAATCGTCCGTGCTCGTAATACCGCGAATCGAACCGATGGTGCGCCCCATGTCGACAAACCCGCCCACCCCGATGTCGGGGAGATCCTTTTTCCGTTCCAATTGATATTCGAGCGCCTTGGCCTCCACACCGATGTCGACAAGGCGCGCATCGGGACGTCCTGTGCGGGCCTCCTGGAGATAGGCATCGATCGATGCCAACGAGACCCGCCGTGCATGCAAGGCGCGCGAGGTGACCGTGACGGGGGTCATTTCCGGAAGGCCGACCTGGATCCGCAGGCCTTCCAGCGCGAGCCGCTGCTTGGTGCGGGCCTCTGCCAGCTGCTTCTCGATTTCCGCACGGACAATCTGGAGTCGCAATTGTTCCACGGGCGAGACGCGTTTTTTGCGGGCCTCGTCGCGGTCGATCTCGATCCGCTCCGTCAGTCGGTCGATCGCTTCCTGGCTGACACCGGCCAGTTCTTCGGCGAGTTGCACCCCGTAATAGAGCTGCCGCACCTTTGCGACCGCCGAGGCCCCCTCTTTCCGTTTTTTCTCATGCTCGGCGACCACGCCGCGCTCGGCCAATGCTTGCGCAATGGAGAGCTTGCCAAAGGCATAGAGGGGAATGCCGACCTTGAGCGATAACGAGTGAAACCAGGCGAGATCGCCCGAAAAAAAACTCCCGGCCGCATCGCTCAGATCGCGCGGGACCGGGGCGGTCCGGTATTCGTACTCGAACACCGGCCATCCGCGGGCATGGGCCTCTCTTTGCTGGGCCTTTGCCGCATCAATGGCATGATCGCTCGCCCCGATTTTGGCATTGTGCGCCAGCGCCAACCGGACACATTCGTCGAGCGACAAGGCCACGGGCCTCCCGCGGAGCTGATGGAGCGGGGAATCGAGGAGGGCACTGCGCACCTGCATGAGATATGCTTGGCGCGCCTCGTCCGCGTGGGCCGCAGAAAGCCCCATCATGGACGCGGCAACCCCCAGGAGGACCCTCCCTATGATCCGGGACATATGACGCATAAACGGCCATGCGGAATAGCAAAGGGGGGAGGGGCGATCAATAGAATTGTGCGGACCCTACGACGGTTTGAGCGGGAGGGTAAAAAAGAAGTGACTCCCCATGCCCGGTTGACTCTGCAGCCACAGCCGTCCCCCATGCAGTTCCACAACGCGGCGGGAGATCGCCAACCCGATGCCGCTCCCCTCGTGTGAGCGTTCCGGACCGCCATTGGCCTGGATAAACCCTGAAAAAATGACCTCCTGTTTTTCCGGCCGAATCCCGATGCCGGTATCGTGGACCCCGACCTTCAGCATGTCGCCGCGGCGTTCCGCATCGACCCACACACGCCCCTGCGGCGTAAATTTGACCGCATTCTCGAGGAGATGGTTGAGCAGGCAGCGGACCCACGTCTCGTCCCCATAAATGGGGGGAATGCCGTCATCGAGCCGCAGCAGGAGCTGGGTCGCCGCTGTCGGTCGGAGCTGGGGGGTGAGTGCTTCCAGGACGCGACTGAGATGAATGCGCCCGATGGCCAGCCCCTCTCCATGCGCCTCGAGTTTTGCCAGGTCAACGAGCGCCGTCACCGTCCGGAGCAACCGCTGGCCAGAGTCGTGCACCATGCCTAAGTGGGCGCGCCGTTCTTCCGGTGTCGCAACACTCTCCGTGTCCATCAGCTGTTCGGTCAATCCGATGATACTCGACAGGGGCGTCCGGAGCTCGTGGGACATATTGGCCAGCAACTGCCGGCGCAGGGCGGCATGACCTGCCATTTCCCGATCCGCACGCCGCAGCGCGGCGGACAACTGCGCATGCTGCAGCAACAGGGCACATTGCGATGCCAGGCGACCGAGCTGCTGGCATAGGGCATCATCATACAGCGTATTATTTTTTCGCGGGCCAAAATTGACCACCGCCAACAAGTGTTCGCCGAGAAAAGAGGGGAGACACGCCTCGGCATGAAATTGCACGGCGTACTGCAGCCCGATGGTCTTCATCTCGGCCAGGGCCTTGTCATTGACCAGGGCCCGCCGGGTGATCATCTGGCGGCGTTCCCGGAGGGCTTGAAGGAAGGTATCGATGTCGCCGACCTGAAAGGACCCGGGTTTGGCCCCAACGATCTCCTGGAGCTGGAAGCGCCCTGTTGCCGGGTCGCAGGTCAACAACGAACTCCCCTCGGCATCGACAAACTCGGTCAGGAAGAGGAGGAGATTGCGGCCCACGGCGCGGTCGCCATCCCGCAGGGCCGCGACGCTCAGATCGGCCATCGCGGCATCATGACTGGTGTCGGGAGTGCTTCCGCGCACCCGCTGCCACACGGTCTGGAGCATCGGCCAATACCGGACCCCCATGCCGATCACCACGAGACCCAGCGCGAGCGCAACTATCGAGCCGTAGAGATTCCACGGGATGGTCAATGACATGGTGCCTGCATTATAAAAGGTGCCACGCGGCGACGCAACATCCTTCGCGTGAGAACTAAAAACCTGGATGAATAAGGGAGGCAAAAAAAGAGAGGCCTTGGGGATGCGTATCGGTTCCCCGGATTTCATCCTAAAGCGAGGGTTCAGGGGATTCTTGGCAATCCGGGGACGAGAGGTGGCACGCTCCGGCGTCGTCAAAAACTACAGCCTGTGGGTCTTACGGAGTCACCTACCCGAGTTTCTACGACCGGGGAGAAACCGACAACTTCGTTGATGAAGGCCGGGTGGAGGGCGCGGCGGAAGCGCGAGCTGGCGAGGCTGATGAAGGTCGTGGGCATGCCGTCCGCGCTGATAGTCATCACATTTTTCCCATTTGAATGCGGCACAACGCGACCGCACATGAGGTATTATGCAATGACCGTAAACTAAGGTGAGTTTCAGATCTGAAAAACGAAATAGCTCTTTGATTTCTGGTATTTGGTGGTATATGTTTCATTTCAAATGCGCCAAAAAATGGACAACATCACAAAAATGCTTAAGTCCGGTGAATCGGAAATCGTTGAATTCAAGCAGTCGTTTTCCCGTGAGGTGCTTGAGTCGCTTTCGGCCCTTGCCAATACCAAGGGGGGCATTGTGTTTGTTGGCGTCAACGACAAGGGTGTTGTGGTTGGAGTCAAAGCCGATCAGTCCGTACTCAAGGACATGGCCAACCAAATCGATCAAGGCACGGGGCTACAGCCATCCATCAAGGCGGTCCGAGTCGATGAAAAAAACATCATTTTAATTCAGGTTTCGGAAAACAAGATCAAGCCTGTCATGTATCGTGGGCGTGCCTATCGTCGTGTTGGCAGTACAACGCGGCAGATGGGAGCCAACGAATTAACCCGCCTGGTTTTGGATCATATCGGTGTCACATGGGATGCGTTGCCAGAGCCTCGTGCCAAAATCGCTGACATCAGCACAACCAAAATCAAAACTTTCATTCGCAAGGCAAACGAAATTGGAAGAAGACCCATTCCAGCCTCTATTTCAATACCGGAATTGTTGGGAAAACTGGACTTGATGAAAGATGGCAAACTCACCCGAGCTGCTGTGCTTCTGTTTGGTAAGAATCCACAAAAATTTTATTCGCATGCCGTCATAAAAATCGGACGTTTTAGATCGGAAACCCTGATTGTGGATGATCGTGAAGTTGAAGAAACACTCTTTGATCAAGTTGAAAATACCATGCAGTATTTTCGTGACCGCCTGCAAACTGAATTCAGAATGACCGGCAAACCTCAAAGAGATGTGATTTGGGAATATCCGCTTGATGCTCTGCGTGAGGCTGTCACCAATGCCGTTTGCCACAGGGATTATGCAGAAACCGGTCACACCCAAATTCGAATTTACGATGATCATATTCTGGTCTGGAATCCGGGAGACCTGCCTCAGAACTTGTCCGTTGAAAAATTGAAAAAAGAACACCGCTCATTTCCCAAAAACAAACTGATTGCCAAAATGTTCTTTTATGTGGGGCTCATTGAGCAATGGGGAAGCGGCGTGATGAAGATGATTGAGGAGACAAAGGCCGCCGGACATCCCGAACCAATTCTAGAAGAAGACCAAGGATTTAAAGTCACCTTTGGCGCAAAACCGGCTGATGCTGCCCGTCATGATACCCCCCATGATACCCCCCATGATACCCCCCATGATACCCCCCATGATCATGATGATATTTCGTCATCTGAACTGAAGATTTTGGAATTTTGCAAAACAGCAAAAAGCCGGGACCAAATTATTGCGGAGACCGGCCTTAGTTTGGACTATGTCCGAAAAGAATTGCTTCCACGTCTTATTAAAGAAAGAAAACTGGCTTATACGTTGCCGGATGTTCCAAGAAGTAAAAAACAAAAATATATCACAGTACGGGCTCTCTTCGGAAAGACGTGACAAATCAGATTATGGAGCACGAACATTTTTCAATCGCGCTTTCGCCGCAAGGCATGGTGCATCTTCTGCCCGATGCGGGCAAGAACTTGTCAGATAAGATTCGCTTGACTTTTGCGCGTAGTGGCATCGTCGGACTTTTGTATCTTGGTTTATCTCCAACCTCTGATGACTTGCCACCGGATATTTCTTATTGGATTGATTTTTCCAGACTGTTTTTTTCTCATCTCTGCAGATTACCGGAACTGACAAATCCTGACTTGGCTATTACCATTCAAATCCCCGTGCCTCACGACGAATTGACAACATTCGCCACAACACCACCGCCCATGATGGGAGCCGAATATTTAAACGTGGATGTGCTCACTCAAATTTGGGATCAATTGCAAACTGCTTTTCAAAAAGAGTTGAGCGGATTTCTTGCCTCCCTTTCAAAAAGCACAGAAAACCCTGTTCAGTCTTTTTTTGAAAGTCATGGTTCTGTTTTGAATCTTATCGGGCGCGTTTGTTTTCATTTGGCCGAGAATAAAAATAACCCTGTGGCGCCCTTTGCCTTTCTGGCCACCTACACACACAAACTCTCGATGCAAGGAAAGGCACAACACATTCCCTTGGGAAAAGCGCTGGAAGAATATGCCGGAGCCAAAAACAAGGTTCAGCTTTTGCAACTCTTAACGCCCGTTCAAAAAGCAGCCAGCCAAAGCGAATTTATCAAAGGGCTTGTTGACTCCGGAGAGGTTTATCACCCGCTCGCCTGGACACCGCAAGAGGCTCATCAATTTCTAAAAAATATTCCTGTGCTGGAATCATCAGGTGTTGTTGTGCGTATTCCAGACTGGTGGAAGCCAAAACAGCCATCAAGGCCTCAAGTTTCGGTGACTATCGGCAACAAGGGAATGTCAGCAGTTGGAGCCAACGCGCTATTGGATTTTTCTGTTTCTGTCACTTTGGGCGGTGAAAAATTGAGTGAGGAGGAATTGCGGCAAATTCTTGCAGGCACCAATGGGTTAGTTTTGCTACGTGGCCAATGGACAGAGGTCGACAAGGACAAGCTCAAAGAAGCGCTCAAACATTGGAAGACCGTTGAACGTCACGCTGAAGATGGCTTATCGTTTATCGAAGGGATGCGATTGCTTTCGGGAGCAGCCATTGGCGGCGATGATGGAGAATTATTTTCTCAGGCTTCTGCAGATTGGTCCCAAGTGGTTGCCGGGGAAGTTTTGGCAAAACAGCTCGCCGAACTTAAAGACCCACAGGGCAAAATAAAGTCAAATACTGCTCTTGGGGCAGAACTCAAAACCACACTGCGACCTTACCAGCAAATTGGAGTGCAGTGGCTGTGGTTCCTCAATCGATTAGGACTTGGTGCGTGCTTGGCTGACGATATGGGTCTTGGTAAAACAGTGCAGGTAATTGCGTTATTTTTGATGCTACAAAAAGAAAAAATGAAAGTTTCTCAAAATGAATCGAGAATCAATCTGCTGGTTGTTCCGGCCTCGCTCATTGGAAATTGGAAATCCGAAATCGAAAAATTTGCCCCTAGCCTTAAATATTTTATTGCTCATCCATCAGCCATTGGAACTGATGGTCAAAAAACCGGTGATATCGAAAATCCTTCGCAAAAGATTTTGCAAGACACAGATGTTGTCATCACAACTTATGGTTTTTTAGGGCGACTGAATTGGCTGAAAAAAACTTCTTGGAATGTTATTGTCATTGATGAGGCACAGGCCATTAAAAACCCAGGAACCAAACAAACTCGTGCAGTCAAAGACTTGAAAAGTCGTCATCGTTTGGCATTGACGGGTACGCCGGTTGAAAATCATCTCTCCGATTTGTGGTCGATTTATGACTTTCTGTGCCCAGGGCTTTTGAGTTCGGCCAAGGCATTTGAAAAATTTGTTAAAGCTTGCGAAAAGAATGATGCGACCCAGCCGTATGGTGCGTTGCGTGATTTGGTGCGACCGTATTTGTTACGACGCCTCAAAACCGACAAACGTATTATCTCTGATTTACCAGACAAGACCGAACTCTCGGTTTACTGCCCGCTCACCAAAGCGCAAGCGGCGCTGTATCAGCAATCGGTGGATACCTTGGCCAGACAATTAGACGAAGCGGACGGCATTCAGCGACGCGGCATTATTCTTGCCTCGCTCATGCGTTTCAAACAGATTTGCAATCATCCATCCCAATGGTTTTCGGACGGCAAATATGCCCCACAAGATAGCGGTAAGTTTAACCGGCTGCGCGAGATTTGTGAGGAGATTGCCGCCAAGCAGGAAAAGCTTTTGGTCTTCACGCAGTTTCGTGAAATCACGGAACCACTCTCGCGCTTCCTGGCCGGTATTTTTGCTAGAACAGGTCTTGTTTTGCATGGAGAAACCACTGTTAAAAACCGTGGTGATATGGTTAAAGAATTCCAAGAGGAACAAGGCCCTCCCCATTTTGTGCTTTCGCTCAAAGCGGGAGGTACAGGTTTGAATTTAACGGCGGCTTCGCACGTGATTCACTTTGATCGATGGTGGAACCCTGCGGTGGAAAACCAAGCCACCGACCGCGCTTTTCGTATCGGGCAAAAAAAGAACGTGCTGGTGCATAAATTTATTTGTCGCGGAACAATTGAAGAACGTATTGATGAACTCATCAAATCAAAACAGAAATTGTCTCAAGAAATTTTAGAGGGCAGTCAAGATGCTGTGCTGACAGAAATGTCTAACACAGACCTCATCAAACTTGTTTCGCTTGATTTGAAGAGTGCCATAGAAGAAAGCTGAGGTGAATATGTCTTATGGTTATTACAGTTACGGAGGTTTTGCGCCTTATGTATCGGTGGCTAAACGAAAGCTACAGGCCGCTAAAAAAATCAAAGCCCTGCAGAAAAAGGGACGATCCATTAGTCCCGTTCAACTCGAAGGCCGGACGATTGCCAAAACGTTCTGGGGTAAATCTTGGTGCAGTAATCTCGAAGCCTATAGCGATTTTGAAAACCGCCTCCCGCGTGGACGCAGTTATTTACGCAACGGTTCCGTCTTGGATTTACAAATCGGCAAAGGTAAAGTCACAGCGCTGGTCAACGGTTCGTCGCTTTACACTGTTGAGATTGTCATTCGGGCTCTCGAAAAAGATCGTTGGCAATCTTTAATCAAAAACTGCTCAGGACAAATCGACTCACTGATTGAACTGTTGCAGGGAAGGTTTTCAAAAGCTGTCATGGGCGTCATTACCGACAAACAAAAAGGTTTATTTCCTTCTCCCCAACAAATTTCGATGGATTGCTCTTGTCCGGATGGTGCTGTCATGTGTAAGCATGTGGCCGCAGCACTTTATGGTGTCGGCGCACGTTTGGATGAAAAGCCGGAACTCTTTTTCGAGCTGCGTCATGTGGATCACTTGGAACTCATTGCCGCAGGGACAACTGGAATCACCACAAGTGGTAAACAAACTGACAAAGTTCTTAAATCTAAAAATCTGTCACAGTTGTTTGGAATTGAATTGGATTCCGGTGGTGTTATCGCACCTGGAAAAAAGAGCATTTCATCTACACGCATTGTGCCAAAAAATAAAACGGTGAGGAAAAAGAATGGTGTGAATAAAAAGACAAGAGTGTCCGGAAAGAAAAAACGATAGTTTTATTTAGGTCTTCGCGTTTCCGAGTGGGTGATTTTCACGGTTTCAAATCCCCTTGAGCATACAAGTCAGGATCTTGAGCCGAAGATATTCTTCGTCTCGTAGACCGTAGGCCCGTCGTTGGATCACCCGGATCTTGTTGTTTAAGCCTTCCACAAATCCCAAGGCCACTTTGTTTTCGGGATGACAGTAGGCCGCGATCCCCTCCCAATGCCGCTCGATCATCTCGGCGAACTCTTCGTAGGGCTTGAGCCTCTGCCACTTCAACGATGCTTTCCAGTTGTCGAAGAACCGACGCGCCCAGCCTTCCGTCTCGTAACTCCACAACTGCCCAAAGGTCTCCGTCAAAAGATGGGCCGTATTCAGCCTCTTGTTCGCCTTCAAGAGCTTCCGAAGCGATTGACGACCCGGAAGATCCAGGTTTTCCTTCCGCGAAAGTAACGTGTACTTCTGCCCCTTGATAAACGACCGGTCTTTTCCCGCAAGCCTCCCGTATTCCTTCTTCCTCACCGTATCCATCGCCTCGCCCAAATGCCGCATCACATGGAACTTGTCGTAAAGGATTGCGGCCTCCGGGATATTCTTCTTCGCCGACTTTTCGAAAGCCTTCCACATGTCCATCACCGCCGACCGGATCTTCTTGGCCTTCCTGGACCCCAGGGATTGGTAAAACAGATCCATGCTTTCTTCCGACCGGTCCATTCCACCGAACCAGATGGGACGCCGCCTCTCCAGATCGCTCACCACGATCCGATATGTATGCCCTTTTTTGATCGAGATCTCGTCGATGCCGATGACCTTCGGCGCCGGCGTCCCCGTCCTCCGGAGCTGTTCCTTCATGTACTGCTTCTCCAACTCCTTGATCGTGTGCCAGTCCAGACGGGTCTCCTTGGCCACGTCCTGGATCGTCATCGCCCGGCACCGTCTCCCGACAAAGAAAGCGAATCTCTTCGTGTAGAACGGATTGTCGGCCAACCAATCGAGCTTCTCCTGCCTCACCTTCCCGCAGCTCCGGCAAAAGACCCGTCGAATCTCCAGGTCCAGATAGATCCGAGCATCCCCGCACGACAAGTCCCGTACCCAACGCATCTTCCGGTCGTAGAAGCTCCGATGGAAGGTTCCGCAAGAACCGCATCTCGTTTTTTTTGACGACGGATGAGAACAATACTGCGGGCTTTCGGGTCTCCAAAAATCCTCTGAACGCCTGACTTGGGATACAATCCGGGGAACCGATATTCATCCCCAAGGCATCTCTTCTTTCGCATCCCTCAGTCCTACAGGTTTCTGGACCCCTTCAATCTTTTTCTTAGCCGCTTCTAGAGCGACTTGCAGGCGCTTCAATCCCTTCAATTTACCCACTCGGTTTTACGATGACCCCAAAAAATAGTCCCCATCAGGATGTGTTCGAATTTGCGATGAAAAAAATCAAAAAACTTGATTCGCTGGTCTGAAAAATGGCATTTTCACGCCGGATTTAAGTGCTATGCTGATCGGGAACAAAGGAGGAGACCATGAAAGCCGCCGATATCGATATGTGTGAGTATCTGTGGGGACACATCCCCAAGGCCCCTGACAGTGAGCATATCACCTATCTGGATGTGGACATCGAACTCCTCTGGCAGCTCGGTTTCGTCGATACGACCCAATTCGCGATGGAAGCATGGCAGAACGCCTTTGCCCCCTTTCGGACTACCCAGGGGACCTATATCCTTTCAAAGCCCGATTTTATGACACTCGATCACTATCGATACCAAGGTGAGCTGTATGCCCCCTTTGAACCGCGCCTGATCAATGAAGGACAGTATACCGACGAGGGGTTTCAAGAACTCGTCGACGCGAGCATTGCCCCCTCCTGTGGGTGGAATCACCGCACGCTCCAGCAGCAGATCGACACCTTGAAAAAAGAGATCCGTCAGCCGGGCGGGTTGCTCACAGTTGATCGGACGGCCAAGGCGCGCATTCAACAGTGGCTCGAAGAACACCCCTCGCCGTTGCGCCGGCTGGAACTCCTCTTTGCCACCATGCTCGCGACCGAACTGGCACTCAACCCCGACGGACCTGCAACGCCGCAGCAATTGGCCCGGGCCGAGGCCTCGACATTCAGCATGCTCTCGAACACGGTGGGTGCGGAGAAACAGCGTGCGCTCAAGGCACTGGAAAAAGCGAAGTTGCCGGCGTCGGTCGGGCCGGACAGGCCAGAGGACCGCGGGCCGCGTCTCAAAGCGATCCGCCGGAGTCGCCGGGGGATCCGGAGCTAGGACGTCTCGGGCGGTTGGGATGTGGAGAGCACCTCACTCCGATATTGGTGTTTCTCCGAGACCACCATTTCACGGACCATGGTCAGTTCCCGCTCGAGCTGCCGGATCCGCTTGTTCTTCGCGCGGAGCTCCAACGATTTGTAGAGATTCGGCAACGCCTCCAGGAACGGCGTGGTGACCATGCCGAGACAGAAGGCGATCATCAGGACAAATCCGACCGGAATCGGCTTGGTGTGCCGTGAAAAGAGATGGGGAACATGAAATTGAAAGATCATTTCATAGCCAAAGGTCGTGTCATCGCGATTGGAGAGGACAAAGATCACGAGGACCAGGAAAAAGAGCGCCAACAACAGGGCAAACAACAGTCTACGCATTGGGCCCTCCCCCGGGAAGCGCCGCGAAATCGGGCGCCAGCGCTCTGTATGTCTCGTCGAGATATTGCGGCATCGCCTTGGTGTCCGCCAAGACCGGTAAAAAGTTCGTGTCGCCGTTCCATCGCGGAACGATGTGAAAATGGAGATGATCCACGATACCCGCGCCTGCGGTGCGTCCGATATTCATGCCGCAATTCAGTCCTTCGGCGCGCAACACCCGCAGCGCGATCGCACTCGCCTCGCCGAGCATCCAGATCAACTCCTGTTGTGTCGCAGCCGGCAGCGCCGCAAGTTGGTCCGTATGGGCATACGGCGAAACCATGAGGTGTCCCGGATTATAGGGATAGCGATTCAGGATGCAACAGGCGGATGGCCCACGCCAGAGGATGAGACGCGACCGCTCATCGCCCGTCGTCTGCAGTGCACACAAGAGGCATTCCCCGCCCCGCGGCTTGGGGGCCGCGATATATTCCATCCGCCATGGCGCCCAGAGGGCCTTCACGCGCCACGCTCGTCATCGCGAATCCGCTCGCGCAGCTCCTTCCCCACCTTGAAAAACGGGACGCGCCGGAGACCGACACTGACATTTTCACCAGTCTTCGGATTCCGTCCCGACCGTGGCTGCCGCACGCGGACCTCGAAGCTGCCGAACCCACGGATTTCGATCCGATCGCCAGTGGAGAGGGCGTCCGTCATGCTATGGAAAATGGTATTCACGATGATCTCGACATCTTTCATGGCCAGATTCGGCATCTGCCCCGCCACCGCGGTAATGAGATCACTCTTATTCACCCCGCCCTCCTTCCCTTGTCTCATCGTGCGCTCACGGGAGCCAATAATATCCAAACCCCGGCAAAGGGAATTGTGCCAACACGCCCTGCATCGCTGCACGGACGCGGCCTCCCAGCAACGCCATCCACCACGGTCGCTGCGGCTCGAAGTGGATCACGCGCGGATCGGGATCGAGCCCGGCATAGGCGGCCGCAGCATTGATGGCATCCTGCAGGTCCCCGATGGCGTCGATCAATCCTGCCGCCCGCGCGGCATCGCCCGTCATCACCCGGCCATCGGCCATGGGATCGAGCTGTTCCCGGGGAATGCCCCGCCGCTCGGCGACCGTTGCACGGAATTGTTCATGCATGTCGCCCAGGACGCCGAGCAATAAGGCCCGCTCATCCTCGCGCATTGGTCGGTGCATGGCCCCCACATCCTTGAAATATCCACTTTTTAATATCTCCGGCTTGAGGCCGCTCCACTGCAGCAGGGCCTCGGCATCGAGATGGGACATCCGGACACCGATGCTTGCGGTGGCGGTTCCGGGGAGGGCAAAGATCTTGCGGGCCGCAACCCCGGCGTAATAGCCCCCCGAGGTTGCCATCATCCCAAACGAGGCGACAAGCGGCTTTTCACGATCGAGCCGTCGCAAGGCATGAAAGAGCTCCTGTGAACTCCCGACCGAACCGCCCGGGGAATTCACCCGCAACACGACCGCCTTGACGGCATCGTCGCGACGGGCCTCCTCGATCTGTTCGAGCAGGGCATCGACTTCAACAATGGGACCATGCAGATCGAGAAGCGCAACGCCATCCCCCCACATGGCCTGGCACCCGTGTTGGGGGGATACCACAAGGAGCGTGGCCAGAAAGAGACCGGCAATCACCACCACTCCGCCGATCAAGAGAATGCTGATGCCCCACACCCACGCCCGTTTCATGCTCTTCCCGTGCTGCCCGACGGTTAGACTCCCTGGGGTTTGACGAAGAAGCGCCGCTCTCGCGGATCCGCGTGGCTGACAACCAACGCGGGGTATTCGGTGCCGATCGGCGGCTCTTCCGCAAGGTCCTGCCGGGGGATGACGCCCTGCACTCCCGGCTCCAACTCAACGACTGCCCCAATCTTGGAGAGTCGCACCACCCGGCCCTGCGCCGTGCCACCCACCGGATATTTCCGCTCGATGATCTCCCACGGATCATCGAGTAACTGCTTTAATCCGATGGCAAAGCGTTCATTTTCCGGATCGATCTGCAGCACAACCCCTTCCACCTGATCCCCCTTGTGGAAAACCTCTGCGGGACTGTCGAAGGTCTGTACCCAACAGAGATCGGAGATATGGGCCAGGGCATCGATCTCGCACCCGACCTCCACAAAGAGGCCAAAATCGGCGATATTTTTGACGGTCCCGGAGACGCGCGCCCCGAGCGAAAACTGTTCGCGCAATAAGTCCCACGGATTTTCGAGGAGCTGTTTGAGTCCCAGGGCGATCCGTTTGTTGTCCGGATCAATATCGAGAATGACCGCATCGACCGATTGCCCGACCGCCACAATCTTCGAGGGATGCTTGATCTTTTTCGACCAACTCATCTCCGAGATATGGACCAAGCCTTCCACCCCAGGCTCCAGTTCGACAAACGCACCGTAGTCCGTAATGTTCACGATCCGCCCGGTCACTCGGGCCCCCACGGCATAGCGCTCCTCGACACCCGACCATGGATCCTGTTGGAGGTGTTTGTAGCCCAGCGAGACCCGCTCACTCTTTTCATCATATTTGAGGACCTTCACCCGAATGGTTTGCCCGACGGAAAAGAGTTCTGACGGGTGATTGATCCGTCCCCAGCTCATGTCGGTGATATGCAACAGCCCGTCGAGACCGCCGAGATCGACAAACGCCCCATAGTCGGTCAGGTTTTTGACCATGCCATCCAGGATCTGGCCCTCCTGCAGATTGGCGAGGACTTCGTGCTTGAGCCGTTCCCGCTCCTTCTCCAGGACGACCTTGCGCGACACCACGACATTCCCCCGCTTTTTATTCAGCTTGATAATCTTGAACGCGAACGTTTCCCCAATATAGGAGTCGAGACTCCGACCCGGCCGGATATCGACCTGCGACCCTGGGAGAAATGCCTTCACCCCAATATCGACCGAGAGGCCCCCTTTGACCTTGCCGACCACCGTCCCTTCAACCGTCACATCCTTTTCGCTCGCCTCGACCAGATGATCCCAGGTCTGGACCATTTCGGCCCGTTCGCGGGAGAGTCCCACCAACCCCGAGGCGTTCTCGACTTCTTCCACAAAGACATTCACCACATCGCCCACTTTATGGGTCATCTCTCCCTTGGGGTTTCTGAATTCACTCGCGGAGATCTGGCCTTCGGATTTAAAACCGATATCGACGATCACCATATCGTTCGTAATCCCAACGATCGTCCCCTTGACAATCTCCCCCTCTTCCACCGGCGACATCCCGAAACTCTGCTCAAGCAACTGGGCAAAATCGGACCGCTTCTCAGTATCTCTCTCTTCATCTCTCACTGCGACCACCATGATTTTTCCTTTTCGATCAAGTGTTTATGACACAAAAACCCGTAAGTCGGCGTCCTATAAACTGGTTTCGGAGTGTTGTCAATGGCTCTCCAGAGAAAAACAGGCCTAAATATCAGGATTTCAGAATGTTATTTCTCTTCTCTCATCAAAAACTTGAAGAGAAATGGCCTTACCAACAGACACCATCCCCATCAAACACCGCTGGATACCAGTGGCATTGCGGCGGATGCACCGAGAGATTGACGGTCAAGACAGAAAAGGCCACGGCCACGTCGATGCGATGCAGGGCGAGATAGCTCCCGGCCACGCGGGCAATGGTCTGCCGTTTTTTCGCCGTGACCCATTCCGCGGGTTCCTGCTGACCTCCCCGGGTCGTGGTTTTCACCTCGACAAAGTGGAGCGTCTCCCGCTGCTCGACAATCAGATCGATTTCGCCCCAGCGCGTGCGATAATTGCGCGTGCAGACCCGAAACCCGCGCGCGGTCAAAAAGGCCGCGCCGATCTCCTCGCCACAGGCCCCCACGCACTGATGTCGTGCCATACCGTTCTCCCTATCCACGCACCCGCTCGACCGCGATGACTCCCTTCACTTTCTCCAGGGCATGGATCACCTGTCGCAACTGGTTCAGATCGGAGATCTCGATGGAGAAAACATTGACCGCCTTTTGATCCTCCATCGTCCGGATGGAGGCCTCGACAATATTGACCTCCTGTTCCGTAATCGCCTCGGTCATTTTGGCAAGAAGTCCCGGACGATCGACGCAGGAGATGCGAATTTTCGCGATACGGACCGCCCCGGCCTCGACATTCCACTCCACCGGGAGACACCGCGCCGGATCGCTCGCCAGCACGCGGGCGCAATCGATCGTATGGATGCTCACACCGCGCCCGCGGGTGACAAAACCGACAATCGAGTCCCCCGGCACGGGGTTGCAACATTTGCCAAAATGGACCAGCACGTCGCTGATCCCGCTGATCTTGACCGGACTGTGCGAGCGGCGCGTGATTTTGCCGACGAGCCGGGACATCTTCGATGCCGGCGCCGGCACCGACTCGGCCTGCTGCCACTCTTCCCTCGGTATCACCAGGGCCAGGACTTCATCGGTCGTCATCTTGCCATAGCCAATCGTTGCAAGGAGTCCCTCCACATCTTTGATTCCGTGCTGGACCATGAACGATGCGACCTCTTTACTCTTCAGGATTTTCGCCGCAGAGACCCCGACCCGATGTCCCGCCTTGTCGAGCAGCTCCCGGCCGATCGCCTCGGCCTGCTCCCGTTCTTCATGACGGAGATAGTGGCGAATCTTGGCCTTTGCGCGGGAGGTCCGGACAAACTGCAACCAGTCCTTGTTCGGCCGCTTCTGTTTGCCGGTAATGATCTCGACCGTATCCCCGCTGTGTAATTGATACCGGAGCGGGATAATCCGTCCGTTGACCCGCGCGCCCACGCACGCGTGCCCCACATCGGTATGGATGTCATACGCAAAATCGATCGGCGTGGCGCCGCGCGGGAGTTCCTTGAGTTCGCCATTGGGGGTAAAGACGTAGATGTCATCGGCAAAGAGATCGAGCTTGATCGTATCGAGAAATTCCGCCGGCTCGTCGAGCTCTCGTTGCCACTGGAGGAGCTGGCGCACCCACTTGAATTTCATCTCGTCCTGCTGGTCGATCTTCCGCCCGCGCTCCTTGTACCGCCAGTGGGCCGCAATCCCGCGTTCCGCGATGTCGTGCATCTCGCGCGTCCGGATCTGGAATTCGCACCGCTCGCCATGCGGTCCGACCACGGTCGTGTGGAGCGAGCGGTAGTTGTTCTGCTTCGGCATGGCGATGTAGTCCTTGAACCGGCCTGGAACCGGCTTCCAGAGGGCATGGAGGATGCCGAGGGCCTCGTAACATTCCGAGAGCGTCCCCACCATGATGCGAAACGCCACCAGATCGTGCACTTCATCAAAGGGAATGTTCTGCGCTTCCATTTTGCGGTGAATACTGAAGAGATGCTTGGTCCGCCCCACAATCTCGCAGGAGAGCTGGTGCTTTGCCAGTTCGCGCTGCGCGATCTCCCGTACCTCCTGCATAAAATGATCGCGATGCACTTTGCGTTTCGCGATCCTCTCCTCAATCATGTGGAAGACATCCGGCTTCAGATATTTGAGCGCCAGATCCTCCAACTCCACTTTCATCTGCTGGATCCCGAGCCGGTTGGCGATCGGCGCGTAAATGTCGAGGGTCTCCTGGGCAATCTCGACCCGTTTGGGCTCGAGCAAATGCGAGAGCGTGCGCATGTTATGGAGGCGATCGGCCAGTTTGACGAAGATGACACGGATATCCTTGGCCATGGCCATGATCATCTTGCGGAAATTTTCGGCCTGCTTTTCTTCCGTGGTCTGAAACCGGATTTTTCCGAGCTTGGTGATGCCATCGACCATTTCCCTGATCTCTTCCCCAAAGAGCGCCTCGACTTCCTCAAGTGTGGCGACCGTGTCTTCCACGGTGTCATGCAAGAGGCCCGTGGCCACACTGGCCACGTCGAGTTTCATCTGCGTGAGGATCCACGCCACTTCCATCGGGTGGATCAGGTACGGCTCGCCGGAGCGGCGCGTCTGCCCCTTGTGGGACTTGGCAGAAAAAATGTACGCCTTCTGGATCGGTTCCAGGTCGGCGTCGGGAATATACGCCGCCACGGCGTCGAGGATGTCGTGCAGACGGATCATGACTCCCCTCTCCGGCAGGCCACGATGACATCAGCGACCTGGCGGCAGGTTTCGTCCAAGGCATCATTGACAAGCACGATGTCGTACTGCGCCTGCGCGGCTAGTTCTCCGGCCGCGTGCCGCAGACGCCGTTCGATGGTCTCCGGCGCATCAGTGCCACGCTGTTGCAGGCGCTGCGCCAGGACCGCCAGGGACGGGGGCGCCAGGAAAATGAGCGTCGCGGTCGGGTCATCGGCCTTGATCGCCGCTGCGCCCTGCACATCGACATCGAGGATGACATCCCGTCCTGCACGACGCCACCGGACAATGGGCGCCCGCGGGGTGCCGTAGGCGTGGTCATGGACGCGCGCCCATTCAATGAACGCACCGTCCGCGATCATCCGGTCAAAGGTCGGCTGATCGACAAAATAATAGTGGACCCCCTCCTGCTCACCGCGTCTCGGCGGACGTGTGGTATACGAGACCGACAGCGCCAAATCGGGAAACCGCGCCAACATGGCATTCACAACAGTCGTCTTCCCCGCCCCCGAGGGGGCCGAGATCACAATGAGATGGCCAGACATGTTCGTCGTTCACTCAATATTTTGCGCTTGTTCCCGCAATTTTTCCAGTTCGCTCTTGATTTCGACCACCAGCTGCGACACACGGGCATCCCCGCTCTTCGACGCAATGGTATTGACCTCTCGGTTCATCTCCTGGATGAGAAAATCGAGCTGCCGTCCAATGGCCCCACTCCGCCCGAGAAATGTCCGATATTGGGCCAGGTGGCTCTCGAAACGAATGCGCTCTTCCGTCACGTCGGCCCGATCAATCGCGGCACTGATCGATTCACTCGCATTGCGCGCATGCTCTCCGTTGGTCGGCGCGGCCGTCCGCAACGCACTTTTCAGCTGGCGCGCATTCTGGTCGGCCAGCTGCCCAATTCTCCCGCAATGGCGGACAATGCATCGCAGGCGCTGCAACTGGTCGCGCCGGATATGCGCCCCTTCTGCTCCCCGCATCCGGTCCAACTGCTTGAGGGCCCCCCGACAGACGCGCCGGATCTCGCGCCACAACCGTTCGTATTTGACGGCCGGCTCTTTCATGCGGACACAGTCCCTCAGGTCGATGACGTCGAGCAAGTCGTAATGGCCCCCCTTCTTGCCGAAGGTCCGTTCAAAGGTCCGGAGGGCGCGTTCATAGGCCTGGACGAGGGGGACATTCAACACCACGCGCGGGGCCGGTGCGACTTCTTCCTCTTCTTTCAAAAAAAGCTCCACCTTGCCGCGACTGATTGTCTGCTGGATTTCCCTGCGGAGCGCGGCATCGAGCACATGCAACTTCGGCGGCACCTTGAGCGTAATATCGCTGTAGCGGTGATTGACGGTCCGGACCTCGATGAAGACCTTGCCCCGTCCCACCTTTCCCTCTGCAGCGCCATATCCGGTCATCGATTTCATGTTCGGCCTATTGTGGGGCCCCACGACCCAGCGCGCCCCGCGCACGAGAGGGGGGATGTGGCGACGACCGAGTCCGGGGACCCGCGAAGCGGGTGGACGAGGAAGTACCCCAGCGCGCACCGTGCGCGAGAGGGGGGGGACCCAACGGGCTTGGCCCGTTGGGGGGGCAGTGGCGACGACCGAGTCCGGGGACCCAGCGAAGCTGGGTGGACGAGGAAGTACCCGAAGGCGGAGCCGCAGGGTACGTGAGCCCCTGTAATAGTGGATCGTCCATACAACCGCGGAACACTATGCACGCCGCGCCCCTATTCTTCCAAGACAATCTTCGACTCTCCCAATTCAATGACATCCCCCTTGCGGAGGAGACGACTTTCCACCTCTTCCCCGTTGACATACGTCCCATTCTTGCTCACGAGATCGAGAATCCCGACGCCGATGTCATCGTAAAAAAACATGGCATGCAGCCGCGACACCGAGACATCGTCGAGGACAATATCGCCGGTCCGTCGGAAACCGAATTCTTTTCCCGGGCCGTTATCGGCGCGGCGGAATTGTTTGGCCACATATTGCTGGATCAATTTGCGTGTATTCTCGTCGAGACTCAAGGTGACGTCGATGTGGTGATACGAGGTCGTCTTGTGCGGATCGCCCACGGTCCGGCCCACCGCCTTGCAGGTCCCCCGTTCCAGCTGGATCGTCATCCCCTTCTTCGGCCCGGCCGTCACCCGAAATGTCACGGTCGGGACGTGCAGGTCGGTCGCAGCGGCCACTGACGTCGCGCCGCGGGCGCCGCTCTGCATGTCGAGCACTTCTTCGAGAAGGAGCACGGGGATGTCGTCCCGCACGGGGAATTTGAGTTTGCACGCCTCACACAACAGGCCGCGTCCCCCTTCCACGGCAACCAACGGTCCCCGACATTGAATGCAGGCCAGAATCTCCAACAATTGCTGATCCACCGCCATGGGCGTTACTTTCGCACCGGAATCCGCCGCTGCGATTCTGGCAGGGCGTTATATCGCTCAATCACCCGCTCGGTCAGATCGGACTTGGTCGGTGAAAAGAGGACGACGTCCTGCGAGGTCTCGAGGATCACCTCGAACCCCTCATCTGCACCGAGCTTGCGCACCACGTGCCGCAGGGCGTTCAGAATGGCCCCCGTGGTCTCCGATTCTTTTTGCGCCAATTCCCCCTCATAGGTATTCATTTTCTGTGTCAGCGTTAGCAGTTCATTGCGATAGGCTTCCTGCTTCTGTTGCAATGCCTCTGCACTCAGGATGTGCCGATCTTTTTCGAGTTCCTGCTGTTTCTTTTCGAGCGTTGTCTTGAGCGATTCCAGCTCGGTCCGGCGCTTGGTAAAGATCCGTTCCAGTTCGCCCTTTGCGCGCCGCCCTTCATTGACGTTATTGAGCGCCCGCTGCAGATCGACGTACCCGATGCGCGGTGTGCTCTCCGAGGCGGCATGCACCAACGGGATACCACACAACAGCACTGCCGCAGACACTCCACACCACACATTGCGCCATCGCACTCCGACCCGTTGCATAATCTCCTCCACATTTCCTTGAAAAATCAGTGCCTTTTTGCAACACGTGCTGAGTCGCATAGTTGAGCATCCCCCAGATGACAAGGATTTTTCGCGGAGGCCTGGACTGGGGGGCCAGGCACACCGGGAAGGCGTCGGTCACTGTGCCACTGGAGGGGGCTGTGGCGAGGACCGAGTCCGGGGACCCGCGAAGCTGGGTGGACGAGGAAGTACCCCAGCGCGCCCCGCGCGCGAGAGGGGGAGGCTCCAGCGGCTTTGCCGCTGGAGGGGGCAACGTGAGCCCCTGTAATGGTGGCGAATGGGTCATGGCGCAATCAATCGATTATACTTGCAGTATTATACTGAAAGTATAAAATAAACCCGATGAAGGGATTCTATTTCGATACGATTCTGGATGCAGAAAACATCTGCAACCTCCATGCAGAACAAAAGGCCCTTTGGGACGGCATCGAAAGAAAAGCAAAATTGGTGGTCTATGGACACCGGAATTCGGGCAAGACCTCCCTCCTCAAGAGCGTGATCATTCCGAAGTTTCGCCGCAAGCACAAACGCGCCTTTGTCCTTTTCGTCGATGTCATGGAGGTGAAGACGTTGGCGTCGATCCATGAGCGAATCCGCAACGCTTTTGGCTACTCTTTTGGCGAATCCTTCCCGGGAAAACAGTTTTTGACATCGGTCAAGCAATTCCTTCGAGGGCTGCGTCCACAGATCAGCGTGGATGAGGTCACAGGTCTGCCGACGTTAACGCTCGGAAACGCGTCCCGCCCTGCAAGCGAGTCGTTCAGCGAACTGTTCGCCATTATTCGCGGGAAGATCGCCCCGCAAGTCCCCACACTGGTCGTCTTCGACGAGTTCCAGGATATCGCCCTGGTTGAAGAGGCGCAGGGACTCATGCGGCAGGCGCTGCAGGAATTCCGCGACACTCCACTCATTGTGATGGGATCCAAGCAGCATCTGCTGGCCGGGATGCTTGCAAAACCGAATGCGCCTCTGGCCGGATTTGGAGAAGATATTGCCTTTGGACCAATCCCCTATCGGGAATACTACCACTACATGGCGGAACGGTTTGCTCCGCACAAGATCCAGATCTCCTCCGAGGGCTCAGTACAATTGCAAGACCTGTTACATCGGAATCCCGAGGCCATCAACATGGTCTGTGCCACACTCGTCAGAGAGTTTACGCATCACACGGTGACCGGTGCTGATCTGCATGTGGCGATTGATCGCACCGTGGAAAACCGGCGCAGTCGGTACGAAACGTATCTGGCACAATGTTCCGCCAAAGAAGAGCGCCTCCTGATCGTCATGGCAAAGGAGACCATCATTCGGCAACCGACAGGGAAATCCGTGCTGAAAAATGTCTCCGTGAGCCCGCGAGGTATGCAGCTCATCATGGCACACCTGCTCAATCGGTCGATTGTTGAACGGTCTGATCGCGGATATCAGCTCAGTGATCCACTCTTTCAGCGATTTCTGCAGCAGTTTCGGTGAGTGTCTCAGTAGGGCCCCACGGGCTCACGCCCGTGGCACCCTGGAAGGAGACTTCGCCCTTCCCGGACAGATCACGGGGCCTCTAGTGTAGTGCGTCCAACGCTTCTTTACAGTACTGCGTCAGAAATTCCTTTAGGCAAGGCACCCGCGAACGAGCCACCGGAGCGTACTGGGTTGTACGTGAGGATCGCGAGTGAGGGGGTAACGCAGCATAAAGGAATTTCTGACGCAGTACACTAGTCCGCCAGATCAGGCGGAAATCCGGTACCGTCATACCCCAGAAGGCAGTATTCGAGATCGTACCAACCGAGCCAGAGTGCGATCAGCAGGAGAAGACCGATAAGACCGCTGTAGCCCAACAGTGGTCGCCATTTTTTTCGGCACAGATGAAAAAACCACTGGGCGAAAATCCGGAATCCGAGTGGAATCATCCCAGTCCAAAAGACCCCGGTTATACATCGATGGAGAATCCCCTCGTAATAGGCACACGAGGCCTGGGACAGAATCACGACCGATTTGTAGAGCGCGATGCCGCTCAACAGGACGACTAAGCCTCCCCACGCTTGCGTTCTCGTCGGGACAACGCTAGAGAGTGTCGACATGCGTCTCAGTCTCCTGCTGATCGGCTGTTGCAGTGCGGTCATGATATCGATCCCATCCGATCTCCCTGCCTGTGAACCGGCCGAGTGTACCCCAGCCCCGTCGGGTGGGGCAAGCGACCTGATGGGCTTCTATCCCAACGGCACGCTCGGTGGCAGTCGACTCGTCGTGGTGGGGGATGCGCACGCACTCTTTATCGGCTACACCGCCGTCTTTGGTCCCACCGCCCATCAGTGTGAATGCGTGGCGGGTCCGCTCTATCCCTGGAAAGAGTCGCCCGCTGGGATCGAGCGCTATGCCGCCTCGTTCGGACCGAACACCCCCACCCTGTTTCTCGATGTCGATCCGCGACAGATCCGGCTCCATGGCGGCTTCCCCGACTGCTGCGGCTCGGGGTGGTCTCGCGACGCCTTCCAACGCGCACGGCGTCGCGCACCACTGGTCTGTACCGTAAACATACGCCGTGCTACCGTGCACGATTTTCTCGATTCCACCGGACGGGTCACGGCCACGGCACGCCACGTGGCCCACGGTGACGTGGTGGACGCGGTCTCGCCACTGATCGCACCCCTCTCGAATTATTGGTTCATCCGGTCGCACGGTCCGCCCGCGTCAATCGGACTCCTCCCGGCCGAAGCCCTCGCGTGCCCGCAACACCTGTAAGCGGCCGGGAAAAAATTGGCGGCATGACCGTTTCGCCACATGCCTTGGAAAGTATGTCCTGCACGACACCCACCATCGATGTCCATTTTGCGGATATGTGAACGTCCTGGAGGACAAAAGCGGAGATCTCGTAAAAAATGATGGGCCTCCAAGAAACTATCAACCGAGCAGGGTTATTCCGTTGGAACATTTATTCAAATGCTTGAATTCCTTCTAGAGTCTTATATTTTCCATTTGAAAGAATGCTGTAAATATAGAGATGCCCCAATGCTACCTCGTCCTTGTTAGATTCTGAAAACATTGTAAAATCGAGAGCGGCATGCATGGCTTCGTGGAGAAATGTGTCAAGTAGATGTGTATTCCATGGATCCTTCATTGATTTAAACGCCTCGATAGACATTGGTGGATAGTCTTTCAGAATCGCTTTCAAATCAATGTAGACTTCATCATTCGGGTAGGTGCTCGCCTGTAACCCCCACGCTCCTTCAACTTTTACGTAACCTCCTGATGCGTAGCTGTATGTCGTAGCATTGCACTTCGGCTTGATCCGAATATACGCCGGAATGGCCACCTGAATAGCCTCCTCCAGCATGCGCCCACTAAAAAAAGCAACGGGAATGGTCTTCTGTATTTTTTTCCAGACAATCGGCGCCACCTTTAAGGCCATAGCCTTTCGGGAATCCCAGATTTCCTTCTCTGCATTTGTCAATATTTGGGGAACCAGAAAAAAACAGGAATCTGCATAGGGCTGCAATTGGGGATTGAGTGCAGCAGTCGTATCGCCGTCAACAACTTCTACACCATCCTCATGCCCGTCTCCATCGGTATCTGGATTCCATGGATCGGTTTCTCCGCTCTCCACAATACCATTCGTGTTGATATCTTCCCGCTCATTCGCGAGACCGTCCTTGTCGGTGTCATTCAGATATTTAAAATCAATTGGTACGCTCAGTGTTGGCACTGCATCAGCTAGAACGCCCAATGCATGAGCCGTCAAAAATTGGCCCGAGTCATCACTTTCCATTTTGATAAGATACTTGGTTCCTTTTATATTATAGATACCATGCGTGTATAAAAGACATTCTTTGATGTTTTCAAATACAAATGATTTTGAGTATCCCAGATCACTAAACAGAGACATCTCGATATCGGATAAAACGTGATGCTGAATCGGAACCCCCAACAGCCCCTCGGGTGCGATGCAGCCTCCCAAGCCTTCTTTGAGTGATTTAACGGTCGTATCGTAAACCGTGCCATTAATCATGATCACCTTGTTTTTTGTGAGCGGGTTTTCAATAATGAGCGGAAGATTGCCATATCTCAATTGAAGATAGTTCGCGATGACCTCATGGGTTGTCAGGTTTTTAATATAAAAAGCTGTTCCATTTTCATCACTGCTCAGTTCAGCTTCATTAAGGACAGGGATATTCTCCGGGTATAAGAGGGATTTGGCCAGCAATTCAGACAGGACCATTGGCAGACACCCATAATAATATATTTTGGGACCTTCTCCGAGAGTCTCCCACTCACTGTCTTCAAAAAAACAGAGTTCTTTAAATCCCGTTGATTTTTCCAGATAGAATATTCCGTCCGCCTGAAAGGCCATGTTTTCTATTACTGAGGGAGACGGATAATAATCAGCGAAGTCGTTGGGATGGTCTACCAACACGACCCCTTCCGGGTGCGGATCTCCCGGACACAATGACCATTTTCGATGGGGATCCCCGAAGCCGTCGCCATCATCATCGGCGTATTTTTTTTCAGCCTCGCCCACTTGCGCATTCAGGTCCTCGCAATCGCCTTCATGGGAATAGGCCACTACGGGAACGCCGCTTGGTAGTGAACAATACAGTGTGTTGGCATTGGGCACGGTGTCGCCGTCGAGATCTTCGCTAAAAGTGTTCAGGTTGAGCGGATCGGTATCGTTGCAATCGGCAAAGCCATTATATTTCGCAAATTGCATCGTGTAGAACAGTTCTATGCACTCTGGGGAACTCCAATATGCCTGGCAGAAATCGAAGGTTCCCTTTTGGCACGGGGGATGTGCGGCGTTGAAGGTGAATAAATGGCTTGAGGGCGTAAAACACTGGAGAAAAAGTTCCGACAGGGGCATGGGGCTACTTCCTGCAGCCCGGATAAATCCATCACTATCTCCATCGAATCCCCAGGTGATGTCCGGCGATATCTCTGGTGAGAGATCAAGGCCGTCACCCTTTTTCATGGCGACCCAGAGGGTATCGCTGGCAATGGCCTGCGTGCAGACCGCTTCGGCATCTAATCCGGAGAGTTGATGTTGCTTCATGATTTGCGTGGCCTGCTCCACACACTCCGGTTTCAGCAGGCTCGCTTGCGTCTCGTCGCGCTTCTTTTCTTCGTACGCGTGACAGGGGAGGGTAAATGACGCCCCATCCCCATAGCCATCCCCATCGATATCTAAATAAACCTCCTGATTGCCATCGGTGATGTTTTGGTTGCAGGGATCACAATCGCCGGGGGTGGTGGCGTAGGGGGCCGGCAGGGCCGTGGCCGCACTCCCCAGCGCGGCGGGCGCGGTGGCGGCAAAGACCCCGGCCGCGCCGGCCGACCACGGTGTCGTGGCCCACCATGGGGCCGCCGCGGGGCCCCCGCCCGGCCCCAGCACGTGCCAATCCTGCGCGATCTCAATGCGAGCGCCGGCGCGCGGCACGGCCCGCGGCAGGGGGCCGCCGGGCCGTTGTGCAGAGGAGGCCGCCCCGGCTGGCTGCAACATCGTGGCCCACAGGCTGCTCGGGGGCGCCCCCGCGGCGCCCGCGCCGACAGTGATCGCCGCGCCCGTCGCGGTCGCGAGGAGCGCATTGGTCGCCGCGCACTCCGTGAGGGCCGCTTGACAGGCGGCCGCTTTGGGATCTGGCTGACACCCGTGATTGCACCAGACCGTCCCCACCCCATCCCGATCGGCATCGGCGTACCAGTCTGGCACGCAGCGCTTCGGATTCGTCTCCTCGCAATCGGTCTCAAGGTGGTCCTGCGCGATCTGGGCCTTCCGGATCCACGCGCCCTGGGGAAACTTCACGGGATCGATCGTGGGGGTCGTGCACGACGGATACTCATACGTCCCCGGACACCCGTCGCCATCGGCATCAAATACCCAGACCGTCTCGGGGTTCGTCTCCGCGGCCCACGGGGTGGCAGGCCAATCGTTGCAATCGACGGCATTCGCGGGGGGGGCCACGTCGGTATAGCCCGGCGGGAGCTCCTGGCCGATGCAGAGGTAGAGCTTCGTCCCCCCGAAATATCCGTCCCCGTCCAAGTCCCGCCACGCAGCGACTTGCTGCCATTTGGCCTTGGCCGGCGGCTCGCCCGGCATGTCGTCCGTGGGGTCATCGTCGCAATCGGACGGTTGGCAATCCGGATAGCCCCAGAAATAGCCCGGGGGCGCCGGCGCCTGCAGCCCCTTGCCGGCGGCACACATGTTGGTCTGATTTGAGGCGGGCACATTGGCAAATCCGTCGCCATCATGATCCTGACACGCCCACACGAGGAGCCCGTCGGGGCCCGGATGGATCGCCTTGTCCGTCGGATCGCAATCGAGCAGACCGCAGCCGTGATCATCGCCCAGAAAATAGTGTTTCGGCAGTGTCCACCCCTGCGCAGATTGGCCGTTCACCGAGGCCTGTTGATACGCACAGTCCGGCCACCAGCTCCCCGCCGTGTCTTTAAATCCGTCTTGATCGGCATCCGGACAGATCGCGACATCGGGATTGGTCGTACACTCATAGGGCTGGCACCCCCCCTTCAGCCGATACATATAGCCGTATTGATAGGGAATGCCATTATAGACATCGCCCTTGTGGACATAGTCGTAGAGCGTGTCGCAGATATTGTCTGTGATCCATTGTCCGGAGAAATCCGCCTGGCCATTTTTATCAAAATCCGGACACTGCGCGATGGCTTTGAAGGTCTGACACTCTTCCCCACATAGCTTTGCGGGCGCCGTGAGAAAATGGTGCGGGAGGGTCTGCGCCAGCTCGTCATACGCACAGCGCTCGTAGACGGCTCCACCGCTCAACTCCCCGATGCCGTTTTGGTTGAGATCGACGCAGACCTTGACCGACGGTTTGTCCTTGCACGAGGGCTTCGGGGTCGGCTGGGACTCCTCTTTGGAGGGCGACGGCTTCGGGGCGGCATCCCCCGGGCATGTCGACGTGACTTGCATGGCGATCGGCAGGGGATAGCTACAGGCGATCGACTGATTCACATAGAGATCCAGCGCGGTGGGGGACCACTGCGCATCGAGCACGATGGTCCCCGAGCCGAGCTGAAGGCCCAGCCCCTGTTCGATGGGGACCTGGGCGCCCCCGCCGAGGAGCAGATACCAGTGCTGGGCCGTAATCGCACAGCCCTGCAGCGCCGGAATTTGGGCGATCTCGGCCGCCCCAAACGTATACCCACAGCCGTAGACATTATTGCCAACGTATTGCGCGAAGGGGCTCCCGGGGGTGGCCCCGTAATAGCTCGTCGTGGCCCCCGCGGAGAACGTCACACCCAAGCCCCCGCTCAGCAGCACCAGCCCGATCAACCGGCGTCCCCATCGCATACCCCCACAGCGCAGCAAGATCCGGGCCACCCCAGGGCACCATGCACCCGACGGAAATGCCATCGTTTTTCCCCACCCGCACGCCCAGGCCACCCCGCCGGGCGCCTCATTGTGAGAACCCCCCGTCAACGCGGTGACGGTGCCCGGTCCCTTTCATG
>JACPFF010000029.1 GCA_016183065.1 Deltaproteobacteria bacterium | reverse complement strand
GTTGGGCGCGCCCCATTTTCGTGTCTGGTGCATGCGGCGTGATATGGGGAGCGAGAAGCTCGCCGCACTGAAGGAATCGCTAGAACAGCACAAACAGGCGCTCCAGAAGGAGGGTAAGTTTGATCAGGCAGAGCGCCTCGACTATCTCATCGGCGAACTCGAGCGCGTGCATACCGCCATCGGGAAGGAGGCCAAGGCCACGAGTATCCCCGAGGCGGTGCAATTGGGATTGGATCCGGAGAAGAAAGATCTCGCCGTCCTCCAAGGACGCTTCGCCAAATTGTGGGATTATTTTGATGCCAGAGTCATAGAAGCTGCGGTCAAAGGGGGCGATGACCATCTCGGTGGCGAGGTGGGTCTTCATCGTCTGATTACCGACAATATTACGACACTCCTGCCGATGGTCGATCGAAGTAATGCCAGGGCCCTGATCGATGATGACCCCTGGTATGTGGATATCTATGATGCTGTCGCCGGGATCTTTCGTAGCACCACTGAAGAAGAAGAGGTCCTTGCGGGTGATTATGAAACGATTACCACCCCGGTCGATGTGAACCTCATCGGGTACCTGGTACTGCGGCTTGGTGATCGGGCATTGCCAGAGCACCAAGGGGCCGGAGATGCTCCTCTGCAACTGGTCGATCAAGGGGATACCAAGGCCTATGCGGTACGTTTTTATGATACCTTGATGAATACCGGATTCTATGAGGCCCTTCTCCTTCATTTCCGTGGCTTGCAGCTCAAAGATAATACCACGGACGGTCTGAAGGTAGCGAAAATGATCGAAGATGTCGGGCGGGCGGTGGCGGAAAATGATCAGGCTGCGCTCACTATTGCCGGATCGATTTTGGGATCTGGTATATTTGTGTTTCTCGGAATCTATCAGGGTATGAAACAATCATTGCTGAACAAACAGGCCATGCGTCGTGAACTGCAAGACCTGGATATGCGGATCATGGAAGTCCGTGCAGAACGGATGACCCAAAAGACCGATCCGGTCACTGGCGGGAGTGGTGAACAGCAGAAACCAATCCTGGTTGATCGAGTCGGGGAGGTGGTGCGCCAAGGGTGCGATGAAAATCGACTCCAAGAAACAGACATTACCCCGTTGCGTGAGGCGATCAGAGATATGGTGGTCACGGCGATGTCGGGATGGTCGCCGGCACTGGAGAGCGAGAAGCGGGGCGTGGGCAAGTCGACGGCGCAGACCTTGATGTATCAGGTGTTTGGCGCGGCGTACCGACAACTGGCCGCCTGGGAGACGAACCCGGCGGGTGGATTAACGACGGAGATGCGTGCAGTCCATCCCGAACTCCGTCCGCTCGTTCTTGAGGCCGCCCTCAACAACTATTATCCCATCGAGTTAAATGTCGGTGAGTTGAAAGGGAAGGGCACCTATATTGGGGTCGGGGCACAGACCATGGGTGCACTGGTCGAAGGCGTGGCAGAAGTCGGGTGGGAATACGCTGCACGTGTCTTGCTAATGGTCGATGAGGCGCAGAATCTCACGGGGATGCACACGGGAGCTGGAAATAAAGTATCATCCCTCAATATGTTGCTGGCGGCCATGGCTTTGCCAGGGACAGATCCGGCAAAACTCCTGATGGCGTTGATCTCGACACAAGAAGGGATGGCGTCCGTTTTTGAGGAGATTCCTGACTTGGTCTCACGCGTGCGCACGACAGTGCTCGGCAATGTCACCGAGCGGAGAGACGTTGAACAGATTATCGACACATTGATTGGCGGTGGTCGCCGACAATCGCGAGAGGAGCGGATTCTCGAGCGGCATCATCACCAGGTTGCGCAAGCGGGTGCGAGCTCAGGCGTCGACGAACGCGAGCAACGATTACGGCGAGAGGTGCGTGCGGAATTAGAGCAACAGACGGGACACGGCGCCGGGGAGAATGCATCACTCAGAGACCAATGGGGACAACGCTCAGCGGTTGGTCGAGTGACATGGATCTTGGGTTCCCCGTTTCGTGTGATTCGGTGGGTCGGTCGGGCAGCCACCGGTCGTGTCATAGGGAGCAGTGATCTGGAGCGGAGGCTCAACGACCGGCGACTTGACTACGGCGTCGAGCGGATGATGTCGATTCGGAGGGCACAGGCCGAGGCACGAACGGTCGGGGGGGCCTTGTCGGTGCTGCATGAGGCCTTGGCACCGCACGGAGAACGTTTTTTTGCCAGAAATCTTGCACGGACATCCCTGGATCTCCAAGGCGAGAAAGAGGGGATCCGTACCGCATTGACAAATCTCGTTGTGGCGCAGATTCCTGGTGCTGACGAAGGGACATTGCGATTGATCGGGAAGGCCATCGATCAGATGAATGCCGAGGCCAGTCTGGATCCCAATTCGCCCTTGGTCCAGCTGTTGGCAGAACCGGGCACGGACGGGATAACCTATGAGCGGTTTTTAAACGCCTATCGAGAGCAACAAGAAAACATCACGAAGAATGGCGCTACGCGCGCCTTGCACATCGTCAATGAGATGCTGAGTCAGAAAAATTCGGCACCAACAGCGGCACCACCGGGAAAACGGCATGCCGGGGCTAGAGGCGAAGGGCCGGCGCCTGCGGCACGGAGTCGGACGCTCTCTCCCCACGAGGTTTTGGCAGCTCCGGTCGAACTTTCGGGTGGCCGCCGATACAGCAACCTGGCGATCGGGGTGCTGCAGTATGCCGCCGAACGGATGGCATCGCGCGCGGGAGAAACTGCCGCTGACCGTTCAGTGATCGAGCGACGGGTCAGCGCACTTTTGGAGGCATTTGAGAACGCCAATCCTTCGCCGCCTACTGGCGGTCCATTTGCCGATGCCGTTGCAATAGCACGATTTGCCAATAGCCGCGCGGGGGTCGATCTATTCAATGGTGCGCAGTTGCGCTTCGAAACCGCTACTGGGCAATGCATCGTTGAGTGGAGGGATGGCCAGTTGCTGATTGATGGCGCAGAATGGCCAGCACATGATCCTGATCCAAACCGCGGTGGTGGTGCACCAAACTCGCCGACTCCGGCGGGCGGTTCGTCCCCTGCGGGTGGGCGGCGAGTATCCGGGCGGCGCACCGTCGACGACTCCAGCACGCCGCCGTCGGGGAATGGCGGAGCAGGGAATTCGGCCTCACGCACGGGCGAGCCGCACGGAAGCACCGCGGTGGGGGATGTGAATCTTCTCGATATGCCAGCGGCAGCGCCACGCAGCGACGCCGCCACGGGCTCGTACGCACCGGCAAGGCCTGCGATCGATACGTCTGCCGCCAGTCTCAGTCTCTACACCGGCCTCGAGGCCGCGGCTCCATCCGGCAAGGCCCCGCGCACGTCAAGAACGCCACCGCCGGGAAGCCGTGCGGTGGGTGGCCTGCCGCGATCCCAGCCGGACACCGCTGGGGCCCTGCGGACCCAGCGTCCCGGTGTCGTCGATGGGGCGAGTGCGCACGCCCCGCACGTGCCGGCGCGCGCGGCCGTCACCACCAGCGCTGCCCGCCGTGCGGCAGAGCGGGCGGGGAAGTAGCCGTCACACATTCCATCCAACGCCCTACACGAATTCACGACATACGTCGTCATTCCTTTGATCGTCAGAATTCAGATGTCGTCCAGACCCCGTATCGCAGTACGGAACAGGCCGCAGTCGGGAACCAGCACTGAATGACTGGATCCCGCCTCTCGTCGGGATGGCCAGGTACCGTGGCTCATGCCTCCTTCTTCCCGTGTTCATGGCAAACGATCACGCAACTGTGGGGTATTGTTTTGACGATAAAACACCTGACATTCGAGGGAGGCCGTTATGACAAAAGGAGCATGACCCGTGGTCGGACCCAAACCAGCCGGTGCAGCACGATTGCCTCAATTGCCAAAAGTGGGCACTGAATTCCCGGTCTGTCTTCCCGAGAGCATTCAGGGACTCTCCGCAGAGCGGCTTGCCGATATTCAAAAAGGTGACGGTTTCGCCGAAAGTCTTGGGTGG
>JACPFF010000030.1 GCA_016183065.1 Deltaproteobacteria bacterium | reverse complement strand
GCCGGCGCGGCCGGGGTCTTTGCCGCCACCGCGCCCGCCGCGCTGGGGAGTGCGGCCACGGCCCTGCCGGCCCCCTACGCCACCACCCCCGGCGATTGCGCGGCGTGCGATCCAGCGCTTGCCGATGGTGAGACGTGGCTCTACTTTGACGCCGATGGGGACGGCTATGGCGGGGCAGTGAAACAGCAGTGTGCTGCCGCGGCGATCCACGATCCCCAGTATCTCTATGAGACGTGTCTGGAGACGTACGCCGCGGCCCTCCTCTCCGGCGAGGCGAGCGGGAGCGCCGCTGTGTATTGCGAGATCGCCGCGTTGGATCACCGCTTGCAGTTCGTTCCGAACCAGGGGGACTGCCACCAATTCGATCCACGGTTTCATAATGGACTCAGCTGGTTTCCCGATATGGATGGCGATGAGTTGGGCGATGCCAGCGTGCCACCGGTCGTGTGTGCCTTCCCCGTGTTGGGGGGCGCCACGCCGGAGGTGTGCCTCAATAGTCGTTTTGCTTTCCCCGGGTGTCGGGATATGGTGCTGGCGCAATGTCTCACCGATGCGGATAGTGCCACTTGTGAGGCGCTCGAATCCAAGATGCAGTGGGTCACGAATGGGAGCGACTGCAACACTTTCGACGCGACGAACGCCGGGACCTTTCTTAAAGACCAGGATGGCGATGGCTTCGGTGACGCCCAGCACGGGTACTGTACCCAGCCGGCAACCGTGCCGGTGGTGCAAAATTTCCTCGCATTCGATTGTGACGACACCAAGACCTCTGTGGGCCCCCCAACCACGATGTACGCCGATGACGACGGCGATGGGCTCGGGGATCCGATCCTCCAGTGGAGTCTCTGTCCCGGCGAGTACCTCCCGTATCCCGGTCAACAAGTTGCCTCCCTCCCCAATGACGGTGCGGATTACATGAAATCGCCGTCAGCCTTCGAGAGTTTGGCGATCAATGACTTCTTCTGGGGGACTTGGGAAGGGGGATTTGTTACCCTCTGCCGCATTGAAGAATATGAAGATAAGAAAGGTTACTCGTGTATTCCAAAAGAGTATGTTGCTCCATATCTGCCTCCCGACCTTACTCTGCCCGTACTGGGCTCTAATGAATTTCAGGGGGTGTGGAATGGGAGTGCTGAGGGAGACCTGGTTGCAGAGATCCTCTATGCTTACTTTCGGAAACCGGTAATACTCCAAAATGCGTCGAATGGTGAGCAACGAGTGCTCTTTGAGGAGCCGGACTCCATTGCCGAGGGAAGCACACAGAGGTTAGTGGTGGGTTCGATCGGTGGCGAGAAGGTTGCCGAGGCATGCATTTCTTTGCAAGGTTTATTGGGTGGTCCGCTTCCTGTGCAGGTGGTATCTCCCAAAACATTCACCTATACGCTCATCCAATTGAAAAAAACGTCACTTCTTTGGAAGGTGGAACAATGTGCTCGAGCTATGCCAGGAGTGTATCAGGTGCAGGTCCCGCAACAAGACCAGCCAATCACCGTTGTGTTTGTGGAGAATGCGAATGGCCAAGGAATGCAAGAGATTCCGATGCCCAATGCGGTGGATGCAGTTCCTCTGAAGCCCTTAGCCTACGAATATTTTCAACTGTTTGCGCAATGGCCGAAGGACGATACTGACGCCGATTGGCTTGGAATAACGCTTGAAGAACTAGTGGGCCTCGATCCCAGTATTGCGGACACGGATGGCGACGGCGCAAGCGATGGGGCAGAATATTATGTCGCGCACCATAATGTAGGTCCGGCAAAAGACGCCAAGCAACAGATTGTTTATTCAGACAAGGAGATGAGTGCCCTGGTACAGACTCTTTCTCCGATGGACCAAATGGTCTGGAATTGGGAGCAGGCCTGTGCCTTGCAGAATGCCGACATTTTTGAATCCAAAATCCGACGTCTCATCCCCGAAAAGTTTTATGGTGCTGTGACCATCAAAGAAGCGGTGGCCAAGGCCATGCCAGCGTATTTGACAATGGTCGCAAAAAATAACCCATTGATCAAAACAACGACCGGCTATCTTTTTGGTGCAACGTTGCCTTCCGACGAAATTTACATCGATTTGCACAATAGCTTGCTCGGCATGTTCAAGAAGCCAAAAGGTTTATTAGAAAGCGCGCCACATTTACCGTGTCGGGTATTTCTGCACGAGGCCGCTCATGTGTTCGTCGTCAACATGGGTACGTTCGATGAGCATGACATTATCGACAAACAGCTCAGCCGCTTTCCGTATTGGTCTGTTCCCTTTGGGCTAGAGAAATAGTTTGCATGGTCACCGCCTCTGCCATGACCTCGTCAGAACGTCGCCGTGATGAATTTTGAATTGCATCCCCATTTCAAGCCCTGTTTCCAGGGCCTGGACCCCAAAGAAATTCTTGCCAAAATCCAACTCCTCTTGGGCGTGGAGATCCACGAGGGGGTCCTCTTGTTTTTGGATGAAATCCAAGAGTGCCCATCGGCGAGATCGAGTCCTGCAGGGCTGATTGCTTCGTCTGAAATCTTCCCCAAGACCGCGGCCAGACGGAGTGCAAGCGCCGATGTGGTGTCAAGGGTCATCATGCGTATGATCGGTACTCTAGCAAAAAGGTTGCGCCGCGGGCCATCGGGAAAAGTTGAATCCTCGCAGAATGTTTGAAGAATACCCCTCCAGTCTACAGCCCACAAAATCTCTATTATTGCACTGTTTAAAAAAAGTGGTGCCACTTTTTTGCATATATGACATGATACAGGTCGTGAAAAGAAATCTCTATCAGGGGTTGGTGGCCTGGAAGGAAAAAAAGGCCTCTTTCCCCGGAGGCCGAAAACCCCTCATTCTGGAGGGGGCGCGGCAAGTAGGGAAGACCTATCTCCTCAAAGCGTTTGGCCGCAGGCACTTTCCCACCGTGCATTATCTGAACTTTGAGCAAACAGGGACATTGGCCCACATTTTTGCGCCGGATCTTCGGCCCCACCGGATTCTCAAGGAATTGGAATTTCATTTTGGACATCCCATCGATGTTCACAACGATCTCCTCATTTTTGATGAGGTCCAAACTGTACCCCAGGCGCTCACGAGTCTGAAATATTTTTGCGAAGAACTCCCCGAGTTGGCCCTCTGCTGTGCCGGATCACTTTTAGGGTTAGAACTCCACCATGGGGCATTCCCCGTGGGCAAAGTGGAATTCTTGCATTTGTACCCCGTCGCGTTTGAAGAATTTTTACAGGCACTCGGAGATCAGCGATCGCTCGACGCGCTCCACGGGTTCACCCTCAAGGAGCCCATCCCTCCGCTCGTCCATGACCATTTATGGTACTGTCTGAAAAATTATTTTGTCGTGGGAGGATTGCCCGAGGTCGTGGAGGCCTTCGCAAAACTGCAGGACAGTCCTTTTGTGGCCATGGAGGCGGTGCGAAAGCTGCAGCAGGACCTCCTGATCACTTACCTGGCCGATATGGCCAAACATGCCGGCAAGCAAAATTCTATGCATTTGGAGCGGCTCCTGCGCCATATTCCCGAGCAGCTGGCAAAAACGCAGGACCAATCGGCAAAGAAATTCAAATTTTCCGGGGCGATTCCTGGTTTACAAGGATACGCCCGATTAGCGGGTGCTATTGATTGGCTGCACAAGGCGAAACTGGTGATGAAGATCCCCATTGTCAATCGTGCCGCACTGCCACTGTCGGCCTATGCCAAAGATAATTGTTTTAAACTCTATCTGTTCGATGTGGGGTTGTTGGGAGCATTGAGCGGACTGACTCCCAAGACACTGCTGGATTATGCGTATGGCTCGTACAAAGGGTACTTTGCCGAAAACTTTGTGGCCCAGGAGTTTATGGCCAGCGGCGTGTCTCACATGTATGCTTGGAATGAAAGGACGGCGGAGGTCGAGTTTTTGCGAGACATTGATGGGAAGATTTACCCCATTGAAGTCAAATCGGGGTGGGTCAGCCAAGCGAAGAGTCTGCGCGTTTTTGCACAAAAATATCATCCGCCCTGCCAAATCATTTTAAGTGGCAAGAACCTACAGATCGATCAGAGAACGAACACGCATTACTATCCGTTATATTTGGCGGGCCGCCTTCCGCTCATGGAGGGGTAGATACGGCCTCCGTGGTCTCTCGACCCCCAGCCCGTGTGGGGCCCAAGCTGTCTCGTCTTCGGGCGCGGACGGCGTTTCTCAAAACGAGAGGGGGGAACGGCGTTGCGGCGGTATGAGGGCGGTGGTGGTGGTACGCGGATAGCTTCGCTGCAACGGTCAGTGCAGTTGCTATCACCAATGATGGAATGAAAACGACGTATGCGCGTTCAGATATGACCGGCGCAATCGGTGTTGCTCTGTGATGGGGCTTCATCAAAACCAAAAACAGATCCAGCAGCCCCGGATGCAGCAGGTTCTTGTGACGATAAAATGGATTACCTGCTTTGCCCAGATTACAACGGCCTCAAGGGGCATCACGGTGATTTTTTCACCGATTGGATAGATGACGTTACGCGCCGTTTTTGTCGGCATTACAAATACCCTTGTACTTTATCCAATAAATGGCTATTATTCCTTTGTATTAGTGCCATTATGTGGAGAAGGCTCGAAAAGTATCTGAGCGAATGGAAGGAGACGATAGGTCGTCTCCCCCTGTTGGTCAGGGGCGCCAGGCAAGTGGGGAAGAGCTACACTATTGAGGCCTTCGGGCGAGCGCATTTTCAGAACGTCGTCGTCATTAATTTTGAATTGTACCCCCATTTCAAACCCTGTTTCCAGGGCCTGGACCCCAAAGAAATTCTTGCCAAAATCCAACTCCTCTTGGGCGTGGACATCCACGAGGGGGTCCTCTTGTTTTTGGATGAGATCCAAGAGTGCCCATCGGCCATCATGGCACTACGATATTTCAAGGAACAGATGCCACAGATTCCCGTAATTGGTGCCGGGTCATTACTGGAATTTGCGATGCGAAGCGAACATTTCACTATGCCCGTAGGTCGGGTGGGTTTCTTGTATATGGAGCCTCTTTCATTCAGTGAGTTTCTGGCTGCCTCGGGGCATGACGCGTTGAATACGTATTTGGCGGAAGTGACCCTGGAACATCCGGTTGACATCGCCGTGCATGAAAAGCTCCTCAGCCTATTACGGACCTATTTCATTCTGGGCGGGATGCCTGCCGTGGTCAGCGAGTATCTGAGTAGTGGGAACATCATGCAATGCCAACAGATCCAGACTGCCCTGTTGCAAGCGTACCGATCGGATTTTGGAAAATATGCCGCCACTGTCCAACAGAAATATCTGCAGCGAGTCTTTGACACCTCGTTTCGTTTCGTCGGTCAACGGGTCAAATATTCCCATATTGACAGCGAGATGAAATCTCGAGATCTGAAACAGGCTTTGCAGTTATTAGCCTTAGCAGGGATCATCCGGCCGATTTATGCTTCCCACGCATCGGGGGTTCCACTTGGCGCCGATCTCCAGGAGAGAAAATTGAAACTGAATGTGTTGGATATTGGTCTCATGCAGAACGCCTGTGGTTTACAGAGCGCACTCGCCGTTGAGCAGAACTTTTTGCAGATCAACGCCGGCGCCCTTGCCGAACAGTTTGTGGGGCAAGAGTTGCGGGCCTATGCGGATCCTCGCCGTTCCGCGGAACTCTATTTCTGGGCTCGCGATCAGAAGAGTAGCACAGCGGAAGTCGATTATGTCACGAACGTCGATGCATTCATTGTCCCAATCGAAGTCAAATCGGGAAAAAGAGGAACATTGCGTTCCCTGCAGTTGTTTTTAGCCGAAAAACCCGCCAGCCTCGGTGTACGCATTGCCCAGACACCACTCTCCTATCACGAGCGTATCCTCTCGATTCCCCTCTATCTGATAGCTCAGTTGCCTCGATTGGTCGCCATGTGTCGATGAGAGACGAACGGCGACCGGTCGTGCTAGGCACGCCGGGATGGCGACATTCTTCACGACGTACGTCCGGTTTCTGCGCCGCGGGGGACGAACGCTGTATTAGGGATTGTACCGGGTAATCACGAGGTCGGTGCCGTTGTGCCCGATAACCACGTATTTGCCGTTGGCATCGACCTGGACAATGCGGGCATGGTCGTTTCTATTTGTAGCGGCTGGATAGTTGACACGGCCATTCGTACCGAACGTCGTATCCACTGAACCATCCGTGTTCAAACGGGCCACCGCCATATCCACATAGGAGGCATTGGCCGGCTCACCGGTGAACCCGGCCACAATAATCTTGCCGTCGGCCTGGACCGCCAATCCATAGATGCCGTCATTGCGATCGACATTATCGGTCGAGAGGTTGAATTTCCAATCCTGCGTGGTCGTCCCATCGGCGGAGATATGCGTCAGGATCGGATTGGTATTGTTGGTCAGAAAACCGCCCAAAAGGTAGCTGCCATCGTTGAGTTGCACCACATCGGAGAGATTGCCGTCAGTCATACCGGTCACAATGCCGTCACCGCCACCAAAGGTGGTGTCATTGGATCCATTCGCATTCCATCGTTTGCAATAGGTGCCGCCACAGAGCACAAGTTTATCAGTCGAATCGATCAGGTAACCGAGTGAACGATTGGTCAGATCACTGGTGGTCGCCCAACCGCTGCTTCCAAAGGTGGTATCCACCGCCGCCCCGTTGGCGTCAATGCGGGAGACACAATCGCTCGCCATCTCTCCGCTGGCGCCACAGCCTCCAGCCACCACGAGTTTTCCATCGCTTTGCGCCTGCATCTCCTGACCGATTTCATGGGAGTTGCCGCTCCAGTTCCAATAGATGACACCATCGCCCCCACCGAAGGTCGTATCGACGCTTCCACTCGTCGTAAACCCGGCGACGTAATAATCCCAATACGTCTGGCCAGAACGCAGACCACCCCCACCGATGACAATGCGGCCTTCCTGTAGGACAACGCCAACCGGGATTGTCGAGGTCATCACCGGCATATCAGTGGTGGTGGTAAATGTAGCATCCGCCGTGCAATCGGCGTTAAACCGGGTGAGCCAGCCAGTGTAAGCATTGGTATAGCCGGTCACGACAATTTTGCCGTCCGACTGAATAGCCGCGCCGCGTGGGGTATCGGTTCCTGTGCCGATGATCGACCGGATGACAACCCCACAGGCCACATCCGACGATCCAGGGGCCGTGGGCGTTGTGTAGGCGCGTGTGGCATTGGCCGCCATGGTGCGCTGGACCTGCATCGTACCGCCGGAGGCCGAGGCGACCGTTGCGAGGCCGATGATATCGGTCGTGAGGGTTAAGGTGTAGGCGGTATCATAGCTCAAGGCGCTCGTGGGCGTGACTGTCAAGGTGCGGGTGGCCGCGTCGTAACTGCGCGAGGTCGCCACGGGGTTGCCGCCGGTGGCCAACACGACGCTATTGGCGGTCAAGGTCGTCTGATCAAGGAGATAGCTAAAGATTGCCGTCATCGGCCCGTTCACGTTGAGCGTCCCGTTGTTGGCCGGGGTCGTGACAACCGTCATCGCCGCCGGGCACACCGTGGTGAAGCCACAGGTCTGCGGGGCCGAATCGAGGGCATTGCCAGAGAGGTCCTTGATCGCGGCGGTCAGTGTGGCCCGGTATTGGGTGCAAATGGCGAGATTGCTGGTCGGGTCGAACGTCGTGGCCCATTGAATGTTGTTGTAGCTGACGCTTCCGTTGACGGCGGTCCCATCCACCACTTTGGCCAACGTGACGGAGGAGGTGGTGATGGTCGAGGCGTCCATGGCTTCATTGAACGTGGCATTCACATTGCTATCGACCGGGACATTGACGCCGTTGCAGAGATTGGCGTTGTCTCCCACCTGGAGGACAAATCCACCCACCACCGGTGCGGTCGTATCCGGGGCGGCCGCAGTGGTGAAGGTGCGTTCGATCGTGGCAGCAAGGGCATTCCCTTTCACGTCTTTTACACTCGTGCTGCCGCCGCCCTGGATGCGCCAGGTATAACTGCGATCGGTATCAAGGTTCGCGGTGGGGGTAAACGCAATCGTCCTGTTGCTATTGCTAAGGGCCACACCACCCGCCACGTCCTGATTGGTGTCTGAGCGCCGCAAGTTCACGGTCCCCGCGGCTCCGGTGGTAATGCTCGACGGCTGGAGTGACTCATTAAACGTCATCGTCAGTACTGCGGCCACCGCTGCGGGCGTGCTCGGCACGTTGGTCTGATTTTGCGTGACGCCGCTCGAAGCCATTGCCGGGGGATTGACATCAGCGGTACCAAAGGACCAGGTGACGGCCGTGCCGTTTAACGTACAGGTGGCACTGCAATTGATATTGTCCGGGAGGGCCGCGGTCGGGTCGAGACAGACCTGCTGGCCACTCACGGTGACCGTGCCGGTGAACGATTGATTGTTGCAGCTCAAGGTGGCGGTGCTCGTCTGGGCGCTCAGGGCCACGTTGGCCGTACAACAGATATTCTCCGTATTGCTGACATCAGTCGCATTGGCGACAACGGATTGACTACTGACGGCGATCGTTACCGGGGCTGCTGGGGCCACCGGGGCTGCAGGGGCTGCCGGAGGAGTCTCAGCAGCGGCCTCTTCTTCCTCTTCCGCAACATCATTTTCTTCCGCGACGTCATTGCCGCCACTCTCTTCCGAAGCGCCGCTATCACTGGTGGTCGTATCATCGGTCGTGTCGGCGACCGTGACACACGCACTCTTGTCGACAAATTTGGATTGTGCAAAGAGGGTCCCGGTCGTGCCACTACTGGTGCCGCCCGTATACCAGTTGTTGTAATACGATGTATATGAGGTGGATGATGCACAGTACCCATTCGTACAGAGACCGGAGGCGCATTGGCCGTTCGAAGTGCAACTGGCGCCCATGGCCTTCAGGACCGAGGTAAAGAGGTCGGTCTGTTGTTGCGCCGGGGGTGTCTGGCAGAGGCCGTCACTTCCGAGCAGGGCACAGTAGGTGGACTGACATTGACTGTTGGAGGTGCATTCCATGCCAAACGGACGGTTGGTGGCAGGGAGTTCAGAGGCCGACTGGCCACTCTCAAGTTCCACGCACGACTTGAGATATTTCGAACACCCCCATCCATTGGGGCAGGCACTATTGTCGACACAGCCGCTGACGGTGCCGCCGCCGGCGATCACCTGGGCACTGTAGACGAGATAGGTGGTCACGAGTGTGGCCCCGGCAGTCGTATCCGCATATTGCTCCGTATTGTTGGTGATGGCGCTGACGATCCCACTGGTGGAGCTATTCACCTGGGCCAACGCGGCGGCCTGATTGCTCGTGTTGGTGACCGCCCCCTTGACAAAGTTGAGTGCTGCCTTCCCATATTGCTCGGTCATGGTCGCATCACTCGCCCACGCCGTGCCGGTGCTCCATCCCCAGCTGTCGTTCTTGAGCAGTGTGGTGACCGTCTCGAAGACATCCTCGCCCACGTTGGGAGCGGCGGTGACCATTGCATTCCAGCCCTTCGCCATGGTGGCGACCATCCCCGCGTAGCCAGGCTGATGGAATTTTTGCAGGCTCGTCTGCGTCAGATCGCCTTTTTGCAAATATTCCCGCACGCCGGTGCGGACCATCCCCTGGAGGAGCTCCGCCCCTTGTTGCAGGTTGGTGGCGGTCTCGGCAGTGACCTGCGCCGTCAAGGTTTGTGCCAGGGATCCCCACCCGCCCAAGGCCCCATCCACGAGTTGAAAGGTACTCTCATCGCGGAAGGTCTTGTTGAGGAGTGCCGCACTGGCGGCCACCGTCGGGAGATACGTCCCGAGCGGTACCCCGGATTGCGCGGTCCATTGCGCGAGATAGGCCGGGTTGTGATCGCCCAACACGGCCTGGACTTCGCTCAGGAAATTGGGGGCACCGCCCGCCTGCATGCGGGTGACGAGGGCCTGCCGGACTTGTTGAAGGGCGGTACCGGTGGTATTGTCGGTGGCGTCTGCCGAGAGGAGGGCCTTCACAGACGCCAGCACGGCCTTGGGGCGACAGGTGTTATTTTGCCACCCACTCCAGACGGAGGAGAAATCGGTCAAGGTTGCCCCGCACGTCTTTACAGTCTCGGAGGTCGCGAGCAGCGCATCGGTATCGGTGGGCTGGAAATCCGTGGTCTCGCCATTGGTCTTCAGTTCAATCGTTGCCTCTGTGTAGGTATATTGTCCGTCTGCACAGGCCGTATCGGGGTCGGTCGGCGCCACCAGTTCAAGGTGGGGGAGGACGAGGCCATCGGCCGTGGTACATTGCACCAACAACGGCTTGGCGTCGATGCTACCAGACGGCCAGACGTCACTCAACGTAAAGTCGAACCGCGCGACTCCATCTCCGTCTGTTGTCGTGGTGGCGACTTCGGTGTTCTGTTTGAGATCTGTGAGGGTACAAGGAATGCCTACCGCGGCACTTTCAGCCAGCGTGACCCCTTTGGCGACGTTGGCGCTTGTCCCGGTGGGGAGTTGGACGGTCGTGACCAGGACCACATCGGACGTGGTTGCGGTGGTTGTGGTACCTCCGGTGGATTGACCCTCGAGGCCGGCCCCACAAGAGGTCCCGAGGAAGACGAGGGTGACAAATGCCCCCCCGTGGTACATCTGCCTCAGTACACTACGCCATGTGTGAATTTGTATCATATCGTAATCACTAATTTTTTTACGTTCCTCCCCTTAGTGCTTCTCGAAGGGTGAACGCTGTCAGAGAAGAATGCAACATCGGTGCCGAAAATGGTCCCAGGCATTCTCAGCGTCAATGAAAAGAAATGTCTGTAATGCTGTGATGTTATAAATCTCTTCCATGGTGCGTACGCTGGGAAATATATCAAACTGGGTTTCTGGATACCTCATTGCCATCATGATGATCAAATGAATGACCTGAGGGTCAGACACAGGAGCAGAGGTCTTGATGACCGCACGTCCTGACCGTCAAAAGTTCAACAGTTTTTTCCATCTTGAGAGGACTTTTTCTCAGAGTGTCGAATGTCGGATAGTAATCTTTATCGAACTATATACTTTTATTCATGTTATGAAATTTTCTCTCCCACCATGGGTGGCATGCATCTTGCTCACTCAGACATCATATGTCCGCATCCCTTCGACGCTATATGCGGGAGTGCCTCTGCAGCATGCTCATCAGTGCGGGTCTTGGCTGTGGGGCCTTGGGCGAGTATCCTGGGTTAGAGATACAGGTCCCCAGTGAGTTGGGCACCGCAACGGCTGAAGTCCATGGCAACACGCCATTGGCGGTCGGGGAGTTGCACGCGTTAATGGCCGCGGATTTTGGCGTCGGCAGTGTCTCTACGCGTTCAGAACGATACATTGCGACCGCCATCACCTTTCAATCGTATGATATTCATGGGGGGAGTGCCGAGAGTGCATTGTTTCCCTTCGAGGCCGTCAATTTTCTCACCAATTACGGAGTGACATTCGAATGAAACGGGTCACTCCATGGCTCGTGATGATGTTGCTCGGCGGGAGTGTCACCGTCTGGGCAGCGGATCAATCCCATCTGCTCCATCAGTCGGGGGTGGTCACGGATTTGGATGGTGTTGGAATGAACGGGACGCATACGGTCTGGTTTCGTTTGTACGACGATCCTGAAAGCAGCCTGGTCTTGTGGGGAGAACAGAAGACGGTGACATTCACCAATGGCTCCTACCGGGTCTCGCTCGGCTCGGATGTCACATTGCCAAAGGAAATCTTTCTTGCCGGTGACCTCTATCTGGGGATGCAGGTGGATGGTGATTCGGAAATGCATCCGCGGACCACGATCGGAAGCGTCCCCTTTGCGCGTGTCGCTGAAGTGGCGCAACAGTTAGTCCCCGAGGCCACGCTCCCGCGGGTGGCAATTGAGGGTGTCGGAGAGGTCATTAACGCCGAGGGGGAATGGGTCGGTTCGTTCAATGGATTTGGTGGTGCGACGACGGCGGGGAGCGTTGGGTCGGAGGGGCCTGAAGGGCCTCAGGGCAAGATCGGCCCTGCCGGACCCCAGGGTGCAGCAGGCGCACAAGGCCTCCAGGGTGAAAAAGGGGAGGCCGGTGCCATCGGTCCACCAGGAGCGGCTGGCGCAACTGGTCCACAGGGGCCGGCGGGACCGCAAGGCGCTCAAGGTGAGACCGGCCCCCAAGGACCCGCAGGTCTGCAAGGTCCGCAGGGCGGTGGACTCTACACCACAAAAAGCGATCTCTATCTGCGCACCGCTGCCACGACCTCGGACGATCTGAGTCGAGACCATCGCGTCGAAGAGGGAGCAGCGATTGCCTACTGTGATAATGTCACAGATATTGCCGTGAGCGGCGGTTGTGCCATCACCATCGATTTTGGTGAAACCAGTGAGAACAAAAAGTACCAGCGCAAGGTCACCTTCACCCAAAACGCCCCGACTGCGTGGCAGAGCACAACGTCCGCAGCTGGCTGGCATTGCGCCGGACGCGGACTCGATGATTCGAATCTCAACCAGACGTGGACGTACACCATCACGGCCTCTCTGCTCTGTATTGTCGCGGATTAACGAGACATCGCAGGGAGCCGGTAGCTCCCGATTTCGGAAAAAAGTTGCGGGGTGATCTCCACTGGCGGGATCCAGGCACGATCGCTACAGGTCAGGCTGTACCGATTGACCGTGTTGATCAAGGCCTTGGTCTCGCACACCCGATGCGCGAATTGCAATGCCCCATCCGAGGTGCGGCCGACCGATTGGACGAGCTCCAATCCGCTCAACAGATGGAGCGAGAGTTCGCCTGGGGTTGCTCCGTCCGCCACGGCTTCTCCTCCGTCTGCCGCGGTTCCTGTCGTGGTCTCAATCCAGAAGAGATGGCGCCGTTCGAGATCGGGTGCGCAGGCCTCTGCGCCGACAATAAAGAGATCGGCATCAATGGTATCCGCATTACGGGCCACCAGCAATACGATGCTCAACTCAAATCCGGTCTCCCATATGGCATGGCCGTCCATGGCGCGTTCGCGTCGCCATGTGGTGGTCAGCGAATAGTCTGTGAAATCGCCGAAAAGGGTGCTCACCTGCAATTGATGGTTATCGTGTGAAATGATTCTGAAATAGCCATCGTCCGGGGTGGTTTTCAGGACGACCTGCCGCCCGCGCTGCAACGGGTTGACCGACAGTCTGGCAATGACCGTCTCCCGCAATTTTTTTGCCAGCGCTTCCTGTTCTTGCAAGAGGAGGAAATAGATTTCTTCGGCCTCATCGAGTGTGTCGATCCGCGACGATCCGCTTTCCTGGGCAATCTCTTGATATTCGTCGAACGCCTCCTTGCCCACGGAGCCCCGGTGGATTCCAAGTGCGCGCAGAGAAATGGGTCGCAGTGTGTATCCAAAATCTTCGAGTGGTCTCGCCATGACCCATGACTCCCGACGGCTGTTCAGGCTCCAGGGTATGTTACGATGGCGTCTGCTTGACCAGTACTTATTTGACGAATCTGAGTGGTAGATCGGCACACCACTCGATAGGTTGCGCCTCATTGCGTAAACAAATGGAATGATTGCACATTACGGTGGTGTTCCGGTATATCACCAGGTGATGGAGCGATCGCAATGAGCATGTCTCAACCCAGGAAGAGGATGCAACGCATGTTCGTCGGCCTCTTGCTCCCGGGTTTTCTCATCTGCTCCGGTTGCCGGGATTTCATGACCGATGCGGCAACGCGGGTCGCCTTTGAGATCGAAACGGAGGCGGAGGCGCTTGCACAGTCGACGGAAAAGACGCGGACTTTTTTGCATCACCCAAAACGCCGCCCTGCCGGGTGTGCAGATGTGTACACCATGACGTTGCACGGCAATGGGACCCTGAGTGTGCACTGTCTGGAACGGACGAATGCCTATAGCACGACCTACCATCGTCGTTTTGTGCATGCGCCAAGAGCCCTATCGGTCTCTCATGCCGGTGGCGAGGCCACGCGCATTACGCTGCAGAAATCCGGATCGCAGATTGCGTTGATTGCCCTGGAGTAGGCCAAGAGCCTTGTATATCGGGACGTTGCAACATACGGATATCCTGAGATTTCAGTGGGGCATCGGATTTTACGCTAGACAACGGGTGCAATGTGATTCTATGAACGTCGCATATTGAAGATTGGCGGGCATTTGCGGGTGATCATCGGCAGAGTATCTGTCGACCATGCGAATGGCATTTAAGAGTCAGTGTTGTGCGGTGGGACACCTGCTGACCGAGGAGAGATGGCATGATTCGCCCTCTGCGCATCGTGTGCACGATGGTCCTCTGGTGTCTCTACCATGGTGCGATCGCCGCTGCCCCAAGCTCCCAGCTTTCCTACGTACCGAATGAAGTGATTGTTGAATTGGCGCAGGATCACGCGAATCCGCTCACCGTCATTGCCCACGCCATCTCGCCAACATTTTCCGTGAGCGGGTTGCATCATCTCTATCCGCATCTCGGGGAGTCGTCCGAGGCGATTGCGATGCATCGGGCAGCCGTCGCCAAAAAATTTGCGCAACGGCAGGCGCGACAGCCACGACAAGCGCCCGTCCAAAACCTGCACCGGTTCTTTGTCGTCCGTCTCTCCGGTCAATCGGTCGATGTTGAACGGGCAGTGCGGATGCTGGCCGATTCTCCTGACATTCGGAGTGTGTCACCGAATTATTATCTCCGTCTCCTCGCGATTCCGAACGATCCCTACTTCTCCACCATGTCATCATGGAAACAGCCATACGCGGATCTCTGGGGCCTGTACAATGTCGACGCCGAAGAGGCGTGGGAGGTCTCGACCGGCGATTCTTCGCTGGTCGTTGGCGTCATTGATACCGGGGTCGACTGGGAACACGAGGACCTGCAGGGGAATATGTACCAGAATCTGGCCGAGTTGAACGGCAAACCAGCGGTGGACGATGACGGCAATGGTTACGTGGATGATGTCTATGGATATGATTTTGCCGATGACGATCCCCTCCCGCAGGATCTGGTCGGGCACGGGACCCACGTGGCGGGGACCATCGGGGCGGTCGGTGACAATACGCTCGGCGTGGTCGGAATGATGTGGAACGCCAAGATCATGGCGGTGAAGGTGCTCGGCGGGAGCAAGCAACCCCCGCCGAGTAGCGGGGATCCGACCGGTTTTTATGCCTCGGTCGATCAATTAGCGGGCGGCGTGGTCTACGCCGCTGATAATGGGGCCGATGTGGTCAACATGAGTCTGGGGACCATCTATCCAGCACCGGCGATGCAGTCCGCGATTGCATATGCCAACAGCCTGGGGGTGATCCACGTGGTGGCTGCAGGGAATGACGCGATTAACGGGGCCGGGTTTTTCCCCGCGGGATATGCGGAAGTCATTACGGTGGCTGCCTCCACGGTGGAGGACACGCTTTCTTCCTTTTCCAACTACGGGGAAAAAATTGATGTCGCAGCGCCGGGCGGTGGTGATGCATCGACGCTCAAGCCCAACAGCTATAATATTCTCTCATTGCGGGCGGGTGGCACCAACATGCTCGGCGATGCGAATTTCCTCCTCGGCACGCAATATGCGCTCGCTGCGGGGACCAGCATGGCCTCGCCGCATGTGGCTGGGTTGGTCGGATTGATTCTCAGTGCGTATCAAGCGATGGAGCCGCCATTGACCGTCGATGAAGTGCGCCAGATTGTACGGATGAGCGCGGAGGATTTCGGGAAACCGGCATGGGACAATCGCTGGGGCTACGGACGCATCAACGCGGCCAAGGCCCTCGCGACAGCGGCGTTTTGCGAGGCACAAATTCTGTCGCCGCAACGCCATACCGTGGCGCAGGTCCAACCGGTGACCGTCACTGGCATGGTCGGCGGACATCATGCCGTAAGCTATGCCTTGGCCGTGACCAAAGGAGGACAGGGGGAATCATGGTCGACATGGGAGGAACTCGATGCAATGCCTAAACCAGATTCTGGTGATGATCTGGGGAGTGTGGCGTTGCAAGGTGGCGTTGCGGGGAAATACCGCATCCGCCTGCGGGTCTACGATGCGCAAGAAAAGGTCTGTGGCGAGGACCAGGTCCCGTTTCAATATTCGGCGCTGACTCCTTCCCATACCATCAGCCTGGCCAATGCCCAGGGGATGCGGTTTGGCGAGGCGTTGGCTGTTGGCGATATCAATAACGACGGTCTCGACGATCTCGTGATTGGTGCGCCCACGTGTCTGGCCAATAGCCAAACATTTGATGGAGCGTGGTGCATTTCGCAAACACTGGCGCATGTCTATGTGGTGTACGGTCAGGAGACGCTCGTATCGTCCATAGCATTGGTTCCAGAGGGCGCCGATCAGATTGCATGGGTCGCAAAAAGTCCCTCCGAATCCGAGCAGCTCGGATTCAGTGTCGCCGTCCTCGACTTTGATGCGGACGGCTTTGATGACGTGGCCCTCGGCTATTCCTCTGCAACAACGACGAACGGATCGTTGAGCGGACGCGTCTGCCTCTTCCTCGGGAAATATCACACGCAATGGTCCTCGGCCATGCCGTGGACGAGCGCCGATGCCTGCTGGATCGGTGAACATGCGCACGACTATTTTGGATTCTATGTGATCAATGGGGGCGATCTCAATGGCGACGGTGCAGACGATCTCGTCGCGAGCAGTGGCGGATTCAGCGCCAACCAGGTCGATATCGGACGGGTCTATATTCTCTATGGCAAATCCGCGAATGCCCTCGGTTCGCTGACTCTGCCGATTCATGAGGTGGCAGGGTCGATGGTGACGGGATACCCCTTATATCCGACAACACTCTTGCCAGGTACCTTTGCAGCCGAGGGGATGCGTATTGCCGGGCCGGGCGATGTCACCGGGGACGGGATCGACGATCTCTTGTTGGCTCCGCAATTCGCGCCAGCACCGTTTCTTGTCCCTGGGCATCTGAATGGGATTCCGTCGCACATGTTGGACGAAGATGAGTATGGGCAGAAACTCACGCCGGTCGGCAAACTGATTTCGTTCTGGTCACAGTGGCCATCGCGCGCAGGCGATGTCAACGGGGATGGCATCCAGGACTTCCTGACCGGATTTCTGAGTGTCATGAGCCAGACGCCGGCCGGATTCCAACTGATTTATGGCCATCCCCTCGAGACGAGCGGTCCCAATGCCAAGAAATTTGCCGTCAATCAGGTTGAACACCCCTATTTTCTCGATCGGATGTTTGCGGATTTCGGCTATCAGCCCATCGTGGACACGTTTCTCAGTTCGTTGGAAAAAATCGGGAGACGTGTTTTGAGAACCGTTGGGGACGTCAATGGCGACGGGATGGATGAATTTGTCTCGGGGGAGATCGGCTATCAGGAAAAAAGTGTCAATGCGACAGGGCTTCTCTACGGTTTTTGGGGCGCAGAGACCCAGGCGTCGGGGCTGGCAATGGGGCTTGCCGATTTTGTGATACGTCCGCCAATGAGTGAGCCACCGGCGCAGCATTTTGGGTGGGAGATTGTGCGTGCCACTATGACCAAAGGTGGATCATTGGTGGCCATTGCGGCCCCTGGGTCGTCACTGCCACGGGTCTACCTTTACAACATTCAGACCCTGGTTCCCGCACCCATCTTGGATAGTGATCTTGACGGTATCACCGTGGAGCAGGGGGACTGCAGTGATACCAATCCCGACGTCCATCCCGGGGCCGAAGAAATTTGTGACGGATTCGACAATGGTTGTGATGGGGAGATCGACGAAGACTTTCCGCAGCTTGGTGCCGTGTGCACGGGACTCGATCCGGAGGCCTGCCAGAGCTACACCTATCGCTGCAATGGGCCGGAGTCTGTTTCGTGTCAGCCAACGCCTTTTCCTGTCGGATGGGTGCTCCCAAACCAGGACAATGTCTGTCAGCAATTTGTCTGCAAGTCGGGAAAATGGGGGTTAAAAAAAGTGCCACAGAGTGTCTCATTCGGGACGCCCTGTGACGATGGGCTCTTCTGCAATGGTGCCGAGAAGTGCAACGGGATTGGTGCATGTATTTCATCGAACGATATTGTCGACGATGCCGTGGCCTGTACGGTCGATAGTTGTGATGAGGAAGCAGACCAAGTCACCCATGCCCCCAACAATGCCCTCTGCAATGACAAGAACCAGTGCACGGTCGATACGTGCAGTGCGGAGTCCGGATGCGCGCATACACCAATCGGGGCCGGCAAGGTGAATGCCTGTGGGGGATGCGCGGCGCTCTCCGGAAAGCCGGGAACGCCTTGTCAGTTGTCGCCTGCAGCGGGGACCTGCGTCACAGGGACGTATGCCTGTTCGGGCACAGAAAGTGTGGTGTGCCAGGAAAAGTTTCAACCGAAAGGGATGCCATGTCTGGACGGTCTGTTTTGCAATGGTGCAGAGTCGTGTGACGGTAAGGGGAGCTGTCAAAGTGGCCTGCCACCTGTGGTCAATGATGGTCTCGTGTGCACCAACGATTTCTGTGACGAGACGGTTGATGCCGTGAAGCATGAACCGATCGAGACCGGCACGGTGAATGCCTGCGGGACCTGCGGAAAAACGCCGCTCGAAGTATGCGACGGTCTCGACAATGACTGCGATGGCGGCATCGATGAGTATTTGGGCACACAGATGTGCGGTGTCGGCGCCTGCCAGGTGATTGTGGCCAACTGTATGGCGGGCATGCCGCTGACATGCGTACCGAAGACGCCCTCTGCATGGTATCGCGACCTCGATGGCGATGGCTATGGCGACCCGGACGTCGTGCAGTTCGATTGTGCACAGCCCGCCGGGTATGTGGCCGATCACGCAGACTGCAATGATGCGCAATCGACGGTCCATCCAGGCGCGGCGGAGACCGGGAATAATGGGATTGATGAAGACTGCACGGATGGAGATCTGATCGTCGCGGTCGCAAAAGAGGAGAGTGAAACCGGGGAACTTGGCGATGTCGTATCACCGTCGACGGATCCTGACGATGCCGACTCGACGCCGGCAGCGTCTCCGAACCCTGTGCCGACAGGATCCGGAGACATGCCGGATCTCAGCGAAGCTCCCCCGGTTCTTCCGAATACGCCCAGCGTGCCGGCGTCAGCGCCAGGCAATGCCGCACCGCTCGTGGCAACGGAAGAGGTGGTCAGCAACGCTGCCGATACTGAACAGACGTCTACGCCCGGCGGCGGATGCACTTTGCGACTATTGGAGGGGCTCACGTCGCCCCCTCCACCGGCAAAGCCGGTGGAGCCTCCCCCTCTCGCGCGCGGTGCGCGCTGGGGGACTTCCTCGTCCACCCGCTTCGCGGGTGCCCGGACTCGGTCGTCGCCACACCCCCCTCCAGCGGCAAAGCCGGGCCAAGGCCCAGCTGTGCTGGGCCGCGAAGCAAAGTCGAAGACTGTGCGGAGTGTAATGGAGCCTCCCCCTCAACGCCGCGGTGCGGCTGGGTTGTGGGGCCCCACTTTCCGGACACCGATTTTCCCATTGACGGATTTCGTGAAGCGGCGCTAAGGCTCAATACCCTGTAGGGGTATAGGGAAGTCCCTGACAAAGGAGGCGGTGATGAAGCGCATGATGATTACTGTGGTCGGGCTGTTCATCCTTGCAGCCACGGGGTATGCGGCAAACAGTCCATCGGGCATTCCAGCAAAGGCGGCGGTGCATCAGCACGTCATCTATCACTGTTCCATGCATGAAGAGAGTCTGTCGGCGGTCCCCGCCAAATGCCCAAAGTGCGGCATGCAGATGACCGAGCTGACGGGATTTGACATTCGCTATCGTTGCCCGATGCACGGCGAGGTGATGGCGGAAAGCCCTGGGCGATGTCCAAAATGCAACATGGCGCTCGAGGCCCAAAAAGAACGGGTTCGCGGTTCCCAGGATAAGTGACGGAACCTGCGACAGACGCTGCGTATGCAACGGGTGCATTTAGTGGTGGCCGGTAAAGTCCAAGGGGTCTACTTCCGCGCGGGGACGTTGGAGGAGGCCAGGCGGTTGGGCGGGATCACCGGCTGGGTCCGCAACAACACGGACGGGGGCGTCGAGATCCTTGCCGAAGGCGCACAGGCCCAGCTTGAAGCCCTGCACGTCTGGTGCCAACGAGGCCCGCGCGCTGCCCGTGTTGACCACATCGACGCGACGTGGTCGGCGGCCACGGGCGAATTTACGACCTTCGACATCTCGTTCGATGCCATGGACGATCCCTTTGGGCCGCAGGGCGAACGGTAGACGGAAAAGCCAAGTGTCTGCCCGGTCACGAGGCCTAACGGTCTCTCGACCGGGTTCTGCGCTCCCAGTCAGTCACTACGCGAACCCCATAATAGAACCAATCTATATCGATATTGATATCAGGGTTACAAATTGTCGGTATTTGTTCGCCACTATTGGAGGGGCTCACGTACCCTGCGGCTCCGCCTCCGGGTACTTCCTCGTCCACCCGCTTCGCGGGTGCCCGGACTCGGTCGTCGCCACACCCCCCTCCAGCGGCAAAGCCGCTGGAGCCTCCCCTTCAACGCCGCGGTGCGGCTGGGTCGTGGGGCCCCGGACGTCAGTCCGGGGGGTGTCGCGCTCCGGCGAAGCCTCCTCCCAGGGTGCCACGGGCGTGAGCCTGTGGGGCCCCACTACCGATATTTTGTAACAGCCCTTCTTTATAGAGGACTTTATGTAAACTTTGTGAATGCAATTGACTGTATGAATCACTTTATGTAAACTTTATCTAGAATGTACCAGCCGATATTCAAAACAACCGCCCGCGTCGTCCGCCTCCTTGAGGATGTAGCAAGAATCAGGGAACAGATACGATCGTCTCTCATTCGTGTCCCATGGGTTCCAACTCTAGTCAAAGATGCCATGGCAAGGGCGGCATGGGGTTCGACGACGATCGAGGGCTGTACCCTTTCGCTTGAGGCCATAAAGGGGCTGATGGAAGGAAAAGAAGCTATTGGCTATCCGGACAAACACATAAAAATGGCTAGAAATTACCTGAATGCGCTTTCATGGATACAGAAAAGAGAAAATGCCAAAAAGATCATCGAGGGCAATATTTTTCAACTGCACAAAATTCTTGGTGAAGGCGCTGTTGACGAGGGGCCTGTTGGAGAATATCGAAAAGTAGATGTCAGGGCTGGTCTTCATGTTGGATCACCATGGAAAGATGTTCCAAAACAGACTCGTGATTTTTTAAAGTGGCTAAATACTGCCGCCAGCGAATTGCCGGCTGTTTTTTCATCAGCCATCCTACATCTTCGTCTGGCTGAAATTCATCCATTTCGTGACGGCAATGGCCGTGTTGCAAGAATTATGGCCACATGGGAACTCTATAGAAGAGGTTTCGATACACTGCATATTTTTGCATTGGATGAGATACTTCAGGAAAATCGTGCCTTGTACATAAAAAATCTTCAACGCGTTCAAGTAGAGGGACAGGATTTGGGGGGATGGATAGAATGCATGGCGGAAACCGTCCTTGAAACTCTTAAACGGGTTGAGTCAAGAATCCTTGCGTTTGGCCCCTTGGTTAAGGAGCCTTTATCTCTGACAGTGCGACAGGAGAAACTTCTTCAGCTCTTACGGGAACGGGGCAAAATGGGTATCAGAGATTTTGCACGTGCCATGCGTGTAACAACCCCCGGCGCTCATTACGTTTTGAAACCGCTTCTTCAAGCTGGAATTATTGAAAAACTAGGTACTTATAAAAATACGCAGTATGTGTTGGCATCTGTGAAATAGCCTTGACTGCATATCAGAGAATCATCTTTTCAAATCCATTCTTAATGCCAGTTTTCATTAGAAAATCTGCGCTCCCAACGGGAATCGAACCCGTGTTTTAGCCTTGAGAGGGCTACGTCCTAACCGCTAGACGATGGGAGCGGTCTCACACATGTTTCGTCAGCCTGCTGGTCCTAATCCCCTCCGCGCTGCGCGCTGCGGGGACTTCCTCGGCGACCCGCCGCCTCAAGGCGGCGGGTGCCCGCCTCGGTCGCCGCCTAGACGATGGGAGCGGTCTCACACATGTTTCGTCAGCCTGCTGGTCTCAGCAATCGACGGGCTCTCTAACTGACTGTCGCCTGTTCGTCAACGGTGGTGGGGAACACTTGTGGTAGGGAACTGCGGGGAGGACTGCAAAATGCTATAAAAGGACAGAGTTACGGCAATCGACACGAGTCATCTTTACACGCAAAGCGGTGGCGATTCTTGGCGATCCATCGATAACCGATCCGGGCGAGGCTGCGGATGCCGGGCCACTGGATGCATGCCCCCAGCCAGCGCCACCTCCACCCGTGGAGATAGGTCAACGTCCTCCCCGTGGCTTCGGCACCGGAAAAAATCGCCCCCTCTGGCATAAGGAGCTGAATCGATCCTTGATATTTCGGATCGTCAAAAATGGGATATCGGCGCAGACGTTCCGGACTCTGTCGGGACAGATACTCCATGTGCCCTGCAGGATCATGGGCACGGTACCACGCGATGGCGCGGCGGCAAAAGGGGCACTCCCCATCATAAATGACGACGGGTTTTGTCATAGGGCGGTCTGAAAGTCGCTATCTGCATCCATACGTCCCCGTCAATCGCTTTTCGCACCGGTGCTGTGAAATCATCTTGACGTCGTTGGTGCAGGAAGGCGTACACTATCGCCATGTTTCCGTCCTATATCGTATTTCTCACGTTTCATGAGTACACATGTGCTCATGAAACGTGAGAAATACTTATGGTACCGTAAGACGCATGTACTCAGGAAAAGTTAACGCACCATATCGTCTGCTACGATCCGATTGCAGCGCCGGATCTCGTTCCCGATGTGAGCGAGGAGTCACCTATGAAATATCTCAATGTCGTCATCTGGCACAACAGCGTGCAATGGTGGTTGATCGCCATCGGGCTTGCCGTTGGCACATGGCTGCTGTTGCGTCTTGTGAAGGCGATTGTGGCACATCGTCTGGTGGAGTCTGCGAAACGGACTCCGACCAGCATCAATACGGTCATTGTCGGTCTCATCAAGAAAACGACGGCGTTCACACTCGGTGCCGTGGCACTCTATTGCGGATCGCTCGCCGTTGTCCTCGGCGCAATCCCGCAGCAGATGCTGCGCACTCTTGTGCTCGCCGTATTGTTGCTCCAAGTGATTGTCTGGGGCAATCACTTGATTACGGTGGTTGCCAAACATTACAAGATGCAGCAACTCGAACGCGATGCCTCGCGCATCACATCGATTGCCGCCCTGACCATTATCGCCCGATTGATCCTTTTTGCCGCCGTTGTCTTGCTGGCGCTCGATAATTTTGGTTTCGATATTACGGCGCTCGTCGCCGGACTCGGTATCGGCGGGGTGGCGGTGGCATTGGCGGTGCAGAATATTCTGGGCGATCTGTTTTCCTCCCTCACGATCATGTGTGACAAACCATTTGTCGTCGGGGATTTCATTATTGTCGGGGAGTTCCTCGGGACGGTCGAGCATATCGGTCTGAAAACCACGCGCCTGCGCAGTCTTTCCGGCGAGCAACTGATTCTGGCCAACGGTGACCTTCTCGGCAGCCGTATCCGGAATTACAAGCGGATGCAGGAGCGCCGTGCCGTGATCGTCGTGCGGGTTGTCTATCAGACACCGTATGAACAGCTCGTGACAATACCGCTCATCATCCGTCAGATCATTGAGGCACAGCCCGATACACGCTTTGACCGTGCCCATTTTTGTGACTACGGGGATTGTTCGCTGAATTTTGAGGTCGTCTATTACATGCTGGTCCCCGACTACCATGCGTACATGGATACCCAACAGGCGATCAATCTGGCAATTTTCAGGCGTTTTGCCGAAGAGGGGATCACATTCGCCTATCCGACACGGACCGTGTTTCTTGAACATACGGTCGCGCAGGCAAAGGCCGACCACGCGTAGCTGCCGCAATCGAGCAGGAGATCCGCCGCAATGCGGTCGGCCTCCGCGGCCTGGAAGGCCTTGACAGTGTGTCTTTTGCCGGTAATGAATAAAAAGCATGTGGACAACTCAACGGTTGCAGCGGTTTATCCAGACGAAGCTGGGCGATATCCGGCTGGTGATCGTTGCCAATCGCGAGACATATAGTCATCACTATCAGGGAGAGCGCATTATCGTGCAGCGGCCTCCTGGAGGCCTTGTCGCGGCCATCGATCCGATCTTGCGCTGTTGTCATGGGACGCTCGTGGCCCATGGTCATGGGGATGCCGATCGGGTCGTCAGCGACGGACAGGACCGGGTCCACGTCCCGCCGGAGGATCCCCAATATACGATCCGTCGCATTTGGTTGACGCCGGAAGAGATGCGCGGGTACTATGACGGGTTTTCCAACGATGCCCTCTGGCCCCTTTGTCATCTGGCCTATACGCGGCCCCAGTTTTCCGCAGAGGCTTGGGAGGCCTATCAGCGCGTCAATCACCGCTTTGCCGAGACCGTGCTCGATGAATTGGGGACCGAACCGGGATTGGTCTGGCTGCAAGATTATCATCTGGCGCTCGTGCCAGCGATGTTGAAGGCCCGGCGGCCAGATGTCCTTGTGGCGCATTTCTGGCATATCCCATGGCCCAGCTACGACAACTTCCGCATCTGTCCCTGGCGTCAGGAGATTCTGTGGGGGCTCCTGGGCAATGATCTGCTCGGTTTTCACATCCAGCAGCACGGCGATCATTTCCTCGACTGTTGCGATCGCGAATTGGAAATCCGCATCGACCGTGAGCGCAACTCGGTCTTTCATCATGGCGGGATCGAAACCATGGTCCGTCCACTGCCGATCGGGATCGACGCATGCACGATTGCCGTCACGGCGGCAGCGCCGGAGTCTGCGGCAGCGCGGGAGCAGTGGCGGGGAGTGCTCGGCATTTCGCCCGCGATGAAAATTTTGCTCGGCGTGGACCGCCTGGATTATACCAAGGGCATTCCGGAGCGCCTGCGCGCCTTCAGTCTCATGCTCGAGCAGCACCCTGAATGGAAAGAACGCGCGGTGTTTGTGCAGCTGGGGGCCACGACGCGGGCGCATATCGAGGCGTATCGTCTCTTGAGCGAAGAGGTCGAGGGATTGGTCGGGGAGATCAACGCGCAATACGGGACCGACCGATGGCAGCCGATCAGGCTGATTCGCCACAATGTCTCGACGGATGACCTGGTGCCGCTCTATCAGATTGCCGATGTCTGCGTGGTGACGTCGCTCCACGACGGGATGAATCTCGTGGCCAAGGAATTTGTTGCGGCACAGGCCGAATGCCGTGGGATGCTCGTTTTGAGCCGATTTGCCGGTGCTGCACAGGAATTGCCTGAGGCGATCCTGGTCAATCCCTTTAGTGATGAGCACTGTGCCGAGGCCTTTCATCGCGCATTAACCATGCCGGAGGAGGATCGTCTCCTGCGGATGGAACAGATGCACGAGACCGTCATGGAGCAAAATATCTTCCGGTGGGCCAGCCGCTCCATTGCGGTCATGGCGCGTCTGGTATGACCGCGCCACTCTCCAGGGCGCGCACACAGATTCTCCGCGTCTGTGCCTCTGCCGCGCAGCTCTCCCTTGCCCTCGATTTTGACGGGACATTGGTGCCAATCCAACGTGATCCCCATGACCCGCGACTCTCCCGGGCACAACAACGGGTGCTCGCACAATTGGCCGCCATGCCGGGCGTCACGCTTTCCATCATTTCGGGACGGCAGGTGCACGATGTGGAGTCACGCGTGGGTGTGCGTCGGGCGTATTACGCGGGCAATCATGGCTTGGAGATTCGCGTCGGCGGTCAATGGTGCGTGCGGCCTGCGGTCCGGTGGGCGCGGGTGATCCGGCGGGCGGCGCGCGATCTGCGCGGCCTCGCGCGCCAGATGCCGCGACTCCTCGTCGAAGAGAAGGGCCCGGTGCTCGCCGTGCATTATCGCAATGTCCCGCGCACTCGCTGGCGGGCCGTCCGTGCGCAGGTGCGGCGTATCTTTCGGCGCTATACGCACTCTGGTGCCATGCGCATTCAGGAGGGGAAGGCGGTCATCGAGTTGCGGCCCCGGAGTCGGCATCACAAGGGATGGGCCGTGCAATGGATCAGGGCACGGCGTGGGGGCACCGCACGCGCGGCCACGGTCTTGGCCATCGGCGATGACGCGACAGATGAAGATCTCTTTCGGTCAGTGCGTCCGCCTGGGGTGTCGATCCATGTGGGCCGCGGATCGACCATTGCGCACTACCGCACGGTAGCACCGTCGATGGTGTGGACGCTGTTGACCAGCATGATCACGCTGCGGAAGGCCGTCAGGAAAGAGGGATGTGTTACTCGCCGATGATTTGGATCGTGATGCGCCGGTCCCGTGGGCCGTCGTAGTCAATAAAGGCAAACCGTTGCCAACGTCCTAGGACCAGTTCCCCGTGTCGCACCAATGCGCTGGCCGTTGGCCCGCCACTCAAAAACGCCTTGATGTGCGCGTCCGCGTTGCGGTCGCACTTGTTGTCCTCGGCGCAGAGATTCTTGGTGCGAAGCTTGCTGTTGTGGAGATAGTCGTTCACCTTGGGGGCAAGCGTCTCCAGGGTGCGCAAGAGATCCATGACCAGCATCGGTTCGTCGAGCTCATTCAGGCTGAGGACCGCGGTGGTATGCATCGATTGGGCCGTAAAGAGACCATCCCGAATGCCACTCTCAGTTACCAGGGCCTGGAAGGTCTGCGTCAAATCGCGGAGATAAAAGAAATGATGTCGCTCGACAAACTGTGCCAGCTTGGGATCGAGCTCAGCAAGGTTGTTCTCCGTTGTTTGCACGACTAAGTCATGCCAGAACGTTTTCATCGCTCGCGCTCCTATACCCTCACTACACGTCTGTCAAATTGATCGCCCGCTACCGTCTCTATCTTATGAGAATATCAGGCCAATATCACGGATGATACCCTGTGCACTCCCTGGCCAGTGAAACGCCTTGTATAAAGTTCTTCGACATTTTTAAAGTCAAAAATGTAATCATGAAGAGAGTTGAATCGTATAATGTTCCTCCCCCTCAGAGTTTATACCGGCACCCGAATGGTGGCGACCGGCGGCTGTGGCAATGGCGGTGCCTCGTCCTCAGCGACGAGAGCGGGATGGACAATCGGGAGGAGCGCATTGAAGGTCGTCCCCTGACCCTCGGCACTCTCGGCCCAGATGGTGCCGCGGTGCATATCGATCAGTTGGCGGACGAGGGCGAGTCCGAGACCAGTCCCTTCATAACGTCGTGTCACCGAACTATCGACCTGTTTGAACATCTCGAAGATCGAGCGGAGGTGTTCGTGCGGAATGCCGATGCCGGTATCGCTCACTTGAATGAGTACCCCGCCATGTCGAAAGGGAAGCAGATCGACCAGATGTGGCTGCCAGTGGAGACCACGGATGGCGTCAAGCCGCTCAAACCAGAGGGTACGGACCGTGATATTTCCTCCATCGTCCGTAAATTTGATGGCATTGCCCAGGAGGTTGAGCAGCACCTGCTGGATGCGACGCTCATCCGCCTCAATGGGGGGGAGCGCGCGCGGGATCTGTAGATCGAAATGATGATGCTTGCGTGCCAGCAGGGATCCCAGAGTGCGCTGCGTCCGTTCCAACAACTCGCGCAGATCAAACCGGGAGAGTTGCAGGGTGAGTCGCCCGGATTCCGCCTTGGCGAGATCGAGAAGGTTGTTGATGAGCGACAGGAGATTGGCGCCGTTGTTCAGGATTTCGCGGAGGCTCTCCTGTTGTTCCTTCGTCGTCGTCCCCATGGCGCCTTCGATGAGCAGCTCGGAAAAACCGATAATGGCCGTGAGCGGCGTCCGGAGCTCATGGCTCATGGTTGCGAGAAACTCGCTCTTGACGCGATTGGCCTCAAGCAGTTCGCGATTGGCCCCTTTCAGTTCGTCGATCAAGAACGTCACCCGCAAGACCAGTGCGGCCTGGTTGGCAAAGGTCTCCAACGTCGCCACCGCGCGCTCTTCCACGAACCCTTCTTGCGAAAATCCCACCAAGGCCCCCAGTAATTCTTCCTCGGCCACGAGGGGAATCACGACAATCTTCCGGATATCGAGTTCGGTCTGGAGGCGGTGTATCCGTTCGGGGGGAATGCGCGGGTGCGCATCCTGCAGGATCTCGGTGAGCTGCCGTCGGAAGAGAATTTTTCGTTCCAGGATCTGCTGAATCAGCAAATGTTCTTTTGCATCCATCGGCAGCGAGAGATCGCGGAGTCGGATGCCCAGGAGCTGTTCGCTCTGGGTGATCAGGTTGCTTGAAGCAGGAGGGTGACAGAGAAAGCGATTCCGGCGGGCATCAGCGAGAAAGAGGAGAGATCCGACAAAATCGAGTCCCTCGACGAGTCCCTGGACCACACGATCCGCGACCATGGAAAGTGGCGCGGTGGTGCGAATCATCCCGCCGATCCGTTGGAGGGCCATCAATTCGCGATTGCGGGCCTCGAGGATTCGTTCGCGATGCTGACTGAAGTCGTGGCCGATTTTGACACCGTAAATCGCAAAGAGGAGAAAGAGGGCCAGCAAGAGGGGATGGACCCAGAGCGGGTAGAGCATGATGCCGTGCTCTATCTGCACCATCCAGCCCGACACTCCATGATGCGGGCCAAGCACCCCGTGAAACGTGAGGCCGCTCAGGAGAAAAAATCCGCAGAGCGATGCGACCGCGAGCGTGGTGGCGACCCGATAATTGTAAAAAAGCCCGCCCGCCAACGTGTAACAGAAGTAGAGGAGAAACGCGAGGCTCCCGACCCCGCCCAACAGCATGGTGACGATGGAAATGCCGACAATGTCGGCCAGGACTTCGGCAATAAAGGAGATCGCCATCCATTGACCATTGATGATGATGTTGTAGTAGGCGATGACCGTGATGGCCGAGGCCAAGACCAGCGCGATCGTGGCAGGATGCGAAATCGGCAGCATCTCTTGGAGGCCCCACACATAGAGAAAGACGAACGCAAGGACGAGGATCAGTCGCAAGCGGGCCGTAAAGATATGGCGGTTCCGATACTCCGGATAACTCAGTTCTGACAAGAGACTGAGCGGGTTGATCGTCTCAGGATGTGACTGTGGCATGCTGATGCTCTCCCCACTGTTGGAGGGGCTCGCGTCGCCCCCTCCAGCGGCAAAGCCGCTGGAGCCTCCCCCTCAGCGCCGCAGTGCGGCTGGGCCGTGGGGCCCCGGACGTTAGTCCGGGGGGTGTCGTGCTCAAGCGAAGCCTCCTCCCAGGGTGCCACGGGCGTGAGCCCGTGGGGCCCCACTCCCAATCCGTTGATGACGGAAATTCCCACTATTGTCAATCACATGCACGCAGCAGCTACTATTGGGGGGCTCACGTCACCCCCTCCAGCGGCAGAGCCGCTGGAGCCTCCCCCTCAACGCCGCAGTGCGGCTGGGCCGTGGGGCCCCACACCGCGGTCGTCCCCATTCCGCCCAGCGGCCTGCGGTACAAATCGACCGGTCAATTTGAGAAATACCCCACGATTTCCAGGATTGAGAAAGACATTACTGCTACACGTACGTGCAAATTATTGAAAAATAAAAATATTTTCGATGAAGGAATTTTGCGGAATTTGGCATGTTTTCTGCAAAACCTCCTCACAGAAGACCCAAATGCCATAAGCCCGAGGGGGATCGGATGAAGGGGGAGCGACCATACGACACCATGCCAGAGACGGCCTCTGCCTCACATGAATCGCTGCTACCGAACGAAATCGCCGGGATTATTGGCGGGGTGGCCCGACGCGTCCCCGATGCGGCTGGACGCCCAGCCGACAGCATGCTGGCGGTCTATAAGGAGCGACTCACCTATACCTTTATTCTCGAGAATGAAGTTGCCTCCATCCATTACGATGCCGGACGGCGGGAGATCTTTCTTCGAGGGCATAATATCAAATTTATGCCCCTATCCCCCCCGCTCCTCCAGTCCCTGTGGGATCTCACCGAGGTCCTGGCCAGGGATCGCGAGGGCCGGGCCCTCTTGGCCGGGTACCGCGAAACTTTGGGACACCTCCTTGCCGATAAAACATAATGGGGCTGGTGTGTCAGTGCCGACGCAGGGGTCTTTCGCACGATGATTCGGCGGATTCGCAATTATATTCGGACACGCGGCGTTGGCATCCGGTGGTCTCCCTACGCGCGTCGGCCGCAGGCCCCGCACGAGCAGCCCCCCGTGGACGCCCATGCCACGTTTCAGGCCGGTCCCCAGGAAGAATGGACCTATCGGGGCGGACGCCTCTATCTCAATAATGCGGAGATTGAGGAGTATACCGACCCCGCCCACCCGGATATCCCGGCCTGGTGTCACCTGATTGATGCGCTCCACGCCTATCGTGATTGGGCCTTTACCCGCGGCGTACCGCACTTTCGCCGGATGGCCTTTGCGATCAATGGTGCCCAGGAAAAAATCCTGAAACAGATGCGGCGTCTCTATGAATTGCAGATCGGCGGAATGACCCTCACCTTGGGGGATGGCACGGTGTTACTCAACAATGTCAACATTCGTGCGCTCCTCGCCATGTATCACGTCCGGCCGACCAATAAGGCGCGGAAATTTCTGGAAGGGATGCGTTCGAAACTGGCCTTGATTCTCTGTCACCATAACGATAGTCCTCAGGTGTCGCGCGTCGCGCGTGTGGTGCAAGACCTCTACGATGAAATCGGCCGCTCCCTTACTCGCGAGACCATTGATGCCCTCCGCCTTTCTGATGGTCGTGGGGTTGCTTCTCGGCCGATGGTCTAACGGCGTCCTCTCCCATGGATGGTGGTTCGGACTCAGCGGCGCCGCGCTCGGTGTGGCCTGGATGTTGCGCGATCGTCAACGGGGAGTGCTCGTCTGGAGTGCTCTTGTCCTCCTCCTGCTCGGGATGGGACTTGTCACGCGGCAATTGCGTCTTCTGGAACCGGCACCGGCACTGGCCATTCCACACGCCGACGGCATTGGTGCCATCTGCGAGGGGATCGTGGCAGAGCACCCGCAACGATTCGCCACCGGTGCCCGCACGCTCGTGCGCTTGGAACGTTGTCGCACGGGCGATCGGATGGCACCGGTCTCCGCGCGTGTCCTGATCTCGGCCGAGAATTTTTCCGATGAGATTGTGCAGGGAATGCGTGTGCGGTTTCGGGGTCGCTTACGACCCCCGGCCCAGTATTGGAATGCCGGCACGGAAACGGTGGGCCTGCGTCGTGCCAGTGAGGGGATCATTGCTACGGGCCATCTGGCATCGTCCGACTGGATGCGGACCGTGGAGGATACGGCAGGCCCCGTTCTGCAGACCTTGCGGACGTGGCGGGCCCGCATCGATGCAACCTATGTCGCCATTGCCGCCGGTGATGCGAGGATCGCACACCTGTTGCAGGCCATGATTCTTGGCGATGGCGCGGTCCTCGAAAGCGAGGTCTGGGAGCAATTTCGCCGCATTGGCGTCATCCATCTTCTCGTAGTGTCCGGTCTCCATGTGGGTGCCGTGGCCATGGTCGTCTTTTGGGCGGTGGCCTGGGGGGTACGGCAGTGGCCGATGATCGTGCGGCGCTACCCCGCCTGGCAGCTCGCTGCCCCGGCGGCCATCCTGGCCGCCTGGAGTTTTGCATGGATGACAGGAATGCGCGTTCCTGCACTGCGGGCGGCCATCCTCGTGACCACCGGTTTTGGGGCCATCTGGTGGAAGGAGCGGGCGGATTTTGCCAGTGCCATTACCTTGGCGCTCCTGATCGTCCTGATCCAGCAGCCGCTTGCCCTGTGGTTGCCCTCTTTCCAGCTCACGTTTGCCGCCGTAATCGCCATAGTCGTGGCGGCGCACTATTTTCCGCCACGCAGCCAACGGACCCTGTGGCGATGGGTGCACGGGCTCCTCGTGGCGAGTAGCGCTGCTACCCTCGGAGTGCTCCCGATTGTCGCCTATCATTTTCACGATATTTCGCTCATGGGCGTCGTCACGAATCTCCTCTGTATCCCGTGGGTCAGTCTGATCCTCATTCCCTTGGGACTCCTCTGCGCGCTCCTGGCGTTGGTGTGGCCGGCCGGAGCCGTCACGCTGTTCGGTGCCCCGCTGCGGGTGATCGTTGATGGGTTTTTTGCCGTCGTCGATTGGTGCGATCACTGGAGCGGTGCATGGCAATGGGGTTGGACCCCGCTCGCGCCGGAATTGGTGGCGTGGTATGCGGCCCTGACCGGTCTGCTCTTGTTGGCCGTGGCAGTGCGGCATCGAGGAGCGGGGTGGCGCTGGCGATACTTCGCGCCGCCGCTTGGAGCCCTTGTGATCGCGCTGCTCGCCTGTGGCCTTGCACTGGGGACACGGAGTACGTTTCCGGGCACGAGCGGGCGACTCCGTGTGACCGTGCTCGATGTCGGACAGGGCTCATCAACGGTGATCGAATTTCCCAATGGGGCCGTGTATGTGGTCGATGGTGGCGGAATCCCGGAGAGCCGGTTCGATATGGGCCGGTGGGTGGTTGCACCGGCCCTCCATGCGCTCCATCTCACGCGCGTCGATCGCCTGATCCTCTCCCATTTCCACCCCGATCATTATGCAGGGCTCGCCTATCTTGCAGAGCGTTTTGGACCGGCACGATGGGAGACGAATGGATCGGCAGGAGATGGTACGGATACGCTGTGGCCGATGTTTGCGGCACGGGTGGCCGCGCGCGGTCTGGCCGCAACGCCGATCGACCGGACAAGGCCGGCATGGCAGGAGGGTGACGTCCACCTCGCCGTGTTGCACCCACCGCCGCTCGCTGAGGCGACAGCGATGGACGAAAATAATCGGTCGGTCGTGCTGTTTCTCACGTATGGTGATGTGCGGATGCTGATTCCCGGGGATATCGAGGCCGCGGCAGAGGCCATGCTGGTAGCGTCGCCGAGCCTGCCAGCGGTCGATTTTCTTGTGGCGCCGCATCACGGGAGCAATACGTCCTCGACCGCGGCATGGGTGGACCGTGTGCGGCCGCGGTATCTGGCCATCTCATGCGGGCGTCAAAACCGGTACCGATTTCCCCGGGACGTGGTCCTGCAACGCTATGCCGCGGTGGGGACGACGATCTATCGGACCGATCTCCATGGGGCCATTACGGCCGAGAGTGACGGGAAGACGCTGGAGGTGCATCCATGGCGGGAGCATCCGTGAACCCCTCGGGACTCAGCCGTTCCCATGCCACGAGCCGCCATCCAAGCGGGGCCTTCTTTTCCAGGGCAGCGCGGACGATTTCAGTCCCGCCATCCTCCATGTCGAGTTCCGCAAGGAGATGGACGTAATGTTTGTGCAGCTCTTCGATTTCGCGCACACGGGTTTTTGTGACCGGATGCTCTCCGAAAGTCGAGGCGTCATATCTCCGGCCGTATCTTTTAAAATAGCCCGTGACGAGCCGTTCCGCCCGATGCATGGACGGTTGGCGTCCGCCACATGCCGGCAGGGTGGGAAGCAGGAAGAGTATCATCGACATCAGCAGTAGAGTTTTTTTCATAATGGGAGGCGCGGGGCGGAATCGAACCGCCGCATATCGGTTTTGCAGACCGATGCTTTACCACTTAGCTACCGCGCCCGATGCTCCAGCCTCCGTCCCTCTCTGGGGTCATGAGCCCTGCGGGCTCACGGTTTTGTCCTTTGCGGCTCCGCCTCCAAGGACTTCCTCGCCCACCCGTTCGCTCTGCTCACGGGTCCCCGGGCTCGGTCGCAGACCGATGCTTTACCACTTAGCTACCGCGCCCGATTATCACTATCGCTGCTGCGCATGCATAGTGATGCCTGGAACTCGGGTCAAGTGGTTACGAACTATCTCTTGGCACGTGTGTGGACTGTTGCTAGGAAACGACCGCGGCCCGGGTGGCGAAATTGGTAGACGCACAGGACTTAAAATCCTGAGTTCCGGATAGGGACGTGCCGGTTCGAGTCCGGCCCCGGGCACCAAGAGCTCATTGGTCGCGGTTGACAATTAGAGGTTTTTTCATGACGATACTCCTGATCGTGATGCAATCGCCCTCGGCCACTGCTGTTTCCTTGGACCGAAATATCCTGAAGAAAAAAATAACCTCCTACTTCTTCAACCAGATCCCTCTGTATTTCTACGACAGGGGGAGCGTGCCATCAGAAGAGGTGATGCCAGGGTTTTCCTGGGTCATCTGGCACAAACTGAGTGGCATGGCCAAACCCGGGCTCAAGCATCCCTTGGAAGAAGATCTCGCGTCGTTAATGGACCAGGGGATCGACTTGTTGGTGTCACTCACGGAAAAGTCGATCGATCCGGTCATTGCGGCCACCTATGACATAGATGTTCTCCATATTCCCGTGAAAGATTTTACCGCACCGACCGTGCAACAATTGGCGACCTTCATTGACCAGGCCAGTGCCGTCATGCAAAATGGCGGACGGGTTGGCGTCCATTGTTTTGCCGGCAAAGGGCGCACGGGGACATTTTTGGCCGCGTATTTTGTCTATCAGGGGATGCTCCCTGCCGAGGCCATTGATCACGTCCGTGAACTCCGGCCCGGGTCGATCGAAACACCAGAACAGGAAGCCGTGATTTTCGCGTATTACGATTCGCTCCAACAATAAACGGTTTCGCCTCGCGCTCTGCTCTCCCCCCTGCAATCGGGAGGGCAACCACTCCTCGACTTTCACCGCAGTTTCGTATACGGCAGCGGCCATGGATGAGATTGCCATTACCGCGCGCGTGATGGCCTATATGCGGTCACTGGATGTCGAGGTCAGCGGCGACATTTTCGCGCATCATTTTGTGACTGACGAGGCAAAGAGCCTGGCAGACTCCTGGCTGGCCGTCTATCCTGGGAACGCCCGACATGGTGCCCTGCGCTGTCGCTATATGGAGGGGAGAGCGGCGACCTATATTCAGCGCGGTGCCTTGCAAATGATCAATATCGCGGCGGGCCTGAATACCTTTCCCTACCGGCATCCCGCGGCGCGGGCCCTGCAATATTTTGCAGAATTCGATCTCCCCAACATGCTGACCTATAAAGAGGAGACCGTCAGGCGACTGATCACCGAGGGGATGATTCCGTCGACAACGTTGAAGGTCTCGTACCATGTGGCAGATCTGACCGCCGATATCACGCCCGTCCTGGAACAACTCTGCTGGGACTGGTCCCATCCGACTGTGGTCCTCATGGAGGGAATCAGCTACTATATCCCCCGCGCAGCGCTTCAGGCCGTCATTCACACACTCGGTCGATTTTGTGCCAAAGGGAGCGTCATCATTTTTGATTATCTCCGCATCAAGGATACGAAGACTCCCCTGTACAAGACGTTTTATGACAGTATTGCCCCCCGGGGGGAAGTTTTTCATACGGTATTTGACGACGAGGGCGTGGTCCGCCTCTTCACGCCGTGGTTTCGCGTGATCTCCGACCGGACGATCACGGATATTGAAAAAGAATATTGTGCTGATCAACGAACAATCGATTTTGCCTCGTATCTTGTCGCGGAACGGACGGCATAGCGCAACTATTGGAGGGGCTCACGTCGCCCCCCCAACGGGCAAAGCCCGTTGGGTCCCCCCCTCTCGCGCGCGGTGCGCGCTGGGGACTTCCTCGTCCACTCGGCTTCGCGGGTCCCCGGACTCGGTCGTCGCCCCCTCCAGCGGCACAGCCGCTGGAGCCTCCCCCTCTCGCGCGCGGTGCGCGCTGGGGACTTCCTCGTCCACTCGGCTTCGCGGGTCCCCGGACTCGGTCGTCGCCACTGCCCCCCCTCTCGCGCGCGGTGCGCGCTGGGGGACTTCCTCGTCCACCCGGCTTCGCTGGGTCCCCGGACTCGGTCGTCGCCACTCCCCCCCCCCTTGCGCGCTGGGCTGTTGGGCCCCACGGCCGCTAGCCGATTTCGGCTTTTTTGTGCGAGGAGAGAGGATCCATTATGACAGGTATCACATAGTCCAGTGATCACTATCACGTTGTCTCACAGAGAACTGTTATGGTAATGGACCCCCAGGGATTTGGAAATTCGCGCCATAAACTGTGCATCTGCAAGGGGGGGGATATGCGGCATCATAAAAGAGTGGTGGTGATCCTTGGGGTTGCCGTCGTCGGCTTCTTCACCACGGCACTGACCATCCACTGGTATCGGACGCCGTGTCCGCAGCGGGCGGTGTGGAGTGAGATCGCCTTTCCTCCACGGGCCCCGTTGATCGCACTCCAGTCCGCGAACGCGGTGGCCCAGTGGACCCGAAAGTACGAAATGCCCTGTCAGACCTGTCATACCTCGTTTCCGCGGTTGAATGCCTATGGAGAAAAATTCGCGAAAAACGGCTACCAGATTCCGGAGACCGAAGACGGGGATGAGACCAAAACCGAGGTGAGCGAGACGACCTTCATCGACAAAATCGGGCATCTTTTTGGTGTGCGGGTGAGCGTCTCGCCGGTGGAAGTCACCACAAAGTCACGCAATGTCAATGGCAGTTTCAAGCCGCAGATCAACTTTGGTGCCGCTCGATGGGTGCAGTTCTTTACCGCGGGGACGATCTTCAAAAATGCCTCGATCTTCATCGAGACCGAGATTCCCGGCGATGCCAGCGATGTCGCCCATGTCAACTGGTTTACGCTCGGTTATCATAATCTCTTCAAGACTTCGTGGCTCAACCTCCGTGCAGGCAAGCTCTCCATGATGAACTGGCATGCGCAGACCGGTCGTTTGCGGATGGTTCCCAATATCAACGTCCAGGCGACCAATACCCGTTCAAGCCAGGGAGCGGCCGCCGCACCCGCGACCGAAGATACGATCCGGTTTGGCAGCCCGACGCCAGGGGTGGAGCTGTATGGGTACAACCAATATTTCCTCTATTCACTCGGTGCGGCGAACGGGACCCGTTTTGTCGACAACAACCAGTACAAAAACTTCTTCGGTACCCTTCGTCTGGAAATCCCCGAGGGGGCCTTTGCCGGGTCCGCCATCTCCGGATGGGGGATGTGGGGCCGCGACACGACCAATTCGGCCGCCGCACAGGTGCGCAACACCTACTATGCCATGTCGGGAGGGACCAATGTGCGGTGGAAGGACAGGATCGATTTTATCGGGGCCTATTTCATGCAGAAAGAGCGGAACTACGACATGGCCACCAATGCGCGCAACACGCGGCATAACATCACCGGCCAGTTGGGATATCTCATCAACGAGCGCTGGTTTGCCGCCCTCCAGTATGACAACGTCTGGGATTCGCAAAACAGCGGGGAAGAATACCACAAGATTTCGCAGCATGTGTCCTACATGCCGCGGCAGAACATGCGCATTGGGCTGACGACCCGCGAAGAGTTGCGTTCACGCGCGAACGGCCGTCAGCACGAACTGTTGCTGAATGTTCGGGCGATGTTCTAATCGGGCCTGTCATAGCGAGTGCATCACAGGGCCGCGACCGTGCGTTGCGGCCCTGTGATTTTGTGCCGTGTCATGGTCTCGCTCCCAGGGAGAAGCGCAGAAGAGGCCGTTGACAAACTCCCCGCATTCCGACGAAGATCTGGCACTTTCACTCCTATGGAAATTTTCACGAACGGATTACAGGGGCTCACCACACTGTTTATCATCGTGGGGCTCGTCGGTGTTGGTGTGGGATGTGCGCTTGTTGCGGTGAGTCATCACGTTCGGAAAGATCTCGCGGTCGCAATGAGCATCGCGGGCGTGGTGGTCATTATCCTGGGGCTTCTCTGCATCTTGATGACGTTAAAAATCATTCCTTATGGATATCTGCCGTGATCTCAGTCCGGGCGTGTGCTGAGACCCATCGCGTGTCTGGCAGTCACCTGCCTCATCAACGCGTGGGCCGTGTCCGCGACACCGGCTGCATCAGGGAGCTCCGAGGCACGGTCGTAGATCGCACGGAGCAATTGCAGGAATTGACGCGCTTCATGGGTGGGCAGCGGCATCCCTCGGTGATTACTCAGGTAGCCGTCAATCGGCCACGTCGCAACATTGCAGGTGTCGGCTGAGGCCGTGGGGATCACGCCCTGAAAGAGTGCGTGGTGCTGGAGTGGATCAAGGACGATGAGTGCAGCTGCGCGCAGGGACTCTGAATCGCTGCGAGCAAACGTCATGGCGATATACTCGGCGACCTCCGTGGTTGCCGGGAATGCATGCAAGGCCATGAGTGCCTGAGCCCGGACCGGATCGGGCCATGCGGTGTCGCAGCACTTTCGGGCCAGGCCAATGACCGCATCATACTCGGTCGCAAAGGGTTGAAAGACGTCGAGCCTGGGATCCGGTTGTGCCGTGTTGACCTGTCTGGCAAAATAGACCACCGACATGAGATAGCTCAGTGCTGCAGCTGTCATCTCCGGGGATTCCGCATTCGGGCTTGCAAGCAGAGTCTTGGCGCGGTCAAACATTTCGTGCGTGGGGGTGCCGGCGAATTCATAAAAGGCCTTCGCGCGGACGGTGTCTGGCATTTCGGGTGCCAGAAATCGTGGCAACCAGATGTCGCGCAACGATTCCGTGTTCGCGACATAGACCACGGCACTCTTGAGGAGGCGTGGGTCTGTGGCGGGTGAGACGACCTGCCGGAGGAGGGTATCAGGATCATGATGCGCAAGCGCCCACGTGAGTGCGCTTTCCCGCCGGTCCGGATCCTCCTCTTCCGCGATGACCGTGTCGGCGATGGCGTAGCTCCGCTTGGGGTCAATGGCATGGAGGATCTCCATCAGGACCGGGACTCGGTTTGCGGGGACGGTCGGCAGTTGTTGCATGACTCCGTTTTGCAATGCCTCTTGTGCAACGGTCTTCGTGGTGTCGGATGCCGGATTGGCGGGAGCTCCTATCATCCTCCCCGCAATCACCTTGACCTGGTCGTCATCCGGATCAGTGGCGAGATGGGCCGCCAGCACACCAGCGAGCGCCGCGGAGAACGCGCGATGGCGTAACCAGTCAGCGGGCAGCTCCTCTTTCAATCGTGCCATGATTTTCTGCGCGATCATTGGATCGTTCTGGGAGAGGAGTTCCGTGTAGATCTCCCGTTGCATCCCCGCGGGACAATAGCGCGCAACATCGTCAACGTAGCGCTCTTTTGCCAGTGCGTTCCAGTTCCTGACCTCGCCGACCAGGCGACTGAGATGCGCTGGAATGGTCTCGGTCGCAAACTTGTGAATGAACAGATCGTTATTCCTCATGGCCTCCTGGAACACGGGATCATTATCAAAGACGCGCACCATGGCGGCCGCCTTATCGGCGGGCAACGAGGCAAATCCGGTCACCAACAGAGCCCGTTCCTGGTGCATGCTGGTTGCTGGGGCGTTGCGCACCAATTGGTAGAGCGTTGAAACGGCATGCAATCGGCTTGCAGGAGCACCGTGCTGCGCGGCATCCCGCACTGCAGCCATGGTCGGGCCTGGAGCGCCGAGTGCGAGTTCTTCGCGATAGCGCGCGAGAATGATGCACTCGGGGGTATGATACAGAAACATGGGATACTCGGACCCCCCATAGGGGTTGCTTTTGAGCAATATTGCGGCAATATCGGCGGCCCCTGATGGCTCTCCCTGTGTCATGGCATCGAGAAAATGTGTGCAGGCGGCCGGGAGTGTGACCGCCTTGCGGGCCACCTCGATGAGGGATGTCAGTAGGGTTTCGGTGGTGAGCTGCCCGCGAAACGCCTGGATGAGCAGGTCCGTCATCTGTTGTGCAACGGCGTTCCCCCCGACCGCAGCCTGAAAAATGCCTCCCAATGAGTGTGCAGCGTCATCGGGGAGTCCGGGAATATGCGCTTGGCGGAGCAGCGCAAACGCTGATAATGCGCGGACTTGCGCAGCGGTGGCGTCGAGGGCCTGTTCCAACCGTCCCCTCATTGCCGCGGTTTTGTCATCCATCCAGAAGAGTGACTGATGAATATCCTGTGCCAGCGCCGATTGTTCGCCGCCCGGCGCCGGCAACCCCATCCAGCGGAGCAGCGGTTCAAACACCTCTGGTGGCATCACTGGCAGTGGATACATGGCCTGCGCATACCGGACGAGATCGGGTGTGATCCCGTCTATTTGGCCCAGAGAGCGTTCGAGCAGGTGTGGAAATTCCCTGGCGAGGGGATCCGGTTTTTTCCCCTCCGTGGAACCTCCAGGATGATACGAGCGTCGCTGTGCGGCCATCGACTGCATGGCGACCGTCAACGCCTCTTCCAACGGATGCAGGGTGGTGCGGTCGTCTGACGGTGGCAGGGCGAGAACGGCCTGTGCCAGTCGTTGCATCAGTGCTTGTGTAAGCTGCGCGGGAATCAGTGCCGTGAGTGCGAGGTGGAGGTCGGCAAAGTCGTGGTCTTTCAGCAACGCCACCATCTCGGCTTCAAAAAAATGGGGATCAATCGTGGCCATCTGCGTCAAGGCCTCTTCCAGCTCGAGCCGCTCGAGCCGACTGCCATTCCGTGCACGCTCACGCACTGTGGCATACGATCGATGGCGGAACTGCGCGCTTGTGCCCCGCAATGCCGGTGACCCCCCAAAACGTTTCCGGATATGGGCGATGACCTTCTCGCCGCACTGACGTTCTGTGGTATTACCACAGAGGGATCGGAGCCGCGGATCTCCGGCCAATTGATGCAATTCAGAGTGAGAGAGTCGGAACCGGGACGTATCGAGGTCGAAGCCCTCCACGTCGTCCTGCGGCAGGCCGGAGGCCCCTGCCTCGGCGATCGCCCGGTCAATAGGGTCTTTGAGCAGTCCCCGCTCCACCGCCTCGACCAAAAAACGGATCCCTATTGTCATAGGAGTATTATCGGTTGAACACCGCAAAAGTTGCTCAGCGCGCTGCTCTGGCTCGCGAGTCTCTTTCATGTCAACGACCTGCCACCCTTGTCGAAAATCGATCCACTTGTCTATCACATGCGTGCGGTCGCGCCCGCGACGGCCGTTGGCACAATGGTGACGTGTGGGTATTTTCTCACTATGAAAATGATTCCGTCGTGATTTTTCGTTGGGCATGTCACATAACTTATTGATATTATTGTGGCATATTTTTTCTTTTCCTGGCATGCCTCTTGCTGTCTTGGCAGGTATGGGGCGGATAAGATATCATCGATATATGGACTTCCTCTGCCGTAGAGCGCCGCTCCTGTTCTTCCTGATGACCATCGGGTGCGGCGGGGCCTCTGCACCGACTGGGAGTTCGGCAGACCCGATCCCTATTGAGCTCCCGGGGACCTTTGCGACCATCGACGAACTCCCGCGCGCGACCGATCCCATTGGCAGCACCCTCACAGGCAGCCTCGCCGCGCCTGCTGGTACTGCGAAGTCCCACGACAGCGGCGCGGATTACCTGATGATGGGGAGTGTCACGGCCTCAACATTTACGTCGTCGAACAGTTATGCCGCGTGTGAGTCGTTCAAGGCCATTCGTGAAGGTGTCCATGCCGCGGTGGATGGTGATGAACGACTCTGTACATTGCAGGAGCTCTTTCGCCTCCATCCCGAGGTCGATATCTACGATGGGGCATACCACGTTGTCGATCTGGCCTATCCGGCAGGGATCGATGCCGATCTCGATCGGATCAAGATTCGGGTGGTCCGTACCGGTAGTGCCATCTCGCTCGTGGAGGCCTTCTTTTGCACGGACGGCGGGCAGGACGGGTTTATCTCCACAGAGATTGACCAGGGGAGCGGATCGTCAGCCACCATGGTCCTGAAAGAGAAGCGGTTGCAGGCGACACGCGATTATTCCACGGTGACGAGTGCGACGATTGACGCCAATAATCACTACGAGGCCAAGACGATCACCACGCAGGCCGTCTCTCTCCCCGAAGAGGGTGACCGGGAATGGACCGAGGGGACGTTGCAGCAGTCCGAAACAACCTTTCTCTATGATGGCTATGTTGCATTCGATTATATCTACTCCGGCGATCAGGTCCATTATCTCAAAAATGTCCGCGCCTCTGCCTCAAGCGATCTCGTCGACCACAATGTGGCTGGTGCGACCTATGATGTCGATCTCCTGGCCGTTGCCGACGGAGCGGGCCACGTGGTCTATCAGGAATTTGCCGATGAAGTGGAATCCGAGACCGACGACGTGACACAGGGGTGGAACGGCGCGACCATTGCCGTGGATAATGACGCCACAGCAGGGGTTGCAGCCGACCATCTTGCCGTAGTGACTGGTGCCACGCCGCGCGAGGCTGGCACGGTCCCGGCGATCAGCTATGCCGCGGGCGAGACCTGGGACAATTGTGCGACCGATGCCGCAGACGTCACGATTGCGCTGGCGGCCTCCGATGCGACGGCCGTGACATCGGCGTGTTCTCTCTACGATTTGGAGAGCGACTGGATCGATTGCCGTGAGCAGATTCTGGAGCTCTCCACGCCGACTGTGACCAGTGGTGGCACCGCGGTCTCCTCATCGTCGGGTGCGCCAACAACCGTTTCCACCACACCGACGATCGCCATCAGTTTCGACAAGGCCATCGATCGGGATTCGGTGACGAGCACGACCGTACGCATGATGCGCAATGACATCGAGATGGCGGTGGAGCTCTCCTATCAATTCAGCGCCGACGGGAAGACCATTACGATCGCGCCGACGCTCACCGCCGGGAACACCTATTACCTCGAGATCGTGGCCGGGGCAAATGGCGTGACGAGCGGCTACGCCACGATCAATAGTCAGGCCAACTTCACGTTCTATGTGACCGCGCAGTAACGCCTGAAAGGCCGATTATCCATGCTGATAGAGTGGATCGTTGATATGCCGAAGAAAGCTCTCCCAATCATCGCGTTTCATTGCCGGGAGCGTGAGGTCTGAATCGCGGATGGCATAGACTTGGTCGAGCAAGACGCGGATGATCGTTGTGAGAGGGATGTGGGGCGATTGTGTACTCCACTGGACACATTGTGCGACGATTGCCGCAAAGACCTCGTCTCCCGTGGTCTGGCTGACCTTGTAACAGAAAGTGTCTCGCGAAAGATTCCACGCGTGCAGCGACGTCTCGATCAATGCGGCAGTGATGGCCTGGCGCTGCGCGTCCGGTACCTCTTCGCTGGGGAGGGCTGGTCCCTCGGTGCAGAGGTGCACGATGGGCGAGGGTGGTGGAGACGATGCTGGCAGAGGCCGATGGAGTTGCATGAGGCATGCTGCCAGATACGCGAGGAGATCGGCATCCTCTGCCAGTTTCTTGAGCCAGACCGAGCCGTACCGCACGCCAAAGCGGCTCCCGTCGTCGTGCCACCACTCTTGGCAGGCCATGGCAATGCCAAAACGGGATGCGTCGGCATGATGCTGTGTGACGGCCTCAGAGAGGCGCCGGAACCGTCGATTGTTACGCGTAATGAGGAAGGCCTCGCCGCCGACCATCACACTCTGGAGCACGTTGCCCAAGAGGGCGATTTGATCGCGGGCGTAATACGACCCAAAGAGGGAATAGATGAATTGAAAGGTGTTGGCCGGAAGTCTGCAGTTCTCAATAGGGGTCTGGGCGAGTTCCAAATCGATCACGTTGGGAATTCCGGTGAACTTCGGGGAGACCTCGGCCAAAAAAATCCGATCGCCAAAGAGGGCCTTGAGACCCGCGGCCACGAGCCGCTGCCCGGCACCGATCTCGAGGACGGGCGCGGCCTTGCCAGGCTCCATTCGTGTCAGTGCGCGCTCAACCGCCAGTGGGAGCGGACCGCAGGGGGCGCCCATCGTGAGATGTATGGCGTCATCCAGGGTGCGACGCTCATGGTATCGGTCGAGCCCCTTCCAGAACCACTGCGAGAGCGTCGCTGCCGAACTCCGGGTCTGGCGTGGAACGGTCACCACGGGTGCGCGATAATCACGCCGCCAGTGTGCATAGGCCGCCGTCTCTGCCACAGCGTGCCCCGTTGCCTGTTGCAATGCTGTGGGTGGACGCGTCTTCATGCCGCAAGACGTTTATCGATCCGGTCTGCGGAAAGTTGTGTGACGCGGGACTTCCCTTAGGCGCCGCGGTACGGCCGGGTCGTGGGGCCCCACGGTGGCCGTTCGTTGACGTCCCTGCCGAAGGATGATAGCCCCCGCCCGCATGGATGAGGTCCCCGCACAATATGCACCGGACGTATCACCGAACGAGTTTCTTGCCACCGACCGGCTTCCGGAGGGGCAACAGGTCTGTGTGGGGGTTCTCTTCGTGGGGGCCGGCCCCGCAGGACTGGCAGGGGCCATCCGGCTGGCGCAGTTATTGAACGGGGCCCCGGCGATCAAGGAACGATTGGGGGAATTCCCGGTCGCGGTCATCGAGAAAGGGAAATATCCCGGAGCGCATCTCCTCTCCGGCGCGGTCGTCAATCCTGGTCCGTTTCACACACTCTTTCCACAACTCACGGCGGCTGACTTTCCATTCGCCCAGTCGGTTCCTGCGGAGCGGGTCTATTTTCTGACACCACGCCGGGCGTGGCGGATGCCGGTCCCGCCGACCATGCGCAATCACGGCAATATGATCGCCTCGCTCTCGCGCGTCGGTGCGTGGTTGGGACAACAGGCGGAAGCCGCCGGGGTGATGATCCTCAATGAGACGACCGGCGTGAAAATGCTCGTGCAGGACGGGGTCGTGTCCGGGGTGCGTACCGGAGACAAGGGGCGCGGAAAAGATGGCGCGCCACTCGCCAACTTTGAACCCGGTGTCGATCTGGTGGCCCACTGGACGGTGATGAGCGATGGGGGGACGAGTCCCCTGACAAGCGCTATGCTCCATCACTTTGGTGTCGCGCGCCGCCATCCGCAAATCTACGCCCTCGGCGTCAAAGAGGTCTGGGAGGTGCCGACAGCGCTCGATGCCATCCTCCACACCATGGGCTGGCCGTTGCGGACGGGCCGTGCTTTTCGGGAATTTGGCGGGAGTTTTGCGTATCCCGTCGGTCCGAACCGGGTGGCGCTCGGCATGGTGGTCGGGCTCGATTATGCCGATGCCTCGCTCTCGGTGCACCATCTGCTGCAGGCATTGAAGGAGCATCCGCTCTTTCGCAGGGTCCTTGCCGGTGGAAAGCACGTCGATCAATGGTGGGGCGCGAAGACCATTCCGGAAGGGGGCTATGCCGCATTGCCCACACAGTTCCATCTCCCCGGTGCGTGCGTGGTTGGCGATGCTGCGGGCTTTGTCAATGTGCCGGCGCTCAAGGGGATCCACTATGCGATGCGGTCGGGGATCTATGCGGCCGAGGCGATCTTTGCCGCGTTGGCCGCGCAGCAACCGGAACGGACACTCGTCGGATACGATGTCGCCATCCGCAACAGCTTCATCATGCAGGAGCTCTATGCCGTTCGCAATGTCCGGCAGGCCTATCACTACGGGTTCTGGATGGGATCGCTCTTGGCCGGGTGTATGTTGCTGACCGGTGGGCGTTTTCCGGGCGGCATCTGGGGCCTGGAGGCCGATGCTATGCATCCGGTGTCTGATGGTGGACGCGAGTGGCCCAGGGCCGATGGGCACCTCACGTTCGATAAACTGACCGGTGTGCATGCGTCGGGGAACCGGAGCCGTGACCATCAGCCAAATCACCTCCGTGTGACCACCGCCGTGCCGGACGTCATCGGCAAGACATGGATCCGGATGTGTCCCGCCGAGGTCTACGAATGGGGACCTGGCGGGGTGGGTGCGCGGAGGCTGGTCATGAATCCGACCAATTGTGTGCAATGCGGTGCCATCAGCGCCAAAGGGGGCCTCCTTACCCCGCCCGAAGGGGGGAGTGGGCCAGAATACACCGAGATGTAACAGGCTGCCCAAAAAGACCCACCTGCGTCGTTGGACCGCCACCCCGCGATCCTCACGTACAGGAAAAGTACGCTCCGGTCGCGGGGTGGCAGTCCGCCTCGCATCTGGGTCTTTTTGAACAGCCTGTCCGACCCGCGAAAGCAGGGGATCTCCCGTCAGAACGACCCGAAATCGGCCTCGAAGAAATCGACCGCACGATCCTCAATACGACGCGTGGTGATTTCCTGCGCCTCTTCCGCCATATCCCGCTGCCCGCCGCTCCAATAGCTGGCGCAGCCGCCCGTGAGCGTGGCGATCTTATCGAGTGGGAATTCTGGCGGTGGAACAAAATCCGACGGTGGGACATTGACTAGTGCGGCCTCCATATATTTCAGGAAAATCGGTGCAGCGGTCCGACCGCCCTGTTCGCCCCGGCCCAATTTTTTCAGCTCATCATACCCGATCCAGACACCGGCGGCGAGATCGGGCGTGAATCCGATGAACCAGACGTCGGTCTCGTCGTTGGTCGTACCGGTCTTTCCCGCCACCGGACGGCCGAGGGCCTTGACGCGCTGGCCGGTCCCTTGTTGGACCACGCGTTCGAGGAGTTTCAGCGTGAGAAATGCGGTCTGCGGGGTGAGGACGTGGCCGTCCGGAATTTTCCCCCCGTAGAGGACCTGGATCTCCTGCGGATCGAGTTTCAATCCGTCTTTTTCGATCCACGGTTCGTTGTCGTGCCACAAGGCCTGATTCAGATCTGGCGGCGTGGCATGCTCTTCATCGACCAGTTTGATCACTTGCGACGGCTCTTCCACCGGAGGCGCTTGCGAGACAATGGCGCCATGTTTGTCCGTGATCTTCGTAATATACACTTGGGGCGGTTTCTTGCCGCCATTGGCGAACGTGGAATACGCATTGACCATCTCGTTGACATAGACCCCATTGGCCCCGAGGGACATGGAGAGATATTTGCCGACCGGACTCGTGAGCCCCATCTTACGGATGAATGCGGTGAGGTAGTGGAGGCCGACGACGCGCCCGATCTTGACGGTCGGGACGTTGCGCGAGAAGGTGATATGGCTGGCAAATGCGCCGACCCCGGAAAATTTTCCGCCATAGTTCTTCGGTGCCCAGACTTCATGGATCCCGACCTTGTAGGCCACGGGCGTGTCGGCCACCGGCGTATTGTACGTAAAGCCCTTGTCGAGTGCCGAGGCATAGACAAAAGGCTTGAACGACGAACCCGGCTGGCGCAAGGCCTGCGTCGCACGGTTGAACTCGCTCTGGCGGTAATCGTAGCCCCCGATCATGGCGCGGACAAATCCGGTCTTTGGTTCCATGGCGAAGAGTGCCCCCTGGACCTTTGGCGTCTGGGTGACGGCGTAGGTCGCAAGACCCGTGTCGAGCGGACGGACCTCAATCACATCGCCCGGACGAAACGGACGATGCGTCCAGGCGGATTCTGCGCGGGGGACGACACCCTGATTGTTGCCGACGCGGACGTTTAGCTCGGCATTCGTGACGCCGGTCACCACCGCGCGATAGTTCCCCTCCAGTCGGAGTGGGGTCGGTCCGGTGTCGCGTTCATGATCGCTCGCGGCCTCGGGGATGTGAAAAAACCGGTCGCCCTGTTCGGCGAGCGCCAGAGAGTGGACCTCCTGGCAGAGGGTGTCAGCGGCCTCGCCCGTCATGCCGCTTTCCACGGGACCCCGATAGCCCTGCCGTCGATCGAGGGCCTCCAGGCCCTCCCGGAGCGCGTGTTCAGCCAGGCGATAGCCCGCCGGATCGATCATGGTTTCAATGCGGAGTCCCCCTTCGTAGACGACATCCTCGCCGTATTCCTCGATGAGCATCCGTCGAATATGTTCGGTGAAATACGGCGTCTGCCGCAGATTGTATTCCTTGTCGGTCTCCGCCACGTAAAGGCGCAGGGGCTCTTGCAGCGCCGCGTCGTGTTCCGCCCGCGAGATGAAGCCGATGTTTCGCATCCGGTTCAAGACGTAGCGCTGCCGGTGTTTGGCCCGTTCGGGGCTGTTGATCGGCGAATCGACGGTGGGGAGGCGGGAGAGGCCGCCGATCATGGCAGCTTCGGCCAGGGTCAATTGGTCCAGAGATTTGTGGAAATAATTTTCCGCCGCGGCCTTGACGCCATAGGCACGATTTCCCAGAAAGATCTGATTGAGATAGAGCGTGAGGATCTGCTCTTTATTCAGGTTGCGCTCGAGGCGGGTCGCCAGGATTGCCTCCTTGATCTTGCGCGCAACACTCTGTTCGCGCGTCAAGACGATCGACCGCGTGATCTGCTGCGTGATCGTGCTGGCGCCCTCGACAATATCGCCCGCCTTCAGATCGACCCAGAGCGCGCGGAGGATGCCGATCACATCGACGCCGCGATGTTCAAAAAAACGTGCATCTTCCGCGGCAATAAAGGCGCGGACCAGCGGTCGGGGAATCTCGGAGAGATTGGCAATCAGGCGGCGTTCTTTCCAGAATTCGCCAATTTTCGTCCCATCCGCAGCGAACACTTCACTGACAATCGGCGGCTTGTAGTCCTCGAGCGTCTTGATATTCGGGAGATCCTTGGCAAAATGAAAATAGATGCCGAGGCCGCCGGCCACACAGAGCACCAGAAGGACGATGGTGGTGCTGACGGTGACCTTGATCAGGCGCAAGGCCCACCGCAGCATCCAGTGACGCTCAAGAAACCGTTGATCTTCTGCAGACATGAGGGAGGGTCACCTAGCATAGCCGCGCATTGGGAGTCCAACGCTTTTGCGGCAGCAAAATTTTCTCGCCGGTTGTCTCTCCGGATCGGATCCGCTATGGGCCGTGCGATGCGTCAACATAAAGGAGTGGTCAGATGAAGAGAGTGGGGAAGCAGGGTGGGGGAACGCGGATGGAGACCGATTCGATGGGCCCGATGGCGGTCCCGACCGCGGCGCTCTACGGGGCGAGCACTGCACGGGCCGTGGAGAATTTCCCGATCAGCGGGGCGGGGATTCCCGCAGCCGTCATTCGGGCGCTGGGGCTGATCAAATGGGCGGCTGCCGAGGTGAACGGCGCCCTCGGATTGGTGCCGAAAGGGAAGACCATGGCCATCGCCAAGGCCGCCCAGGAGGTGGCCTGTGGAGAGTGGCACGAACACTTTGTCGTCGATGTCTATCAGACCGGGTCCGGCACGTCGTCGAACATGAATGCCAATGAGGTCATTGCCAACCGTGCCGCACTCCTCCTTGGGAAGGCGATTGGCAGCAAGGCGGTCCATCCCAACGACGACGTGAATTTTGGGCAGTCGAGCAATGATGTCTTCCCCACGGCGATCCACGTGGCGGTCGCGCGAGAGATCGTCGACCAATTGCTCCCGGCACTGGCCGGGCTTGAAAAGGCCCTGAAAGTCAAGGCCCGTGCCTTTGATAAAATCGTGAAGGCCGGTCGGACGCATCTCCAGGATGCCACACCGATTCGCCTTGGCCAGGAATTCAGCGGCTATGCCCATCAGATCCGGTTGTCGCAAGAGCGTCTCCAGGCTACATTGCCGCGGCTCTATGAGCTGCCACTCGGCGGGACGGCAGTCGGGACCGGGGTGAACACGCATCCGCAATTTGCGCAGAAGACGATTGCGAAGCTCCGCCAGGCCACGGGGATTGGATTTCGCGAGACGCGGAATCATTTCCAGGCCCAGGCCGCGCCGGATGTCTTTGTCGAATTGGCCGGACAGCTCGTTGCGACCGCGGTGGCAATGACTAAAATTGCAAATGATATCAGATGGTTGGCGAGCGGTCCCCGCTGTGGGCTCGGCGAGTTGATTCTCCCGGCCGTGCAGCCCGGCTCGTCGATCATGCCGGGAAAGATCAATCCGGTCATTCTTGAGTCGGTGATTCAGCTCTCTGCGCGCGTCATTGCGAATGGCACGGCAGTGACCCTCGGTGGGCAGGGTGGGTACTTTGAACTCAACGTCATGTACCCGCTCATGGCCGATGCGTTGTGCGAGTCGATCGCGCTTCTCACGGCGGGGGCGAAGAATTTTGCCGAGAAATGTGTCACAGGCCTCAAGGCCGATGCCGCCCGATGTGCGGCCTTGCTCGAGCAGAATCTGACGGTCGGGACCTCGCTCGCACCCGTGATCGGTTATGATGCCGCGGCCAAGATCATCAAAGAGGCCTTTGCGAACGGGTCGACTCTCCGCGAGGTGGCCGAAAAACGGACCGATCTGAGTCAGGCGCAGTTGGCGGTCCTGCTCGATCCGAGTCAGCACACCCGTCCGGGGATTCCGAAACGCTAACCACCCACCGGGCGTCCGGTGCCCGGGCGCCGGGTACGTCATACGCTTTGTAACTCTCTGAAATATATAGTGATCTGCGGAGTTTTTTTGTTACATCCGTTTGCGGCCGAGCGTTTCGAGACGTTGACGGAGTGCTTCGGTGGGACGGCCAGCGGCCGGGCCTTTTTGCACGAGCGAGCGGAATTCTTCTTGATCGGTCGAGCGACGCAGGCCCTCTTCCATGGTGATCTCCTTATTTTTGACGAGCAGGGCGAGCGATTGATTGAGGGTCACCATCCCGGTTTTTTCCTGGCCCGTCTGCATCGACGAGTAGATTTGGTGGGTCTTGTTCTCGCGGATGAGATTGCGGATGGCCGAGGTCGGGATCATGATCTCCTGTGCCAAGACGCGCCCACCACCGATCTTCGGCATCAGCTGCTGTGAAACGATCGCCTCCAAAATGAACGAGAGCTGCGTGCGCACTTGCGGTTGTTGGTGCGGGGGAAAGACGTCGATGATCCGGTCGATGGTCTGTGCCGCATTGTTCGTGTGGAGGGTGGCGAAGACCAGGTGGCCTGTCTCCGACGCGGTGATCGCATTTTGAATCGTCTCCAGATCCCGCATTTCACCGACCAGGATCACGTCCGGATCCTGGCGCAGTGCATATTTCAGGGCCTGCGAAAAACTCCGCGTGTCGCTGCCGACTTCCCGTTGATGAATGACACACTTCTCTTGCGTGTAGAGGTACTCGATCGGGTCCTCGATGGTGATGATATGATCATGTCGCTCCTTGTTGATCTGATCGAGCATGGCAGCCAGGGTCGTCGACTTGCCACTTCCCGTGGGTCCGGTGACCAGCACAAATCCCCGTGTCCGCTCGGTGAGGCGCATGAGCGTCTCCGGCAATCCGAGTTCGGCGAGCGTGGGAATGGTGAACGGGATCTGACGGAAGGCCCCGGCGAGCGAGTTCTGTTGCCAGAAGATATTGGCACGCACGCGGGCCTGCGAGCCCACACTGAACGAGAGATCCACTTCCCGATCGTGTTGGAGCCGTTCCCGTTGCCCGGGGGTCAAGACTTCGGAACAGAGGTGTTCGGTCCGCTCCGCGGTGAGCGGGGCCTCGCCGTCAACCGCCCGCAACGTCCCATCCACACGGATCTGCGGCGGAAGCCCCACGCCAATGTGCAAATCCGACGCCCCCTCGCGAATGGTGATCTCCAACAGCTGCTGTAGTGTGGCCCCCATGAGAGTATTCATGATATCATACCCATTTATGGGTGACCATGGGGAAAATTCCTGCTACAATAATCGGCGATGCTTTCTTGGATTCGTATGAAGACGTGGTCTGTTGCACTTCCGTGCTCTCTCATGACGTTCTTTCTTCCCCATCCCGCCCTGGCCGCGTGGTACAATGTCCTCCAATCGAGCGACAGTGTCCCATCCTATTGGAAGGATCTCCCCTATTGTTACGATCCCGACGGCATGTTGCTCGATGACACGGCAGTTGCCACGACCATTACCTACAACGTGAAGCATCCTGACGGAACCGTCACCAGCGAACATGGTAATGATTTCTGCAAGAACTCACCCGTGATCGGCGACTGTGAGAAACTACAGCCATCGATTTTGGAGGAGTATACCTGCAACGATTACGTCTTCGCCGAGAATTTTGCGAAAGCAATGCATTACACCGTCTATTGCCCGAAGGAGACGATGTGCCTCAATGGGGCCTGTGTGAAGATGGATGATCAGTGTCATCCCATTGGTGGTGACAGGGGGCGAGAGGGGCCGGGTGGCGAGACACCCTCGACGACTCTTTTTTGTGAGGGAAACTGTGGCTCCCCCGGATGTCCCCTATGTGATGTGGAAACCGGCAACTGTACCTTTGTTGATGGAAAAGACACGGGCAATGACATCTATCTCCCTGGTACGATTCAATTCACGCAGGAAAAGGGGGATTTGACGATGACGGAGGCGGATGCCTGTAGTGATGACCTCTGGCTCAAGGAATATGGCTGCACCGCTGATGGAAAGAAACTCCAGGATAAAATCAAGTGTGACAAGGGCTGTAACATCGCCACAGGGGCCTGTATCAAAGGCGAATGTATCGACGAGGATGCCGGTGCTGGAAGTATCTCCGTAGAGGTTCTGTGGGAGGAGTTTAGTTTTGACTATAAATATGCGACTCCCAGCAAGGCCTATCTTCAGGATTCCTCAGGGGCTGCGCTCAATGCCAAAACCGATTATTGTGTCGATGCCAACGGCCAGAAGGTTGAAAAGGGGATTGGTGTCGTGGAGAGCTATTGCCAAGATAAAAATATTCCCATTTTTGAGGGAGAGGAAAATGGAGGGCCGCCATCCTATTACACCTGTCCCAAAGAGGTCGAGATGTTTGGTTATTCAGAACCCCTATTTGACGGGTGCTGCAAGGGGGCCTGTTATGTCGAAAAACTCTATTGTAAGGATTCCGATGGTGGCGTGGATCTTAATAAAGCGGGGGGCGTTGTTAAGGGAAACGGCTGCGGAGTCCCGCCCGACGTTAAAACCGATACCTGCGGAGTGGCTCGATATAAGGCGAAAGGTCCGGGACTCGATTTCAAGAAAAGTGGAGAATACGGTGATTCCGTCCTCGAATATAGCTGTGAAAATGGTCAAATTGCCGAGTCCTGGAACCTCTGCCAGGGGAAAAATAATGGTTGCCACAAGGGCGCCTGTGTCGATTTGAGTGATAAAGTGTGTCAAAGCGAGATTTTGAAGTCGGGGAATCCCGCTCTGGCCGCAATCGACGATCTATTTGCGCTGGTGAACAATGGCAAGGTGGCCAAGGGTTTTGAAATTAGCTCGAATGGCGTTGTCAGTGAAGTGACGCGTTACCAAAGTTGCAACGACACGACCGATTATCTGACGACCTATTTCTGTGCCGATGAGGTGCAGAGTGGAAAGCCCGGCGAGTTGGCCAAACCCTGGTTCTATGTGGTGGGGAAAAAGAAAACGTGCAGCATGGGCTGCCCGACAAAAGCGGATCTCTGCCCGGAATGTGTGGAAGATGTAGAAGAATGGCCGAATCTTTACAAGAACACCATGTGCGGGGTGTGGTAGATGAAGAGACTCTTGTTGACATTGCTCCTCATCGCTTCCCCTCTCTGGGCTTTCGATCCGGCCAATATCCCGGCCACCAAAGTCACGCCATCGATGGTCCCGCCGCCCCCTCCCGGGATCGCCGCGTCTGGGAAATACGCGGGCTCCGGCGCGGGTGCCACACGGGGTGTGACGCGTCCCCTCACGGTGGAGCCACCCCCCGAGTGCGGTGGGGCGAATGTAGCCTGCTGCGATCTTGACAAAGACAGCTCTACCGAAACGGGAACGACCTATTGGAAGACCTTGAAGAGTGTCAAAAAGGCGACTCAAGGGGGGGCCTCGCTGATCGATGAAGAGATCTGGCACTCTGGCACCGATTATTGCAAATACGAGAATGGGCCCTATGTACATGAGTATAGTTGCCAAAATTATGATTCGAATAAAGCGAAGATGAGCGAATCGGGAGTTTCCCAGATACCGATGTGGGTAACAATCGAATGTCCCGAAGGTTCAGTATGCAGCGGAGGAAAGTGCGTCACCAAACAGGAGTGTGACGATAGCGATCTGGGGAAAAGTTATTTTCAGCCGGGGCAGGTCAAGACCAAGGTGGGTGATGGCCAGTGGTTGCCGCCGGAGCCGGACAACTGCCTCGATGGAAAGATCCTCAAAGAGCAGGTCTGTGTGGCGACGGAGGGGGGAGCGACGTGGACGACGTTTTATGTCGATTGCAGCCAGTTTGGGGCGGTTTGTAATCCGAAGGTGACGGTGGAGATACCAATATCAGAGATTACCGTAGCCACTGTTGAGGGAGCGGCCTGTGATCTTCCCCAAGACTGCCAAGCCTACGACGGTAAAAATCCACTTGATGATGGCGACAACGACGGCGTGGCGGACATCTGGGATTATGCGTGGAAGGATCCAAAAGTCCAGCAGTCGCCCTACCCATTGCCCACGGCGACGGTGGGGAAGTATGGGGATAAATGCGTGGTCGCTATTGACGACCATTTTGGAGATGGAAAATCAACGGTCCCCAATTGTAAGCCCGAGAGCTATGCCATTGATTCTTCTGATTTAATGATCAATGAGAAAAATGCGAGTGATATGATAGCGAAAACGTGTAACAAAAAAAATAGTACGGATGATTCGGATAAAGATGGTATTTCGACGTGTGTTGAGACGGGATTGGGTCTAAACCCAAACAATAAGGATAGTGATGGTGACGGCCTTCCCGAAGTTCATGCGATTCTTGTTAAAACATTGGGGGAATCTGGAATCTTCATCTACTGTAATGGGTCAAACGTGGTTGTTTATCGCAAGGATAACAAAACGCTATGTATTCCTGATCCGGAAGGGGGGACGGAGTGGCCCAGTTTTTTTCGTTATTATACCGACCCACTCAACCCCGACACCGATGGCGATGGGCTTATGGACGGGGATGACAACTTTATGGGGGCCAGCCCATTAAGCTGGGATTCTGATTGTGATGGCTTGGCCGATAGCCTCGAAGATACCGGGATAAAAGCGACCACCAACAAAACCAAGCCTACATATTCCGACAGCGATGGCGATGGCTTGGGAGATGGATGGACTCCGAGTGGTAAATTGTATCTACAATCTTTATGGCCACCACTTCTTTGGGGTGAGGATCGGAATTTAAATGGAAAGAAAGAGCCATGGGAAACCGACCCCATGAATGCCGACACCGATGGCGATAGAAGCACTGATCTCGACGATCTCTGCCCACTTAATGCCAGTCAAACGTGCTGCCCCCTCTATTTTATACCCGCGATGGATCCGGAGCTCACAGCGGAGTTCAAGGACTTGACGGATAAGGGTTGCAGTCTTGGTATCACGGAACTGGATCCAGATTAAAGGGATTGTTCGTGTCCAACATAGCCATGGCATTTGAAATAAAATTGTGCTCGAATGTATCATCATGGATTGCGTTAGTAAAAAAACATTTACGGAAGATTATGGCCGGCTGGACATGGATGACCGCACCTTTGATGTGCAATTTTGGCAGCGCCAGGGCTCAGCGGCTATTTTTAATGCAGCGGCCGAATTAATTAAGGACTATCTGCTACTAAGGTACCATTATGTTAACGAGCCCGAATTTCAAAGAACTGTTGAATCTTTTCAAAAAGCACCGGTGTGAATATCTGATTGTGGGTGGCTACGCGGTCATGAAGTATTCTGAACCGCGGTTTACCAAAGATCTGGATATTGTGGTGGCCACTCACAGCAAGAATGCAAGTGCCGTATTTTCTGCGTTGAAGGATTTCGGCGCTCCGCTAAAAAATCTCTCCGAGGATGATTTTGCAAAAGAAGGCTACTTTTACAAGATGGGAAATCCACCCATGCGTGTGGATATTCTCATGTCCATTCCTGGGATCACATTCAATGAGGCCTGGCAACGTCGTGTCACCGAGGATATTGAAGGCGTTGAGATGCATTTTATTTCAAAGCCGGATTTGATTGCGGCCAAACGCGCCGCTGGAAGGGCCCAAGATTTGATTGATGCCGCTCTTCTGGAAAAAAATGGGTAGTTTTTCGGTGGAGGTCGTATGTTCATTTTAAGGGAATATGGGAGTCTGTGTTTGGTTACTTTCATTTCTCTTTTCTAGTACTCAGTCCTTTCATCCCCTCTCTTCGCGCTGGATTCGGTGAACACGCCGATGCAACACGTACCGCCACCTTCTGCATTTCGGGCCGGTACCCCCTTGAGTGACGTATGGGAGAAACCCTGATTTTTTGATCACGTATTTTTGCGCGGACCCTGAGAGTCTAAAGGGAGTTTTATAATTATCTTTGCTTAGAAGGATATATTTATGTCATTATATCCCTTTAAAGGAGGACATAATGGCATTTTCATCGCAACTAAAAGAAATTATTGCTGATTTTCATGAAAAAATACTCCCTCAAATCACGCATCGCAGTATTGATTATGAAATTGTACCCCATAAAATAATCACTGTAACGGGTGTTAGGCGAGCTGGTAAAACCTGTTTTTTGTATCAAATCATGCACACCTTGGTTCAGAAAGGGGTACCCAAACAGAGTATTCTTTATTTAAATTTTGAAGATGATCGTTTAAGCGAAATAACGGTTAAAGAATTATCAAAGATTTTGGATTGTTATTTTGAACTCTATCCGGAGAATAAAAAAAAGAAAGTTTACCTCTTTTTGGATGAAATCCAAAATATTGGCGAATGGGAAAAATTTGTAAGACGTCTTCATGATAGTGAAGAAGCCCAGATTTTTGTTTCAGGATCTTCGGCAAAATTGTTGAGCCGTGAAATAGCCACCTCTTTGAGGGGTCGATGCATCAACTATGAGATTTTCCCCTTCTCATTTGGGGAATTTCTAATACATCTTAACAATCAACGATATGAACTCCAGGGCAAGCTCTGGACCCATGACACGCGGCAAGCCGCTGGGAATCAACTCAATCAGCGCCATAGGCGCGGTGAGGGGGAGGCTCCAGCGGCTTTGCCGAGGGAGGCATGTCCGCCTCCGGCGGAGGGCGACCCTCCAAAGGCGGGCACAGCGCGAGCCCCTATAATTGAAATAAAAGAAACCAGTTCAAGCAGAGCCGAAATCAAACATGCATTTAATGATTACATCAAATATGGCGGCTATCCGGAGATAATCGGCTATTCAGAAAGAATTTGGCGAAAAACACTCCAGGATTATATCAACCTGATTTTGTACAAAGACTTGATCGAAAGGCACGACATCAAGAATCACAGTCTTGTAAAATATTTTATTCGGCACCTACTGCAAAATCTTTCGAGTCCATTCAGTGTCAACAAATTTTTCAAGGATATGAAGTCTCAGGGATTCAGCGTTGGCAAGGATACCCTTCATCTTTATTTAAGCTACATTGAGGATGCGTATGCTTTTTTTACTGTTCCGATATTTTCCAATTCGCTAAGAGTTCAGCAGGTCAATTACAGAAAATTATATTGTGTGGATGTTGGTCTTTCGCAGGCATCTGTTTTGGGTTTGGCCGAAAGAGAAGGGGCCCTTTTGGAGAATCTGGTTTATGTGGAGCTTCGTCGGGATGATGTGAATGAAATATATTATTATAAAACCAGATCGAGTCGGGAAATTGATTTTTTTGTCATTCGTAACAAAAAAGAAAGAGACCTCATTCAGGTGTCCGTCGATCCAGGAGATCGGACCACACGAAAACGTGAAATCGGCGGACTCTGTGAAGCGATGGAAGAACTCAGTCTTTCCAAATCAATGATTATTACGCGGGATACCGAAGAACGTTTCTCGGAGAAGGGAAAAGAAATCAAACTGATTCCATTTTGGAAATGGGCCATCAGGCATCAAAGAACCACCCCGTAAAGGAGATTGAAAAACTGGTTCATCTTCAAACTGAGTGGGTGATTTGAGGGTATTTCAGATCTCCGGCATGTGGTGATGTAAAGATTTTAGGACAATTCACTTGCATTTGATCCTATGTTTTATTACACATGATCTGTATAGGTAATAGTATTCTATGACGTTTAATGTGACATTAAACAAGATAATATGGTAATATCAAATAGTTATGTATATCCATCGTAACAGTGATCTGGTCTTAAAGGAATGGAAGGTGAGGAAAGGTCGAAAACCCCTGATTTTGAGGGGGGCAAGACAGACGGGCAAGAGCCGCCTTGTGGAGGAATTTGGCAAAACCGAGTATGACCATCTTGTCGTGGTGAATCTGGAGAAAGAACCTCGGCTCAAGGCACTCTTCGACAGGGCTGAACCCGCTGAGATCGTCCGCGAACTGGAGATCATAAAAAACACGCCGATCCAAGAAGGAAAGACGCTCATATTCATAGATGAAATTCAGGAATATCCGCCGGCAATCGCCAAACTCCGATTTTTTTATGAAGATCTGCCAGGGCATCACGTCATCGCGGCGGGGTCACTCCTTGAATTCGTCCTTGAGAGGGAACAATTATCGTTCCCGGTGGGTCGCGTGGATTTTCATTACGTGTTTCCGTTGTCGTTTATAGAATTTTTGCATGGAGGCGGACATGATCGGCTTGCCGAAGCGCTGCAGCATGCAACGATTCACCAGGGCCTTTCCACAGTGATCCATGACGAGGCCAGAAAAATTCTGAAAGAGTATTTGTTGGTGGGGGGGATGCCCGAGGCCGCTCTCCGTTTTTTTGAAACGGGACATTATCGAGCCTCTGAATTGGTCAAAGAGTCCATTTTGGAGACGTATCGGGACGATTTTAAGAAATATTCCAAGCGGGTCAATATTGACAATCTCGATGCCATTTTTCGCGAGGTGCCGAGATGTGTAGGGGAGCGGATCAATCTCTCCAGGTTGTGCGGTGCAATAAGGGGAAGAGACGCCAGCATTGCGCTGAAATTATTGCAGAGGGCAATGCTCCTGCTCCGTGTCGATCGTGTGCAAAGCGTGAGCTTTCCCTTACGCCCTTTCAAAAAGACGCAACCAAAGCTTCTGTTTTTGGATCTGGGACTCGTGCAAAATGCCAATCGTATCTCTACGGAGATTATCGAGAGCGCGAATTATAGCGTCATTTACAAAGGTGGTTTCGCGGAGCAATTCGTCGGTCAGGAGCTTATTGCGCTCTTGAGTGGTCACAGGCATCCGGAACTTTTTTACTGGCAGAGAGAAAACAGGGGGGCAACGGCGGAAGTGGACTATTTGTTGCCGTACCGATCGTATCTTTTACCGGTCGAGGTAAAAGCGGGGAGAGGGAAGACATTATTTTCCCTTCATCAGTTCATGGTTGGACATCAGGCGCCAATCGCCATCCGGATCTATGACGGGCCCTTGCAGTTGGATGCATTACATATTCTCTCCCCAAAGATCACCTATCGCCTCCTCTCCGTGCCGCTCTACATGGTTTCCTCCCTGTTCCGCTTATTGGCAAATGTGCTGTGAGACGAGCGCCGATGCCCTGGATATGGCCCATCACGTTCCGTGATGGGCCATGTTGCCACTTACCAAAGGGCGCGTAACACAATGAGTATCATAGGTACCCAAAGTGGCCCTCGTGACGGACGCATTGACGTGTGCCCCGGGCTTGTGTAGCTTCCCGGCCATGTTTCTCTGGCGATGGTTCAAGCGGCTCATCTATCTGGCGATCTTCGGCGCGATACTGTACGCCGCGAGTGGATACATCGACATCCATGGCAAGCCGGCGCGGGTATATGCCGACGAGTTTTTCCGCTCCGACCTCTGGACCGAGGGGACGAAGGATTTGCGCACGTGGATGGCGGCCCTGCTCCGCGTGGCCAGCAAGAAGATCGAAGAGGGTGTGACGCCCGAAGACCAAGAGAAACTCAACGCGATTATTGAAAATGATCTGCGCGAACAGATCGAGGGTGTCAAAGCGGAACGCAAAACAGAATAGGGGATGGAGAACATGCAACGACCGACCGCGTGTAGTGTGGAGGGATGCAAACGACCGCATCGTGCCAAGGGGTGGTGCGATCGCCATTTTCGCAAATGGCGACGCGGGGAGATGCCAACGTCGCGGCGCTACAAAATCTGCGGCAAAGAAGAATGCCGCAAGCCGCGCTATCGCTGGGGTGTGTGCGAAACCCACTACCTCGCGATGCTCGGCAAGACCCCGCCAGCACCACAGGGAGCCCCGACCGGCGCGGGGAATGCCGCGACGGCCACTCCACCGGAAGGCGCATAGGGTCTTAAAGCGGTGCCGACAGCCACACAAGCCATGCTGCACGACATCTTCACGCGCCTCTTTGCGCATTTTGCTCCGCAGCGGTGGTGGCCCGGCGAGACCCCCTTTGAAGTCATGGTGGGGGCGATCCTCACGCAGAATACGAATTGGCAGAATGTCGAGCGCGCCATCGCGCAGCTCAAATCGACCGTCGCATTCACCCCGCACGCCATCTTTGCCCTCCCGCCAGCCATGCTGGCCGCAGCGATTCGGCCCGCCGGATATTTCAACATCAAGACCGGCCGTCTCCGCAATTTTTTGACCTATTTTGTGGAGCGATACAACGGCAACGTCGAGACCATGCGGCAGCAACCGATAGCGCAGTTGCGCACCGAACTCTTGGGCGTCCGCGGTATCGGCCCGGAGACCGCCGATTCCATCCTCCTCTATGCGTTAGACAAACCGGTGTTTGTGGTCGATACCTATACCCAACGTGTGCTCTCTCGGCACTATCTCGTGCCAGAAGAGACGACGTACGATGACGTCCAGTCGATCTTCATGGATAGTCTGGCCCACGACGTACGGCATTTTAATGAGTATCACGCCCTCCTTGTGGCGGTCGGCAAGACCTTTTGTCGACGGACCAATCCGCAATGCGAGCAGTGCCCACTCAAGGGGGTGAATTGGTAAATACACCCTCCGCTGCAATTCGGCTTGACAAGATGTGTCTGGATTGCTCTCTTATTGTTGTTTTGGCTCCTGTGAAATCCACGGTGCAGGCGCGACGCAACCACGGCACATGGCCGTTGACGTGGTCGGGCCGACCTCGTCGTCATCACAGTCGCGGTGTGAAATGTCTCGTCGGGTTTTCTCGACAACCTCCATCAATCGTCAGCCAGTTCGGTCCCTGTCGCCGAGTGTCGATGCCGCTCTGGCGGCACAATGAGGCACAGCTTCTCGTGGGACAGGGGACGGGGTCCCTGCGCCTGGGGGCGCTGCATCTTGAACGCTATGCCAGCGATCCCCATCATCTGCCATGCGATGCGAGCGTCGTCCATCTTGCCGTTCCTCTGGCTCATTTGCCTCTGCACGCGATGTTTGAGCTCGTGCACCTTCTGCTGATATTCCTTTCGCGTGGTCGTGATCTCCGTTTTCATTTTCAGACACCCGACTTTTCCCAGGTAACACCGGAGACGGCGGTGCCACTGTATCAACAGTGGCTCGTGCGGCTTGCGCTCTTCTCGCGGGCGATGCCGTCGCTCTATCCGATGCTGACCCATGCGGAACCGCAGGCGGTATCCGGATATGGTCGGGTGCTCGACGCCCTCCTCGACGAGATCGTCACCCTGGCTGATCGCCGCTTTCGTATTCCCATGGTGGCATTGGGACTGGATTGGCATACGATGATCCACCGCTTTCTACGAACGATCAGGCCATTGGTCGAGGTGGTATTATGTGTACAGCGTTGGTCGGCACACCAAGGGTCGCTACCAGAACCGATCCCGCACATTGCAACACTGATGACCGCTCTTACGGAAGAGATTCTTGTCCACGAGCGGATGACGCACGCTTCCCCCGATAGGCCACCGACCATGGATGTGCGGACAATGGGCGATCTCGACGTGGCAACGAGTGTATATGGTCCTCTGCCGATTGCGACCCACGTGATCGTCTACGAAACAGTGGTCCAGTATCTCGATCGATTGGTCGAACTCGGGGCGCGGAATCTGTCGCTGACTGGTGAGCGTCTGTCGCCAAACCGCGTGCGCTTGACAGCCGGTGCGCGGGACCTGTTACCAACACGGCACGACGAGGTGACAACGCCACTGCTCTCGTTACTGCGCCACGCGCTCATGCGCGGGCGTCACGATCGTGCCGATGCAATTGCTGTGCGAACCGACCAAGGGACCTTGGAGATCACACTTCCGCTCATTCCCCCGTCCTAGGGCTTGGTGTGGCCGCGGCTTCGACCTTGTGGGCCACGCGGTAGAGACTCTGGGTGAGCGCCTCGATGGAAACGGCCTGGTCCATGACCACGAAATAGACGCGCGTGGCAAATCCTTCCCGTTCGTCGGCCCAGAAGAGCTGGTCGTGCGGCGTGCTCCCCGATTGTTTCTTCGCCTGGCCCTCGAACGCAACACCGACATCGCCGATCAGTTTCTCGCGCATCGGTTCGGTGATCTTTTCCTTGGGATCCGTATAGAGGACTGCATAGATCCGTTGTGACGCAGTGATCTTTTCGGCCAGGCCCTGAATCAGGTCGTAACTCTCCTGACGGAGATATTTCCCCTCGATCGTCTTGATCGGGAAGGTGTAGAGATTCCCCTTCTCCTTGCCAATTGTGATCGGCATCTTCGTGGTCTCGAGTGCTTCAACGGCGGCTGGTATACTCGCCGGGGCCTCCACGGTCTCGTCGAGTTTTTGCATGAAGGCGGTTCCATCTTTTCCCGCAGGGACCACAGTGACGCGTGTCCGTCCCTTGACCGGCCATGTACTGAAATTGACGAGCTTGAGCTGGAATTCACTCTCCCGCGCGATATTCAGGTCGGCATCGTTTGTCCCCGCGCTGGTCTCGATCCCGATCCGCAGGCCGCTGTTGGGGCTCATCTTCTCCCACTCGGCCTTGGCGGTCTTACCTTCCACTGCAGTCTTGAGGCGGGCAATATCGCCCGGCGTGGTTCCTGCGGGATTGATCCCTTCCCACGCTGTTGGCATGGTTACATAGACGCGTCCCCCCTTGGCGGTCGCCTTGAAGCCGGCCTGTGAAAGGAGACTTACGAGACTCGCCGCACTCCCCTCGTCCTTCTTTCGTGCCTCCTCGGTAATGGGTACGTCGGCATATTCTGTGGCCGCGGCCTGTTCATCCCGGTGGATGGAGACCACCGCGCGACGGCTGGCCGTCACGTCTTCTTTGCCGTCCGCGCCGGTAACGGGAGACGTCTCCCCGAACCCGAATGTCCGGAACTGGATATGATCCGCCGGTGGGTAGGGGGGGAGCCCCACTTTTTCACCTTTTTCCCAACCACTCCGGGCTTTGGCTATCTGTTGGAGCATGTAGGCCGGGATCCGGTCGGTTCGTCGGTAGGAGAGCGACATGTTTTTGTTAAAGGCCCCTGGAGTGCTGGCGTGCCCGGCAACGTTCAGGTAATAGTAGGGCCGATCGGGACCGACGATCTGTGCATCAGCGGCAAAGGCCCGTTTCAACGGTTCCAGAACCTGGGAATCGATGTTGGCCCTGTCCCCAGTGGTGAGTTCATGCCGTGCGTTGGCAAAGAGGACTGTGATCCCCTCCAGCCCTTCGGCATCGCGCTTGGGCGGGACCACGGGATGGAGTGTCGGCGGATTAAGTGGGATCACTTGTCGTGCCATGGGCGGTGGGGGGAGGAGATCCACACGGGAGGGTGTGGTTTCCTCTCGTCGTTCCGTCCGCGTGTAATTGAGGGCGCTCAGGTCCAGACCGGCGAGGAATTCCGGGCCGATGTTACCGTAGAAACCGTCCGATGAGAATCCTCGCGGAAGTGTCATGCGAAACCATCCGCCAATGCATGGCGCAAAGAGGGCTGGCATCGATTCGCTCGCGGTCCAGCACCCCCTGCCACTGAGCTCCCAGGTAAACGGCGGGGTCTCCTCCCCAAGCCACGTGGTGCGACTGCGGTCGAGGTGCTCCGGTACCGATCGTCCGCCATACGACAGATCTCCCTCGAAACGATCGTAGTCCACAATCGAGAGTGGAAAGGTGAGTTGGACGTCAAAGCTTTCGTCACTTGCCCCCTCTCCCCACGAGATGAGCTGCGCCAGTCGCTGACAACTTAAGTTAGGCCGCCACATGGCCCGGACGCCGAACCAGTCGAGATCGGCCTCTTCTCCCGGTATTCCACTCTCTCTATCGTTGGCGCTCAACGTCCCCCCCCGCAGGTCGACGCCGACTTCGAACAACATGTTGGCGAGGGCTCCGAAGCCAAAATTCGGATAGTGCGGGATGATCTGGAAAACTCCCGCTACCCCTTCATAAGGTGCCGCGGCACTCCGTGATTGGGTGCCATAGGCATCGGTCGAGGGAGGAAGGCTGGTCTCCGACAATTTCTGAAAGGAGGGACCACCACCGAGGGTGAGGATCGGTCCATTCGTCCGTCCCCGCGTCACCTCTTCGGTGCGGAGGCGATCTTTCTCTCCCTGCACGGTTTCTCGCAACATTTCCTCGTTCGGGAAGCTCTTGATCTCATCTTGAAAGGGATTTTTATGGTTGGGATTGCGATTCATCAAAATGGCAGGCGCCAATTCCGGGTCTTGCAATGTGGCCGAGCGACCAAGTGGCGAGTGGACGTGGAGCAGATCGTGCCGAAATCGCTCGCCGAAGACAGACGTGTAGGTCGTCTCCCCATATAACTGAAATGTGATCGCTTCAGCCGGTACCGTCTCTCCGCTCGTTTTGGCGGTCTGGGGAAAATTGCACGTGACGGTTCCCACGTGTTTCAGATCCCCAGTCGCTGGTGGTGCAGCTGGCGCTGATGTGCCTGCTTTCGGGAGTTCCGGCAACCCAGCGCGTTGATCGACAATTTCCGTGGTCGCGCAACCCTCAAGCGTGGTGACGTCGTCTTGTTTCAAATTGGGCGATGTTGGAACGAAAAATTGTAGTCTTCCCAGCTCGACCATGGCATCGACTCCTTAGGTTGTGGACAATTGTCGTGACTCTGCTGTCATCATCGGCCAGTTGTCAAATGAGTTGCGCAATTTTCTCAATAGGTGTCAAAATAACTGTAGTCGTATAATTTATCAACAAATCACCTGCAATATTGTCATCTATAAGGGACGATGCCGTTAACGGCACGCTCCGTAAACGGTAGGAGAACCACTACTTGACAGCCTAAAGTAAGTGCAGTACGCGGTGATTATGCGCCACTGGGGAGGCGTCCAGCCTTGCTGGAGAAGGAGGATATATGTCTGTCCGCCGTCGACCCCGCTGTGTGCAGTGGGTCATTGCAACGCTTGCAGTCGTCAGCCTCGGCCTCTGGTCGACCACGCTCTCTGCGGCCACCTGTTATGTCACCAACGACGGTGGTGATTTAGAAAAAAATACGATCCTCTATCATCTCGCCAATCAATCCGGCATGCCGGATGCGGTCGGAACGCCGTGCACGACCATCCAGGTCTCGGTCTCTTCGGTGAAGCCGCTCGTCAAGACTGCGGCGATTCTTGCAGGAACGACGATCAAGGGGAATGGCGTCACGTTGAAACTCGCTGCCGGTGCGCAAAACAAGGGCTGTGTCGTGGACATCAAACATGGCGACACGACGGCGGCCGGTGCCGGGAATTCCACCTTGGAGAACGTCGCTATCTCGGCCGTGGGCGTTCATGGCCTCTGCGTCTATTCGGACGACAACACGATCAAAGACGTCACAGTCAGCGGGACGACCTCCTCGGGGTCGCTGCGCGGGATTGGCGATTACGGCAATAAGACGCAGATGACAGCCTCCACCGTCAAGGGGGTCTCGGACGGTCTCTATGTCACAGGCGATGGGGGCAACTATATTGATCTGACGCTGAAAGAGAACGATCTCGGCGCCTATCTCCTCGGTGACAAGTCGCGACTCGGTGGGAGTACCATTGAGCAGAACCGGATCGGGGTCCTCGTTTCGGGATTCGATAATTTGATCGGGATCGCGGTTGTGGGTGGGGGGAGCAAGTACATCGCCAATACCATCAAAACGAATTCCGAAACGGGCGTGACGGTCTCCGGGACCAATGGGGGAAAGCGGAACCGGATCACACGGAACCCCATCTATAATAATACAAGCAAGGGAATTGCATTGATCTCTGACGGGAACGAAAACTTTCCCGCCCCGAAGACCCTCCGATCCATTTACGTGGCCGGGGGGGGGACGTGGGGATTTGCCGGTCTCGTCGACGAGAAGGCCGGCAACGTGGAGTATTTTGTCTCGGACAGTGGGCAGGGGAAAAACTACAAGGGATTTATCACCCAATTTTCGAACGCCTATACGCCCGGCACCAAAAAACTCTTTTACACCCTCTTTAACACGAGTGCGATGCCCCTCACGCAACCGGTCGTGACCACGGCCACGCAATCGTCGACCGGGCTCTCGGCCAATACCTCGCCGTTCTCGAATCCGCTCACGCCGAACGCCGACCCGATCGACGGGTTCCCGGAGCCGTGTTTGACGGCCGGGAGCTGGTTCCTTGGCGAACTGGAGCGGGCCATGGAAACGGGTGAAGACCCCTGGGACCTCGAGTGTGAGGAGCAAAAAGGGGGGAAGCCGGACAAGCAAAGTAATGACGAGGAGGATCCGAACCACAACTGCACGGTCGACCCGGGAGAGACCGATCCGTGCACGTTCGATGGCGAGCCAGGTGTCTGTATCGATCCGGCGGTCTGCCCCGAAGATACGGATGGCGACGGGATCCCCAACAAGAACGACAACTGTCCGTACAAATACAATCCCGATCAGAATGATGGCGATCAGGACGGCATCGGGGATGTGTGTGACAATTGTGCAACTATCGGAAATCCGGATCAGAGCGATCTGAATGTCGATGGCGTGGGCGATTTGTGCGAAGACCTCGATGGCGATGGGGACCTGAATCTGGACGACAACTGTCCTTATCATCCGAATCCCGGCCAGGAGGATTTTGATCAGGATGGTGCGGGCGATCTCTGCGACCCGGACGACGACAACGACGGGCTCCTCGACGATGATGAATCGGTGGCCGGCACTGAACCGCTCAATCCCGATACCGATGCCGACGGGATCTGCGATGGCTCTGGATGGGGTTTTGGCGCCACAGGGATGGCGTTCCGTTGCGAGGCGCCGGATGACAATTGTCCGTTGAAGGGGAATGTGACGCAGCAGGATACGGACGAGGACGGGATCGGCGATCTCTGCGATGCCGTGCCGACGTTGTACCGCGGGCCGGTCGACAGCGATGGCGATGGCAAGGCCGACAGCGACGACACCTGTCCCATGATCAAGGACAATGGCACGGACACCGACGGCGATGGCATGAGCGATCCGTGCGATCCGGACGACGACAACGACGGCCTCAACGACTGGGCCGAACCCGGCGCCTATCGCTGGGTGCCGCCGGCGTACACGAAGACGCCGTCGGCGACGGGCGGTCTCGATCCAAAGAAACCGGACAGCGATAACGACGGCCTCTGTGACGGAGCGGGGACCAAGGCGGGAGTCTGTGCGGGCTTCGACAATTGCCCCGACTATTATGCCACGAATGTCGGCCTTGGCCTTGATGGGAGTATCGCGCAACATGCGGACGCCACGGGGAACGGGATCGGCGACCTCTGTGAAAATGCGGGAGGTCCGACCGATACGGATGCCGACGGCATCCCCGATGCGCAGGATAACTGTCCGCTGACGCCCAATGTCGCACAGGTCAACACGGATGGAGACAGCTACAATTACACATCATCGGCACTCTATCCCACCACGAAAGTCAACACCGGTGGCGGCGATGCCTGCGATCCGGACGACGACGACGACGGGATGTTTGATTGGGACGAGGGACTCTGGGTGCAGCTCCATATCTGGGAGCCGGATAGCGACCATTATAACGGCAAGGGCTATGACGATTATTGTGACGGGAGCGGGATCGGCTTTGGGTCCGGATCGGCTACCCAATGCAATGCGAGCGACAATTGCCCGATCCGCTACAACCCCGACCAGAAGGACGTCAATGGCAACGGGATCGGCGACCTCTGTGAAGACTTGGGGTTTGGAGACCAGGACGGCGATGGGATCTCCGACGGCGGCGACAACTGTCCGGGCACGGCGAATCCCGATCAACTCGATACCGATGGCGACGGCATCGGCAATGAATGCGATCCCGACGATGACAACGATGGCATCATCGATTCCTTCGACAACTGCCCGCTCATTCCGAACCCGGATCAGCTCGATACCGACACCGATGGCATCGGCAATGTCTGTGACTCCGGACCGGGCGGGGGGGGCGGACCGGGCGGGGGGAGTGGACCAGTTCCGTCGACCTCCATTTTCCCCGGCAACGGGCCACTCAGTTTCGAGATGCAAGGGACCGGTGTTGCTCGCGGCTGTTCGCTTATCCCCCTTGCCATCGAGTGATCACTGCGGCATGCAACCGTGTGCATGAGTAACGACGGACAGTACGACCTCATCGTGATCGGTGCGGGCCTGGCCGGATCGGAGGTGGCCTGGGCGGCCGCGCAGGCAGGCCGCCGCGTGCGCCTGTACGAAATGCGCCCGGTACGTCATACCCCTGCGCATCGTACTGATATGTGTGGAGAATTAGTCTGCAGTAATTCTTTCCGTTCCAATGCGCCGGACAATGCCGTGGGGATGTTGAAAGAGGAGATGCGGCGTCTCGGTTCCCTCATCATGCAGGTGGCCGAGGAGACGAAAATTCCGGCGGGGAAGGGACTCGCGATCGACCGCGAGCGCTTTGCTGAAGGGATAACGGCACGTCTGCAATCGCATCCCTTGATCACGCTGCAGCGCGAGGAGGTGACGTCGCTCCGCGCACTGGCGGAACAGTATCAGCGCCCGCTCGTTGTGGCCTCGGGCCCGCTCACCGCAGAGGCGCTGGCCGCGGACATCCGATCGCTCACGCACGCCGAGGACCTCTATTTCTACGACAGCATGGCCCCGCTCCTTGCCACGGCCTCACTCGATCCCGCGCAGATGTTTCGCGCGAGTCGGTATGGCGTGGGCGAAGATTATCTCAACGCGCCGATGTCCCGTGCCGAGTATCAAAAGTTTGTCATGGCCGTTGCCCAGGCCGAGAAGGTCCCCCCGCGCCATTTTGAGGACCCGAAATATTTTGAGGGCTGTCTCCCGATCGAGGTTATGGCCGAGCGGGGGATCGAGACCTTGCGCCATGGCCCGATGAAGCCGTTTGGACTGAAAGATCCGCGGACCGGCCGTGAACCCTATGCCGTGGTCCAGCTCCGTTTTGACAATCGCGCGGAGACAATCGTCAATATGGTCGGCTTTCAGACGCGGATGACCTGGCCAGAGCAACAGCGGATTCTTCGGACTATCACCGGTCTGGCAACGGCGGAATTCCTCCGGATGGGGGCCATGCATCGCAATACCTATCTCAATGCCCCAAAGTTGCTCGACCCAACCTTCGCATTACGCAGTGCGCCATGGCCCGTCCAATTCGCGGGCCAGATCACGGGCGTGGAGGGGTATGTCGAGTCGGCGGCCATCGGGCTCTATGTGGGACTCTTGCAGGTCGGCCGGTTGCGGAGTGCCCCACCACTGGCGACCGCGCTTGGGGCGCTGACAGAACATGTAACTAATGGAAATCATTTGAAATTTGAGCCAATGAATGCCAACTGGGGATTGACGCCACCGCTTCCTGCGCACGTCCCCTACCAGACCAGAAAGGCGGCCTATCGAGACCGGGCGCGGCAGGAGATGATCCATTGGTTGAAGGAGGAGGGTTTCGCCGGATAATTGTGTTGCATTCTCCGTGGGGATGGGGGTAAAGACCACAGAAGCAAAAACGCCTCTTTTAGGACGGGAAGGAGAGGAGACCCATGATCGATTTGCTGGAAATGTACTCGCAATACCTCCTGAAAGAACGCGGTGCGTCACCCCACACCCATAAAAATTATCTCGCGGACCTGCGCCATTTTTTTCAATACTTCTTCGACAAAGAACCGGCAGTCCCGCGGCAGGGGACGCGCATACTGAAGCTCATCGATGCCGAGATGGTCCGGGCCTATATCGGGACGTTGCTCGACAGGCATCATCCGGCGTCTGTGGCCCGCAAACTGGCCTCGTTGCGGAGTTTTTTTCAATTCTGGATCCGGCAGGGGGGGATGACCACCAACCCGGCAAAAGAGGTGGCCACTCCGAAGATTCCGAAACGGGTCCCGCGATTCTTGAGCGTGGACGAGGCCTTTCAGCTCCTCGACATGCCCCATGGGACCGATCTCTTAAGTCTGCGCGACAAGGCCGTCATGGAACTGATCTATTCGTCCGGGCTCCGCGTGAGCGAGCTCGTGGGACTCAATCTGCACGATCTCGACCTGACCGAGCAGAAAGTCCGTGTGTTGGGGAAGGGGCAGAAGGAGCGGATTGTGCCGGTCACGCCGAAGGCGATCGGAGCCCTGCAGGACTATATCGCCCGGCGCAATGAATTGGCCAAGGGCGATGAGACCGCGCTCTTTGTGAATCGCCGGGGTGGCCGGTTGACCGCACGGAGCGTGGAACGGATGATTCGCAAGTATCTCTCGGCAACCGCCCTCAACAAACGGGTGACCCCGCACGTCTTGCGCCACACTTTTGCGACGCACCTGCTCAATCAGGGTGCGGATCTGCGCGGCATCCAGGAACTCCTCGGGCACGCAAGCCTCTCGACCACGCAGAAATATACTCACGTCAGTGTTGACCAATTGATGGAAGTTTACGATAAGACCCATCCGAAGGCGTAGTGCATTAGGAGACAGCTCGTGGGGCCACTGCGTATGGACATTCGTTCCACAACGATTCTCTCTGTGCGTCGCAATGACACGACGGCCATGGCCGGGGACGGACAGGTGAGTATCGGCAACACGGTCGTGAAACGGTCGGCGCGCAAGGTGCGGCGATTGTTCAATGACACCATCATCGCCGGTTTTGCCGGATCGAGTGCCGATGCCTTTACCCTGTTCGAACGCTTTGAGAAGAAGCTCGATGCCTACAGCGGCAACCTGATGCGCGCGGCGGTGGAGCTGGCCAAGGATTGGCGGCTCGACCGCGCGTTGCGCCGGTTGGAGGCCCTCCTGATCGTGGCGGACAAGACCGAGGCGCTCATCGTCTCCGGCACCGGCGATGTGGTCGCCCCGGATGACGGGATTGCCGCCATCGGCTCGGGCGGCAACTATGCATTGGCCGCGGCGCGCGGGTTGATGCGCCATACCGCACTCGATGCCGAGACGATCTGCCGTGAATCGATGATGGTGGCCGCCGAGATCTGCGTCTTTACCAATACCGAATTGACGGTGGAGGTCGTGTGAGTACGCAATTCACGCCGCGGGAGATCGTCTCCGAACTCGATCGATACATCATCGGCCAGGAGAAGGCGAAACGGGCTGTGGCCGTGGCCATGCGCAACCGGTGGCGGCGACAGCACGTGGCCGGCGATCTCCGGGACGAAATCACGCCGAAGAACATCATCATGATCGGACCGACCGGCGTCGGCAAAACGGAAATTGCCCGCCGGCTGGCGCGGCTCGCCAATGCCCCGTTCATCAAGGTGGAGGCCTCGAAATTCACCGAAGTCGGCTACGTCGGCAAGGATGTGGAATCGATCATCCGCGAGTTGACCGACATTGCCGTCAAGATGCTCCGCGAGGAGGAGACGCGCAAGATCACCGTGCGGGCTGCCGAGGCCGCGGAAGACCGGGTCCTCGATCTGATCTCCATCGATCGGGCCGAGGCCATGGTGGTGGAGAGTGGGCTCACGGGCGAGCAGACACCAAAGGCGGTTCGCGCGCGACTGCGGCAACTCCTGCGGCACGGCAAACTCGATCAGGAAGAGGTGGAACTGGAAACGCCACCGCAAGGCCCCGTGATCCCGGCCATTGAAATCATGACGCCGGGCGGGTTGGAAGAGATGGGACAGAATATCAAGGAGATGATGTCGCAATTCATGCCGCAACATCGCAAACCGAAAAAAGTGAAGGTCCCCGAGGCCCTCGACGTTCTCACGCAGGAAGAGGCGGGGAAGATGATCGACATGGACGCGGTCAAGAAACTCGCGGTGGAACGGACCGAGCAATCCGGCATCGTCTTCCTCGACGAGATCGACAAAATCGCCGGGGGGGATCGTCAGCACGGACCCGATGTCTCGCGCGAAGGGGTGCAGCGGGACATCCTTCCCATTGTCGAGGGATCGTCGGTCATGACCAAACACGGGATGGTCCGGACCGACCATATCCTCTTCATTGCCGCGGGGGCGTTTCACATGTCGAAGCCCTCGGACCTGATTCCGGAGCTGCAGGGACGCTTTCCGATCCGCGTGGAACTCCATCCCCTCACGCGGGAACATTTTTTCAGGATTCTGACCGAGCCGCAGAATTCGCTGTCGCGGCAATACACCGCGCTGATGGAGACCGAGCGGGTCGGGCTTGCCTTTGCCACCGACGGGATCGATGCCATCTGCGACATGGCCGTGGCGCTCAACGAGCAGACGGAAAATATCGGGGCACGCCGGTTGCACACCGTGCTCGAGCGCGTGCTCGAGGAGATCGCCTTTGAGGCGCCGGAAAAACCGGGACACCATGTGGTGATTGATCGCCATTATGTGGAATCCCGCCTGGCCGATATTGTCAAGGACCGGGATCTGAGTCGCTACATCCTCTGAGGGAGGGACTATGGGACGCCATGTACTGACCATCGAAGACTGTTCGCGCAAGGAGATCCTTGCCCTGTTTGAACGGGCGACGGTTCTCAAGCGGGAAACGCGTGCGGGGAAACCGCACCTCACCCTGGCCGGAAAGACACTGGCCATGATCTTTGAGAAACCATCGACGCGCACGCGCCTCTCCTTTGAAGTCGGGATGTTCCAGCTCGGAGGTCATGCCATTCACCTGGCGTCGAGTACGTCCCAATTGGAGCGCGGAGAAACGTACAGTGATACCGCGCGGGTCATGTCACGCTATGTCGACGGCATCCTGATCCGGACCTTTCACCAGCAATCGGTCGTCGATATGGCGCAGGCGACCACGATTCCGATCATCAACGGGTTGACCGACCGTTCCCATCCGTGTCAGGTCCTCACCGATCTTTTTACCGTGGTGGAAAACTTCGGTGTGGAACGACTGTTGCGCGACGGCAAGATTGCCTATGTCGGCGATGGCAACAATATGGCCAACAGCTGGATCGAGGCCGCCCTGGTGCTCGGCTTTCCGCTCGCGATTGCCACGCCGCAGGGCTATGAGCCGGATGCAGAACTCCTGCAACGGATCACCGCCGGATCGCATCGCCATATCTCGATCGGCCATGATCCACAGGCCGCAGTCCGCGATGCGATCGTCGTCAATACCGATACGTGGGTGAGCATGGGGCAGGAAGGGGAACGGACCGCACAGAAGAAGGAGTATTTCGCGCCGTTCCAGGTCAATCGCGCGCTGATGCAGCTCGCCCACCGCGAGGCCATTGTCTTGCATTGTCTCCCCGCGCATCGCGAAGAAGAGATCACCTCCGAGGTCATGGATGGTCCGCAATCGCGCATCTTTGATCAGGCGGAAAATCGGCTCCATCTGCAGAAGGCCCTGCTCGAACAGCTGATGGCCCGTTGAAGGATGAAGGACGGAGAGATGACCGCAGTCGTCGTGATCGGCGCACAATGGGGTGATGAGGGGAAAGGGAAGATCGTCGATCTCCTCACGCCTGAAGTCGATGTCGTCGTCCGGTTTCAGGGCGGGGCCAACGCGGGTCACACGCTGGTCGTCGACGGCCAGCGGACAGTCTTTCATCTGCTGCCGTCCGGGGTGCTCCATCCGCACGGCACGTGTGTGATCGGCAATGGCGTGGTCCTCGATCCGGAGGTTGCGCTCCGCGAGATTGCGGCGTGCCGGACATTGGGCCTGGACCTGGCCGGTCGTCTTTTTGTGAGCATCTCGGCACATGTGGTGTTGCCGCAACATCAACAGATCGATCTGTTGCGGGAGGTCGCGGCCGGTGACAGCGGGATCGGGACGACGAAACGCGGCATTGGCCCGGCCTATGAGGCAAAGATCGGCCGGCGTGGACTGGTCTGCGGCGACCTCGTCAATCCCGATCGGCTTCAGCGGCGATTGCACGAGATCCTCCCAGAACTGAATCGCTACATTGAAATCATGCTGGGCGGGAAGCCCGCGGCGATCGAGAAGACGATCGAACAGTATGTGGCGTACGGGAATGCGCTGCAGCCCTTTGTCACCGACACGGTGGCGTTGTTGCATGAGGGGGTGCGGGCCGGGAAACGGATCCTCCTCGAAGGCGCACAGGGGACCGCGCTCGATGTCGACCATGGGACCTACCCGTATGTGACGTCATCCACCACCGTGGCGGCCGGTGCCGCGAGCGGCAGTGGCCTCGGCCCGACGGCACTGACGCACGTCATTGGTGTGGCCAAGGCCTACTGCACGCGCGTGGGCGCGGGACCGTTTCCCACGGAACTGACGGACGATATGGGCGCGCGCCTGCAGGAGCGCGGCCATGAATTCGGCTCAACGACCGGGCGGCCCCGACGCTGCGGATGGCTCGATGCCGTGGCGTTGCGCCGGGCCGCGCAGATCAACGGATTCACCCACCTGGCCCTGACCAAGGTCGATGTCCTGGAATCGTGCGAGACGGTCCGGATCGGTGTGGGATATCGACTGCGCGGTCAACCATTGACGACGTGGCCCATGGCGCTCGAAGATCTCGCGGCTGTTGAGCCCCTGTACGAATCACTCCCCGGGTGGAAGAACTCGTGCCGGGGCGTAACGTCAGCGGCAGATCTGCCGGCAGCGTTGCGCCACTTTCTCTCACGACTCGAAATCCTGATCGGCGTACCGGTCGGCATCCTCTCCTACGGTCCAGATCGCCGCGATCATGTGCGGCTTGCCCGGATGTTCGACTAGGGCGTGTTGGGAGAAAGAACAGAGATCTCCATCTTCGCCATGTGATTGACTTTTTTGCCCCCTCCGCTACAAGGCGTCCATGCGGTATTCCCGTGCCTTGATCCCCACGCTCCGTGAAATGCCCTCCGAGGGAGAAGTCGTCTCGCATCAGCTCATGCTGCGGGCCGGCTATATCCGCCAGGTGGCGCGCGGTATCTACAATTATCTGCCGCTCGGCTGGCGGGTGCTGCAAAAGATTTCCCAGATTGTGCGCGAGGAACTCGATCGCGTCGGATGCCAGGAAGTGCAGATGCCGTGCGTGATTCCCGCAGAGCTCTGGGAGCAGAGCGGCCGATGGCAGGCCTACGGGAAGGAGTTGCTTCGCCTGAAGGATCGGCATGATCGCGCCTACTGTTTCGGTCCGACACACGAAGAGATTATCACCCCGCTCGTGGCGAGCGTGGTCCACTCGTACAAGGAGCTGCCGCACAATCTCTACCAGATTCAGACGAAATTCCGTGACGAAATCCGTCCGCGCTTTGGCCTGATGCGTGGCCGCGAATTTCTCATGAAAGATGCCTACTCTTTTCATGCGACCGATGCCGATCTGGACCGCGAATACGAGGTCATGTGCGCCGCTTATCAGCGCATTTTTGCGCGCTGCGGCCTCTCATCGTGCGTGGTCGAGGCCGCGACCGGGAGCATCGGCGGGCGTTCATCCCACGAAGTGATGGTCCTGGCCGAGACCGGCGAATCCGAAGTCGCCTCCTGTGCGTGCGGCTATGCGGCCAATGTCGAAATGGCGGAAAAGCGGCGGAAGGAGACTGTCACGGCCGCACGCGATGCTGCGTCGATCCCTGCCGTCAGGAAAGTCCATACTCCGGGATTGGGCGGGGTGGATGATGTCGTCGGTCTGCTCGGGCTGACGGCCGCAGAGATGATCAAAACCCTCATCTATCTGCGCGATGGCGGACTCGTCGTGGCGCTCATCCCCGGCGATACGCTCCTCAATGAGCATAAGTTGCAAACCGCGATCGGCGCCGATTTTGTGACCTTGGCCGATGAGGCGGCGATCAGACAACTCACCGGTGCGGCGGTCGGTTTTGCCGGCCCCATCGGTCTGCCGCGCGTTGTGGAGGGGATTGGCGCGGTTACGGTGGTTGCCGATCATGCCATCGCACAGATGCGGGACGCGGCAACGGGTGCCAACGAGACCGACTATCACGTCTGCCATGTGGTGCCCGGTCGCGATTTCGTCCCCGACCAGTATGCCGATCTCCAATCGGTGGTGGCCGGTGATCCCTGCCCCCGGTGCAGCGACGGGCGGCTCGCCATCATGCGCGGCATTGAGGTGGGACACCTCTTCAAGCTCGGCACGAAATATGCCAAACCCTTTGCGGCCCAATTTCTCGACCAGGACGGGAAGGCCGTCACCATGACCATGGGCTGCTATGGCCTCGGCATCGGCCGGACGGCAGCAGCGGCCATTGAACAACACCACGACGACCGCGGGATGCTCTGGCCACTCCCGATCGCGCCGTATCATGTGGCACTCCTCCTGCTGAACGGAAAAAATCCCGAGCACCGGGCCTATGCGGATCGCGCATATGAAACCTTGACGACCGCGGGGGTCGAAGTATTGTACGATGATCGGCAGGAACGGGCCGGTGTCAAATTTGCCGATGCAGAGCTCATTGGCATTCCGTATCAGGTGGTGATTGGCGGGAAGGGTGTCGAAACGGGGAGCCTGGAGCTGAAAGAGCGTTGCACAGGAGATGCACGGATGATGTCGTTGCAGGACGTGACCACAACGATACACGAAACACTGGCGCACTTTCGTCGCGGGGGACCCGATGTCACGTAAGACCGGCGCCCGTCAGAAACTCGTGGTCGCGCTCGACGGCGACTCGCTCGTCCGTGCCCAGGAAATGGTCGAACTCCTCCGGGGAGATGTGGTCAATTTTGAGGTGGGGATTGAACTCTTTACCGCCTGCGGTCCGGGCGTCATCGAGATGATCCGCGAGGCAGAATGCCAGGTCTTTCTCGATCTCAAGTATCACGACATTCCGAGTACCGTGGCCAAGGCTGTGGCATGTGCCACGCGGCTCGGTGTGGCCCTGCTGAACATCCACGCCTCCGGCGGGGCCCGCATGATGGAAGAGGCCCGCAATGCCGTGGCCCAGGCCGCCGGCACGACGCCGCCGAAACTCATTGCCGCGACCGTGCTGACGAGCATGGAATCGCTCGGCGACATCGGGGTCCAGTTCGAGGTCCGCGAACAGGTCGTCCGGTTGGCGCAGCTCGCGCGCGACATGGGGATGGATGGGGTGAATGCCTCCCCCCTCGAAATCCAGATGATCCGGCAGACCTGTGGCGAACATTTTCTGATCGTAACCCCCGGCATCCGCATGGCGGGCGAACGACCCGATGACCAGCGCCGCATTGGACACCCCCGGCAGGCGATCGAAGCCGGTGCCGACTATCTCGTGGTCGGACGCCCCATCACCGAGGCCCCGGATCCCCGGGCCGTGGTCAAAGCCATCCTTCGTGATATCGGGTAAGGCGTTCGGGAATTAGCACATCGGCTGATCGTTCAGGGTCATCTTTTTCTGCTGGATCAATTCGGCTTCAAAGCGGTCGACCGTACTGGGGCTCATCATCTGGAGCTGTTCACGCGCGTCGACATATTTTGAGCGGCACTCTTCCATGTAATCGAGCAATTGTTCGCGCCGTTCACGGTCGGGGGTTTCGTCGTATTCGATGCGGGCATATTCATGATTGATGGAACTCGCGGCCATGGAGAGCTGAAGCTCCAGGATCGGGTCTTTCTTTCTCTGTGAGAAGGTGGTTTCGGTACTGATCATCAGCCGTCCACCGTTATCGAGTTCCCGTTTCCGCTTTGGTGCTCCCATCTCAAGCCCCCTGACTCTTTCCTCCAATGCCTCCAACCGACGACTGGCAACCTATCCCTTATAACAGCAACATAAATGCCAACAATTATGCGGCGTTATCTGTAGACGGAGATCAACATAAGTCATTGAAAAATATGAAATTCTCCGTCAGACGGAGGAACTTTTCTGCGGCCCGATTGCCGGGCCAATGGGGGTTACTCGCCCCAAAAACCGCAAAATCCGGGGTGCGCAGTCTCCAGAACTATGCTACAGGCCCCCGATATGGGGCAGGCGATTGGTATTTACGGTTTAATCAAGAAATTCAACGGGTTGACCGCTGTAAACGACGTCTCCCTGGAAATTCCCGAGGGAGAATTTTTCGGGCTGCTCGGGCCCAATGGCGCCGGGAAAACGACGCTCATCAGTTGCCTCGTCGGTCTTGCACGGCCCACCGACGGTCGGGTCGAGATCGATGGGGTCGACGTGTCGCAAAACCCCTTGCGGACCAAGCCGTGCATCGGCTTTGTGCCGCAAGAGGTGAATGTCGAATATTTCTTTCCGATCGATCGCATTCTCGAATTCCAGGGGGGATACTTTGGATTGCCGATCCGGGCGAGCCGCGCGCGTGCCGAGGCCCTGCTGCGGCAATTCGGACTCTGGGAGAGGCGGGACGTACAATATTTCCGCCTCTCGGGCGGGATGAAGCGCCGCCTCATGATCGTCCGGGCCCTCATGGGCGAGCCGCGGGTCCTGATCCTCGACGAACCGACCGCGGGGGTCGACGTCGCCCAGCGCCGCGAGCTCTGGGATCTCCTGCGCCAACTCCGGGCCCAGGGCGTGACGATTCTCCTCACCACGCACTACATCGACGAGGCCGAGGCCCTCTGCGACCGGGTGGGGATCATCGACCGCGGCCAGATCGTCGAACTCGATGCCCCGCGGACGCTCATCCACCGCTATTGTTCCCGGCGCGTGGTGATCGATCTCGCGCACCCGGTCGCGCCCGAGGCGTTGCGTGACATCCCCGGGACCTGGGAGGTCACCCAGAATGGCTACCGGCTTCTGGCCCGCCCGCCCGCGGGCGACCATCGGCTGGGCGAACTCACCGAGGCCCTCATGCGGCAGCTGATGTGTGAGCCGGCGCAGCGAATCTGCGACCTGCAGATCGAGGGGGGCGATCTGGAAGAGGTCTTTGTCCAGGTGACCGGAAGGGGGATCGATGCCGCGGCGCATCCGTAGACGCATCCTGGCAACCCTGCTCCGGCGCGAGATCTATCGCTTCGCGCGGTTGCTCAAGCAGACCGTGGTGCCGTCGCTCGTCACGACGCTCCTCTTTATTCTGGTCTTCGGTGTCTCGCTCGGCGGCCATATTCGCGAGATCTCCGGCTGGTCGTACATCCAGTACATTCTCCCGGGCCTGGCCGCGCTCGGGGTCATCACCAATGCCTATGCCAACACGTCGACGTCACTCTACGCGGCCCGCTTCGACCGGAGCATCGAGAATTGGCTGACGGTCCCGATTTCCCCCTTGCAGTTCGTGGTTGCACTGATCAGCGGGGGCGTGTTGCGGGCGGTCCTCGTCGGCGTGCTGACGATCCTGATCGCCGTGGTGGTCGTCGATCTCCCCGTGCAGTCCCCGCTCCTCACGTTCGCGTGGATGGTCCTCATGGCCGTGATCTTTGCCTCTCTCGGCATTGTGAGCGGTCTGCGGGCCGAGAGTTGGGACAGTCTCGCGACCATGACGAACTTTGTCCTGACCCCGGGGATCTACCTGGGCGGGGTCTTTTATTCGGTCGGGATGCTCCCCGAGCCGTGGCAAACGATCTCGTATGGCAACCCGATCTTCTATTGCATCGACGGCATTCGCGGGACCGTGCTCGGGACGGCCGATCTCCCGCTCTGGCACTCCGGTGCGGTGGTGGTGGCGACGGCCATCGGCATGTTCAGCCTCTGCTGGTGGCTCTTCCAGCGTGGGTACCGGTTGGTGAAGTAGGGGATCTCCGGCACTATTTCTGCACGGGAGGATTCTTTTTCGTTCCGTCTACAGGGAAGAACCGGATTTTTTTCGGAGCGACCTCTGCGACCTCCGGCTTTTTTTGCCCCGATGGGTCGCGATAGATGCGGTCCATCTGCTCCGCAAACCGCGCTGCCGTCATGGTTGGATCGGCCCGATACGCCCAGCCGGCGATGTTGGCATGGGTGACAGGCCGCCGTTGCGGAAGTTTCGTGCTCCCCATCGCCTTGGCGATCGGTGCAACGACTCCCAGCACCCACTCGGCAATCGCTGCTGCTCTCGTGGAGGCGCCACGACCGATCGGCAATGCCTGCAAAATTGCTTCAGACGTGGTGTTGAGAAAGACTCCGGCACTGACAATCATGGCCGCTTCTCCCAGGTTCGTGGGAAGCGTCGCTTCTGCAACACGTTCCGGACGGACGAGGTGGCGGAGCGATCGACGCGTGGAAATGTTGCCAAAAGCGTGCGTTCGAATCTGCGACCTGCCGACGGAGAAGGCTGCGGTGCCTTCTCCCTGCTCGACCGTGATCTGGAGGTTCAAGTCACTGTCGGAGAGCTTCTCCGACCATTCGCTGAGCAAGTCCTTCAATGTGGAGTGGACATTATCCAAGGCCAGTTGCTTCCGCGATGTTGGCTCGTCGCCATGGCGCGCTTTCAACTGGTCGACCAGGCCTTGCAGGACCTCTGCCGCATAGGCCTGTTGTGCTTCCGTCGCGTCGGACAGATATGCCGCGGTCATGGTCACGATCATGGGTGGTGTTGATGCGTCACTGTCACGCAATACGACGGCCGCGATCCCCCCGTTGTTGCGTGGATGTTGCGGAGTGGCCCGGAAGGTAAAGCCGAGTCGGCCGGGGAGGCGGATCGTCCCCTCGGCGCCGTTGGCAATGATGGCTGCGTCCATGTAGCGGGTGACCGGTTTGACCCAGACGATATTGTTCATCACCGCATACGGTGTCATCGGGGGTGTTGGTTTGGCCGCGGCGGTCACGGATGCGGCAGTGGCCACGGGTGCGACGGCGGGAGCGGGTGCTGCTGCGACCGGTGCGGCGGGTGCCGGTTCGTCAACGGCCGCTGGAGCGGAGGCGTCAGGCACCGCGGACGGTCGCTCGACCGTGTTCGGCGTTTCCCACGTCATGCTCTGGTCACCTGCCTTGACCATATCGCCATCCTGTAGCACCACACGCTGACCGACCTCGGTGTTATTCACATAGACCGGATTTCCGTCCATGGGATAGAGCGCCACGCCATCGCGATCGACTCGCAAGACAAAGTGGCGTGATGCCAGTCCCCTGTGCAGGATCGTGGCGTCATCGCTCGAGCCGACCAGGGCCACGGCCCCGGGTGGCAGTGCGAAGTGTTGCAGGCAATTGGGGATCTTGCCAAAGTGTGAGACAGATATCGCACCCCAGTGGTTATCGTCGATCCGCTGGAGGAGGACGGCTGTTGGTGAAAATGTACCTGTATCGGGCCCTGCCAATTCTGCTCCGAGTAGGGGGTTGGCCAGGATCTCATCCGACGGGCCAGCGATCGCTTGTGCGGCTTCTCTCTGCGGTTGGCCAGCACTTCCCTCATTGCCGCCCGCCGTAGCGGCCTGCCGCGGGTCGAGCCAGGTGAAGATGAAGCGACCCTCTTGAGCTATTTCAGAAGACGTTTCACGGGAGAGTTCCACGATGTTGTCCGGGTGTAAAAGCGTCGGTGATCTGACTGCCGACCCATTGACAGAGACGCCTGCAGAGTCGATAGGAACGATATATATATTCCCACGATGTTGAACGAGGTAGGCATGTCTTGCTACGACGAGCGGGCTATCAATATGCATCGTGGCCAGTAAGGCCGAACTCCCAACGAGAACCGTTGTCCCATCCTCCCATTGCACTGCGCGGAGTGCGGTTTGAAGGGCGTTTGCAGTGTCAATGTTTTTGAAACGTACAAACTGGTTATCGAAGTTTGTTACGACAACAGCATTGGCATTTGGTTGGAGATCGGGTTCCGACGTTGTTCCTGTAAACACGAGAATCGGTGCGAATTTATCCGCAAGGATCGGTTTCGGCACAACCGTATCTGCTGGGGGAGCTCGACTCGGGATGTCAACCTCGCCGACAGTGACCTGCACTGCAAGCGGTGTGGCGGATGAAGCCGCGCCCCCTTCTTCACCCTGGGGGTGTTGGGAAAGGTCGAGGTGGTCGTCAGTCGAAGAGATCGGAACACTCGGCTCCTCCTCAGCAAACTCGGCTACTACCACCGCATCTTCAGGATCTGGATCGATTTCCACAGGCGAGGCAAAAAGCCTCGTGAGTTCTGTGAGAATATCGGGGAGAGGTAGATCCGACAGCGCGACCTCTGCCGGGGCGGCAACCGATGTGGCCTCCACCGTGGCAACTCTCCCCTGCACAACGGCTTCGGGCGTCGCTCCCCTGGATGCCACCGCCGCCTCCGCTGTAGCCACCGCTGCAACCGCCGGGCGCGCCACAACGCTAAGTGGTGCGCTATCAGCTGAGGCAATGACCGCTGGACCTGCCGCCCGTGCGGGCGCCGCGGCGGTCTCCACCGCGGCCGGTGTTGCCAGGGCTGCTGGCCGGGGCGGTGTAGCGGCCAGTGTCTGTTGCGATGTCGCGGGTCTCCCCCCTGCGGGGGCCGATGGCGGCTGCCGCAGCTGTTGCTGCGCACGCTGCTGGATCGATCTCTGTCCAAATACCGGTCTTCCTGGTCCTGCCATAGGCATATCCCCTATAATGTGACCTCTGGAGTCACAACCGTATCTCCCGGACTCCCCCCCTGCTGCTCCTCATCGCTCTGCGCGTGCCCTCCGCTGCCGTTCTCGCCAGACGTGTCTGAACCTGCGGTGGCTGTGGCCGGGCCCACGCGACGTGCCGTGTCGAGTCTCCGTGCGATCATGGCGAGCAGGAGCTTCACATCATTGATAATGCCCCGGAGTTCGTTGGCATCGAGCGGTTCGACACCGTCCACGACGGTTGCCGCAGGATCGAATTGTGCCAGGGCCGCATTGAGTCGCATCTCTGCGTCTGCGAGTTTTTGCCGGTTCTTATCATCCAACGCGTTGAATTGCGTCTGATCTCCAGAAATTGCCCGAATCCGTGCCGACAACGCGGCAAGCGCATCGACCTGTTTGGCCGCCAGAACCGAGGCGTCAATCCCTTCCTGGGCCCGTTGCAGAAGCTGGCGCATGACCTCTGCAGTAGTCTCGGGTCGTGCGATGTTATCTGTCTCACCCTTCCACGATTGTTCAGCGAGCCACTCCGCGACATCGGCCTTGATCTCTTTGAGATTCTCCGCAGCAACCTGTGAAAAGCTGAGCTGTTGAGTGCCCCCCGCTCCCTCGGTGACAATGGCAAGAAGGGCGTCGGGATTCTCGCGCGGATCGAGCATGGCCGTGAGCATCTCTGCCATGACATCGGCGACGTCGGTCAACGGGAGTTTCCCGGTACGAATACGGGTACTCACGATGTGCCCCAACTGTGTGGCATGTCCAGTGGTTGAATTCGCCTCCACCTGCTCAAACAGAGCATCATGAGCCGTCTCTGGCAAGAGTGCCATAATGACGCGCATCGTCCCGACGACGGATGTGCCACTCCAGACTGACTCACACGCTTGGATGTCATTCTCAATGTCGGTTTTGGTGGTTTGATCGAGCCTTCCTCTCGCTTCATACCGCATCAAGAGCCCATGCGCGAGGAGTTGTCGATCTCCGGTTTCGAGTTGCGCGAAGATTGTAGAGGCGTTCAGCGCCTCTTCCATGAGTTGTGCGAGTGCCGTGTTACGCGGTGCTTCCGTTGCGCGGTCAACGATCGCTACGATCTCGTCGCTGGTGGCGAGGAGTTGGCTTGCTGCGACCGCCGAGACCCACGCATCAACGGCCCGTGCCGTGACCGTGCGACGGACCTCCGGGTAGTCCTCACCGATGGCCTCCTCGGCTCTCCCTTGGATCGCATCGATTGAAGCCATGGCCCCGTGGAAGATCGTGACCGCAGCCGGAGGAAAGTTTCGTTGATTGCCCAGCAGACCTTCGAAGAGTGTGGTGAATCGGTCCATACTGGTGATTCTTTGTTCATACGTTCGCGAGTCCGGAAGAAAGGCCTCAACCCGGTCAAAGAGGCGCACCGCAACATCCTGCCGATTGACAGGATTCTCGGGACGATTGACACCGAGTGCCGTGATGAATGCCGAGCCAAAGGGATCTGGCTGCCGAACGGGGACTGCCGCTCGCAGTGTTGTGGCCCGTCGGATATTTTGCTGAACGGTCCGTTGAACCGGAGTCAGAGGTGGAGCGGCTGGTACCATAGCTGTTATCCTTATCTTTAAAGGTCTCGCACATGGGTGTTTCGCATGTCGAGCCATCTTTTTTCGTGGAACGCTTACGTTCTTTCGAGGCGTCCCATACACTCCCACTATCGCCACTTCCGCAAAAAAGTTGCGTCCTTTTTTGCGAAGAAAAATTGGAGGGAAGACCGCCTCTCAAGTGACCAATATCATTGACTTTTTATGGTCGCAGTGGGTCGCTGGATCGACTCGTGGGCCGACCATTTCCGGATTGACCGGCTCATCTTCGATCATGAGTGGTCGATTTGGGGTCATGCATGGCACCTCTGAAAGAAACGTATAGAAGTATTGGACGGGGATTCGCGATGCCCACTATTGGAGGGGCTCACGTACCCTGCGGCTCCGCCTCCGGGGACTTCCTCGTCCACGTGTGCCATCATACTGGAACAGGAATTGCACTTGTCTTTTTCCGGGCCGCACCGTACCACACCGACGGTGCATTGAGGGGATGCTCGCCATGTCTGATCGGTTCTTCCGTTGGATTGCCACCGGATTCGGGAGCGGGTACGCACCGATTGCCCCCGGCACGTGGGGCACAGTGGTGGGTCTCCTCTGGGCCTGGTGCTGTGCGCCGCTTTCAGCCGGACTCTATGCCTTGACCACGGCGGCGGCCATTGGGGTGGCGACGTTTTCCGCAGCGCATGCCGCGGTCCACTTTGGGTCCGACGACCCTCCGCAGGTGGTCATCGATGAAGTCGTCGCCATGTTGATCGTCATGGCCGGTGTCCCGTGGACCTGGAAGACGGTCCTCGTCGGCTTTCTGGCGTTCCGGTTGTTCGATATCTGGAAACCGTGGCCGGTCGATCTGGCAGAGCGGCTCCCGGGCGGGCTCGGCATTGTGGCCGACGACCTTGTGGCCGCCGGTTATGCCTGGGGCGTACTCCATCTGCTGCTCTGGATCACCGGAAGGGGATGACGTGCGCGACACACTCTGGTGCCTGACAACTGGGACGGAGATTGTCACCGGCGAGGTGGTCAACACCAATGCCGCATGGCTTGCCACTGCGTGTCGCGAGCTCGGGATCGTCGTGGGACGACATCTGGTCGTCGGCGATACCGAGGCCGCCATTGGCGCGGCGTGTCTGGAGGCTGTGGGACGTGCGCGCGTGGTCATTGTCACCGGAGGCTTGGGGCCCACGAGCGACGATGTCACACTGGCGGCGGTTTCCGAGGCCTTTGGCCTCCCGCTCGAGTTTCACGCCGCACTGTGGGAGACGATCCAGTCGTGGTTTGCGCGGCGCGGCCGCGAGTGCCATCCGATCAATCAACGGATGGCGCAGTTACCGCGCGGGGCGGTACCGGTGGCCAATGCCCAAGGGATGGCGCACGGTATCCGGCTCGAGCAGCAGGGGACCACGTTCTTTTTTCTCCCCGGCATTCCGGCGGAGGTCGAACACATTTTTACGGCACATATCCACCCATGGCTGGTGGCCGCCGGACTCGGCGTCCCCATGGGGCGGCGGGTTTTGCGCTGCTTCGGTCTCCCCGAGGCCTCCATCGGGGCGCGGATCGAGACGCTCGCGGCCGAAGCACTTGCAGGGGTCGAGGTCGGGTACCGCGTCGTTTTTCCCGAGACGTGGGTCAAGCTCGTCGTGCGCGGTGACAACGTTGCAGCAGTCGAGGTCCGATTGGCGCGTGCCGAGCGTGCGGTGCGCGCGGCACTGGGGGACGTCGTCTATGGCACGGGCGACACCACGCTCGCACAGGTGGTTGCCGAGGCGCTCGTCGCGCGCGGTGCCACACTGGCCGTGGCCGAGTCCTGTACGGGCGGCGCCATTGCCGATGCCCTGACCAATATCCCCGGGGCCTCCCGATTTTTTGACCGCGGCATCGTCGCCTATAGTCACACGGCAAAAACCACGCTCCTTGGGGTCTCTGACGAACTGCTGCACCAGCATGGGGCGGTGAGCGAGCCCGTGGCAGCGGCCATGGCCACGGGGGTGCGTGAACGTGCCGGTACGACCTACGGCCTCGCGATCACGGGGATCGCCGGGCCCACGGGTGGGAGCCCCGCAAAACCGGTGGGGACCGCCTATGTCGCGGTGGCCAAGTCCGGCGGGGTGCGGGTCACGCACCACTATTGGAGGGGCTCACGTCGCCCCCTCCAGCGGCAAAGCCGCTGGAGCCTCCCCTTCAACGCCGCGGTGCGGCTGGGGCGTGGGGCCCCGGGCGTTAGTCCGGGGGGTGTCGTGCTCCGGCGAAGCCTCCTCCCAGGGCCCCACGGGCGTGAGCCCGTGGGGCCCCACGGCCATCCGCATGGTCGCTTGCACTTTACGCGCTTTATGGTCAACGTCGCGCTGGGGCAACTTCGACAGGAATTACCATGACCGTCCGCGCCTTTCTGGCCTTTGAAATTCCCGACTCGATTGTCCGCTCCCTGAGGGCGTTGATCCACGACCTCCAGGGATATGGTGGCACTGCGGTTCGGTGGACGGATACCGGTGCCTTCCATGTCACGATGCGATTTTTCGGGGAGATCAGGGAAGATCTCCTCCTCGGCCCGATTGCCGATGCCATTGCGAGCGTGACCGCCGGGGCAAAGCCGGTGGCGCTGACGTGCGAGGGCGTCGGGGTCTTTCCCAACTGGAAATATCCGCACATCATCTGGGCGGGATTTTCCGGCGAGACGACACCGTTGCTCGATCTCCATGAGGGACTGAACCATGCATTGGCCGATTTCCCACTGCCACAAGACGATCGCGCGTTCCGACTCCATCTCACGCTCGGACGTGCCAAAGGGCTGAAGGGGAAGAGTCCGTTGGTGAAGCGGGTCGAGAGCCTGGGGCCGGTGACTTTTGGCGAAGTCACTGTCGATACCCTCGTCCTTTTGAGAAGCGAGTTGACAAAGGGAGGGGCGGTTTATACTCCCCTCAAAACATTTCACCTCGGATAGAAAGGGAGCACACCTATGACCACACCGGAAGCGCCGGAAAGAGACCGCGAAAAAGCGATCGAACTGGCCATGTCGACCATTGAAAAGCAGTTCGGCAAGGGCGCCATCATGCGCCTGGGAAAAAACGAGATTGCCAAGGCCGTCGACGTGATTCCGAGCGGATCGCTCTCGCTCGATCTGGCGCTCGGGGTCGGCGGGTATCCGCGCGGGCGCATTATTGAAATCTTCGGCCCGGAATCTTCAGGAAAGACGACCTTGGCCTTGCAGGCCGTGGCCGAGGCGCAGAAACAGGGGGGACTCGCCGCCTTCATCGATGCCGAGCATGCGCTCGACATCGAATATGCCCGCAAGATTGGCGTGAAACCGGAAGATTTGCTCATTGCACAACCGGATGCGGGTGAACAGGCGCTGGAAATTGCCGAGACGTTGGTGCGCAGTGGCGCCATGGACGTCCTGGTGGTCGATTCCGTGGCGGCGTTGGTCCCGCGTGCGGAGTTGGAAGGGGAGATGGGCGATGCCACCATGGGCGGACAGGCGCGCCTCATGAGCCAGGCGTTACGGAAGTTGACCGCAACAGTGGCGAAGTCCCGTACGCTCCTCATCTTCATCAACCAGATCCGGATGAAAATCGGGGTCATGTTCGGCAATCCCGAGACGACCACCGGCGGCAATGCCCTCAAGTTCTATTCCAGCCTCCGCATCGATGTCCGCCGGATCGGCGCGATCAAACGGGGCGAGGAAGTCGTCGGCAACCGGACGCGGGTGAAGGTCGTGAAGAACAAGGTCGCGCCCCCGTTTCGGCAGGCCGAATTCGACATCATGTATGGCGAGGGGATCAGTCGCTTCGGGGACCTCCTCGATGTCGCCTGTACGCACAACATTGTCGAAAAGAGCGGGGCCTGGTTTTCCTACAATGGCGAGAAGATCGGACAGGGTCGCGAGGCCGCGATCCAATTTTTGAAGGAGCAGAACAAATTGTGTGCCCAGATAGCCAAACAGGTCTACGCGGCCGTGCAGCTGACGCGTGAAGTCGGCAAACCCGCGGCCGCGGACCCGCAGGCCGATCGTGCGGCGGCGCAGGCCGTGGTGGCGTCAAGTGCCAAGGCCAAGTTGGCGGCCGAGAATGGCCGTCGCGCCAAGGCGTAACGCACATCCGCGGAAGGACACTCCATCGTGCGCGCACGCGACATCCGCCAGCGATTTCTCGACTACTTTGCCGGGGAGGGCCACACGGTGGTCCAAAGCGGTCCGCTCATTCCGGTCGGCGATCCGACCCTTTTTTTCACCAACGCCGGCATGGTTCCGTTCAAAAACGTCTTTCTCGGCGCAGAAGAGCGACCATATCGGCGCGCGGCGAGTGCGCAAAAATGTCTCCGCGTGCAGGGGAAACACAACGACCTGGAAGAAGTGGGGCGCACCCCGCGGCATCACACGTTGTTCGAGATGCTCGGCAATTTTTCCTTTGGGGAGTATTTCAAAAAAGAGGCGATTGCCTTTGCATGGGAGTTGCTGACGCGCGAGTTTCATCTCCCAAAGGATCGGCTCGTAGCCACGATCTTTCGGGACGATGACGAGGCCGCCACACTGTGGGAGACCCATCTGCCGCGCGAGCGGATCTTCCGCTTTGATGAGGCCGACAACTTCTGGGCCATGGGCGAGACCGGCCCGTGTGGCCCCTGTTCGGAACTCCACTATGACTGGGCGCCAAAGCGGGGGGTGCCCACCATAGCGGATGTCGCTTCGGATCGCTTCTGGGAGGTCTGGAATCTCGTCTTCATGCAATACAATCGGACGCGTGAGGGGGCGCTCACGCCCCTGACGAAACCCTCTATCGATACCGGCATGGGGCTGGAACGCCTCGCCGCGATCTTGCAGGGAAAGGCGAGCAACTACGACACAGACCTCTTCACCCCGCTGCTGACCGCGGTGGAACGGATTGCGCGGGTCTCCTACGGTGCGGGTGCCGAGAGCGATATCTCCATGCGCGTCCTGGCCGATCATATCCGTGCCACGGCCTTTCTCATCGCCGAAGGCGTGCTGCCGAGCAACGAGGGGCGCGGGTATGTCCTGCGCCGGATCATGCGGCGCGCCATTCGTCATGGCAAACGGCTTGGCATGGATGCGCCGTTCTTCCACCAACTCGTCCCGGTCCTGGTCGATGAGATGGGGATGGCCTACCCGGAACTGGCGCGTCACGAACAGATGATCGCCCAGGTGGTGGCTGCCGAAGAGACGCGGTTTTTCGAGACCCTCGAAAAGGGATTGGCGATCTTGCAGGACCGGTTTGCAGCGCTCCGGACACGCGGTGAGACGACCCTTCCCGGCGACATCGTCTTTCAACTCTACGACACTTACGGATTTCCCAAGGATCTCACGGAAGACATTGCCGCAGAAGAGCAATTGCGTGTTGACCATGACGGGTTTGCCAAGTGCATGGAGGCGCAACGGACCCTCGCGCGCAGCGCCTCGAAGATCGGCGGGGTGGAGAAGACGCTCCCGGTCTACGAGGAGATGGCCGCCGAGGGCCTGCGGGGCGTGTTTACCGGCTACACCGCCGAGAGTGGTACGGCCACGGTCGTTGCCCTTGTCCGCGAGGGCGTGCGCGTGACACACGCCGATGCGGGCGAGGTGGTCGAGGTGCTCGTCGATCAGACCCCATTTTATGCCGAGGCGGGTGGCCAGGTTGGCGACATCGGGACGATCCGCGCTGAAGGCGTGCACGCGACAGTGCAGGAGACCCAGAGGCCGCTCCCCGGACTGATTCTGCACCGCGCGACCGTGACCCATGGACGTCTCACGGTGGGCGCCCGCGCGACGCTTGCGATCGATGCTGATCGCCGTGACCAGATCCGCAAGCATCATTCGGCCACCCATCTGCTGCACAAGGCCCTGCGCGAGGCATTGGGCGATCATGTCAGGCAGGCCGGTTCGCTCGTTGCACCGGATCGGCTCCGGTTTGATTTCTCGCACTTTGCCGTGGTGACGCCGGCGCAGATCCGCGAGATCGAGGCCGATGTCAATCGCGTGATCCAGGCCAATCTCCCGGTGACGACCGTGGAGCGGCCACGAGAAGAGGCGATCGCCGCCGGAGCCATGGCCTTTTTTGGCGAGAAATATGGTGCCACCGTCCGGGTCGTCACCATGGGGCAATACTCCATGGAGCTCTGCGGGGGGACGCACGTGCGGGCGACCGGAGAGATCGGCGCGCTCAAGATCGTCGGCGAGAGCAGTGTCGCTGCCGGGATGCGGCGTGTGGAGGCGCTCTGCGGGCGCGCGGTCGTGCAGTATCTGCAGACGCTCGAGCGGGAGCAGGGGGTGCTGGCGGGGCTCCTCAAGGTGGGGCCCGCGGAGGTGCGCGGGCGGGTTGAACGGCTTATGGAACAGATGCGGACTCTGGAGCGGGATGTCCGTGCGGCCCGCGTCAAGGCCGCGAGCGACGAGGATTTGCTGGCGTCAGCCACGCAGGTCGAAGGGATCACCGTTGTGGCCGGTGTCGTGCACGGGATCGATCACAAGGCCCTGCGCGAGGTGGGAGATCGCTATCGGCAGCGAGTCACGTCCGGCATCGTGGCGCTCGGAACGATTCACGGGGACCGTGCCCATGTCATCGTCATGGTCACAGCAGACCTCACGAGACGCTTTTCCGCCCATGCACTTCTGCAACCGGTGGTCGCGGCCCTTGAAGGGAAGGGCGGTGGCCGGGCGGATTTCGCCCAGGGCGGTGGTCCCAAAGTCGATGCCCTCGAAACTGCCCTCGCGACCCTCCCCAACCATTTGGGTACGTCATACGCTTCATAACCACTCAATATCACAGGTTTTTTTCATGTCATCACCATTGCTCAAGTGTGTCAAAAAACCGTTGTATTTTCGGCAGGTTGTAGCTTGTATGACGTACCCGATTACTTTGCCTCGCAGAGGGAGAGATACATTTCTGCGGTGGTGTTGTGCGGATCGGTCTTCAGGGTTTCTTTCCAGGTCTTCATGGCTTCGGCCTTTTTCCCCATGGTGTAGAGGGTGACGCCGAGTTGGACCTTGGCCTGCATGTAGTGGGCATTGAGTTTGACCGCCTCGCGGAGGATCTTGGCCGATTCCTCGAGCCGGCCCCCTTCGCGCAGGGCCACGCCCAGCTTCGTGACAATGTCGGTGTAGGTGGGGTTGAGTTCGAGGGCCCGCCGGTATTCGGCCACGGCCTGTCCGTAGAGGCCGAGTCCGAAATAGATGTCGGCGATATCCGCGTGCATGTTGGTGAGCTTTCCCTTGAGCACCGGTTCAATGCCGGCATCGGGATCGCGGGCCGCCCGGGGCTTGCCAGGCGCCTTCGCGGCGCCGTTGCGTTTGCGCAGGCGTTCGTACAATTTGCGGGCCTCGGCGTATTCGCCGAGATCGTTGTGGAGCACGGCCAGGTTGAGGAGCGCCTCGGTGTAGTGCGGATTGTTCTGTAACGCACATGTCAACGCCTCGATCGCATCGGCGAACCGCCCCTGTGCGTGGTAGATCACGCCGAGCATGTTGTAGACATCAGCGTACTTGTCGGTCTCTTTGACCACGCGCCGCAGATATTCCTCGGCACGGTCGTACTCCTTTTCCTGAAAAAACCGCTTCCCCAAGGTGATCCAGTCCCGAATTGGCGTCATGGTTTTTCCTCATCCGTGGCCTCTGCTGATTTTGTGGCCCGCCGCAAGCACCGGGCGGTCCGCTTGGCCCATGGTGTGCCGTCCAGCGTGGCCGTCATCTTGCTGTAGAGATCGCGGGCCGCGTCGAATTCCTCCAGATGGGCGAGCGCCGATGTCAGCAGATAGAAGGCCTTGCCGATCTCCGGAAATTCTGAATGATGCTGGACGACTTCCGCGAGCCGTGGCACCGCCGCGCGGTACTCCCCGGTGCGATAATAGAACTCCCCCACGTAGAAATGGTGACGAGCGATCTTGTTCAGCGCCTCCTCCAGGGCATCGCCCGCAGCCGCGCGGTGGGCGCTCTCCGGGAAGAGTTGCAATTGCGACTGGAGAGCCTGAATGGCGTCGTCGAGATGCTCCTGATCGCGATCGATTGCCTTGGGCGTGGAACGCAAGTACGAGAGCCCCAGCCGGAAAAAGGCATAATCGGCCCTGGCATGGAGCGGATGGTCGCGCAGGAAACTGTCGTACGACTCGGCGGCGAGGAGGAAGTCTTTCTGGTCGAAGAAGGTATCCGCGATTTCTACATCGGCCTCGGTGGCCGTGGCCGTACCGGCGTAGCGCGATTTGTAGAGTTCGAGACACTCGATGGCCTCGTCATACTTCTTCCGCTTCGAGAGCTTGCTGCACGTGGCAAAGTCGGCGTCGGCACCCATCTTCCCCAACGTGACCCGCTGTGTCGAACACGCAAGGCCTGTGAATGTGAACGCCACCATGAGGAGTGCGGGGAGAAGACGCATGGGCAAAAATGCTAGCAGTGCGGATCGAAAGTGCAAGGGGAATTGCACGACCTGCTCCGGACATTACTCCTGCGTGTCAGTCCACGGTCCGCCGCGCGGCGACCTGACGTGCGGGCGGTGGTGTCGGGAGGGCAAACGAGATGCTGGGAGTCACCCGCTCGGTGCGTGTGGCGAGGAGCTCCCGGAAGCGGACAATGACGGGGTCTTCCGCGTTGTCAAATTCCCCCTTTCCCATCATCCATACGATGACCTCGTCGACCACGGCAGTGCGCTGTTCACGCCATGCGGCACGTTCTCCGGGCGTGATCGGCGTCCCATGCCCCTTGGCCCCGATCAGGGCGTTGATCGCCTGCAGGACCGCTTGGCCTTCATTTTGTGCCACGGCCTCGAGAAGTGCGAGATTACGCTCAGCGGTTGCCCGCTCTGCGGATGTCATGTCCGTTGCACGGGAGACCATGTTTTGGAGATACTTCAGAAGCGGACGGTCGAGTTCAATCAACGACGACCGGACCATAGCGTAGAGGGCGGGCCGACACATTTCCGCCTTGACGGCACAGAAGGCTACACGCCGGTAGGCCGCGCAGGCAGTCTCCCACTGACCCTGTTGCCATGCGGTAGAACCGGCCACCCTCCATTGGTTGAGCATCGCCTCCCAATCATGGATCTGCCAAAGGTCGTCAAGCTCGACAAAGAGGGGCCCCAAGAGCGGGTCGTTTGCTACCGCGGCCGTGACAAAACCGTCGTCTTTCTTTTCCATCCCGGGGAGGAGGGCCCGTCCCGCTTGCGCAACCAGTGAGGGGCTGTGCGTGTTCAACACAGCAGGGTTATAGACCCGGAGGTCAAAAAGTGCCCCGGCCCGGCCCGATCCTTGCTCGTTGCCGCTGCGAGCAGTGTGGCGACGCGATCCAGCGTGGAGTCATAGGCAGCGGCAAACTCAAAGTTCATGTGCGCGGTCTGCAAGTCTCCACCTTGCCACATCGCGAAACCACTCACGCAATATGCCTCGGCCTTGAGTCCGGAATACTCCTCTATATATGTTTTCTGGAGTACGCTGTGTAGTGTCTCTCCAATGGCGGGCGCTCCACTCGCAGAAGCTTGTCTCAGCGCTTTTTTCGCGTTGTCCACCGCGGCACCCAGTTTTTTGGCGTCCAACCACTCTGCCATGCGGTCTACAATAGTGAGGCGGTCCGGATCTGCCTCCTGTCGGTTTTTCAGTATCCAGATGATCCGCACGATGGCTGCACCAGCTGCGGCGCCGCCGATAACGCCCGCGACGTAACGTACTTGAGGATCCGCCCGGTAGGCCTCGGAGATCGATTCATAGCGACACCCGGCACAGAGCGCGGCGGAGAGGAATACCACGGCCGCCCGTGCAGTCCCGGTTGCTGCCGTGACTGCCGCAGCAGTCGGCCGAACGACCGGGCTTGCATCCAAGCGCGGCCGCGTCACTCTCACCACGGTGTCGACCGGTCTCAACATCGGCGCTGTGTACACCGATCGAGTGGTCGCTGCAGCGCGCAGTGCGCGCTGGCCCTGCGAAAATCGGACCGAATCCCTGCTCACCCGTCCGGTCCGTTGAGATGGCACTGGTCGTATTGGCGATGATCGTCCCATAGTCACACTCCTCCGTTCCCCTATGGTATCGTCCGACCGCAGAAAAGGTTACGTCCATGACAACAGTCCCTGCCCGATGATTATTGGTCACAAAAAATCGTTTTATTTCAACGGGTTATTTTCCCAGGGTCTTTTCTCGATCTGCGCCAGTAGCTTCCCACGGGCAAGCGCGTGGTCCTCGGCAGCTCGCGTCGTCCGTGGGAAGCTAGCCAGCGAGCACGGCGAGCGTGAGGGGGAGGCTCCACCGGCTTTGCCGGTGGAGGGGGCGACGTGAGTCCCTCCAATAGATGTTGAGCGGGGTCTCTGCGCCGGTGATCCGAACGACCGACCCTTCAGGAACGGGATATTGCAGATGGGCGCCATCGATGGAGAGGGTCCCGTGTCGGGTGAGGGATTCGATGACGATCGTGGCATGGGCCGGGAGCGCCCCGCCCCGCAAATGGATCCGCCTCCCCATGAGATAGGGTTCGCGGATGTGGTATTGCATCCGTCGTGAGTTGAGTGGCATGGCCCGTCCGCCCGCGCTCTGAATGGCCGCGGTCGAGCCGGCGGCCGTGCTGACCCAGATCCCGGAACTGCGCTGCACTTCGCTGCGGGCGCCAATCGTGAGGCGGTAATCGGAAATCGCAGCGGGCGACGCGTGGGCGAAGAGGAGATCGTTGAGGACGAGTTCCCCCAACGGGTGCCCGTCGATGGTGACGGCAAGGCGGTGCAAGGCGCGCGGTTCACGTCTGCCAGCGAAGATGCCGGCAAGATCGGTGCGAAGACTTTTTCGTGTGGCGGCGCAAAAATGCCCCACACTCGTTTCGCCGAACGATTTCACCCCGAGGATCGGTTGGGACTGCACAGAATGCGAGGTATGGAGCACCGTGCCGTCCCCACCGACCGTGATGACCAGATCCGCACCCCGTATGGGGCCGATCTGCTCGGTTGGAATGGCCCGAAAGGGAATTTCCCACTCTTGCAAGAGATGATAGAGGGCCTCGAGTGTGCGCAGATGGGCGTGGATCGCCCGTGCCGGGAGGCGCCGCGAGGGCGTCGGCGCCGGTTTGTAGACGATCAGGATCGACGGTTTGCCGTGTGCGTTGCGTTTATTGGCCATCGCAGTATCGTGTCGGTACTATTGGAGGGGCTCACGTACCCTCCGGCTCCGCCTGCGGGTACTTCCTCGTCCACCCAGCTTCGCTGGGTCCCCGGACTCGGTCGTCGCCACTGACCCCCCAACGGGCAAAGTCCGTTGGGTCCCCCCCCCTCGCGCGCGGTGCGCGCTGGATCGTGGGGCCCCACTTAAAAGCCGCTATCGAATGCCATCCGTGGTGGCAAGCAAAATGCGTATCGGGTGCGTAGAAACTTCTCCTTCCGCGCAAAGATTGGCTATGCTAGTATATAGTGACAAAAGTTCTATTATGTAATAAGCAGGGGGGATGAGACACGCCCCGAGGGTAGTGGTGACCGAAGAAGACCGTAGGATTTTAGAGGGTTGGGTTCGGTCGTCGAAGACAGAACAGCGCTTGGTGTT
>JACPFF010000005.1 GCA_016183065.1 Deltaproteobacteria bacterium | reverse complement strand
TTCACAACGTATATTTTGAGAGCCTTGGCGATGTCATAGATGTGGTGGAGAAAACGTTTTGCGATTGGCGATTACGAAGTCAGGTTCTGCAATCGTTATGCGTTGTTTGATTTCGGCATTTATTTATGACGCCGAGTATATAAGACTTGCTGACTTAATGAGATTGGCCAGCGAATCATTGAGCCAGTCACTGTTCCAGATACTTATATCCTTTTCTCCTGCGGCAAGCCTGCACAGGCTGCCTTCGTAAGTAATATCGCGGAATGATTTTAGGGTAATTCGCTGGAGCCATAGGTCCATGTGTTCCGTATTAGGAAGTTTCCCAAATTTCTTTTTAATCTTGATGATCAGGTCTCTTTTCAAATTTTCATCATCCAAAAAAGAAAGTGTTTTGCTTAAAATGGCCGATGCGATTGGGTATATCCTTGGATTATTGTATGCCAAATCCGTAACAAGGCTTATGAGCACTTCCGGGCTATATCTTGTTGCCTTCTGTTTTAAAATGCTTTCATAAAGATTTTCCAGCTGTTTGTTAAGTGAACCAGAGTTGGGATACAGCTCCGCCAGGTATCTTATGCAGAAAAGACTTTTCTGTACGTCCCTCTCCTCTTTGCCTTGAACTATAGTAAAGAATTTGTCTGGTTTAACCGAATCTCTGATCACATTGTTTGAATAGATAGTTTTATGCGCATTGAGCTGCATACCGAGATCGGCCAATACTTCTGTCAAATATTTTATTATTGTTTCACCGATTTGTGGATTGTTTACAAATATTCGATAATCGTCCCTGTATCGTAGAATCTTAAATTCTCCAGTACTGATCACGGATAGCTTTTCTGAAAGTTGCTCATCCGCATAACTGAGTACCATTTCGGCAATGAGGTCCATCAATACACTGCCTTGCGGAATGCCATTGGTTTGGCCGTGCGACATGGACTGTAAATGAGTATCGATAATATTTCCGCATAAGTCGTTATCGCGCCGTTTCTGTTTAGCTGTTGGTTTCGTATGCAGTGCCCAAGCAATCGAATGCGTGTAAATTGAGCCATAGCAGTCAGTGATATCCGTATGAAAAATATATTCGTAATCGAGGGCAAAGGCGAGAGATCGCTGTTCAATCTCTTCCCACCAATGTGCTACTTGCTCGGCTTTATCAGACTGCTGGCTGCGAGAAACAACGGGGAGGCTCATGCACTCTACCTTCGTGTCCTTATTGAATCTTTCTGTTACGACTTTCCAATTGCTATCAGAGGTTATCTTGTGAACCAGTGAGACATAAAGTGCAGGATGGATAAGTTGGAAAAGACGCCACGCAAATTTCCCATTTTTATTATTCATAAGCGGATAATTCACACCCTCAAAATTCGATGGTTTCAAAGAACCATTGCCCACACCATTTTGCTTGTAATAATTTGAAAACTCCTTCCCATTAAGCTGTCGTGAAATTGAATCAAGAAGCCCCTGAAAAGTAAAATAAAGAGGGAGATCAAACGTAAAATAACTTTCCTCATTGAGTAAGAAAGATTTTGCATCTGTCGATGATAAGGAAAGTATGTTTTTTCTTTGGGTGTTGCTCATAGTGTTCTCCAAACTCACAACTCCCCCCGAAAGGCGCGTTGGGTAAGAGCGTTAAATAAACTCTCGTTGAGTACACCTGAATCAGTAATATTTTCACGTTGTTTTTTAATTTCGTTTGTTAAATCAACGAATTTTTTTTGAATATTTTTGGGAGGACAAGGAATAAGAAATTTCTTTATTTCCACCAAGTGCAAGTCGGGGACACCAACACCTTTAATAGACTGGTCGGCTTGATTTTTTATTGCTGGATTTGCCAGGACTTCCTTCAGAAAAATAGGATTAATTTTTTTATGGTCAGGCTTGATAAGCGCAACGCTGACATAAATACTAAATTCACGATCCGTATCTACAATGGCTGGTCTTCCATATGTGGCACCCACTTTTGTATATAAAATATCATTGTATTCGGGTTTGCATCGTTTTGTGAATCTCTCATGATCTGACTCCGAAATGAATTTACAGCTTTCAAAATCTAAAAATCCGTTGGTAATATTCTTAACTGAAATAAAGGGAACTCCAGTCGCAGTGTAGTTTGGTTTTTAGTGAACTCCATCTGTAATCCTTGTTGTAACTTCATCGAGTGACTTAATCTCCCATCCCTTCTCATTCTTCACTGGATCCCCAAACATCTCCAAAAACACTGACCGCAAAAAATCATCGAGAAATTTAAGAGTTTCGGCACGCTTACGCCGGAGGGCGTCGGCTTTGTCGAGGATGGCGGCAATGCGGCGTTGCTCGGGGAGTGGGGGGAGTGAGAATTTTATCTTAGAAAGATTACCTCTCGATATTCTTTGCCTAGTCGTACCACTAATATATTTTGAAATTTCAGTTCGAAATTCAAATGAGTTAACGCAATATTTAAGCCAGTTGTTATCAACCAATTGAGGATCAGGTCGTACTATGCTGACATCTACAACGGTAACGCATGGTTTTAAATCTCCAGGGAATAGGCAGGCCTTACCAAGTGGATCAGGCATTCTTGATATAAGCAGGTCTCCTTTTTTTAAAAAGGTGCACTTTAGCTCTTTTGCTTTTTCAGATGTTAGAAATCGTGCTGACTTATTTATGTATTCGCCATCGCCCACATCAGCTAGTTGAATGAGACGGACACCCCCATTGGGATCCTGGTCTTTGCTTTCGACCCAATCACCATCGTCAAAGAGACCGCTTTTTCCTAAAATATCTTTTAACGTTACTTGCTCCAGATTCACCTCAGCATCCCTTCCAATTCATCCAAATCCTTCTGAATCTCTTTCTCCATTCCTTTGAGCTTCGCCAAAATGACTTTCGGTGGATCATAGGCGACCTCTTCATATTCAATCGTCTTGTATCGATTGATCGAAAGATCGTACTTGTTATCGGCAACCTGTTTCTTATCCACCCAGAACCATTTCTCTCCTTTGGCGGGCGCTTTGAGACTGTGGCGTTTGTTCCATTTCTCAACAATGTCGGGGAGGTCGTTTTCTTTAATGGGATTCCGCTTGTCATCGAGGCTAAAACCATCGGCCTCCATGTCGTAGAACCAAACCTTATCGGTCTCGCCTCCCTTGGTAAAAACCAAGACTGCTGTTGAGACGCCTGCGTAAGGTTTAAACACTCCGGAGGGCATGGAGATCACGCCTTCAAGCTGGGCTTCTTCAATAAGTTTTTTGCGGACGGTGACATGGGCATTGCTGGAACCAAACAAGACACCATCCGGAACGATCACGGCGCAACGACCGCCGTTGACGAGTAGACGCTTCATAAGGATCACGAATAAGAGTTCAGTTTTTGTTGTTTGAACCGTGCGCGAGAGGGATTCGTGGATATCTCCCTTATCGATGCTCCCTTTAAATGGGGGATTGGCCAGGATGACATCGTATTTATCCTGAAGCTCGAATCGTTTGGAGAGGGTGTCCATGTACTCCATGTTTGGATGGTCAATGCCGTGAAGGACCATGTTCATGGCGGCAATGCGGAGCATGGTGGAGTCAAAATCAAATCCGAAGAAGGTTTTCTCTCTTAAGAAATCCCACACTTTTGAATCGGTAAGCTTGTCTCCGACTAAACCATGCTCTGTACCATCTTCTTGAATCGTGATGCGTTCGTTACTCGTGTTGGCTCGTAAGATGTGGTTATAGGCCCCGATCAAAAAACCACCGGTACCACACGCAGGGTCACAAACGGTTTGCCCAAGCTTGGGATTCACCAAGGCACACATCATCTTGATGATATGACGGGGCGTGCGAAACTGACCGTTTTTCCCAGAGGTCTGGAGTTCGGAAAGCAGGTATTCATAAATATCTCCCTGCGTATCCTGATTCTGCTCCATGATCTTCAAGCTATCGATAATCTCCACCGCTTCAACCAGAAGCGAAGGCTTGGGAATAATGAAAACTGCGTCTTTCATATGCTGCGATAAAGCGGCAGTACCGCCATTGACCTTAAGATTTTTGAGAAAAGGAAAAACCTGGTCGCGCACATGGTTGAGCATGGCTTCGGCTTCCATATGTTTCCATTGCGACCAGCGTAATTTTTCATCGGAGAAAATAGATTGATATTTTTGCTCTAACCACTCGGCGTCGGCCTTGCGCTTGAGGTCGGCCTCATCGAGGCGTTTCATAAAAATCAGATAAGAGATCTGCTCAATAGCTGTCAGTGGATTGGCAATCCCGCCGGACCAGAAGAGATTCCAGAGTTTATCGATTTGTGAACGAAGATTTTTTTCGAGCATAAGAGTTTCCTATTTTTTCTTTTTCCATTTTGCAGCACGGCCTTTGCCCTGCAAAGTCAGCTTTCCGTCAGCGCGAAGTCTGTTTAAAATCACACGAACCATATCCCTGCTCACTCCAGGGCAATCACCCTCAATGGCAGAAATGGAAAATGGATTAATGCGACGATCAACGGCTTTAATAATCTGATCTGTTTTGGAGCCGCGTCCGGCGCGAATCATGCCGACTCTTGCTTCAAATTCTTTGTAGGCTCGAAGAAGAGTTCCCCAAAAATAATTGAGCCAAGGCATCGCATCGTGCTTATTTTCGTGCCAGCCTTGGGAACTATGTTGCAGCGTTTCATAGTAACCCTCTTTGGATTCCTCAAAAATCCGTTCCAAGCTGATATATTTTCCGACTTGATAATCAAAATGATACAAGAGCATCAGTGTGAGCAATCTGGCTGTACGACCATTGCCATCTGTAAATGGATGCACGCAAAGAAAATCAAGAACGGCCAAGGGAACAATAATGAGCGGTTCTTGCTGTAAGTTATGAATGGCGTATTTGTAGTCTTTGGTTAATTCCTCCATGGCAAATGGTGTCGTCACTGCAGGTGTTGGTTTAAATCGAACGCGAGCAATTGTCCCATCGGGGTTCTTTTCGACAATTTCATTGTCAGTCATCTTCCATCGCCCACCATCATTGGGCATATAGCGATAAAGCAGAGAGTGGAGTTGCAAGATGACATTGGTAGAAAATTCCATATGCAGTCCGGATTCGTGGACAAGGGCCAAGGCATCGCGATAACCGGCGATTTCTCGTTCTGACCGATTGCCCGGCATAGTTTTTTTGAGAACGAGAGCTTCAATTTTTTTGTGAGGAGCGGTGATCCCTTCGAGACGATTCGAGGATTCGCTCGACTCGATCATTGCGACCTGTTTGAGACTTTCCAAGGCTTCCGGGGCCTGCTTGATAAAAAGCTCTTGCCGACCTCGATGTTCCCCTATAGCCCTGAGTGTGGCCCCCTCTTCGTTTGAAAACTTGAATAATTTCAGATGTTCTTCGCTTAATGAAGCCATGAATGTAGTAATAGACTCATTAATGTAGTAATGTAAAGCAGTTATTACTACATTCTAGGCAGCCCATTCCCCTATTTCTTTAACAAATCCAATAATTTCATTGACTTGTGAAGGAGTGAAAAGACCACGGATTCCTTGGGGATGGAGGTTTGTGAATGGCCGGTGGATGAGGTCCGGCTTTTGGAGCTTGCCCCTTTCCAGGATGAAGGTGCGAAGGACTTGGAGAAACTGAATCTGGTTGCCGGTGAGGTCGTTGTGCTTGGCGATGAAGGTATCAAAGGCTTGGGTGACTGCTTCGGTTCGGGTCTTTAGTTTTTCCAACCCAAGCATATGCCGAATGAAGTCGATGAATGCAGCCTCCCGGTTGTCGTAGACGCGGCGAAGCAATTCTTCGGTAACATAGGGTTCTTCAGCCCTGAGAATGTCTGCCAATTTTTGGATGTCGTATTCATCCAGTTCTTCACCATTTTTAAGTCGCTGGAGGACTTCGTTGTCTTGCACAAGCTGTCGAATCTTTTCTTCCACCATTTTTCGATACTGTGCCACACTGGCTCGTTCGAGTTCCGGACCGAATTCCAAAAACTCTTTTACGATGGTAATATCCTCCAGATCGAGTTTTTCCTGCTCTTCGGTTCGGCGCGCGCGGTGTTTCATGATGCCACGCAGGGCCATTCGCATCTCTTCGGTCTTCTCATAAGGGAGCGCTTTCCAAAAGTTGCCCGACTTGATTTTCTGCAACAACTCCTCCTTGGCACGGACTTGGTTGAGAGTGAGCGGCAGGTTTTTAACCTTGTCGACAATCTTATCTTGCAACCTCTGAACGGCTTCCGCATTGGAAAGGAGCCAAGCCCTTTGTAATTCGATTACATTGATATCAAATTTGAGGGCCTCAAAGTCTTCATCCGATCGTAGTTTCATGAGAGGGCGAATATCTCTCTCTAATTGTGTGATCGTTTCGGCATCAAACCCAACCCAGTAGTTATTTTCTTTGACCTGGGCAAAAAGAGAGGCCTTTTCTTTAATCAAAACACTTTTTTCTGGGAGACTTTTGATGTCCTCACGAAGGGCCGTAATTGTATCGTCTAAGATTTCTCTATTATTGGTTTCCAAGGTTGCTTTGGCTTTTTCCAATCGTGCAAGGAAGAGTCTTTCTGGAATCGAAAGGGTAGGTACCGGCTCTTTTCCTTCCGGTTTCATGTTGAAGAATTTAAAATTGTTCCAGTGATCGATAATCAGAAAAAATTCTTTATGCTTTCCTGGGCCAAAGAGATCTTCGCGCAACCGAGTGCCACGCCCGATCATTTGCCAAAATTTCGCACGCGAGAAGACCGGCTTGGCGAATACAAGATTGACGACCTCTCTGACATCAACGCCAGTGTCGAGCATATCTACAGAGATGGCGACCTTCATCGCATCCTTGGGATCTTTGAACTGATCCAAGAGCCCACCTTCGGTATTGGCGCGCGGATCATGAGAGTCGATAACGCGAGCGAGTCGACCTTTATATTCAGGGTAGAGCTGATTGAAGAACGCTTCGAGATGCAAGGCATGCTTGTGTGAAATGGCAAAGATAATCGACTTTCCCGGCTTGGTGCCGGTTTCGTCTTTAGTACACTGTTCCATAAACTCGCGAACAATCAGCTCGTTGGTCCCGGAGTTGCTAACCTTCTTTTCCAGATCGGTTCCGTCAAAATCGATCTCTTCAACATCTTTTCCCTCCTCGATAAGCTTCTTTTGAATAGCGGATGGGAGTTGGTTCCCCTTGATTCCCTCAATTTGAAATCGTGATTGAATATGCAGCGCTTTAAAGGGAACCAAGTAGGGTGGCGAGTGATTAACAGCTTCTTCGTAGCTGAAGTTGAAAATGGGCATCCCATTTTCACACTCAAACATCCTGAAGGTATTGCGATCGACGTATTCAACCGGCGTGGCGGTGAGGCCGATCTGGCAGGCATCAAAATGATCGAAAATTTCTTTGTAGCGGTTGTAAATGCTGCGATGTGACTCGTCCGCGATAATGAGATCAAAAAAGCCAGGAGATATTTCGGGATAAATGCCATGCATTGCCGGATAAGTGGCAAGATAGACGCGCTTGTTCGCGGGCGTGTTAGATTTGGTCATGCGGGTGCGCGGAGCATTGGGAAGATACGATTTGAAATCACCATCGGCTTGCCTGAGCAGGGCGTTACGATCTGCAAGAAAAAGGACTCGCTTGACCCAGTTGGCGCGCATCAATACATCGATCAGGGCCATAGCTACACGGGTCTTTCCCGTCCCTGTTGCCATTACGAGAAGGGCCTTGCGGCGATTCTTGGAAAATGCCTCAAGGACGCGGCGAATTGCTTCTAGCTGATAGGGACGGTCAACGATGTTGGTATCAATGAGGGAGCTGGAGAGTTTTTGATGTTCCTTTCTTTGAAAGGCAAGTCGCTCCAGATCATCGCGGTTAAAAAAGCCCCATACTTTGCGAGGGCCATACCGTGTGTCGTCCCAAAAGTGGATTTCATGACCATTGGTGTAAAAGATAAATGGGCGGGGGAATTCCATCTGCTCCAGACCGTCAGCGTATTGTTTGGCCTGCTCTCGACCTTTTTCCGCATCAGCACTTGTTTTTTTGGCTTCCACGACAGCCAATGGTTTTCCATCTTGTCCGATTAACAAATAGTCTGCATAGCCGGTGCCAGTCGAGGAACTGCTTTGATGGAGAATGGGGTGCTCGGCTGTGACTTGTGTAGGATCGCTAACGTTCCACCCTGCATCAGCAAGCCGTTTATCGATGATTTCTTGTCGCGTTTGTCGTTCAGACATAGGTTATTTTAAAGCCGATAACCTATTAGACTTTAAGGATAAACTCAATCAGTAATCCCTGCCATATAAATCTGCAACAGCTCGTTGCATAAATCCAGGGTCATCTAAAAATCGCACAGGTTGTGCGAGAAATTCTGGGACTCTACCTCCCCTTCCCAAACTCCGCCGGCAATTTTTTCTCCAGGAATTTCAATGCCAAGTAGGGATCGCGCAAAATCCCCACCACCACGGCCACTCTTGCCTTCAAGATGGGCCTCAATTGAAACCGCCGTTTTCGGTCTAAAAACTCCCCGTTTTCCTGCTGAAATCGGTAGAGGGTCGAGGGGGCAATTTCCGCATAGAAACAGGCCTCACGGTCAGTCGCCCCCCATGCAAAGGCCTCCTCCAGTTTTCGGAGTATCTCCGGGCCCATTTTGGAGGGCCTGCCACTTGGTCTCCCTTGTCGCAACACCGGCCGCCTAAGCGTCGTATTTTGCCCCTGTGCCCTCATCACGCCGACAACCTTTCGAGTTGTTCCAGTAAATGAAGCCCCTCTTGACTCACCAAAAAGGTTCGATAAATGTCCACCGACGGGAGCAAACAACACATGGGGCCTACTGGCTCCATGTGTTGTTCGTTCTATGGGTGTGGGCTTGAACCATCGGCTGCGCTGATCATTCGACGACCGAGCACGGCACCCCGCATTTGCACTTTTATCTTTTGTTGGATAAAGACCCTCGATGAGCCGGTGTCAGTTACGGGATATTGCTCTTGACCATGTGCCATTTGTGCAGACGTATGCCGCTGATCGATTAATTTCAGATACCACCGCTTCAATTCCACATCCGTACCCCATAGATGCCGCGGAGAAATTTATTCAGCAGGCAATGCACGACCGTTCCGCGATGAAAGCGTTTGTTCATGCGGTATATGTGAATGACCAATTTGTCGGTGTCGCATCATTATTTCATGTCAAATGGGACATCTTGGAAGCAGAAATTGGCTATTGGATTGGAGTCCCTTTTTGGCGCAGGGGATATGCGACTCAGGCCGTTGCTCTTTTGTTATTGAAAGCCGAGAGACTCGGCTTAACAGCTCTGGTTGGGAAATGTTTAGCCAGAAATCCGGCGTCAAGACATGTGATGGAGAAAGTGGGTTTTACTTTTGAGAAAGAGTCGATAGGCTGCGGGCAACATGCCGCAGATGCGGTATTCGAATTTCGGAAATCCGTTGGCTAGCAACCTCTGGTATCGCAAAGATCCTAGGACAGGGCAGGCTGCAGTCGGGATCCAGAGCCTTGAGACTGGATCCCGACTTTTGTCGGGAAGACGTCTCGATTCCGGCTTCCGCCGGAATAGCGGCGTGTGTGGTGGATGTTAATATCTCGCAACTTTTTCCCCCGCCTGCCGATAATCCTATTGATGGTAGTCCGTGCCATGAGAGGGGGTGCTTCACCAGGTTCCGCCATTATCACCGTACCTCGGGGGCCGGATCTGTGCCCATTTCGCGTGGCGCCAGGCATGTCGCCTCTGGCGGCGATTGGGAACGCGCTGACGACGCGGGACATATCACTGGCTCTCATGACGCGGACGCGGTGGGTCCCACTCGCCACTGATGCCCCTGATGTGCATCCAACAGTCGCCGCACTGGGTGTGGCAACGGGCCATGCGCTCGGATTGTTGATTCTGCACGATCTGCGAAGCTCTGAGGCCTCCACGCACTATTACAAGGTATTCGCCGGTCTGAACGATGGTGGGCAGTCGTATCGTCTCTTGTCGCTCCACGGGCCGCTGGCCGCGGCGCTTGCGCAGCACACCGATGCCGAGTGCGGGTCGATCATCAATCAGATTTTGGTGCCATCGCGCGTCATGACTATGGGTGCAACGCGGATTGTCTGCATGCCATGGATCGATGAGCCAGACTATGTCCGGACGCTCACACAGTCGCAGATCGATGATTTCATGTCACGACTCATCGCCACGCGGTTGGAGATGGGCCTCGATGTCCGTCTTGCCCACGACCGTGCCGGAGCCCTTGTCCCGGATGATAATCTCGTGCTGCTCGGCGGACGCATCTATCTCCTGGATGCCGGCGACGTGCTCCACGCGCGCGGTGCCACCACCGGCATGCGCAACGCAGCACTGGCTGAGGTGCGAAAACAGCTCCAGGCGCGGGTTATATGAACACCACCATGGCCTGACGCACGGCGATGCCGCCGCCAACAATGCAATGCTCTCAGGGATCCATCTGCACATATTTCGACACGTATTTCGTACGTTTCATGAGCACATTTGTACTCATGAAACGTACGAAATACTCTATTGTGCCAGACGCGCAACGACATCCTCGATGGCCTGCGGTGTGGGAACGATCCATTGTCTGGTGCTGACGGTTCGTCGTGCGAGATCGACGGCGCTCTTTTTTTCTCTCAATGCCTCAACGAACCACGTCATCGCGGCGGAAAGCATCTGCTGACGTTGGGTTGTTTCCTCCGAGCTTAAGTGCAGGTAGGTTTTTTCCCCATCCGTGGTGATGCCAAAACGGACATCAACGGCAAAACGAATCTGTGCAATCGCCGTATTCCATTGCACCATTTCCCGGCGATCGGGCGCATGTTCATCGTGCAGCGCTGCGAGTTGCGTCACATGCGCTGCCTGACTGCCGCCGGTGCTTCCGTGACGGAGACCAAAAAACCGTTCAGCGAACGCCATGGTGAGCCGTGTTGGTTCCCGTGCCGAGATCGGCCGTGTTACGTCGACAAGATCCGCCTCCTTGATGATGCCGGTGATGGGTAACGACATCGGTGCGGAGGCGTTTGTTGTGGTTGATGCCTCGGCTTTTTTGGCGGCGGTTGTGGTGCGACGGGCCTCCTGGGCAGCGCTGTCGGCGCCTTCATAATCGTCGAGCCATCGCTCGATCCGGTGGGCTGTGACATTGCCAAGTGGCGATTGTGTCTCCGTGATGGTGCGCGCAGCAGAACGGATCAGGAAGGCCGTGGCCTCTCCCACGTGGGTGTCACTGCTGCCGTAGCGTTCGGTGGCTGCTGCACGGAGTCGTGGGAGAAGTGCGTCGCGAAATCGCTCCAACTCTGTGGACACGTTGGCCATCATCGTGTCGAGGGCCATCCGTTCCGTCGCTGCAGCGCTGCAATGCTTGATCATGATCGCAAAGAGGAGCATCTCGGGGAGTCGTACTGCTGCATCCTGGTGTTATCGGCCGTGGTGTCAAAAAGTTGCGTGGGCAATTGGCACATGAAGCTTTCGCGAAAAAAATATACCCTCCCGCTTCCGCTCTTCTCTGATGAACAGAGAGGTCATCAGGAAATACAGCATCCTGATTCCAGACGAAATAATCCCTTTTCATTGTCTCGATCGCCATAGTAGGGCGAGAAGGGGGCGATGTGGGGGTTATGTCACACAGATACCGTCTTCGCTGGTTGTTGATCGGTGGGCCGCTGATCCTCGCGGTGGTCCTTGCTCTCCTCTGGGTGCGCGCAGGGCAATACACCGAGGTGGCGGTGCGGCGCGGCAACATGATCGAGGCGGTGTACGGTCTCGGTCGGGTCATGGCCGATCAAAAATACGAGATCCGTCTTGCGCTCATGGCATCCGTCGAGGCGCTCTACGTGCGGGAAGGGGAGGCGGTCGCGGCGGGTACGCCGCTCATCAAATTTCGCGAGACCCCGGTGTTTCGCGCCCCATTTGCGGGGACGATCACGGCGGTGCAGTATCGGTCCGACGAGATCGTGATGCCGCAGGGAGTCGTCCTGCAACTGCAAAATCTGAAAGACCGCTACATTGAAGTCCCGCTCGAACAACAGGGGGCCCTGCGCGTGGCCGAGGGGCAACCGGTGAACATTGTGGTGGAAAGCGTGCAGGGGAAAAAATGGACCGGAGTTGTCTCTGCGCTCTTTCCGCACAATGATCTCTTTCTGGCCCATATCCGTGTCGACGATCTCCCCGGCAATATCCTCCCGGGAATGACCGCCGACGTCGTGATCGCCGTGCAGGAGCATCGCAACGTGATGCTGGTGCCTGTGGCGGCCATTCAAGGCGGAACCATGGTTGTCAAGCGCGCGGGCCGGCGACTGAAGATCCCGGTGACGGTCGGCAGCGTGAAGGAGAATGATGCCGCGATTCTGGGGGGGGACCTTCGCGATACAGATCGCATCCTGGTTGAAAGGTAGGCGGCATGTTTTTTCTGGCCATGCGACAGATGGTGTCGCGGAAAAAACAGACGGTCCTCATTTTTTTGGGGATCTCCTTTAGTGCCATGATCTATGTTGTCATCGCCGGGATCCAGCTCGGGATGCGACAGTATCTTGCCGAACAATTGCTCAACAACACGGCCCATATCCGCATCTCCGGGCGCGAGGCATTTATTGTGCCGGAGGAGATTGAGCCGCGCGTCGCCGGGGCCGGGGAGTTGATGCACTGGATTGTTCCGCCCTCCGGCAGACGCGACATCGCGAAGCTGGAAAATCCGCAGGGCTGGTTTGATCGGTTGCGTCACGATCCCGTGGTGGTCGATTTTGCCCCGCGTTTTTCCGTCGATGCCATTCTTGCGCGGGGACAGAGCAAATGGGCCGTGGGATTTGTCGGGATCGAACCGGAGCGGCAGGTCCGGGTGACGAGCCTGGAAGACTATATGCGGGAGGGGAGTTTGCTCGATCTGCGCGGCGGGGGGAAGAAAATGATCGTGGGGAGTGGCGTGCTCAAACAATTGGGCGCCCGCCTTGGTGAATTCGTCTCCGTGACATTGGGCGATGGCGATACTTATCCCTTCAAGATCGTCGGTGTTCTGCATCTGGGGAGCAAGGAGCTGGATGAGCGGCTGGTGCTGGGCTACCTGACCGATGTGCAACAGATCAACAAAACGCCGGGGCGGATCAGCGAGATTTCGGTCGCCCTGGTGGATATCAACCAATCGAAACGACTGGCAGCGCAATGGGCGTTGTACGGCTCGGACAAGGTGGAAAGTTGGGAAGAGGCCAATGCGGCATTCATGCAGATCATTATCATTCAGGACGTGGTCCGTCTGGTCATTACCATATCGATTCTACTCGTGGCCGCCTTTGGCATTTACAATGTCTTGAGTATCATGATCAACCAGAAGCAGAAAGAGATCGCGATTCTCCGGTCGATCGGTTACGCGCCGGCAAGGATCATGGAGCTCTTTTTGTGGCAGGGACTGACCATGGGCATCTCCGGCGCCATTTTTGGTATGCTCCTTGGCCTTGGAGTGAATCTCCTTGTTGGCCATATCGATCTCGGATTCGATATCGGCAAGGGGCGGTCACTTCTGATTTCCTATGCCCCGTCGATCTACAGCACGGCATTGCTCATGTCGGTGATGGCCGCCGTGGTCGCGAGTTTTTTCCCGGCGCGACACGCCTCGAAAATGACACCGCTCGATATTATCCGGGCAAATCTGTAGGGGACCCATGACGATTGTGGCCAGACATGTCATCAAGGAATTTGGCTCGTCGCACACGCGTGTACTGCATGACCTGGATGTCACCATCGCCGATGGGGAATTTGTCTCCATCTCCGGACGGTCGGGCGCGGGGAAGAGCACGCTCCTCTATCTGCTGAGCACGCTCGATCATCCCAACCACGGGGAGATCATCATTGATGGGGAGACGGTCCGGGCATTGAGTGTCCGTGCGCTCCATGCCTTTCGGTGCCGGCATGTCGGCTTCATTTTCCAGTTTCATTATCTCCTGCCGGAACTCACCGCGCTGGAGAATGTGCTTCTGGCGCCCCGCAATGTGGGACTGTTGGAGGAGAAGCGCCCGCAGGCGATGGCGCTCCTCGAGCAGTTCGACATTGTCGGCGAGAAGGACAAATTCCCGGCCCAGATGTCTGGCGGACAGCAACAGCGTGTCGCCATTGCACGGGCGCTGATCATGAATCCGCGCTACATCTTTGCCGACGAACCGACCGGCAATCTCGATACGGTCAATGGGATGAAAGTCATGCAGATCTTGCAAGAGGTCCATCGGCGGGATCGGACGACGATCATCCTCGTCACGCATGAGCCGGACTATGCGGCCATGGCCTCACGGGAGATCGATCTGTGCGATGGTCGTCTGGTGTCGGATGTGCGGAGAGGGGTGTCGTAGCAAGAATCGGGTGGAGAATGGGCGGACAATAGCATAGAGTGCACTCATATGGCAACGCCATCGACGACATTGGTACAGGCGGCACGTGATTATCAGCGCGTGGAGAAAGTCCTCCACTATTTGGAAACGCACGCCACCGCACAGCCGCGATTGGAAGAATTGTCGGGTATTGTCGATTTGAGTCCGTTTCATTTTCAGCGGCTTTTTCAGCGGTGGGTGGGTCTGAGTCCGAAACAGTTTCTCGAGTTTCTCTCACTCAGTACGGCCAAGCGTTTGCTCGAGCAATCGCGGTCCATCCTGGATGTCACACTGGATGTCGGTCTCTCTTCACCGGGTCGGCTCCATGATCTTTTTGTCAAGGTCGAGGCCATGACGCCTGGCGAATACAAGCAGGCAGGCGAGGGCTTGCAGATCCGGTTCGGCATCCATCCGACCCCATTTGGAGAGGGGCTGGTGGCGGTGACGGCCCGTGGGATCTGCATGTTGTCATTTGTCGCGCCAACCCCGTCGGATACCGCACAGGCCCTTGTGGCGGAGCTGCACGACACATGGCCACGGGCAACCATCAGGGAAGACCGCAGGTACACGCACCCGTACATGGGGAAAATTTTCGGGGCAGCGGCAGAGAGAGATCCGCCGCTGCCACTGTTACTCAAGGGGACGCCGTTCCAAATACAGGTCTGGCAGGCGCTCCTCCGCCTCCCTCCGGGTGCTGTGGTGTCGTACGAACAGCTGGCCCAGATGATCCGCCGGCCGCGGGCCTGTCGTGCCGTGGCCAATGCCGTGGCCGGCAATCCGATTGCCTACGTGATCCCCTGTCACCGCGTGATCCAAAAAATGGGGGTGTTTGGCGGGTATCGGGGCGGGTGTGCCCGGAAGCAGGCCATGCTTGCGCGGGAGCATGGGGCAATGCATGCCGTGCGCATGCGGTGATCTATTGGAGGGGCTCACGTACCCTCCGGCTCCGCCTGCGGGGACTTCCTCGTCCACCCGCTTCGCGGGTCCCCGGACTCGGTCGTCGCCACACCCCCCTCCACCGGCACAGCCGGATCAAGGCCCAGCTGTGCTGGAGCCTCCCCCCTCACGCTCGCCGCTCTCGCTTGTTCCATTATCCGGAAAGTTGAACGCGATAGTGCTCATAAAATGGAACACTTTTTGGGCCTCAGCGGTGGATCGGTTTAAAAAATAGTATAAATTCAAATAGTTACAATTTTCTATTTTTGGCATATTAATTGCATTAGAATATGGACGTTTTTCGGAAAATCACTCTACAAGGGATAGTGTGCCAAGAGAGGCACCTCTCATACTTATGACTCAGGATGATATAACGATGCCGCACCAATCAATGTCACACGAACGCGCAGCACACACACTGGAAGAGTTCTTCACGGGTCACCGTGCGGTCCGCGGGGCGATTCGGGAAAGCGACGTGACGATTGCTCATCTGCGGCTTGGTACCTACACGCCGGAAGTAACGAAGTTTGACGCCTTGGAGGACACGTATCTCTACGCGCAGCTTATTGCGAGGGCCCTGTCAACCGCAACCATTCACACGATCACCGATATCGGCGCCGGCAGCAGCATTCCGACACTGTGGGCCATCAGGAGTGTGGGGGGATGGAACGGCCGAGTGGAGGCCTCGGATGTGGATGCTGCGGCGCTGGACGTCTCCCGTCGAAATGCAGAGAAAACGGGATCGTTGGCACAGTATGCATTTCAGCACGCATCGCTTTTCGACGTGCTTCCTCATCTCGTAACAGGACCAGGCCACTTGATTGCCGCTAATTTGCCATATCTGCCGATTCCTCTCCCTTCGGCAGGGCCGGACATGATGACCGTCAACGGCGGCCCAGACGGGACGCAATATCTCCTTCCCCTCCTTGCGCATCCCATGGAGCAGGGCACCCTGGTCGCACTCCAATGGTCCTCCCTCTCGGATCCGGTCGCAGTGATGCGTTGTATAGAGCGGTCCTATGCAGTTCTCTCTGTCACCGCTCATCAGACACCATTTGGCATGTACACGAATGCGAATCCTATTCGGGCACATCTGGAACAACAGCGACGGGAGGGGCGCGCGGTTTTTTCGACCAATAAGGCCGGAGAACACGCCTATATGTTTCTCGGGACCATCCTGCAACGGTGCTGAAAGGGGAAGACTATGGAGATGAGAGCAATCTCTGGGAAAAAACCACCGCCATATACACGGGCCAGTGAGTCTGCATGCCGAGCGAAAAGGGCTGCCGGAACGGCCGTCACAGATTTTTTTTCGCAATATCAGGTCGAGCGGGGACGTATTGTTTCCGGTTCCATAACAGCGCGCGATCTGTTGCCACAACCCCATCTCGAGCCCCGCGTAACACCATTTTCCGCGTTGCATGATACATGGCAGTTTTCCCGTCTTGTCCACGCCATGTTGCGTCAAGGGGAGCCCCCGATTCGCACGATCATTGATCTCGGTGCGGGGAGTAGTATCCCCACCATTTATGCCCTCTTGTGCACGGAGGGATGCCACGTGCGCGTTCAGGCCATCGATACCGATGAAGCGGCCTTGGGTGTCAGCCGGTCGAACGTCGAGGCCTCTGGGTTGAGTGATCGATATGAATTCATCCATGCAGAGATGATCGCATGGCTCTCAACGCAGAGCCTTGAGAGATATACCGGGGTAGTGGCAAATCCCCCATATCTTCCCGTTCCATCCGGGACGACGGATCCCCGTTATGCTCCTGTCGATGGGGGTGAAGATGGCACAAAATATCTTGCGCATATCCTTCAACACCCGATGCCAATCGGGACGTATCTTGCCCTGGAATGGTGTTCATTGAGCCATCCAGAGCGAGTCATTGCGCTCATTGAACAAGGGTTCGATGTGGTCCATGTGCAGGCAAACGATATCGATCGGGGCATTTACACAGAAGATCCCCATCTCAAGCCGCATTTGCTCCGGCAACATAAACGTGGCGAAGCGGCATTGATCATCAACGAGGACGGATCACTCGGGTGGACATTTATTGGTACGGTGTTGAGAAAGCGATAGCCATATGTGCCGTCTGTTGCCGACCATCGCGATGGTATTTTGTACGATGAGTGTTGCGTGTCATGTTTTCGCACAGGATCCGGTGTCGATTGGCGTGCTCTTGCCATTGTCGGGACCTTTGCAAGATGAGGGAACGATGAACTTGCGCGGACACCAATTCGCGGCGGAAGAGATCAATGATTTTGGTGGAATTCAGTCGTTGAATAGTGCAGCAATACGACTACTCATCGCCGACACACGAGGCGATCCGGCACGTGCACGCAATGAGACCATTCGACTCATCGAGGAGGGGGTCGTTGCGCTAGTCGGAGCCTATCAAAGTGTAACCACATTTACCGCCACAGAAATTGCGGAACAATATCATGTGCCATTTCTTATTTCTACGGCACTTGCGGACATATTGACGGAGCGCGGGCACAAATACACATTTCGGACGGAGCCTTCTCAATCGCAGTTTGTATTGGCACAATTTCAATTCTTGAGGGAGAGCGGATTTGACCATTCGACACGGATCGTCCTGCTGTATGAAAATACGTTGTGGGGACAGTCAACTGCGAAGGTTCAGCGCGACGTCGCCAAAGCCAAAGGATATACGAATGTCGGTGATATAGCATATCCGTACCAGCTCAAGAATCTCTCTCTCACAGCGATGCACATTGCCAAACAAATCCGCCGGGTGATGCCAGATGTGATTCTGCATAGTTCATATCTGCATGATTCCGTGAAACTTGCGCGGTCGTTCAAGAAAGTGGGTGTGCGGCCAAAGGCGATTATTGGTACAGGCGCCGGATCGAAAGATCCCGAATTCGCGAATAGCCTGGGACGTGATGCGCAAAACTGGATGGTCGTGAATGAATGGAGTGGAGATATGCAGCGTGCAGGAACGCAACGGTTGAATGAGCGGTTCCGAAGACGGTTTGGTGAAGATATGAATGGCATCGCCGCGGTCAGCTATGTTGGAATATGGATTCTGAAAGAGGCCATTGAAAAATGCGCATCGACTGATGGCGAAACGCTTCGTACAGCATTGGCTACATTGCATGTGCATGGTGGTCCTGCCACTATTTTGCCGATGGGTCGGGTCATATTCGATGCCAAGGGCAACAACGCAGCCATGCCAATTATTACGCAGATTCAACATGGAAAACAAAGAACCGTTTGGCCGCGGGAGTTGGCCTCTGTGAGACCAGTCTTTAGCCGGTATTTTTCGGAATAGGCATCTATGAAGACATTTAAACGGTTTTTTGTAGTCATTTTTCTTGTTCTCCTTGTGCCAATGGCCTCGCTAGTATTTTTCGTCAGCAAGGCAAAGATCGACACAATGTCCGAACAAATCATAGAGACACATCGACAGCGTGTTGATCAGCATGCAGAAAAACTTTCTCGCAATTTGTCAGAAATGATTACGACGTTTTCGTTGTTTGCGAACTCGCTGTCCCCTGTGACAGCGATTGAAAAAAAATCGATAGACAACATTCAATTAGATTATGATGTACTGAAATATCATGAAAGAAGTATGTCCGGCATTATTCTGCGTGACCGAAACCTTGCGATGATTGGAGCAACGAGAGATGTTCCGTCTGATATGTTGTCTGAGGAAGAGCGTCCGATTCATGTGCCTGACATGTTCATCGATGATGCGAGCGAGCGTATTGTGCTGCACGAACAAGTCATTAATGATTCCGGCACGATCATCGGGTACATTTCCGGCATTGTGGATATCAAGAGGATTCAGAAGGAATCGTTGAAACTGTCTCTGCAGACGTCGGAGAGCTTACAAAAAGGCGAAAAGAAATCGTATTGCTCAGCACAGACACTCACCTATTATCCCCATGAATATCCGATTCAGTTCTGTACCAATTATGATGTGTGGAGTGTGTTGGCAGTACGGCCAAGTGGATTGATAAGACTCATAGTCTTTGTGTTCGTCGGGAGCCTTGGGGCGGCCATCTTTCTTGCCTGGGTGGGGGCAAAAAGGTTACAAAAACCAGTGGGTCAGTTAGTGGAACTGATTCGTCATAATGGACCGCACATGGCACAACAGTATGAACATTTGCTGCATAATCTGAAATTACGGAATGATGAATTTGGACAGTTGGCAGACGCTGTAGATCAGTCAAGAACGACCATTTTACAACTCGAAACGGAAAAGAACCTGTTGGCTGTGCAGGCAGCCGTCGGTCACATCGCCTCCCAGGTGGCACACGACATCCGGTCGCCGTTGACGGCCTTGCGGGTCGTGTCAGGCCAGCTGGAGGAATTGCCCGAGGAGAAGCGGATCATGATCCGGAATGCGGTGCAGCGGATCGAGGATATCGCGAACGACCTGGCAGAACGGAAACGGTCGTCGCACGGGGAACGACAAGCGACGGCAGAGTCCGGTGCCGTCTCGGTGCAATTGTTGTCGAGCCTGATCGAACCGCTGGTCTCCGAGAAGCGGATCCAGTGCCGGGCCCACCTGGGGATCGAAATCCTGTCGACTTTGCACGCGGATGCCTATGGGATCTTTGCCGCGGTGCAGCCGGCAGAGTTCAAGCGCGTCCTCTCGAATCTCGTGAACAACGCCATCGAGGCCATGGACTCCCATGGCACGGTACTCGTGGAGCTGCGGCATACGGCGGAGGTCGTCCACATCGATGTGCGCGATACCGGGACGGGCATTCCGCCCGAGGTCCTCACGCAGTTGATGCAACGGGGAACGACCTTTGGCAAGCCCGATGGTTCAGGGCTCGGCCTCTGTCACGCGCGGAGCATTGTGGAATCGTGGGGGGGCTCGCTGACGCTGAACTCCACCGTGGGAACGGGGACGACGGCGATCGTGTCATTGCCGCGTGCGCCGGCGCCGGCGTGGTTTGTGCCGGAGCTGGTGATTCCGGAAGGGAGTCTAGTGATCATCGTCGATGACGACACCTCGATCCACCAGGTGTGGCAGGAGCGGTTTGACACGATCGATTGCGCGAAGCACGGCATTGTCCTGCGGCACTTTTCCTCGGGTGCAGCCGTTCGCGAGTGGTATGGCCCTGAACCGCATGTCCTCTTCCTCTGCGATTATGAACTGCTCGGCGAGTCCTGCAATGGCCTCGACTTGATCGGACAGCTGGGGGCGGAGTCGCAGGCCGTGCTGGTGACCAGCCACTATGAAGAGGGCTCGCTTCGGGCACGATGTGCGGCCATGGGGGTGCGCCTGATCCCCAAGGGCTTGGCGGGCTTTGTGCCGCTGAAGGTGGTGCCGCGCGTGTGCCACGAGAGATCGATCACGCAACCCGCGGTGCTCGTGATCGATGATGATGAAGGGATCAGGCTGGCATGGGAGCTGCAGCAGCAGAGGCTGGACATTGCCCGACTGACGACGTTTGCCTCGATGGAGGAATGCGAGGCCGCAGGCCCCGATTATGTGGTGTACGATTTTGCCTTTGTCGATAAACATATTCCCGATAGCGTGTGGCGGGTCGATCAGGTGATCCGTCATCTCAAAGCGGCTGGCGTAAAAAAAGTCTACGTCGCCTCCGGTGAGACCGCGCACGCGCTCGCGGCAGATGCACAATGTGCCGAGGCGGATGGAATCCTTGCCTGGAAGGTCCCGGAACGGTTGCCGCCGTGCTCGTGAACCGTTAACGAGCCGTTGCATCAGTTCCGAGGACCGCGGTTACCTCTTCAATGCGGCGCCATTTCCGCGGGGATTCGAGGCGCGACAGCACGCTGTACGCGCAGGGGACCACATACAACGTAAAGAACGTCGAAATCAACACGCCGCCGATCGTGACGGTGGCCATCGATGACCGCTGCTCGGCCCCTGGCCCCAAATGAAGCGCTGCCGGCAGTGCGCCGGCAATGATAGCGAGCGAGGTCATGAAAATGGGCCGTAACCGCAGGGGCGCGGCCTCCAGGAGCGCGGCGTGTACGTCAAGGCCCGCGCGCCGCCGGATGTTGGCAAAATCGACCAGGAGGATCGAGTTTTTTTTCACGATCCCCATGAGGAGGAGGATCCCGATCATGGAAAGCATATTGAGGGACTGGTCGCGGAGCCAGAGCGCAACAATGGCGCCGGACACGCTAAAGGGGAGGGCGAGTAGGACCGTCACCGGGTGGATAAAGCTGTCGTACTGTGCGGCCAGAATCATGTAGGCAATCAGGACCCCGAGTCCAAAGGCAAAGAGCAATTCACGAAACGAATCGCGAAAGACCTGGGCGCTTCCGGAGACGACGAGGCGGTATCCCTCGGGGAGCAGGGCCGTCGCCAGTTGTTCTGCGGCAGCCAGGGCCTCGCTCTGGGACTGGCCCTGTGCGACATTGGCAAAAATCTGCACGGCCCGCTCACGATTCTGACGCTGAATCGTCAGGAGCGATGGCCGCGGGGTGATCGTGACAACGTCGCCAAGTCGCACGATCTCCCCGCGCTCGTTGCGGACCAGGAGCCTGACGATGTCGCTCGGATATTGGCGTTCATCGTCCGGAAGGCTTACGCGGACATCGTAGCGCCGCGCCCCCTTGGAATATTTCGCCACCCGTTCACCGCCAATGGCACTGCGGATGGTCCGGGCAATCGCCGCCACGGAGACGCCATGCCGTGTGGCGGCCTCGCGATTCGGAAGGACCCGGATTTCCGGTACGCCCAATTTGTAATCGGTATCGACATCGGTGACGAGGCCGGTCGCGTTCAGTCGCTGCATGAAGGTCTCGGCGAGTGTGCCCAGCCGGTCCCAATCGGGTCCGCGCAACGAGAGGCTGACGGGAAATTGCGCACCGGCGCCTGTTTGCCCGATCTGATTCTGCGTGAGATCGCGCACCGTGGCCCGCATGACCCCGGGAATGGCATTGAACTCCTTCCGGATCAGTTCCATGCTCTCGCGCATGGTCAGACGATGTCCCGTGGCCGGATCGACGGGACGCTTCCTCGGGGGCTTCATGGTGACGAACATCACGCCACTGTTGGTGTCACCGCCGCCAAAGCCCCCAATGGCGCCGAAGTAGACGTCGATCTCGGGGCGGGCCATGATGATGGCCTCGGCCCTGCGAAAGACCTGGTCCGTGAAGGGGAGTGAGGAGCCCGGTGCCGTCTGGAGATTGATCATATACCGGCTGATGTCATACGAGGGCGCCATTTCCTTGCGCAGCCCTCCGACCATCAGCAGGGACCCGCAAAAGAGGAGGGTCGCGGAGAGGAGGACCAGCCATCGATGGTGGAGCGACCACGCAAGGCTCCGACGATACAGGGCGCTGACACGCGCAAAGAGCCGTTCCGCTATGCCACCCACAGCAGTCGTATGGCCCGTGCGGAGAAATTGACTGCAGCGCATGGGGGTCAACGTGATCGCCTCGAGAAGCGAGAAAGCCACGGCGATGGAGATGACCACCCCGAATTGGAAGAAAAAATTGCCGATCATCCCCTTCATGAAGGCGACCGGGAGAAAAATGGCGATGATGGCCGCCGACATGACGACGACCGAAAAGGTGATTTCGCGCGTTCCTTCCAAGGCCGCGCGAATCCTCGATTTCCCCATTTCACGATGCCGGACGATGTTCTCCAGGACGACAATCGCATCATCCACGACAATGCCGATGACGAGCGAGAGGGCCATGAGCGTGACGATGTTGAGCGTAAATCCGGCGAAATACATCACCATGAAGGCCCCGCCAATTGCCGTGGGGATGGCGAGGACCACATTGACGGTCGAGCTGATCGACCCCAGAAAAAACCAGCAGACCACCGAGGTGAGCGCAATCGCCAGGATGAGGGTCGCGTTGAGTTCGGCCACATTTTCCTCCGTATTCACCGTGCCGTCAAAATTCAACGTCAGCCGCATCCCCTGGGGAAGGTCTTTCGCGACCTCCGCCATCCGCTCCTTTACGCGCCGCCCCACGTCAACGGCGTTGGCGCCCCGCTGTTTCTTGATCCCCATGCCGATCGAGGGCTTGCCATTGACACGCGAAATCCGCCGCACATCTTCCAGGCCATCCTCGATCCGGGCAATGTCGCCCAGGCGGATCGGCCGCCAGACAAATCCGCCGCGGACGCGCTGTGGAATCGTGATATCGGAAAGTTCCTCTGCCGAGAGGGCTTCGCCGATGATCCGGATGTTCTGTTCCTGCTCATCCGTTTGCAGACGGCCCGCGGGGAGTTCCACGTGCTGGTTTTCAATCGCCTCCGTGACATCCTCGACGGTCAGTGCCAGTGCCGCCATCCGAGCCGTATCGAGCCAGACGCGCAGGTTCGGTTCGGCAAACCCGCCGAGCATCAGTTCCCCGACGCCCGGAATGGTCTGAAAACGGTCTTTCACATGATTGCGGAGATATTCCACCAACTCCCGCGGCGATGCATCCCCTGAGAGGCCGATCCAGATGATCGGTTGATCCTCGGGATTGGATTTTGCGATAATCGGCGGGTCCAGTTCCGGCGGGAGGAGCCGCTGCACCTGCGCGATTTTCGTCTGGATCTCCTGCACGGCCACATCGATATCTTTACTGAGGGCAAATTCTGCCGTGATGTTGGCGCTCCCGAAGTGGGCGGTGGAATAGATCTCCTCGATCTCGCTGACGCTCATCAACGCTTCTTCGAGCGGGTCGACCACCTCGGTCTCCATGACTTCAGGCGCAGCTCCCTCCCAGTTGAGATGGATGCTGACCACGGGCATATCGATATCGGGCATCTGCGAGATACCCATTCGTAAAAACCCGATGGCGCCGAAGAGAATGAGCGCTGCCATCAGCATCCAGGCAAAGACCGGTTTCTTGATCGAGAGATCGGAGAGGATCACGGGAGCGTCCCGGCGGCGACCATGACGTCGTACGCATGGCGCGTTGTGGCCACAGTGGTTGCCGTGGCACGACGTTTCATCTCATAATAATCGCGGAGGGCCTGCAGGACCTCAAGATTGCTGACCAGCCCATGCTGGTATTCCACGCGCTGGAGGGCATAGGCATCATGCGCGGCGCGTGCTGCCCGCTGCAGGGCCACGGCCTCGCGTTGTGCGGCTCGGAACGTGTCGTACTCTTCGCGGACCTCCTGCACGGCGCGCCGCCCCTGCTCGGCCTGTGCAAGGGCCGCGCGCCTCAGTTTCGCCTTGGCCTCCTGCACGCGGCCCCGTGTGATACCGCCGCGAAAAATCGGCACCTCCAATGTGAAACGCACATCCCAGTCGCTTTCCTGCTGGTAACCGACCCGGTAGGGATAATAGTTGGTCTCGAGATAGACCTCGGGGAGGAGTTCACTGCTGGTGGCCTTCTGTTGCGCCCCCGCAAGGAGGTGATCCTGCGTGGCAGCAATGACATCCGGACGATGATATGCCTGTGCCACGTACGTCTCGAGTGGGGCCACTGTCGGCTGCGGCGGGGTCTGCAGCGGGTGAGCTGTATCAACGCCTGTCAGGAACCCGAGCGTCGAACGCGCCACGTTCTGCAACCCCTCAATGCGCGCCATGTCGCCGTCGAGCATCCGTAATTGCGCCTCGGTGGCGGCAATCTCACTGGTGCGCGATTGTCCGAGCGTCACCCGGTGTGCCAATTCCGTGATCCGTTCCTGCAAGACGTTCCGTTGTGACCGGAGGACCGCGAGGTCGTCCTCGTGGGCGATCACGGAGAGGTAGGCATCGGCCACATCAAGGAAGAGGAGCTGTTGCGCGCGGGCATAGAGCTGCTCATATTTCGTCCGTTCCGCGCGCGACGCCGCCAGGGCGTGGAACTCCCGCAATCCGCGAAAGAGGGGCTGCGTGAGATTGAGGGCCACCTCGGGCCGGCTCTGGCGGGTGAAACTGCTCGAGAAGGCACTGTCCGCCGCGTTGAGACCGGAGGTGTCCTGGAGAAACTCCGAGGCACGCGCGGTGATCTGCGGGAGCATTTCCCCGCGCGCCTGTCGATAACGACCCTCGGCGGCCTGAATATCTGCTCCCTGCATGGCAATCGATTCCACGTGGGAGAGCGCGCGGCGGTAACACTCCTGCAACGAGAGGGCCACCGATGGCGCCGCGTGCGCGGAGGCCAGTAGGGCGTACACCAGTATGGCAAGAAGAGGTCGCATATACGTCACCCCCGCATGCGCGGGGACGACATGTTTAAAAGTTTCCCGAAGAATGTAAAGGAGTGATTACACCGGGTGTGTGCACTGGCACGATTTGACCACGCTCCCAACGATCAAGCCGGCGACCACGCCTTCGAAGACGGAGGTGGCAAACCAGGCAAACGCCAGGCTGCTGGAGATCGGCATAAACGAGTAGGACCCATAGCCCATCGAGAGGCCGAGTGCCGTGCCCCAGAGTGTGCCATACGCCAAACCGCGACGGAGCGAGTGGTGCCCCACCATGGTGGCATAGACCGAGACAAAAATGATGGCGATGCCGAAGCAGACCGCCTGCATAAGCCCCATCTTCATCTCCGGCATCGGTCGCCACAGGTGGGCCGTGGCGTGATAGGCCTGATCCAGGAGCACGCCATGAACGAGCATATCCAGCAGACTCCACGCGGCATAGACGGCCAAAATGGCCAAGGCAGTCCGTTTCATTTTCCCCCTCCTTTACTCAGTAGTTCATCATCCTGTGTCATCTGTATCGTGGATGAAGCACTCCTGAGTGGATTGCGTTCATTGGAACGGCTCATAGCGCAAATCGGGCCTCTCGACAACAAAACTTGTCGCACAGAACGTATGCACATGCGCGAACGGGATGCCCCTGTCATGGACGGGATTTCCCTTGCCTATTGCCGACGACCGTCCATAGAAGCGACGGGATGCTTGTGACCGCCTTCGCGATCATTACAGGGGCTCACGTTGCCCCCCCCAACGGGCAAAGCCCGTTGGGTCCCCCTCTCTCGCGCGCGGTGCGCGCTGGGTCGTGGGGCCCCACAAGGGGATGAGGTGACGCTGTGATCGAACTGCCGAATACGGCGACGCCGAACGCCATTGAACAGTGTTACCGCCGGTTGTGTGCCGCAGGGCGTCCGCCGGTGCGCCTTTTTTCGGGGAATCCGAACGAGCACGGGATCCATTTCCCCTCTGATCTGCTCCGTGCGGCCTATGCACCGTATGTTGCGCATCCGACCTACCAGCCCCATCCGAAGGGGCTACTCGTGGCACGGGAGGCGATCGCGCAATATTATGGGGAGGCCGGCCTTGTGCTCTCGCCGGAACATCTGATCCTCACTTCCGGAACGAGCGAGTCGCTCTTCTATCTCTTTTCACTCCTGGCGAGCCCCGGCGAGGCCTTCTTGGTGCCGCAACCCTCCTATCCCCTCTTTCACGAGATTGCGCGGCTGGCGCATGTTGCACTGGTGCCGTATCAACTCGACGCCGCGTGTGCCTGGCGACTCTCGACGGATGCCCTGAAGGCATCCTATCACCCCGGTGTGCGCGGTCTCGTCCTTGTCTCGCCCAATAACCCGACAGGTGCGGTGCTGTCAGCGCAAGACATTGCCGCGGTGGTGGACTGGGCGAACCAAAAAAATCTGCCGCTGATTTGTGACGAGGTCTTTTCGGAGTTTTATTTTGGATCCGGTCAATTCCCGCGACCCATGGCGATTGGAGAGCCCCGTCTCTGTTGCACGCTCAACGGGATCTCCAAGATGCTGGCGCTCCCCGCGCTCAAGTTGAGCTGGATTGCGGTGACGGGGGAGCCGTCCCTGCGGGACGCGGTCCTCGAACATCTGGAGACCATGGCCGATGCCTTCTTGAGCTGCCATCAGCCGATCCAGATGGCGTTGCCCGCGCTGTTCGAACACGGGCGTTCGTTTCTTGCGGAGTACCGCCGGACAGTCGCCCGTCGGCGTCACGTGGCCTTGGCAACGATTGGGCAGCATCCCGTGTTGCACTGTGCGCCGCCGCGGGGCGGTTTCTATGTCATGCTGGAGGTGTGTACATCGTCATGGGAGGACGACGCGTTTGTGATGCGGTTAATGGAAGAGAGAGGGTTTTTTGTCCATCCGGGCTATTTCTATGACCATGAGCACGGTCTCCATTGTGTGGTCTCGCTCTTGACATCGGAAGAGAGCTTGCAACGCGGCATCGCAGCGATAGCCGCACTCGCGGAGAGCGAGGGACTGTGTGCACAGTCACGGCAGTGAAGTATGGGGCTTCGCACCGGGACGTCCCCGCGGCGGGGCACGTCTATCCCACGCGCGCATCAGGCAATGGCTTCGACTCCGCGGTCTCGAAGGCCGTGGTGACGACCTCTTCGGGAATGCGCATGCTGTAGAATGACCGATAGACAAAGGCGAGCGCGATCAGGAAAAAGACAATGCCGATGCCGAGCCGTAGGCCCGCAGACTCCATGGTGACGGCAATTTCCACGGCCAGCAGACCAAAGAGAGTCGTGAATTTGATCACCGGGTTGAGGGCCACCGAAGAGGTATCCTTGAAGGGATCACCCACGGTATCCCCGACGACCGAGGCTTCGTGGAGGGGGGAGTTTTTCCTCCGCAAGACCACTTCCACCACCTTCTTGGCATTGTCCCACGCCCCACCGGCGTTGGCCATGAAGATCGCCTGATAGAGGCCGAAAAAGGCCATGGCCACGAGATATCCAATGAAGAAGTAGGGATTAAAAAAGGCGAGCGACAATGCCATGCAAAAAATGACGACAAAGATGTTGATCATCCCTTTTTGGGCATAGACCGTGCAAATTTCGACAACACGTTTGCTATCCTTGATTGATGCCGTGACCGCGTCGAGCTGCATGTTCTTTTTAATGTAGACGACCGCACCATATGCACCGGTGACCACGGCCTGCATCGAGGCGCCAACAAACCAGTGAACGACCGCACCGCCGGCGAGTAGCCCGAGGATGATTTCCGGCTCCACCAGGCTTAATCGGCTCACGACATTCCCGAAAAGATGCTCCAGAAGGAGGATGATACCAAAGACCATGGTGGTGGCGCCAACCACGGCCGTACCGATGAGCATCGGTTTGGCCGTGGCCTTGAAGGTGTTTCCGGCGCCGTCCCCTTTTTCCAGCGAGTGTTTGGCCTTGTCAAAATTGACGGAGACGCCGAAGTCCCGTGCGATCTCCTCCTTGATGCCGGGGATTTTTTCGATCATCGATAATTCGTAGACCGACTGGGCATTGTCGGTCACGGGGCCAAAACTGTCCACGGCGATGGTCACCGGGCCCATCCCCAAAAATCCGAACGCAACGAGACCGAACGCAAAAATCGGCGCGGCAAAGGCAAACTCCGGGGGCATGATGGTCATCAGCGCCCCGTGCGTCGATGCGACATACGAAATCAGCATGAGCCCCAGGATCAGCAAGCCCTGCCAGAAGGCCGAAAAATTGCCCGCCACCAGTCCCGAGAGGATATTGAGCGAGGCGCCCCCATGCTCCGAGGCATTGACCACTTCACGGACATGACGCGATTCGGTGCTCGTGAAGATTTTCGTGAATTCGGGGATGAGTGCGCCAGCGATGGTCCCGCAACTGATGATCGTCGACAACACCCACCAGAGGGCGCCATAGTCTTGCAACAAATAATCACTGGCCACAAAAGTGACCACAATCGACACACCGGAGGTCAGCCAGACGAGACTCGTGAGCGGGGCCTCAAGATTGAAATCTGCGAGGTGCCCGTAGCGCCGTTTTGACAGCCAATCGTTCAATGTGTACGAGACGAGCGAGGTCAGGATCATGAGAATTCGCATGACAAAGATCCAGATAATCAGTTGGCCGGCCACCACAGGTGCCGTGACCAGGACCAGGGCCAGGAAGGCAATCAGGGCAACGCCGGTGACGCCATAGGTCTCAAAACCATCCGCGGTCGGGCCGACACTGTCGCCGGCATTGTCCCCCGTGCAATCGGCAATGACGCCAGGATTTTTCGGATCGTCTTCCGGGAGATGAAAGACGATTTTCATCAAGTCGGACCCAATATCCGCAATTTTCGTAAAAATCCCGCCGCAGATTCTGAGCACACTGGCGCCGAGGGATTCGCCAATGGCAAAACCGATAAATGAGGGACCGGCAAGGTGCGAAGGGAGAAAGATCAGGATCGAAATCATGAAAAAGAGTTCGACGCTGACCAACAGGAGCCCGACACTCATCCCCGATTCGAGCGGAATGGCAAATGTCGCAAGCGGATTCCGGTAGAGTGAGGCAAACGCCGTGCGGGAATTGGCCTCCGTGTTGATCCGAATCCCGAACCACGCCACACCATACGAGCCGAGGATCCCCAGGACCGAGGCTGCCAGGATGATGCAGAGATCCGACACCGCCTTGGATTGCAGAATGCCGAAATAGTAGACCATGCAGGCGGCAATCAGGACCCATAATGCGGCCAGAAATTTTCCCTGCTGAATCAGATACGTCTTGCAGGTCTCCCAGATCATGGTGGAGACGTCCCGCATGGCCTTGTGAACGGGAAGACGTTTCACCTTGCGATATTGCAGGATGCCGAAGAGCATCCCGATGAGGCAGACCACGAGACCGCCATGCATGCATTGCAGGCCGGTGATGGAGAGGCCCCCCACGGTAAAATGGCTGGTGCCAAGATCCGGGAGCTGGATGTCGGCCTCGCCGGCAAACGCCGGCAGACTCGGCAACAGCGCCAAGAGGGTGAAGAACAACCGTTCGATCTTCTTCATGCGTCTTTTCCTTTCGAAAAAGGTGTTCGAGTGGAACTCCTTAATGGTCCACAGGGATCAAGAGTTTTTCAACATCTTTCCATATCTCCGGCATTTCAAGTGTCTGTGCAAAGTCCTCAACCCACCTTTTGATACGTTGACGATCCAATTCAGGATTGGCCTGAACGATCATCCTGATATCTTCCAAGTCCTTTGGACGATGAGCAACGGCCTTCATGATAATCAAATCTTCAGGCGTTGGAATATAAAAAGAGACGCCCGCTGATTCAAATTTTTTCGCCCGCTGGACAATTTCATGTTCAAAGGGCAAAAGACCAATCGACAAATCAATATTAATCCCTGTCTTTTTATGAACCAGCAGAATGACATGTGTCTTGCGGGCAAATTCCCCCACATCACTTATGCGTGGCTCAAAGCCAAATGCTGTTGCCGTTTTGACGAAGGCCTCAATCTGTTCAAAATTCAGCAGAATGACGGCATCGATGTCAGCCGTAAAGCGGGGTTTGCCAATCAATCCGACGGAAATACCTCCAATGACAACTCCCTCCGTCTTTGTTTTGCTTAATAGATTGGATAACTCTTTCAGGGGAGATAAAAAGGGATGACTCAGATCAACCACATGACTTCTCCCTCTTTAACAAAGCCCATCTTAAACGAACGGATTGGGTGTCATCATCATCTTTGCCGCCCAATCCCAATTCTCTCCCGAGTTTAAAAATGGAGAGTAGTTGCTGAAACCTGGTTTTCAAGGAGGTTTGTTGAAGTAATAACGCCTCTCTTTTGGCCACTGCATCCCAACGTGCCGCATAGCCATGTAACGGCTTTTTGTCCATACGCCGAGTGTGGCACATTTTGGTCCTGATATCAACGATTGCTATTCGTCGCACCCGACATACCGTACCAAAGTGTACGACCAGCGGCCGGATCCGGTGAGCCCAATGACCGAAGGATGATGATTCCACAGAAGGGCGTATTCATCGTTCGTGAGCGGGACGATCAGGTACCCATAATTTTTCAGTTCGTCATATTCGCCGGAAACCTGCCCAAGGAGCATCGGCATCCACGAATCGCTCACCACCCCGTCGTCGCTGATGCCGCGGATACCGAAATAGTGGGTATAGGAGTATTGAAACAACCGGAACCCATCACCCGTCGTGACGAGGTTGGTGCCGTCGAGCTTGTCTTTCATCGACCACCACGACATGCCTGACGTGAAAATGGGCACTGCTCCCTCGGAGAGTACGCCGCTATTCGAGACCTTCCGGAAATATGAGTATGTGTATGCCCAGAGGATCGCGAAGCCGTTCGCGCCATCTGCTGTGATGGTGACCCGCCGTGTAAAATCATCCGTGGTCTGACCGACGACAATGGGGCTCAGTGCCTCTCCACCTTCGGCGACGGAGGAAAAATAGACCGTGATCCCCTTGAGGTCAGGATCGACCTGCTTTTCTGCGTACGTATAGTAATGAGACCACGCAATGCCAAATCGGGCGCCGTTCCACTGGATGTGTGGATAGCTGATATTCGGAATCGAATACACACCGCTCCACGGGGCGATGACCGTATCGGAGGTGACCTGCTGCACATCGGGATCGGCTGTGCCGTTACTGTCGATAAACGTGTAATAAAGCTGCGTCGTACACCCCTCACCGTCGGCACGCGAATCTGCCCATACGATTCCGAATGTGCCATTGCCACCGGCCATGGCCAAACCGCCATGGGCCTTGCATGCTGCGCCAGTCGGCGATTGCCAGGGGACGTTCATGTCCAGGGGTTGCGGGGTGCCCACGACGGCCCCACTGGGGTTTACCCGCAGAAATGTCGGGTGATAGACGTAGTTATCGGCCTTGGTTTTTTGGGTCCAGACCAGTCCGTAATACGCGCCATTCCACGCGACATTGAGACCGACAGAGGGAAATTTGATGGTCAGGAGGGGAATTTTCGCCGTCAGGCCGGTCCCGTCTTTGGCGATTTTCTGGAAATAGACGGTCTCTCCCTCCATCCAAAAGAGTCCGAAGGAGGAGCCATTCCACACCATCTCCGATAGCGACTGGTAGCCCACGTTCAGGAGGGGGACGGGGGCTTGCGCGATCTCCTGCGGCACGCAATTGGGATCGACGGCACTGTTTTCCGCGATATCCTCGGGGGAATCTTCGCCCGAGGTCGCGCCATGATCATCCCCGGTCTCGATCGCATCCTCCCCCGCCACCGGGATGGTCTCCAGCGACGTCAGGTTCGTGAGCGACGGGGCCGGTGTTGTTGTCCCATCCTCATTCAGGGTACTGACGACGATTGAGACATTGGTCCCGTTGACCGCAACATTAATGCTCACGACACTCCCGCTCTCATCGATCGTCCCCTCGATGGCCACGACCGTGCCGTCGGCAAAGGTGACCGTGAGCGAAAAACTGCTGTCGGCATTGACTGCGACGAAGACGCTCACTTCTTCGAGGACTTCTCCGGACTCGTTGACACGCCGCAAGACCCCGTTGCCGTCGGCATCGGTGACGAGGAGATATTTTTCCCCACCGACGGTCGAGAGTTCCAGCGCGGCATTGCCGAGGGGTTCGGGTGTGCCGGTCTCGATACCCGTGAAGGCGCCACCGCAGGCCTGCTGCAGAACGACCGTGAGTGCGAGGAGAAGGGTGCGGCGGATTGAGCGATGCGATGTCATACGTCATCTCCCTGTGAGGTCATGGTAAAGAGGTGGATATTGAGTTGCGCCACATCGGTGCGGGGGCGCTCTGAATGTTCAATCAACGCATGGATGTACCGACGAAACTCCTGGATCCGCTGCTTGAGCTGCGGCAGATCCTCCCGGGCAATTGCGATGGTCAACGAGGAAAACTCCTTCTCCGGGACCGGGTCGTGCTTCAAGGCCTGCAGGGCGAGCTCGGTGACCTGTTCATGAAATTTCGTGACCGCGAGGCTCCGCACGGCATCCGACGTGGTCAGCATCTTCTCTGTCCGCTCATAACGAGCGCCGACACAACGAATCATCCCGCTCTGTTCGAGCAACTTGAGCGACTGGCGGATCTTGTTGGCAGGGACGTTCGGTTTGAGGTGTTTGGCAATGCGGGCTGCATTGGCTGCGCAGGCCTCAATGCGGATGAGTTCCAGAATGGCAATGGTGTACCAGTGCGAGAAGAGGTGGTAATAATCGGCATCCAGCAATTGCGCATGGCGCGGCGGGTATTTGGTCAGGAGCTGCTGATAGTGAAAATCCTTCTCGTCGTGCGTCTTCGATTGATTGAAATGGACGAGGCTCTCAAAGAAACGGGATTCCGGTTCCGAGAGACCGAGGCCGCGTGTGAGACGGTAGATGGTTTCCTGGCTCAAGTTTCGGGCGCCATCGATGATCAACTTCAGATGTCCCGAGGATTTGAGTCCCGCCCGCTGGTTGAATTGTCGATAAGAAAACGTCCGCGATGTCCGCTTTTTTGTCGCAATGACATCGCGGAGATATGCCCGGTAATCATCATAGGTGTAGACGCTTTGCATCTGCGGACGGATAGCCGCTTTGCAGGGCAAGGCAACGAGGAAGTTGAAAAATTGATCAAAAAACGTTTTTTTCAGTAAACAGTTATTGATTTATACGACGTTAAAAACCCACAGGCCAGCACCGAAAAATGCCACGCCAACAGCGTATCCCAAGGTAGAGACCTCGCTGTTTTGCTCAAGACATGCTTCTTCCGGTCTGAATGGATCATGGTAAACAGTCACACTGCGCCCCACGGGATATTGCGCGCAGCGGGCCTCGGCGGTGTGATGGAGATCAGGCTATCCCTCAAGGCGCTCGTGCTGCCGTTCGTATCGGGCATACCAGGCATTGACCAGTCTCTGGGCCGATGCCTTGAGACGGTCGACCGACCACCGGTCGCGGACGGTGTCTGCAATGCAGCCGTTGTAAAAATCCCTACCAGTGAGCGTCTCCCTCGGATGCTCCGCATTCCAGGCCAGAAATCGGGCATAAGTCATTGGTGCGTTCGATTTCAGCAGTGCAAGGGGAATCGTTCCACTCCAGCCAATGGCGTCGATTGCCTTTGCCCTTGCCATGTACGGGGCGTCTCCATTCAGCGTCAAGGGATCCCAATAGGCCATCACTGCAGAGACTATCGTTCGCTGCGCCGCTTCATCGGCTGTCAATTTGGCGACGGCCGCTTGCAGTTGCCTCTCTTGCCAGTTACGCAGCGCCGCGCCCGGGGTTTCAGCCAGACGCGCGAGCAGGGTGTCGACCCCTGTGGCGAGGAGCGGTCCGCCTCTCTCCCGGACGCCGTCGCTCCAGACGCGGACCATGTCGGCCAGCGTGGCGGCAAAAAGGTCGCTCGATACGCGCAGATCATAATGCTGCCATGCCACGTCCTGAAGATCAAAAAGTTGGTAGGCCTGGTCCCAAAGATGCACGGCCACCCGCTCGGCATGCCACAGCGCATCGCCTGTCAGCACGCCCCGATTATTCACGTACGCCGTCAGCGGTGAGCGCTCCGGGTCACGAAGTGTCGCCGTGAGCCCGAGATCTGGCGGTTGCGAGAGGTCGACACAATAGCTCTTTGCTCTGGTACAATAATCTCCGGGATAATCCAACTCGACGTGACCGGCCATCAGATAAGCGAGCGCCCGAGCGGCTCTGGTCACCGTGAGTTGTGGATATGGCGTGCCAAAGAACCAGGAACCGGTGTTCACCCCATCGGCGGCATCGACCTCATGCGCATACCACGCAAATTTGCTCCCTGGCGCCGCAGCAGCCAATTTCCGCGAGAGAGTCGGTAGACCGGGATTCAATCGTTCATAATATCGTCGTGCGGGATTTTCTAGAGGAAGACTCGAGAGTGCTCGGCCAAGAGAGTCAGTCGTAAACGGCGTATCCCGGGCCGCCAGCCGTGCGGCACCTCCACGTCGATTCCAGAAATACCGTGATGCAGTTATCAGATGTCGCGCCTCCCATTGTCGCACCACGCCAGCATTCCAGGCGCGTGTGGCCAACAATGGTGGTAGTCCTTGTGTTATATGCCCTGATGCCCGCATGGTGCCTCCATTTCCCGTCTGGTGACAGACGCCTATCGTTACCCAACCTGCGCGTCAAGCGGAATGGCCCGTGGGTCTTGCGTAGGAGGGGGATGGGGACACGCCACTGGCAATTCCCCATTGCTTCCATTACACCTCCCGGCATGCTGATCCCCTGCCGCGATACACACTATTATGGAGTCCGGCTCGGGGAAGGTCCGCCACTCGTCTGTCTTCACGGTGGGTTTGGGCTCGATCATACCTATTTCCGTCCAGCCCTCGATCCCTTGGCGTGCGCTGCCCAGCTCCTCTATCTCGATCTGCGCGGACAGGGGCGTTCCCCCATTGATGCGGCATGGACCTTTTCACTCGAGACGCTGGTGGAAGACCTCGAGGCCATTCGTCGCGAGTACGGTTGGGACCGCTGGTCGCTTCTGGGCCACTCCGGCGGGGGGCTTCTCGCCGCAGCCTACGCGAGCCGCTACCCCGGGCAATGCCAATCGCTGATCGTGGTCAGTAGTTTTCCGTACTATCCCTTCGAGGCCCCCGAATGGTTTGCCAAGATCCGTGAACTGGACGATCCGGAGATCAACAGCGGCGTCGAGATGTTTCTCGCGGGGTTGACAAACGATGCCGACTATCGCGAGGCTTTTTTGAAAATTGCACCGCTTTTTTTTGCCGATCCTTGCCATGCCGATTGTACGCCGTTTTCCCGCGTGATCTACCGGGTGCGTCCCTATCTGGAATCGACCGGGAGTGCGACCAGGATCCACTGCGGTGAGGCGCTGCGCGGGTTCACACGACCGGTCCTGGCGATCCATGGATCGCACGATTATCGCGTCCCCAAGGCGCTCGCCACCGCATGGCGCACATACGTGCCACAGATGGCCTACGTGGAGCTTCCACAGACCGGCCACTTCCCCTTTCTCGAGGCCCCAACGGACTTCGTTGACGTCGTTGCGAAATTTCTCCGCAAGCGTGACTGAGTCCTAGGCACTTCTTGCGCGGGTTTTCCGCTCAAAGGGATCCAGATGCATCTTGCGGAGGCGGATCGATTTTGGCGTCACCTCGACGAGTTCATCGTCCTTGATGAATTCAATCGCCTGTTCCAGGGTGAGGGAGAGCACGGGCGTCAGGATGACGTTTTCGTCGCGGCCCGCGGCGCGCATATTGGTGAGCTTCTTTTCTTTTGTCGGATTCACATTCAGATCGTTGTCGCGCGTATGTTCACCGATGACCATCCCTTCGTAGACCGGATCACCGGGGACGACAAAGAGTCGTCCGCGGGGCTCCAGATTGAAGAGGGCGTAGGGGACTGCGCTTCCCGCGCGATCCGCCACCAGTGAGCCCGTGGTGCGGGAGACGATCGGTCCACGATGCGGTTCATAGCCCTCCACAAACGCACTCATAATCCCGTTCCCTTTGGTATCCGTGAGAAACTCGCTCCGGTAACCGATCAGCCCGCGTGTGGGGATCGAGAACTCAAGCCGCACACGTCCTGTCCCAAACGGCCGCATGTTGACCATGCGGCCCTTGCGCAGAGCGAGCTTTTCCGTGATGACACCGGTGTAGCATTCCTCGCAATCGATCACGAGATGTTCGATCGGTTCTTTCTGGATCCCCTCTTCCTGGTGGAAGAGGATCTGCGGGCGCCCGACGCACAGTTCGTACCCCTCGCGTCGCATGGTTTCGATGATCACGGCCAGCTGGAATTCCCCGCGTCCTTTGACCGAAAAGCGATCGCCCTGACAGACCGTATCGACCTCGATGGCCACGTTAAAGAGCGCCTCTTTCTGCAGTCGTTCGAAGATGCGGCGGGTTTGCACCCACGCCCCCTCGCGTCCGGCGAGCGGCGAGGAGTTCCCCATGAACTGCATGGCCACGGTCGGTTCGTCGACGCGCACGCGGGGGAGGGCCTTTGGGCGTTCGGCATGGCAGATCGTGTCGCCGATCGTCACATCATTGGCGCCAGCCAGCACAACGATTTCGCCGGGCACCGCTTGATCCACATTGATGATCCTGGTCCCGTCGTAGACCTGCAACGTGGTGACGGTGAGCGGCACAATCGCGCCACCTTTTGTCATGCAGACGAGACGGTCATTTTTCCTGACGGTCCCGTGAAAGACTCGCCCGATCGCGAGGCGACCAGTGTAGTCGGAATACCCGATGTTGCAAACGAGCATCTGGAACGGTTCCTCCGTGTCATACTGTGGCGGTGGAACATGTTCGATGATCCCCGCAAAGAGTGCGGAGAGGTCCGTTTCCGTCCCCTCCAGAGAACGCCTGACAATGCCGTCACGTCCGATGGCGTAATAGACGGGAAAGTCGATCTGCGCATCATGCGCGCCCAGATCGATAAAGAGCCCGTAGATCTCGTCAAGGACCTCTTCCGGTCGCGCATCGCGCCGGTCGATCTTGTTGATGATGACCATCATGGTGAGCCCCGCCTGCAGCGCCTTTTCCAGCACAAATCGCGTCTGCGGAAGGGGCCCTTCGGCGGCATCGACGAGAAGGATGGCGCCGTCGGCCATGGTGAGGGCGCGTTCCACCTCGCCGCCAAAGTCCGCGTGGCCCGGCGTATCGATGATGTTGATCTTGATTCCCTGGTACTCGACCGAGCAATTTTTTGCGGCAATGGTGATGCCGCGCTCCCGTTCCAGGTCCAGGTTGTCCATCACGCGCTCCTGCTGCATCATCTGACTCAGATTGCTCAGGGAGCCGCACTGTCGGAAAAGGGCATCGACCAACGTCGTTTTTCCGTGATCGACGTGGGCAATAATGGCAATGTTTCGGATGCTCGTGTTCGTTGCTCTGGTCATGAAATTTCTCGTGCGCCGTGCGCGCTGGGCCGTGGAGCCCCACACATGAGGCAGACACTGATCCGCCATGCCGATAGGATCATGTGGTGATGGAGTGTATTCGATGCGACCAGTCTAATGGAAAAGCGGCGCATGTCCACCAATAACGAGCCACGAGCCATTGCAGTGCATCTGCGCCATGCTCTCGTCTTCGACCGACGCAACTATCCTTGCGGGGGGCCGAAGCTCTTGCTAGGGGCTGCCGTGGAGGATTGATGACGATAAAAGGCGCTGCGAACGTAGGATTCTCGGGGGTTGCAGGACGTTCTGCATCTTTCGCGGCCCGGAGAACGGTGTCAACAGGCCGGACGGTGTTGGCAGGGGGGCACGCTCCCCGTATTGTTCCGCCGCAGGCCTTGCGACTCTGGCATGGACCCGTGCGCAGACTCGGCGCACGCGCGCCCCATGGTCCTACATCCGAAGAGGGGCTCATCGATCGTGCCTCGCAGGCCCTGGCCCAGTGGGCCGCCCGCGCCGATACGACAAAACAGCATCGCGTCCACCACGGACGACTCCTTTTTCGGGCCCTCTCTGCCACCGTCCATCGGCGCGCGGCAGACGTTCCTGCAGGGCGTATCGCCGACGCCGTGCTCCATGTCGTGCCACAGACGCAGACCCGGCAGCTACGGCACCTGCGAATGATGGTCCTCGCTTTTTTGCAGAAACTCGCGGTGACGGAGTTTCCCGATCAATTGGCCGCGGCCCTCCGTGAAGCGGCGCAACGCGAGGGGCACATTTTTGATGCGCAACTTGCCGCAGAAGGGGTTCGATTTGTCATGGCGGCCCTCGAACGCGCGGGCCACGCCCAGGTCGGGCCAGCGGGTCCCGTCACATCGCACTGGCAGGGACCGATAGAGGCCTTCGTCGAACAGTGGGTTGCGGCCAGGGCCAGCACGGCCTGCAATCGGGTCACGGCCTTGGGCCAGCTTTTATTTGGCCCGTCAGTGAAACGGACCCAACGCGATGCCCGAGATATCATGGCGATCTTCAGTTATGCATTTGGATCGGGTGGGCTGCAGGCTATCGGCGTGTTGTTGGAACGATTGCGGGCCTTTCATGTCGTGACAGCCCTCCGCTGGGTGATTGACCGGCATCTGAACCATCAGGGGTTGATCGACATCCCAAAGGGGGAACACCAGCATCGCAAGGTCCTCATCCCACAGATCCTCAGTGCATGGCGTGCCGCGATTACCGCAGAGCGAACAAAACAGTGGCAGGATACTCCGGAGGGGACAGAGCGTATCAGCCACGCGCCGCTCTCGGGGACGTCGCCAGAGTGTTTGCAGATGCTCGAAGGGGTGCTGCGGAGCGTGCTGAACGATTCCACATTTTCTCTGGAGATCTCTTTTGACCGTATTGACCACCCCTCCATCCGCACCGCGCAATCGCCGTCACCGTTCACTACTGCACGGCCTGCCGGGTCGGAAGACGAACACCGATCTTTGCGGCCGTCACGGGTGGCGCAGTTATCTGATTGGTTACGGAGTGTCCATGCGACATCCACGGACGTGGCGGCGTTTGAGAAGAGAATGGAGGGAGACCCTTCCCTGCCGAGTGGGGTGCCGGTGGTGATCGATTGGTTGGTACTCTATGCCATGTGGCAACGATATCTCCGATCGCAAACGATTGGCATGGAATACCGGATGGCCATGCTCCGCGGCTGGGCGGCCAGCGACTTTGCGACGGCGAGTTTGCTCTTTGTTGAGACGAATCCGCTGGCGACGATTCCCGAATATATCCCGCACGGGCGTAGGCTTCGATGGGAGCAGGAGTTGTTTCAAAGTGCCTGCGATGCACTTGGTGTGACAGCGGACGGGAGGAGCCATCTTCCTGGCAACGGCACGGCCGCCAGGGGGATCGCCTCGTTGCAGCAGCTGGAGACGCTTCGCGCCCACGGTGCCGCGAAGCTCGAACAGGACATTGGGCGCCGGATCACGACATGGCGGCCTGGGACCGATGAGGAAGCATGGATGGTCCTCCGCGTGGTGATCAGCCAGGATGCGGTGGACAATCAACAGATGCGTCGATTGCTCTCGTTCCTCCCACTGCCGATTCAATCAACCACGCTGCGGCATGTGGCCTCGCGGGTCCTGCAGGGTGGCATCGATTCCGTTGAGGCTGTGTGCCGAGCCTTTGCCAGTGCCGCATCACGAGAAGGGATTGCGGCATAGAGGATTTCTGTATAGAGAGCGGCCATGCGCCATGGCCCATCGCTCTTCCTGTTGACGTTCATCGGGTGCCTCGCGATGTCACTCCAGGGCGCCGAGGCAACGACTTCTCTCTCGATGGCACTCGATCCCGCCATGCGCCACCGGGCATGTCATCAATGGGAATTGAATCCCTATGGCGGGAGTTATCTGGGGCGCCATCTCGGCCAGACGTGGACGGCCGGCGCCAGGGGCCGATACCATGTCAATGAGACATGGGCGCTGGGCGCGCACTACGGTTATGTCCGCAACAGAGCCGATGCCAGCGGGGCTTATGGCCAGAGTCTCACGACGCGCGACATTCACATGGTGAGTGGCGAGGTGTTGATCTCCAACGATGCCGCGCTCCGCCTTGGGCGCAGGATGGTCGAAATGGATTTTTATCTGACCGTGGGGGCCGGCAGCATGCAGCTCAATGCCGTATGGGAGCCGATGGGCGTCCTCGGCGGCGGGGTCAAACTCTATCCACGGGCCTCATGGTATGCCGTGGTGATCGATGTCAACAATTACGCCCACATGACTCCGCGCCCGCAAGGCGCGCGGTTTGATGTCGACACCACCTTTACCGGCGGGTTCTCGTTCTTGTGGCCATAGACGGAGTGATGCGGACACCTCTTTCCGCGTTTTTTTTGCAAGGTATGTACCTCATCCCCATCAGGGCCCCCATCAGCCAGAGGCGATGCTGCATCTGACCACACAAGATTCCTCTTGCATTATATTATGTCATAATTATAATAATATATATGCACAGAACAACGATCATGCTGCCTGAGACGGTCAAATCAGCCTTAGAGCGTGCAGCACACAAAAAGGGGATTTCGTTCGGGGAAATGGTGCGTCAGGTCCTGGAAAAATACCTCCTGATCCTTCGCGGTAAAACCGGCCAGGATTCCTTTTTTGCCAGTCAGACGATCTTTCAGGAGCATGGTCCGACCGATGAGGCGCAGCATCACGACCACTATTTGCTGCAGCGGGGACCGCATTGACACAGAGCCTGTTTATCGACACCGGGGCCTTTTATGCCCGATATGTGGCTCGGGATGCGCATCATGCAGGGGCGGTGAAGACGTGGCGGGAGATTGCCACGCGTGGCGTAGCGTGTCTGACCACCAACTTCGTCGTTGCCGAGCTCATTACGCTGCTTTCGTACCGGATCAATGCCAAGGGAGGGCTGCAGGTGGCGCGGGAAATCTACGGCTCGCACCGCCTTGACGTGTTTTCGGTGACACGAGAGATCGAAATTTCGGCATTGGAATGGCTGGAGCGCTTTGCCGACCAAGCGTTTTCGATGACGGATGCCGTCTCGTTTGCCGTAATGACGGCACGGAAATTGGAAACCGCCTTTACCTTTGACCACCACTTTGCCATCGCGGGTTTTCGGGCATACACCACCGCGTAAAACGGATTCGTTGCAGTGCAAAATGCGGGCGACAGACAAAGATTGCGTCTGCCTCGCGAGAGACTATACTCCCCTCATGGCCTCACATTTTGTCTACATCCTCGAAGCGGCGGACGGGCGGCTCTATGTGGGCTATACGACCGACCTCGAGCGGCGGATGGCCCAACACCGTGATGGTCGTGGGGCCAAATTCGTGCGCGGTTTCGGCTTTGCGGCCCTCCGGTATCATGAGACTTTCGAGACCAAATCGGCGGCGCTCAAGCGAGAGGTCGAAATCAAACACTGGTCGCGGCGGGAGAAACTGGCCTTGATCGATCGTGTGGGCATTTGCGGCCCTCGTCCAGAAACACAACCGCCGTTCAGCATGTGCTGAACGGCGGTGTGTCGTAAGGAATGTTGACGGTCTTAGACCTTTTCAACTTTTGCCGCGAACTCACCCTTCGGTCCGACCTCGACCTCGAATTCCACCTTTTGGTTTTCTTCGAGGGATTTGAAGCCGTCACCGACGATATTCGAAAAGTGGACAAAGAGATCCTTGCCACCATTCTCGGGGGTGATGAACCCGAACCCTTTACTTTCATTGAACCATTTTACGGTTCCACGTTGTCTCGACATTGAGACCCTCCTTTTACTGTCTGCTATTTGGGGAACAGATATTGTAGCCCCTACATTTGGAACGCACCGAATGTTTCGTGAGTGGTACCCTTTTGGACTCCGACTTCATTAACTGCACATCCTCAAACGTAATCTTTTCAGACTATGCGACGCATTGATGATTTACGCAAGCGGAATTTTCCATGTCGGGACGAAAATGTATAAAAAATAAGTAAAATCAATGGTATTGAGGAATTCCAACTAATTAATTTTTGTCGACTGAAGGTCAAACACCGCGGTCCGATCAAAGAGCGCGGTGCAGTGATGTCCGGCGCCAGTCAGGAAGAGTGCCAGCAGGTCATCGCCAGTTTCCGCGCGTCGCTGCGTCGAGATCGCGACTTCGTAGCGGATCGAGCTGAGCTCGCCAGTGTAGTAATACATGTCAAACTGCGACGGATCACTTCCCGTAAGGGTAAACGGGAGGTCGTTGATCGTCAGTGCCAGATGTTGTGCCGAGACCATCGCAATCGTGACCGCCCCGTGTCGTTGGAGGCCGAAATATGCGCATTCTCCCTCGGTTCGCGGGCGCTGCTGAAAATGCCCTTCATAGAAATTGGGATCGGCGTATTTTGCCATCCGATCGGCATATCGATCGATCAAACGAGTTGAATTTTCACCAGCAAAAACAATATCTTGTGGATGTGTCCGATACCAGAGCGCGCCAAGGATCACGACCACCGCGATGATGGCGAGTCCAAACGTCCGGCGACGTGATTTGCGTAACATGTGGGTTCCTTCGGTGATCCCCTCAATACGTATTATCGGCAACATTCAGGAAAGGTTGCGTCTCTTCTATTGGAGGGGCTCACGTCGCCCCCTCCACCGGCAAAGCCGGTGGAGCCTCCCCCTCACGCTCGCCGTGCTCGCTGGATAGCTTCCTACGGGCGACGCGAGCTGCCGAGGACCATGCGCTTACGCGTGGGAATCTATGACAATGCCGCAAGGATCTCTTCGCGGCCGTAGCCGCTGACCGTGGATGGCGGTATCACATATCGACCGTCCGTCCGTTGCACCGAGAGCTCGCCTTCATGCTTTTTCAACGGGGAACCGAGTGTTGTGGCATCAGAAAAGCGAATCTTGCCGATCATCTGAAGAGGCGCATTCGTCCATTGTACTCGAATGGCGGAGGGGATCGAGATGCCGGGAAACGCCATCGCCCAGGCGGTTGCGAGTTGGGCCGCTTCCTGCAGATCGGCGACAAAGGAGTGCACCAGATAGGAACCGATGACCGTTTCGTACTGCTGTTTATATTGCGTCAATCCTTGAACAACGTCGCGTCGTGTTGCCCATATTTGGGCCGCGAGCCGAGAAATGCCTTTCGCCTGCCCGACAGAATGGAGATCGATTTCATCCCAGATGGCGATAGTATCTACCCTCGCAGAATGATGGAGTAGTGTCGGTGCACGACTCCCCTCATCGATCTGTAGGGTGATCTGTCCCCGACCTGCCGGCATTGCAAGCGGTTGGACACTGCCGGCAACAATCCTGATTGCGCCAATACGCCGACTCTTATCGACGAATTCAATCCGGACCATGGCAGGTATGGGCTTCAGAGGGAACATACGGTGCCAGGCCGATCGAAGATGCCCTCCATTTTTCAGATCAGCGACAAATGTTGCAGGGCCATATTGTCCAATTCGTGATCTGTTCTCTCCTTGATATTGTGCAAGGCTGTACTCTAGACCACGCCCGGTCGTCCAAATGTGCGCTTCGAGCCTGCTCATCGCTTCCGGTGCGCCAATGTTGGTGAGATCGATGTTATCCCATACAGCAGCCATGAGGAGACTTTTGACACGGGCAAGGCGATCAGGGCCTCTCTCTCTCGTATCGATAATAGCACACTGGTGGTGTTTCTTTCGAAACTCCCTCATCCACTCATTGCGGTCCGCGGATATCGGCGAAACCTCGATGCCAGAGATTCTGCATGATTTCCCATATCCCCCGTATCCACTGACGGCATAATATCTCGAAGGACCGGCGATTGCGGCTAATCGAGCCTCCACCACCGGTGATTTGAGTGCGGCGACGAGGTCCTGCATGCTGCTCAGGGAGGTCATCACGTGTGTGCCAACTGATTTGGCAAAACGGCACGGATCGACGTAATAATAGACGTGCCCCTGCAGTGTAGTGAACTTCACGGCCCACTCAGCAATCGTCCGAAAGCCATGTCGTTTTTCGAGTAATTTCATAATTGTTCGCCCGTCAATCACTCCATCGGTCAGCGCGTGTCGTACAGTGAGGGTAAACGCTGAAACATAGCTTTCCGGGACTGTTTCGAGGCGATTCACGCGTGCGTTCTCCATATGGCCGCAGATCAGCTCCGTCATCTGTTCGAACGCGGACTCAATCTCGAGGCCGGCTTTTCGGATCAAGAGACGGACGAGGGCATCCAGACGAGCGAGTTGCGGTGGAAATGCATACAGCCGATCATCACGGCCGCGAACGACAATCAGCCGGAACATGGTCAGTGCCGCGGATGCGATCCATTGCCGAGGCGCTCCCTGTGCCACATGGGCCCCGGGGGTGCGGGCCATCGGTTCTGGGAGCCCGTCTTGGATCATCTGTTGCATTAGGGCCAGCATCTCCGCATCGTTCATCATCTCGATGTGGCTGAGAGGTGTGGTATACTCAAAGCGGACCCCTAATTCGTACAGGGCCTCCAGGAGGGGGTCGATCCCTTGAGGCTCCGGTCCCTGTTGTAGTGCGTTATCGAGTCTTTTCCCATGTTCCACCCATGCGGCCCACGTTGCTTCGCCAGGGTCTGTGAGTCCATGCCAGAGGGTGAGGTGTTGATGAGGAAGATGAGGAGAGTCCAAGATGATCTGGTGTGCCGGATCACCAAATCCGGTGCGGTGACGAATCTCAACCATGAGGCACTCAACTTCGCGAGCGGCGACCAGATGAGCGGGCTCACCGGCCTGTCGCAGTTGGCTCGCGAGCATTGGGCCCGGCGTTGCGCCCCACCGGGCAGCACTTGCCGCGGATTGGGCGCCGAGGGCGGCAATGGCGATGTCGCCCACTGCTGCAGGAAGCCCTGGTCCAGAAGAAACGGCAGCGGCTTTTCCCGTGGTGCCTCTGAAATTCAACCCCGCGCGAACAGTCGTTGGCGGTCGTACCCGTGGCATGTCAGCTCCCGTCCCCCTGCAACATGGTAAACACCTCCTCTGCCACGTCGTGTGGGAGGAAGGGCGCCTCCGAAGAATTCGTCACGGCCTGGTCGATACGCGTGCCCAACTGTTGAAAAATGGGCTGAAGGGCGGCAATCTCTTCAGGTGTCAGTGCATAGCCCGCCTGATACTGCGCCGCTGTGAAGAGTGCCAGAAACCTTGGAAACCCGAGTCGGCGCGCCAGACCAATGGCGAGCGTGACGGCCACGGAATAAAAGTCACCGGGGATCTGCTGAACGGCCTGGAGCGTGTGTGCAAAGTCTGAGTGGCGCTGTTGGATGAGCGCCTCGGGAGTGACGGCACGGGCCTCTGTGGCCTCGGCATCGAGGACTTCACCCGCATGGCGCGTGAGCAGCTCGGTGATCCCTTCGGCAAACAGTCGCTCAAGGTTGTGATTTCGGATGTACAATGCGGTCAGCAGGTGCGCAATGCGTGCCGTACCGACGAGAGAATGAATCGCCTCATGACGGATGGTCCGTCGTTTCTCCTCTGCTGTGCGATCAGATGCATCACGGACGATAAAAACGGGAAACTTGCAATAGGACCCAAAATTGTCCGGATCATTCTTGTGCCGCAAGGCGGCATTGAAGGGAAACGGGAGGAAGGAGGGCTCCAAGATCCGGTATCCTCGCAGCACATAGGGGATATTGGGATAGAGGGTCCGTAATTGATTCACGATGCCTTTGTCGATTGGACGCAACAGGTCATTGGGAAGTCGGTCGAGCAGCTCCACAAATGCGGCAAACGTCTTCGTCGTCCCCCAAAACGCCTCCCATCGGCGTGCGTCGTGGGCGATAGCGTCTTTGAGTGGACCGAGGCAGATTTCAATCAACAGAGCAAAGAACCACGGCGCTTCCCGTATGGCGCACATCTGTTCGAACACGTCGCGGATCCTCCCGAGTGCCCGCAGGTGGGCCTTGATGACCATGCAGCAGAGGATTTTCCTATAACGCGCAATCTCGACGCCTGCCTCGTCAGCCATTGCCATGGCGCTCCGGTCCATCTCCGCCAGAAATTTCCACTCGACCGAGCCCGATTCGCTTTGCACCAATCGATCAAAGACCGCTTCGGCCACGATAGTCAGGTATGTTTCACTGGCACGAGAAGCCCTGTCAAAGTCAGAGAGGATTTTGTTGATCACAATGGCCTCACGCGTGCGATGGTACTGTGAAATGTCGATCGCGAAAAGGGCCGCCGGATCATCACTCGCCAGCGGGCCATCGTAGCTGGCATCGACCCGCGGGGTGTCTTCTGTGACTGCCGTATCCAACATCGTCAGACCGTCTTGAATCGGGAGAAACCGCCACGGCACTTCGGTGACATAGTGGCGATATAGTGCATCTGCCCGCTGCATGTCGGCGGCGATGCGCGGCCCAGGTGTCATGCCCCACCGGGCGGCGCTTGCCGCGGTTTGTGCGCCGAGAGGGCCCAGCGGGGGAGGTGTTTCTGCCGTGGAGTGGCCTAAAACAGTGGCCGCGGCGGTTGCGTCACCTGCGACGGGCGTGTTTGGCATGACCTCGGCGTGGACAGGCCTTGCGCGTGCGTGCGTGCCGGGCGGTATGGAGCCAGTCTTTCCCATAGGTTATAATGTCCGGTACACCCCCCTTATCCCTATTATCGGGCGATGGCGGAAAAAGTTGCGAGCAGCACGCAATGAAAGGATGTGCGGATGTATGCTTCAAGAGGGGCGAGCTGGTCTTTGGGGAAACTGTTGCCGGTGATGCTCGGAGAGCCAATCTTCGGTGGGAGAGAAGTGTGCGATGTCCATATGGGCGAAGACCTGCCGGACAATTTCACCGCAAATACGATGGCCCTGCGAGTCGCGTTCGATCCAACCCATTTGGAGAAACGGATATAATGTTGCCACTTGAGCGTCATCGAGCGTTCCGGGTTGCTGACTGAGTTGTTGCAAGAGCCTGCAATGTGCGACTGTGAGACCGCTTAAGACACACGCGACGGCTAATGGCAACCAACGATCGTCGGCGGTATTGAGGGTGAGCACATCGTCGGCTGCCGCTGCGAGTGCGGCGTCCAAGCGACGTTGCTTCTGGGTCTTGGGAGGTACACGTTTGTAGAAGGTGGTCAGGAGGATATTGGTCAGATACAAATGTCCGCCGGTAAGTTCCCAGATCCGATCCATGCGCGCTGAAGTCCAGAGGGACGTCCCTCTGGTATCGCGCTGAGCGATAGCGCGAAGAAATTGGCCCATTTCGGCCCGCGTAAGATTGCGCGTCCAATACGTCGGGACATCGTGAAAGGCTGTTGCAATATCTGGCCGGTAGGGCGCGTCCAAGATCACAACGAGATGTGCAAGTCCTGTGGCTGCTGAACGAAGCCATGTCAGTGTCTCTGCACGCTCAATTGCGCCAAGCTCCGCCAAACTAATGACGCCGCGTAATGCAAGCGTTTCAAGCAAGGCGTCCAGTCGTTGCAGGGTTGCCCCATCATTCGGCAAGGTGCGTCGCACCTCTTCGAGAAATTCTCGCGGCAGATGCCAGAGACTACTGCGTATGCCTCTGCACAATTGTTGCATGGGATTTTTATCGCCTCGAAAGTCGATAGAGCCTAGATCGACGTATCCTTGTTTAGCCAAGGTCGTTCGTACGCCATGGACAAGCGATGTCTTGCCGCTTCGAAGGAACCCACAGACCATAGCGATACCCGTACGTGCGGCTTGCTCGGCAATGGTGTTTGCAAGATCGCCGCGCGCCCAGTTTTTTTCCGGTGGGACTTCGGGGCCAAGAAAGCTGCTGAGGGGATATGCCGGTTGTGGTGCATTGGCGTGCGCCGATGCACGTGCGCGAAAGCGGCTGATGCCTTGCCACAGAGCTACGCTACCGACAATTCCTGCCATCACGTAGAGCTCTCGCGGATCCTTACACCCGCCAACCAGCGTTGCCATGCCAGCCACAGGTGCTGCACGAAAGAGGGGCGAGGTGCGAACGCTGGAGACAAGACGAGGCAATCCCATCATGTTTTGAGTATCGGTGCGTATTGACAAAGGTTGCGTGCGTGCGAGATCTTGGGGAGTGTCAGAACAGCCTCATGCCAATCGGTGCCACCAGGTCCACAGGGTATAAAACCCCAAACTCGTGCCGCCCGGGACGAGCGGTTGACCGAGGGAAAAATCGACCAACCCCCAACGCCCCGGCGCACGACTGACATCGTGGATGTCAAATATGCTCCCCGAACTTTCCGTCTGAATGATCAAATCCCCGCCGATGACAACGTGACGCGTCAGGTAGGCCGGAGAAAGCCATCTCAGGTCGTGCTCCCTCTTTTCTCCACCGCCCTCTCCCCAGGGGGCAGGGTGGGTCCAGACGACCACGTGACCGGTGAGAGGGTCCGTAGAGGGTCTGAAAGAGAGGTGCGACGAGCCAACTCTGCGCGATTGAAAGTTGAGCCGTGCCACCGTTTGGGGAGTATCGACACTCACGACGTCACCGTATCCGGCGCGACAAGCGGCCGCCAGCGTATACAACACGGGCCCCGTGGCGTTCTCGATGAAGGTCTCCTGTTGTGCAGGATAGCCGCGCCACAGTTGCAGCGCGCGGAGAAAGGCGTCAAATCTGGGATACGGAAACGCCATGGCCTGATCGAATGGTGTGAATCGTGTGTCAGGATGCTGATGCTGAGGGGCAAAAAGATCGTGTGTCAAGACGGTATCAATCGCAAGTGGTAATGGCAAACCGTGCGTCCGCCGCTCTGCCGGTTGAAGGTAATGCGGCGTGATCGCGCGGATGGTGGCCACCAAGCCAGAGATCGATCTCTCCCTCGATGATGGCGGCTGATATCGCGCATTCGCAGGGAGTACCTCATAATCTCCCGAGCCCGGGCGTTGTGCGAGCTTTTCGCACCAGGCTTGGCGGTCTGCCTGATACGCTGTTATTCCGACCCCATAGGGCCGTACTCCCCGTCTGATTGGATTCCCCATAAGTATGGTATCGGTTGGTTGAGGCAAAAGTTGCTCAACGCTGGTTCAATTGTCGCTGGTTCAATTGTCGCTGGTTCAACCTCTCCCCTGCAATACGGCCGCAACAGTCGAGTTCAACAGCCCGACGGTGTCGAGCAGATCGAGGATGGTGTAGCGATCGCGGATGAAGCGGGCGTCGAGGATGGTCCGGGTGAATGCCTCGCGCGTGAGGCCAAGCGCTTCATAACGCGTTTTGGCGCCGGCTGCTGCGAGGGCAACGGCGATGGCGGGTGTGTTGACCACAAATGGAGTCACCGCGGCCTGGAGTGTCTCCCACTGTGATTCGAGCAGGGCGATTTCCGCCGCGTGTGCGACGTGGCTCGTCGGGTGTTTCCTGGCAAATGCCGCGACCACACTGTCACCCGCGCGTCCCCAGCGAGCGCGCAGCGCACTGGCATGGGCTTCGAGTGGCTGCCAGTTGTGCCGTGCGTGGCCCCAATCGATGCGGTCGCGCGGTGTTGTCAGGAAGGCGTCGTACAGACGCGCGGTCAACAGGGTCGCCACACCGACCTGTGTGCCGTGAAAGTCACGCAATGGCTGGTGCGCGCGTTCGGCGTCCATGTCGAGCACGTGCGAAATGAGGTGTTCGCCGCCCGAGGCGGGTGCAGAACTCCCGGCCATGACCATGGAGATCCCGGAGTAGGCAATGGCCTCGATCAATGCCGCAATCACCGCGGGAGATCGCGAGGGGATGGCGCCCGCCTGCGGGAGATAGATCGCTTCGAGATCGGCGATCATCTGGAACGGAAGCGCGCAAAACGGTTCACCGCGTACAAGGCTCGCAAGCCGCCAGTCGGCATTGCAGACCGGCTTGGAGACTAGATCGCCGAGCCCGGCCTGGAGCATGGGGAGTGGGGCATGACACACAATGTCGGTGTCGGCGAGCAGTGCCACGGCGGGAGTCACCGGGACCGTCGTTTTCAATCCCTTGTCGGTCAGCGCGACGATCCCCGACATATAGCCATTCATGGACGGTGCCGTGGCCACGGCGACAAACGGGATCTGGTGCCGGTGCGCGGCATATTTCACGAGGTCTGTGACCGTCCCCGATCCGCAGCTGATCAGATACTGCGCATTGGCCACCGCTGCGGTGACCATGTCCGCGGTGACGCGATCGGCATGGGGATGTGCCGAGGGAATAACGTGCGTGTGCAGTGCCGTGATGTGCAGTGCCTCGATGCGCTGGCCCGCGACCTCCCAGGTGGTCTCGTCGGCAACGAGCACCCCACGGCCGTGGCATCCGACATCGTGCAACAGTGCGGGGAGTCGCGGGAGGAGGCCCGCGCCAATGTCGATCCGACGGACCGGGACATGGTGGGTCTCTCCGCAGGTGCAGGAAAAGGTGCGATGGAGATAGGCGCGCCGATCCATGGTCACGGGACACTCACTGCGAAAGATCCGCGTTCGGTGCAAGTGCCGCCTGGAGGGCCGCCTCACACGTGCTATAACGAAAACGATAGCCAAGCTGTTGCACACGCGTCGGGAGGACGCGCTGACTCTGCAGGAGTAATGAGGCGCGTTCGCCCATGGCCATGCGCAGGAGCCAGGCGGGGACGGGCACTCTGGTGGAGCGATGGAGTTGCTTGCCCAGTATGGTGGCAAATTCGCGATTGCGGCAGGGGGTCGGGCTCACCAGGTTGAAGGGTCCACTGGCCGCGGGATGTTGCAGGAGAAAGAGGATCAGTCCGACCACATCGTCGAGATGGATCCAGCTCATCCATTGGTGTCCGCTCCCGATACGTCCGCCCAAACCGCGCCGGAACACGGGGACCATGCGGGCCAGCGCGCCACCGGAATGGCCCAGCACGAGACCGGTCCGGAGCAAGACCAGGCGCGCGCCGTGTGTGACGACCCGGGTGGCCGCCGTCTCCCATGCGACGGCCACATGCGCGAGAAAATCGCGGCCAGGCGGGGCGGTTTCACTCAATGTCTCGTCTCCGCGATCGCCGTAATAGCCGATCGCCGAGGCATTGATCAGTACCGATGGATGGCGTCTGGTCTCTCCGAAGGCCTCCACGAGCGCCGTGGTCGCATCGATGCGACTGCGCAGCATCTTCAGCTTCTGTGCGGCCGTCCACCGATGCATCGCCACGGATTCGCCGACAAGGTTGATCACCGCATCGGCGCCATCAAGGGGAGTGTGCCACGTGCCGCCATGCTGTGCATCCCATTGCACATAATGGAGGGGATGTCGGTCCGGGAGCTCGCGGCGGGTGAGGAGGGTGCACGTTTCTCCGCAGGCCGTGAGTCGCGCCACAAGTGCGCGCCCGATAAATCCTGTGCCGCCGGCAATGACGAGCTTCATGGATGGACCACCACGGGACTGCCACGGTGGAGATCGAGTTCGCGGGCGGCGCGTCCATCGCGAATGGCGATTTCGAGCAGGCCGGCACTATCGATCAGGGCCAACGCGGCGCCATGTGCGACATCTTCATAGGTCTCGACCACGCCGGCGATTTCCCGTCCACCGGCCAGAAGTCTGAGAATCCGAGGTTTCGCAGAGGGGAGGTTTTCGCGTCGGATGTTCGTGATCGCGTTGCCAAAATGATCGATGTAGATGACTTCACCGACAATCGAGGTGTCATCCGTGGTGAGTTGCGGCAGTTCGAGCGGCAACGGATTGGGAAAAGAGGGCCCCAGAGCTTCCAGCGGGACACCGCGAGCCAGGTGGGCCGCGACTGCGGCAAAAATATCGCGACCATGAAATGTGCGGCTCACGTCGGGGCGGAAGTATTCCGCGTGGGTCAGCTGATGCGCGGCCCATTTTTTCGATTGATGCGCACAGACCGCGAAGAGTCCATTGTCGGGTCCGACAAACAATTGCCCATCGGCACAGACACAGATCGGTTTGCGGTTCCCGCCCACACCGGGATCGATGACTCCCACATGGATCGTACCGGCGGGAAAAAAGGGGACCGCCTGGGCCAGGACAAAGGCGCCGTGGACAACATCCTGCATGGGCACATCGTGGGCAATGTCCATGATCCGGGCCTCGGGCGCGATCGTCGCAATGACGCCCTTCATCGCACCCACATAGCCATCGCGATACCCGAAGTCGCTGGTGAGGGTAATGACTGCCACGTCTCCTCCTATTACTATCGTGCTGGGTTGAGGAGCCGAAAAGCCTCGATCCGTTCAAATTCCAGGGTTGCCTCGGTTTCACCATCGACGATGACGACAGAGCCGCCGCGGACATCGACGCGGGTCAGCAGCCCGGAATAGGCAATCCCAAAGGCGATGATCTCGACGCTCTTCCCTTGGGCATCGAGCAGGCCACGGATCAATTCATCTTCTGAGATGCTGATCTCCATGGCATTGGTCTCAGGGGATGGCCCGGAAGGCCTCTGTGGAGATTTTGCCTTGGCCATCGATATACTTTACTGGAGTCGCCACAAACGTGTCAATCCTCCCCTGCTTGACGGTATAAGTGGAATATGCCATCGGACACGGCGAATGCCATGCGATTGACCGATGCCGACGCGCTGGAGCTCTTTCATCGTGCGCCGCTGGATGAACTCTGCGCACGGGCCCATGCCGTGCGCGGGACATTCTATCCGGCACATGCCGCCAGCTACACGATCATGCGGATTGTGAGTTACACCAATATCTGCGTCGCGGATTGTCTCTATTGCGCCTTTTATCGGCGTCCAAAGCATCCGGAGGGCTATGTCCTCACGCACGACGCGATCTTTGCAAAACTCGACGAACTCGTGGCCGCCGGCGGGACCTTGGTGGCCATGGAAGGCGGATTCAATCCCCATCTCCATGTGGAACACTATGAGGCGATGTTTCGCGCGGTCCGCGATCGGTACGGAGACGTGATCGAAATCTACGGTCCGACCATTGTCGAGGTGCTCTTCATCGCGCGGATCTCGAAAATTTCGCTCGAAGTCGCCCTGCGACGTCTCTATGACGCCGGCCTTCGTTGGATTCCCGGCGGTGGTGCGGAGATCCTGACGGATGTCTGGCGTCGCCGCCTGTCGCCAAAAAAATATACAGTGGCCGAATATCTCGATGCCATGCGGATGGCACAGCGCCTCGGTTTTGGGACGACCGCGACCATGGTGATCGGCTTTGGCGAGGAGTGCGAGGCGCGCGTGGAGCATCTGCGGCATATCCGTGCCTTGCAGGACGAGACCGGGGGATTCGCGAGTTTTCTCCTCTGGACGTACCAGAGCGACAATACCGCGCTGGGCGGGGCGCGCACGACGCAGGAGGATTATCTGCGGACGGTCGCCATCTCCCGGCTCTATCTCGACAATCTCCCGATGATCCGGACTTCCATGTTGACGCAGCACCGCGATGGCGCACGGGCACTGCTCGCCGGTGCGCACGATTTCGATATTCCACTGGAAGATCAGGTGACCCAACTCGCCGGGGCGATCATCGAAAACAATATCAACACGGTCCTCGGCTGGGTGCGCAGCATGGGAATGACGCCAATGAAGCGCGGTCCCCTCGCACGTGTCGCGGGAAGGTCGGGGACCCTTTAGTGCGTTTACTCCACTCGATTGTGAAAAAACTCTGCTTCGGTCTCGGCACGCAAATAGGGGTTTCTCTCTTTTTGTGCCCCGATCGTGCTGGTCGGCGTGGGCCCGTAGTCATGGCCCGGATAGATGATGGTCCCCGCGGGGAGTGCGGCGAGTCGGCGAAGCGACCGGAACATCGCATGGGGGTCCGATCCGGGGAGGTCCACCCGACCGCAGCCATCGACGAAGAGGGTGTCCCCCGTGAAACAGGTATTGGCTGTGAGAAAAGAGACCCCGCCAGGGCTGTGTCCCGGCGTGTGCAGCACTTCCACGGAGAGCGTGCCGATCTGGAATTGCTGGCCATCGTGCAGGGCGTGACACGGCCCCGCGGTGTTCACACGGAAACGCTCGGTTTCGTGCACAAAAACCGGCGCATGGGTGAGCTCCTGGAGGGCCGTCACGGCATCCATATGATCAAAGTGGGTGTGGGTGAGGAGGATCTGCGTCACCGTACACGCGATCCCGGTCGCTGCCCGATGTAACTGCTCCGCTTCCCATCCCGGATCGATCACGGCAGCGACATGGTGCTGCAGATCGGCCAGGAGATACGCAAAATTCTGCATTGGGCCGATGGCCAGTTGTACGATGTGTGGTGTCATCTGATTATCCCCGGGGACGCGCCGGCGCCGCAAGGAGCCGGCGGTGGATATTCGTGGCCACCATGATCCCCTGGGCCGCGACCACCAACGGGATCTGCGGCGTCCCCGTCAGGATATCGCCGCATGCAAAAACACCCGGTGCGCTCGTGGCGAGCTGCTCGTCGACGAGGACCACGCCATTCGGACCGCGCTCGATCGTGGTACCGAGATATTCCGCGCGGATGCGCCCTTCATGATGACAGAGAAAGATGGCGGAAATCGCCACAGTCTTTTCCTGGCCACCGCTCATGACAACGGCCCCCTGGACCGTGCCATTGCCGGTGATCTCTTTCACGCTCGCGCTATACAGGACCTGCACATTGGTGGCGTTCTGGAGCTGCTCTTTCAGGGGATCGGGGGCATCGAGGCGGTTGCCGGGGACAATAAACGTGACATCGCGGGCCATGCGCGCCAGATGGACCGCGGCCTCGATGGCCTTCACCGTTTTGCCGAAAATGGCCACGGATTGTTGTTTATAGGCATAGCCATCCCGCAGGACGCTGTAGCAGACCCCCTTGCCGCGGAGCGCGACTTCCCCCGGGAGTCCCTCGCCCATGTCACTGCATCCGGTCGCCAGCACCACGGTCTCCGCCTCGAATTGCTGTTCGCCACGGTGATCGTGCATCATGACCAGGCGGCCGCTTTCTCCCAGGGCCACACCGGTGACGGTCCCCTCGCGGATATCCGCACCGGCATCCTTGGCCTGCCACCGCATTCGCTTGATCAGGGCCTCGCCCGAGGGTTTATCGCCGACCCCGGGAAAATCGATGATCTGCCGCATCTGCCCCAGTGCGCCATCTGCCAGGCCCTGGTCGATGACCAACGTGCGCCATCCGCTTCGTGCCACATAGAGGGCCGCAGCAGTCCCGGCAGGTCCCGCGCCGATTACGAGTGCATCAAAAGGTTTTCCCATAGTTCTTCCATCGCTCTCTTGCCGTTATCCCACCCATGCCAGCGATGGGCGCGCGGGAATCAACCCGTGCCCGTTCGCGACATCGAGGAGCGTGGCAATCGCCGTTGCCTCTGCATCGCCCATGGCCACGGTCCGGTGATTGACATACATGCCGACGAAGCGATCGATCAGCGCGGGGGCCATACCGTCGGCATAGCGTGCGGCATGGGTCAACGCGGCCTCCCGATGCGCCAGACCGTACTCGATCGAGGCCCGCAGGTCCCGCGCAATCTGCTGTTGCAACAGGGGATCGAGATCCCGCCGGATCCCGTTCACCCCGAGTGGCATCGGGAGGTGATAGGTCTCGTGCCACCACGTGTAGAGCGGGAGGACATTGACCAGACCGGATTGTGCATACGTCAATTGGCCTTCATGAATGAGGAGTCCGGCCGCCACTTTTCCCGCAACCACGGCCGGCAGAATCTGATCAAACGGGAGGGGGATGGTTTCAAGCGGCGGGCCGGAGGGCCCCGCGCCGTCTTCGGAGTGTGCGAAGGCCAGGTGCAGGAGGAGCGTCGCCGTGGTGAGGGAGCCCGGAATCGCAATGACCGTCTTGCGGAGCACCTCGCGCTTCATCGGCGAACGGGCGACCACCATGGGGCCATAGTCGGCTTCCCCCATGCTCGCCCCGCTGCGGAGCAGGGCATAGCGGTCGCTGACATAGGCATAGGCATGCACCGAAAGGGCGGTGACGGCATAGCGCCCCTCGCGGGCCGATTCGTTCAGCGTTTGAATATCGCGCAGGACATGGGTATATGCGATATCTGGATGCCCCACATGACCGGCGGCCAATCCATAAAACATAAAGGCATCGTCGGCATCGGGCGAGTGGGCAATCGTGATCTGTTGTTTCCGGGTCATGGGGGCTGTTCCTTCTTCACACGGTAAAGAGGCCGATTTGTGCGGCCTCGGCACTGGTGGCATCGGGGTGCGCAACCTCCCATGCCACGGGGACACGCGCCTTTGAGCGGTCGAACTTTTTCAGATAGAAGAGTTCGTGGTGCTCCGCACCATATTCAAAGATTTGACGCGTGACTTTGACATCATCAAGACAATACTGCCGTAATTTGTCCATGGCTCCGGTGCGATAATATTCGACAGCATCCAATCCCGTCCCCGATTTTCCCGCGCCAAGTGTGGCCTGGGCAATGCTCTCCAGGCTGACGCGATGGCCGAGGATGCCATGGATGATTTCCAATATGTCGAGCATGGGGAGCGCGGCCGGATCAAAATGGAGGTACGGTTTCAACACGGGCATGTCAAAGCGGCGGATATTGAACCCCACGACCAATGGCTTGTCGGATAAGCGATGTTCCAGAGCCCCGATTTCGGCCTCGTCATAAATCCGGTAGGTGTCACTGCGATAACAATAGGTTCCGACCACGCTGACGCCGAGCGATTCCGGTCGACGGTCACTGTGATCACCAAAGATGGTCTTCGTCTCGAGATCGAGCACGAGGATGTTCTCTGTCATCGCGGCATGAGCCCTACCAAGCAGGAAGGGGCGGATCAAGGGGGAAAAGGGGGCCCTTGCATTCCGGTGGCGCCTGCGCTACGAACGGGCCCCCGAAAGTACCGAAGATGGGGGAAGCGAGCGGCGGCTGTGCCGGCCGCGAGCGAGGGGTCCGGGGGTATCTTCAGGAGCGGAGGCGCCGGAGGCGGCGAGCACCGGACGGGCCCGCGAAAGTAATGGGTGCGTAACTCAGCGGTAGAGTGTCACCTTCACACGGTGGAAGTCACAGGTTCAAATCCTGTCGCACCCACCAAGAGATGGCCTGGTGCCAAATCGAGCGCCGACTGGGCGCTGCAGGGTTGCGTATTTTTGCGTCACTCCTGGCGTAGCCCCAAGTCCGTAGCAACTCCAGAGATCTGATTGGCCGATACCTTAAGAGATAAGGGGAGAAAGGTCTCCTCGTGCGGGTCGAGGATGGGGTCGGAGCGGTCCGTCAGGCAATGCACGGCATTCGGGAAGGTGTGCGGGTCGCCGTCGCCTCGCTCGCGCGATGGGTTCCGGATCCGGCGACCATTGTGCTCTCTGCTGCCCGAATTGCGGTAGAGACGACGGCCGATGCGGTGGTGTCTCAGGCGGGTCGTTTCGCAGATACCGCCGCACAGTGGGTGACCTGGCTCCGCCCGGAAAAACGGGTGCAATTGCCGGTCCGGTTTATCAGCCAATACAAATGGGTGGCGGGGGGGGCGGTTCCGAAGAGATTGCCCGATGGTGGGACCTATTATTGCCGGCATGCGGTCTGGCAGATGGTCAGGGAGTACCTCCGGGTGCATGCCCCGGAATGGCAACTCGAGATCCCTGGGAACGATACTTTGCGGAAAACGTCCTCGGTGCTGAATCTGGAGGGACCGACCATTGCCAAAGGGCGCCTGGTGGTGAATCCCGACAACGCCAGAGAGACTGTCGCGAGAATTACCAAGATGGTCGCGGAGCATCATCTCCCTGTGGCAGTGGTGGTGCACCGGTTTAGGCCGGAAGAGGGGGGCGGCCCCAATCCCTTCGATCACCTCATTCTCATTGACGGATATGACCCGGCCACGGAGACTTACACATTTCGCGATCCCGGAACGGCCCGGACGGAGTTCTCCACCGGGACTCTGCGACGCGACCCATCCACCGGGACGCTCATCGGGGATATCCCCTACATGGATAACGAGAGGGACAACGGTAGGTCGTATGAGGTCGTCACGGATTATCCCCTCAGCCAGAGAGCGATTGCCGAAGAGCGTCCCTCGTCAAAGACGAGGTCATAGGGTCTGTCGGCACGTGCGTCGCTGTGCGGGGTTTGCGCTGTTGGGGAATCATAGGGTTTCGCGTTTCGCTAATAGGTCTTGCAATGAACAGTTTTGCAATTCTTGGAAGCGCAACGCGACCATCGAGGTTGCGTCAAATTTTCTTGTTCCGTGTGTCACCATCATTTTGACTGGCCATTCTCCCGGAATGAGGTTGCGGTAATCTTCGTGGTCGATGAATCGCCCGATCTTCTGCTTTAATAAGCCTAATAACGTATCCATCTCCTCCCTTGCCTCGTTGGCGATCCATTCCTTTGAAAAATGAAACCGGAAAGTGAGCGAGCGGCCCTTCAGATTGCGGTACTTGAGTTGCACGATAAACGTATCTCTGACGAAATCGCTCCAGCTTTTTTCATCGCATTCATCAACAAATGGAGCGGCTGCATACTGCTGATACAATTGTTCAAATTCCTCCGAAAATGTTGCAGCCCAGCGTCGAGGAAAGACGGAGTTTTCAAAAAGAATCTCCAAGTCGGCCACGAGATGGGCCGGCTTGATCGTGTGTACCTTTGCGCGAATCTCCTCAAACGCACCACCAATAGTCTGTGTGCCGGACGCCGCGAGCCGTTCGCGATTTGGCAGAATAGCCTTTTGCATGTACCACACTAAATCGTAATAGTCGCGGCCCTTGACGATGACACCCCGTTTTTCCCATACGCGATGCAGGCAGGCACACATTTTCCCCGCCATCAACGTGGGGAGATCGTAATGTCGGATGATGAAGCTCAGCCGATCTTGTGAGACGGTTTTGACCGCCGTAGGATAGACGTGTTGGGTTTGATTGACCTCCACTTTGACGATCAAATTTGCGGCTTCGTGTTGAGAGAGACCCAAGGTGTGTAACAGAGGAAATTTCAATTCGATCCGCTGGAGGCTGGCGCCTGGAGTGACAGCGCACATGTTGCGATATTGAATTTTTTGTTGAAAGTGTTGGGAGACGTCGTGCGCAAATTGTTTTTTGTCAAAAGGTGTTGTCGTTTCAAAATCAATCTCCTCTGACATCCGGTTCAAACGAAAACAGATGCGTAGACACGTGCCACCGTAAAACACCAAGTGCTGATACTTTGGACTGTTGTAGATGAAGTCGAGGACATAGAACTGCAGTGTTTCTTTCAGTTTTGTGCGAATCGCTTCACTCGAAATCCCCTGGTGTTTCGCCTCATGGGCTACCTGTGCCAGTTCATCGACGAGCGTTGGCATCATAGACCTCCATGAGCTGCGGAATCATCTGCTCCATTTTCTTAATACCGCTTTGCGTGATCAGCCGACAGAACACGGCAAAGGCTTTTCGTGGCAATTCAGACCAGGTCAATCGGAGTTCCTCAATGGTGGCCACATTGGTCGTCTCCAGCTGGGGGAGGCGCAGATAAAAAAGATCGAAGAGGGCTTTCGGTATGGTGGCTTCGTAAATGGGATGCTGACCATAGCCATGTTTTTCGAAACCAAAATAGAGTCGAGGCTGTAAGTGATGGTAGATGAAACTCCCGAACGGATTGGTAAAGCGCCGTGGTGTTTTCAGGGTCATCGAGGTGAGGGGCCATGAGATGTCTGTCAACAGGTTGTGCTTTTGCAGCACGTACTCGGTGCTGAGATAGGAGGGAAATAGGAGCGTATTGGCCACGAGTTCTCGATAATGCGGATCATTGCCGGCGCGATCAAGATAGCACCGGGTGACATAAAGGCCATTTTTTAGCCGTATGAGATGGTTTTTTCGTATCCAACGCTGGATATTCTCCATAGAGGGCTTTTGTGGAAATACGTTCTAGCCCCTTGAGCGCGGCAAGTGAGAAGAAGGGCAAGTCTTTCAAGAGTGTAAGGTCAGTTTGTTTCATTGTGGTATTACTATTAAATAGATAGCAATACCAAAACATAAATTCAAAGAATAATAAATAGGGGGGGAGAACCATTGGTAACCCTATGATTATGTGACAACAGACCCGACCGCAAGCACCCCTGACGGCTGTCATGCAACTTTTTTCCCGATCTGCCGATAATATAAATGTGGGCATGCGATGTGGCCGACAGGATGGCTGGCGCCGACACTGTGTGATACCGAGTGGTGCCCCGGGCCAGCCCGACAACGTGTCGGGCATTCAGGTGCGCGGGAGGCGCCTGACGTGGAACGGCAGGCGATTACGGTGTCTCGGGGCCGGCTCATTGGGGAAGGTGTTTGAACATCCCCATGCCCCCTCCGCGGTGATCAAGTTGGCGATACATTCATTCGGCATGTTGATGATGGGTGATGGCCAATCTCGCGAAGCGACGATTGAGGAGGATGCCATCGTCAGTGGACGATTGGCCGGCTTGGATGTGGGACCGCGCTCCTTTGGACTGCATCGCCTGGGTCCAGATTTTCTCCTGGTGAAAGAACGTGTCTATGGCGTGACGCTGGCAGCGCTTGCGAGGTCTCGTGCGATAGATATGGAGGTTGAGGCATTGGTGGATATTGTTGTGCGTCGCATGGCTGCTGCCGGATTGACCTCGGAAGATCTTTTATTGGGCAACTTCATGATGGGACGGACCATGCGCGACGAGACCGTGCGGGTCTATTGCGTCGATGGCAATATGCTGCGTTCTCTGCCAGCGGGGAGCGATGCAGAGCGGGTGCAACAGATTTACGACACACCCGTTGCCGTGCGCGTGCGGTTCCATCCCTATGATACGCGGGATCCCCTGACGGTCTCGTATGAATCCTTTGCGACCCTCTTGGCACAAGGGCGGGTTCCTGACCCGGCCTCTTCCTGGTGGCACCGATTCAAACATACCTGCGAACGGTTGTTCGAGGCTGCAGAGTTTCCGTCCATGCGTTGAATGAAGATCCCTTATACGGGAACGGCCGTGGAACCGACCAGCTTGCTCATCTGATCGAAGACAAATTGCATGAAGCGGGAGCGGTCCGCCGTGGGCATGGTTTGAATGGTCACGCCGGTTTCGAAGCTCGTCGGGCTCAGTTTGTTCTGCCACACGACCTCGCCGGTCGCCACGATCGGCGCATGTTCGTTCCCTTCCAGCGTGATCTGGAGCTCAAGCTCTGTCCCCACGGGGAGCGCCGTGGGGGTCATGAGTCGGAGGCCCCCTTGGCTGATGTCGCTACTCAGCGCCTCCCGCGGATCCTGCGGGGGTTGATGGGCGCCGAGCGGCACATAACTGACAGAGAGCGCCAGATCGAGCCGTGCAAATTTCCGTTTCTCGGATGCGGGAAGGGTCATTCGCCGTCCATAATCTGATCCGTCAACGGCTGTCAATCGCGCTCCCCCTTTCTTTCGTGACAGCCGTTTACGGGAGATGATAGGGGGCGCGTGTAGCATCGATACGGCACGTTCGTGGCGAAAGGGGCATCAATGGAACGGATGATCGGGCTGCTTGGCCTTGCTGTCTTGCTCGGTTGTGCCTATCTCCTCTCATCCAATCGGCGCCTGATCAGACCGCGGATGATTATCACGGGCCTGGCCATGCAATTTGTCCTCGGATTCATGCTGTTACGCTGGCGCGGCGGGGCCATGGCCATTGAGTGGTTCGCGGGCAAGGTCAGCGCGTTCCTCCAACTCACGGACGAGGGGACCCGGTTTCTATTCGGCAATATCGTCAATTCCGAGATGATCGACACTTTCGGGTTTCAGTTTGCCTTTGGCGTCCTGCCGATCATCATCTTTTTTTCCGCTTTTATGGCGGTGCTCTATTATTTCGGCATTATGCAATGGATCATCGAAATCATGGCCATCGGCATGCGCCGCATCATGGGGACGTCCGGGGCAGAGACGTTGTCCTGTACGGCGAATATTTTTGTCGGACAGACGGAGGCCCCGCTCCTGATTCGCCCCTTTCTCGCGCGCCTGACATCGTCGGAATTGCTCACGGTCATGGTCGGCGGATTTGCCACGATCGCCGGGAGTGTGCTCGGTGCCTATGTCAAGATGGGCGTGAATCCGGCCCATTTGATCGTCGGAAGCTGCATGGCCGTGCCGGCCGCCCTGATGATCGGGAAAATCGTGCAGCCGGAGACGGAACATTCGGAGACCGCCGGCGATGCAAAACTCCCGAAACTCGATGTCGGCTCGAATCTCCTCGATGCGATTGCGCGCGGGACCACCGATGGCCTGCATCTCGCGCTCAATGTAGGCGCGATGCTCCTTGCCTTTATTGCGCTCATTGCCTTTGTGAATCTCGTGCTCGGGTGGATCGACACGATGGTCGACGGCCGGTTCATCGGCGCGCCGCTGGTCGATGGCGAATACCGTGCCGCCACGTGGTATGGGAGTGTGGTGCCGGGGAGTCTCAAGACCCTGTTCGGCACGTTGCTCCGACCGCTCGCGGTCTTGATGGGCGTGCCCAGCGCCGATGCGACCGCCGTGGGTCATCTGATCGGGATCAAACTGAGCGTGAATGAATTTATCGGCTATGCAGAACTGACCAAACTGACAGCTGCCGGTCTCCTGTCCCACAAGGGGGAGACCATTGCGACATTTGCCCTGTGCGGCTTTGCCAATTTCAGCTCGATCGGCATCCAGATCGGCGGGCTCTCGGCGCTGGCGCCGAATCGTCGTGCGGACCTGGCGCGCCTCGCCTTCCGCGCCATGCTGGGCGGCGCCATCGCGACCTGCATGACCGGCACGATCGCGGGGATGTTGTTGTAGAGACGCGGACAACTATTGGAGGGGCTCACGTACCCTCCGGCTCCGTCTCCGGGTACTTCCTCGTCCACCCGCTTCGCGGGTGCCCGGACTCGGTCGTCGCCACATCCCCCTCAGCGCTGCGGTGCGGCTGGGGCGTGGGGCCCCACGCCTCAGGGAGTGCGAGGTTTTTTCATGAGTGCTACAACGCCAACGTGAGACCGATTTCACCGCGCACGTTTTTTTCCCGTTCCCCGCCGACAAAATTCGCGTTCCAGACATGCTCGTAGCCGCCGCACAGCCGCCATGTCAGCGGGTGTCGCGTCATGGTGTGACGAAAATCGAGGAGGAGCGCGGTCGACCATTCATCGGGAAGATCGCGCTCGGTATCAATCTCTCCACCGGCCACGCGATATTGATCCCCGCGCCGCTGTGTCACCCGCACGATCGCCGCGGTGTGACTGTGGGGAATGAGGGTATGCCCGAGCTGCACCTCCAGCCGGTGACTATCGGGGCCTGCCGGTGCTCCCATGACCCGTCCGTTGAGTGTCCACCCGCTGGTGTAGATCTCGTGGCGATAGACGCGTCGGCCAATCCGTGCGAATTCGGCGCGCAGGGTCCAGAGACCATCATGACTGAGCCGGGGGATGTGGGCGCCGATCAACCATCCCGCATCGTGATCAAAGAGGAGTCGAGCCTGTGTCGATGGGTTATCCAGTAGCCATTGGAGATAGAGGCTGGTGCCGCGCCACGCAGGAATGCGCGCGTGCAGGTCAATGGCGAACATGTGATTTGCGTCCACGCTGCGGTGCGAGCCAAAGGGGAGTCCGAAGAACGAGGCCATGGCCTCGCCAACATTGGGTGCACGGGCCCCGCGTCCGCCGAGCATCACGAGGTGTTCGGTGCCGAACGTGAACGTGCGGTGTGGCAACCAGTCCACCCGATAGCCGGTCAGCACGGCATTGGGGATAGTGCGGTCGTTCCCCAAATGCACGCCCAAGACACTCACTTTCCAGTGACCCAGATGGCGAAAAATGCCGGGAAGTTGAAACGGTGTCGGTGTCCCGATCCGCAGCTGGTCCAACGGTCGTACGTTATCGGAGAGCGCAAGACCGCCATGGTCGCCGGGTCCCCACAACACGGCCGTGCGTCCGACCAGGGCCGCCACGGCCCGGCTCCCCGCAGTGAGGTAGAGGCGTTGCGGAAAGGGATTGGCCCAATCGCCCTCCGTGCCAACGGTTGCGGAAAAACGGGGTTGCGCGGTGAAATGCAGATAGGGCGAGAGTTGCACAGCATGCCACGACTCAAACGCCGTGGTTGGGCCATCCCGATACTGACGACCTTCTTCATGATCCGTGAGAGGCGTTGTTCCGGCCTCGATGCCAATCCCCAGACCGACGTCGCCAGGAATGACGCGAGGATCCTGATCCAGCGCGGTTTGCGTCATCGCCAGCTGCTGCCAGGGAGTCACATGGACCCCGCGCAGGGTCGACGGATCATGCGTGGCCCGTAACTCTGTGGCATAGGTCTCGTGGAGCCATGCGAGACCGGCGTCCACCTGGTTGAGGAGCAGCAGCTGGCGATTGGTGGCCGTGAGCCCGCGCGCAGAATCGAGCTGCCGCGGTGTCCAGTGTGCATAGTGTGCATCAGCTTCGCGGATGAGGCGCGCGACCTCCACACGCGAGAGGGGGCGCTGGCCGGTCATGTAGGTGTCGAGGAGGCCCGCCGCATCCAGGAGAGCGAGCAGATGCTCGGTGATCTCCCCCGGCACCAGCTCTGACCGCACGGAGGAGTGTGCCGGGTTGGCCACCACGAGGGCACCGACGAGAACGCCGATCATCCACCATATGCGCATGGCGGCCTCGTATCAGCTTCAGGCAGGGCTTTCAAGCCACGTCGTATGCCGAAAAATGGCATTGACCATTCTGGAAAAAAATTCATACAAATAACATATTCTTTACGGAAGGAGTGGCCCATGCGAACAAATTCCCGTGGCGTTCGTCACACAGGCATCATCCATTTCCTGGCCGTCATTGTGACGTGTGGCATGCCGCATGTCGTGATGGCATCAACATTTCAGGAGAGCTATGCGAACTGTCAGGAGACGTATCCGCCTGTGCATGTGAATGGCGGGATAAAATTTTATAATTCAAATACGGTCACCGTCACAACCTCTTCTGGAGAAACAAAAACACTCTCGCCCTATTGTGCGCAGAATCCGGTCACGGGGGAATGGGAACTGCATGTTGCTTCATGCAAGTTCGGCTATTTTGTGCATGATTGCGCAGAGGGGGAAATCTGCGATCCCCAGCAGAATGCCTGTGTTGCCGGCACTGCGCCACCGAAAAAAACCGACTGTTACACCTACTATGAAGACCCACAGTTCATTGATGCGAAAGTCCCCCATGAAGGGGAATGCTGGGGGGGAGATCCATCCTATGTGACCAAGGACTGTCCCGAGGGGGCGCTCACCTCGACGATCATTCCCTGTGCGCAGAGTGTGCCAGGCTCCGTTTGTGTGGAGACCATTGCTTGGGATGAATCGTGCAATGCCGGCGGGTGCACAGATACGTACCGGCAGATGGCTCATTGTGCCCTCTGCGGCAATAAAACGCTCGACGCCGGTGAACAGTGCGATGACGGGAATGGTCTCAGCGGCGACGGCTGTTCAGCGACGTGCCAGCCGGAACCGCAGGCGCTGAAATGTGGCAACGGCCTGGTGGAGCCCAAGAAATTCGAGCAATGTGATGACGGCAACACGAAGAATGGCGATGGCTGCTCGGCACACTGCATCTGGGAACCGATGTGCGGCAATGGCCATGTCGAGCATGTGCTCTGTGTCGCCGGGGCAACATCGTGCAAACCCTATCAGGAACAGTGCGACGACGGCAATCAAATCAATGGCGATGGGTGTTCAAAGGGCTGCATGTATGAACCGTTGAAGGTGTCAAAGCCGATCATCTTTACCGTTACACCTCCGAGGGCCATCACGGTGACACCGGGAATGCCGGTGTGTGGCAATGGCGAGACGGAATTTGGCGAACAGTGTGACGATGGGAATCTCAAGAATGGCGATGGATGCAGCGGTACGTGCCAGCTCGAAGCTCCAAACGATTGTCTGACGCCCGGGGGGTGTGATGACGGTGGTGTCGTCAATCACTGACCGTAGTTATTTCCCGCAGCTTGTGCGCGCAGCGCCTCCCACTCTTCGCGCGTGAGGCGCGAGAGAGCGTTGAATTGACCAGCCCCGGCGAGCCATTCGCCGCCGTCGATCGTGATGCATTCACCATTGATATAGTCGGCGGCATCACTCAGTAAGAAGAGTGCGAGGTGCGCGAGTTCTTCCGGACGCCCTACGCGCCCCAGTGGATTGCGTGCAACCATTGCCTGTTCGAGTCCCGGAGGCATCAACCGTTGCCATGCACCAGCCGTGGGAAAGGGCCCGGGTGCGATGGCGTTGAGGCGGATGCCGTGGCGGCCCCACTCGACCGCGAGCGAACGGGTCATGGCCAGGACGCCGGCCTTGGCGCACGCGGATGGCACGACGAATGCGGAACCGCTCCAGGCATAGGTCGTGACGATGGAGAGCACGGTACCGCGCGCACCCGCCGCAATCCACCGTCGACCGAGTTGTTGCGTGCAGAAGTAGGATCCATGCAGGACCGTGCCGACCACGGAGAGAAAGGCATTGGGCGAGAGCGACTCCGTTGGTGCGGCAATGTTCCCCGCGGCATTGTTGATCAATCCGTCGATCGTGCCGCATGTGGCAAACGCGGTGTCGAGCATGGTCGCGACTTGCGTGTGATCACGGATGTCGCAGGGGAGAGTGACCACCTCCGCTTTCGACGTACGCAATGCGGCGGCTGCGTGTTCAAGGTGCTCGGCATTGCGGCTGACGAGGATGAGGTGCGCCCCATACTGTGCGAGTGCCTTGCCCATGGCCAGTCCGAGTCCGGTACCGCCGCCAGTGATCAGGATCGTGCGATTCTTGAACAGCGTTGGGGCAAACATCGAAGACCTCCTTTGCGCTCGAGCGCAATATGTCACTTGCATCAGACAATCTCGCTGCATATATACTGCTCATGACACAAACAACAGTGATTCGTACTGCGACGGCGGCATTGGTCAAACGACATGGTGTTCGCGCGCGCGCAGATATCCTTTCCGGTGTGACCGCCTGTGCCCGTGTCTGGGACTTTCGCAAAGAGGGCCCGCAGCGGTTTGCCGAGTTTGCCCTGCAACACTATCTGCCGCCGGGGAGGGCAAAGCGGCAGTTGTTGCACCGTCTCGACCGCATCTGGCGCCTGATTACGGGGAGCATGACCGTGATTCGCAAGGAGACCCGTGCAGGACTCGACATTGCCGATCTCCCGCTGACGCCTGCGGAAGGGTTGTTGGGGGCCTTTTCGGTCAGCAGTCATCTGGAGGAGGATTATCGGCAGGGAAAGATTGCGGCCTTGGTGCAACTCAATTTCGGGACCGAGCGTCTCGATCCGCCAAAGACCCGCGCGGGATGGGCAGCACGGCGGCTGGCCGCCTGGGGCCGCGAGGTGATTCCCGCGAAGCTCAAGGTGCGGGCCACGGCCATCCATGCACAGGTCGATCAATTTGTCTCGAGTTACAATCTCTATGTGGATCAAATCGACTTTGGCGATCCCGACATCCGTTTCCCCAAGGGGACACGTCTGATTTCACATTGGGGCCTTCGCGATTACATGATGCAACTCTACGGCGCGCCGCATGGCCTCAAAAAACAACGGGCCCTTCTCGAACTGCTCCGGCGGGTCGTCGATGGCGAAATCCCTGCGGAGATCCTTGATCAACCGCTGGTCGGGTGGTCGGTGCCAGACGGGACCATTCATGTCCGGGGGAAAACGCGGAAGGCCAGGGGACATGGGGCGCTGCGCTGGCAACACTTTCGCTCGCTCTTCCATGCTGCGCGGGCCATCGATCCGCACACACGTTTTGGCAACATGATCGACCAAAAGTTTTTGGAGGAGCGCGAAATCCCCGAGGCGCGTGTGCGAAAAATGTTGACTGAGGTGTTGGGTGCTGCCGTGGCGCCGCGTGTCGGCCAGTATCTGGCGCAACGGTTTGAACGGCCCTTGGAGCCCTTTGATATCTATTTCAAAAATTTTCTCGGGGATGCGAAGAAATCCCCATTGAAAGTGGCACTCAACAGGCAATATCGCACGAGCGCCGATCTGCAGCGGGCCATTCCGAAGATCATGCGCCAGCTCGGGTTTGACGCCAAGACCGCCGACTCTGTCGCGCCGCGTATTCGGGTCGATAATGGCCGCAGCGCCGGTCATGCCTGGTCGCCGGGGACTGCGCATGATCTGCAGTTGCTCCGCGTGCGCGTCCCTAAAGACGGGATCAGCGAAATCGAATTTAGCACCTTCATGCATGAGTTGGGGCACTGTGTAGAAGGCGTCTTGTCGTCATATCGGATGGACTATCAATCGCTCTGGGGCGTGCCCAATTCGGCGATTACCGAGGCCTTTGCCTTTACATTTCAGGATCGGGCCGAGGACATTCTCGGCCGTGCACGACGCAGCGATCCCCACGTCGTCATGTTGCAACGCTTCTGGGAGGTCTTTGAGATTGCCGGACCCGCGCTGGTCGAGATCGACTTCTTCCATTGGCTCTACCAGCATCCACAGGCCACGGCCGCACAGATGCAGCATGCGCTTCGGGAGATCAACGACCGGATGTGGGCGCGTTACCATCGCCCCATCTTTGGTCCAGAGAGTTACGGCCTATTGGCGGCATATTCCCACATGTTGTGGTGCGATCTCTACCTGGCGGACTATCCGATCGGTTACCTCTGCGCCTACCAGATCCGTCGCTTCCTCAAAGGGAAGGTCCTGGGCAAAGAGATGCCGCGCATCTGTTCCGTGGGCGCCGTCTATCCCGACGCCTGGATGGAGCACGCCGTCGGTGCCCCCATTTCCGTCGAACCCCTGCTGCGGGACACCGCGATGGCGCTCAGGGCGTTGAAATGTGAGTAGCCGTCAGGAAGAGCGGGCATGAGGTTTTGTTATCATCTTGGTTTAATTGAAATTTTAGGATACAATCGGTCCCTAGACATGGAGCGCGTGATTCAAAAATATCGGTCGCATGAAGAGGCGCGAAAAAAGGAGCAGCGCCTGTATCGTTCGTTGAACTCGCAAGACCGGCTCACTCTAGTGGAAATACTACGACGCCGCTATCATAAGGTGTGCCATGGAGACCAACAAGGATTTCGAAGAACTGCTCGCGTATTTCAACGACCATCACGTTGAATATCTGGTGATCGGGGGCTATGCGGTGGCATTTCATGGCGCACCCCGCTATACGCAGGACTTAGATCTCTATTATCGGCGTAGTTCAGAAAATGCTCGGTCCATTCTCTCGGCTCTGCACGATTTTGGGTTTGGCAGTCTCGCCATTTCCGATAGTGATTTGTTGACGCAAGGGATGGTCGTACAACTCGGACAACCTCCAAATCGGGTCGATCTGATCAACGATGCGAGCGGCATCGAGTTTGATGCCGCTTGGCAAACGCGTTTACCTGGGGCGTATGGCAACGTGACAGTATTTTTTATCGACAAAGAAACCTTGAAACACAATAAGGCAGTAACAGGGAGACATAAAGACCTTGCCGATTTGGAACAGCTTTCGGACGAGAGTCTCTCGGAAAAGTGAAAAATGACGGCTATGGCTTAGGAGCCTCTCAATGACATCCTACGCCACTTGCAATCGTGCGCCCTGGACGGCAATGACTTGGGCGGCGAGTTTGGCGCCGAGGGCGCCGGCGTCATGCATCGACTTCCCCTGGCAAATGCCTGCGAGTACGCCGGCAGCGTAGAGGTCCCCGGCGCCCGTGGTATCGATGGCTGTGGTCTTGACGGAGGGGACCTGCAGACGCTCGCCATTCCACGCAATGACCGAGCCGTTGACCCCATCGGTGATTGCCACACCAGTGCCGAGGCCCGTGATCATCTGGACGGTCTTTTCAAGACCGTGTTCACACGCAAAGGCATAGGCCTCGTCCCGGTTGCAGAAGACCAGGTCGACATAGTGTTTCGTAAACGCCAAAAAATCCTCCCGGGCGCGCTCGACACAGAAGCGGTCGGAAAAGGTATATGCCACGCGGACGCCGTGTCTCTTGGCGATCTCCATGGCCTTGATCGATGCAGCCTTTGGGCCATCGGCATCCCAGAGATAGCCTTCGATATAGATCCAGCGGCTCTGGCGGATATCGTCCTCGTTGATGTCATCCGGTGTGAGTGCCGTGCTGATACCGAGATGCGTGAACATGGTGCGCTGCGCGTCGGGCGTGACGAGAATGACGCAGGTACCGGTATCATCGTGACCCATCGGTACATCAAAATCGACTCCCAGGCTGTGCAGGTCATCGACAAAGAACGCGCCATGGACGTCATCGCCGACCTTGCCCGCGTATTTCGCGCGACAGCCGGCATAGGCGACGCCGAGGATCGTATTGCAGGCGCTGCCGCCCGCGACCGTGTGCAGCGTCTCGCGCTCCAGCACACGGAGCAGATGGCCCTGAAAGGACGTATTCACGAGGTGCATCGTCCCTTTCGTGATGACGCCGGGAAAGTGTTCTGAAGAAATGTCGGCGATCATGGCGTCTTCGACACGGGCCTGGATGTCGACGAGCGCATTGCCGATACCGTATACATCGTAACGATGGGTCATGGTGCGATCTCTCCGTCTTGCGTGCGATGTGTGTCGACCGCCATCTGTTGCTTCCGTCCAATCACTGTCGCAATCAGAATCGAAATTTCATACAGGGCCACCAGCGGGATGGCCATGAGGAGCATGCTGGCCACATCAGAGGGCGTGAGGAGTGCGGAGACCAGGCAGATGGCAAAGATCGCATAGCCCCGTATCTTGCGCATCATCTGGGCAGAGACGATGCCGGCGGCGGCAAGGATCGATGCGACCACCGGGAGTTCAAACGAGAGCCCAAAGGCGACCAGCAGGCCAAGGACAAAATCGATATACTGGCTGATCGACCATGCCGGTGTGACGCCAAGGCGCAAGCTGTAGTCCCAGAAAAAGGCCAGCACGAGCGGGACGACCATGAAATAGGCAAAGAGGGCCCCGCCAAAAAAGAGGAGCGTTCCACTGACCACAATCGGCAGTGCGAATCGCCGTTCCTTGGGGAAGAGGCCCGTGCGAATGAACCGCCAGAGCTCGTAGAGGAGATACGGGAGAACGACAGCACTGCCAAGGATCAGGGCGACCGTGAAGCTGATTTTAAAGGTTTCCGACGGCTCCAAGGTCTGTAAAAAAACCGAAGCCCTCTCGCGGCCGGCACTTTCCAGGATCCGCAGATAGGGGCGTTGCAGGAGGCGGAACAGCGCCGGGGCAAAGGCAAAAGCGCTGCCAGCCGCCAGCGCAACGACAACCAGCATGCGGATGAGCATGGCCCGCAGATCGGTCAGGTGTTTTCCGATCGGCTCCGGCTTGTCGTGCATCATTGGTTGTGCGGCGGGTTGTGCGAGCCCTTATCAGGCCCATTCTGGTCTTTTTCGCTGAAGCCTTTCTTGAATTCCTGGATGCTCTTCCCAAAGGACCGCGCAATCTCAGGGAGCCGCTTGGCCCCAAAAAAGATCAGCACCACCGCCAACAACACCAGGATCTCTGTCCATCCGATTTTTCCCATCCCACGCTCCTTCCGCCGCTCCATAAAGGAAAATCTGGTCGCTGACCAGCTGAAAGTCGCGCAACAGATAATGATGGCGCCTGGCGAAAAATACGGGTGAAAGCGCTGAGAGAGGCGGTATTATACGTGTGCGATTATTCATGATGTGCGGTTCCGTCGGCATGCTCTGCGCCAGTGTGTGCCATAGCGCGCCGCCCGGCGCGGCCGTGTCACCGGCGACATCCACGGTGCCGGCAGTGCCCGACAAGGTATCGGTGGTCGAACGGCAGGTTGTTCGACGAAGGGGTGGCACCGACCCGAGAAAATTTTGTGCGATGGAGTGTCACGCCAGAGGGATTGCGGAGCACCTTTGATCTCTACCAGGTGGCCCCCTATGCGGTCGGGCCCCAAGAAATGGTGATCCCGTACGCCGTGCTGGCACCTCATGTCCGCCCGGATGGACCGTTGGCCGCTTCTCACCATTAAGGGAGAAAGAAAACAAGAAAGAAAACTATTATTGATAAACTATAATTTATTAAGTATACTTTATTCCATGTTGAGCGACTTCACTCTCAAGCGCATTCAATCGGCGCTGGCCCATGGGAAGATGGTGCCACTGGCCCTTGAGCACTATCCTTCCCGAGGTCAGACCGCGATTCAGCGATTGTACCAGACAAAAATCGGCAAGCTGTTTTGGAAACGGGTCTCTGAACGCAATCACCGTGAGTGCCAGATTCCCGTAAAGAGTGGTTCACTTGCAGAGCGTGAATGGTGGGCCTATCGAGTCGCGAAGGCGCTCGGTCTTGAAAACCCGCCGCTGGTTCTCCTTGGTCGCATGACCACCGTGCAGCTGTGGTTGGATCTGCCGGATGCCCATCATTTCATCACTGACCAGGGTCCGCTCGCGTTGGATCTCGACAATGTCTTTGAGTGCGCCTGTTTTGATTGGTTGACCGGACAAATCGATCGTCATGATGCAAATTATTTGTATGACTTTGTGCAACGCCGGATCATTTTGATCGATTCCGCACACGGTTTTCTTCGATATGATGGCAGCCTGCCCCACTACCTCCAGCTCTTTGAGATTGCGTGCCGTACTGCGCTGCACAAGAAACCAAAAAGTGATATGGTACAGCGTATTGCGCAACTGCAGCAGCGATTGCCGGAGCTCGTCCCCCTGCGGGACGGGGGCGAACAAGAAGCATTACAGCGCCGTCTCCAGCAGATGCGGACCGTGGCAACATTGCAGGATGTTTTTGCGTTGTATCGGAAATCACAATGACAATGCCGGTAGACAAAGTGCAGATCGATTTGTTCGTGAATGCTGCCCAGTTGTGCCTCCAGACGGCGATCAAGCGCGTCATCTGGGATCAGCTAAACATTTCGGGTCATGCGTCAGGCTCGCATATGTTGCAACTGGTGTTCGATCGTGATCCGCGAGGCGATGAGCACTTCGCGTATTTTCAACAGCTGACACGTGGACGATGGGATGCAAAACGTTCGGGATTGATGATCGACAATATCAACCAGCTCTTGCAGACGCCCATTGTCAGCTTTCTCATGCTGTCGCGTCTGAGCAAGGAGCACATGCTCCATTTGGCACGGCTCGATGCCAAATACCGACCATGTGTGGAACAACTTTTCGGAAAGGCCTGGACCTCCAAGACCGTCATCGTCGAGCGCCCGCAAGAGGCCGCGGCAGTGGTCTTTGCGCATGTGGCACAACAACGGATGACCATCCGCACCCTCGCCGAAAAAACCGGCCTTACACAAGTGGCATTGAGCAAATTCAAGGGAGGCCAGGATATCCGCCTCTCGAATGTGCTGAAAATTCTCAAGGCGTTGGGACTGCGGTTGTGGATTGAGTGAGAGGCACTCGTGTCAGTCATGCTCTTTGCGTGACCCCGCCGTCCGCCAATGTCCGGCAAGCCACCCCCACGCATCGGAACAGAGTGCACGCAGCGAGGGAAGGTAGCGCGGTGTCGCGGCCTGATACGTGCGGTATTCCGATCCAAACTGTTTTTCCAGGGCCCGTTCATCCCGCAAGGTGCCGAGATGATACCCGCGGAACAACACGGCCATGCCAAGACCGAGCGCGCCACAGACGGGGTAGTTTGGCGAAACCGTCAGGAGATTCATGAGGGCCAGATAGGCCGCACCGAGTGTTGTCCCCATCCCCACTGATGCGTAAAACGGATTCCGATGATACCGGAATGGACCCCTGATGATCAAACGGTGAGAGGGTTCTGCATCATTGCCAAGGAGTCGTGTCACGAGCATGGTCGTGGTCCCATAGGCCATCAGGGATCCCAGCGAGAGCGCGCTCGCAATTTTCGCGGATGAACCCGTCAGGAATTCGATCAGGTCCCGATATCGGGCGTCATAGACTGGCAGGTGTGTCGCATGAAGATAGAGTAAAGAAACCCCGGTCATCAGAGTGCCGAATCGCTTCCATCGCTTTTCCGAGACTGGGCGCAATTTCAAATAGAGGACTTGTCCCATCGTAAATCCCTTGCGAAATTCCTCGGATCCGACGGTGCAGAGAATATCGGGATCAAGAAATCCGAGAGAGAGGCCTCCCTCATAGTTATTGCTCGCCTCCACACCAGCACGGAGGATTTCGCCTTGCAATTGGGAATCCTGCATGTGGCGGTACAGTGCGCCAGTGAGCCGGGGATGTGCCACGCAGTTTTCCAGCAGGCGACCCGCATCGGGATCGGTTCGAAAGAATCGGCGCGTCGGTGCCCGGGGTATTGGTGTCTGCTGAAAAGCTCGGATATATTGTCGAGCGGTTTGAGCCACAAGCGACAGTTGTGCGCCGGCCATGTTCTGATCTCCTTGCCCTATCGCCTGATGGAACAGACCTCCACCCACTCCAGTACGGTATCGGCAGTCGCAGAAAGAAGTTGCGGTCAGGTCCAGTCAGGCCCAGGAGAGAGTCAGGTCTGAGGGCAGAGGATCCGTGGTGGCATCAAGCCTGTCAGAACCGATCCGTGATATCCGCGGATACATTTGCCTCGTGATGTCGATAGACTATAACCTGGACCTGTTCGACGGTGACGAGGCCTTCCTGAATCATCCCGTCAATCTCTTTCACAAATTGATCGATCTTTGCTTCAGCATCGACGATTTCAATGACCATGGGGAGATCTTCGGAGAGGCGGAGAATCTTCGTGGTATGCACGCGGCTGGAGGCGCCAAATCCTGCGAGGCCGCGGATCACCGTGCAGCCGGCCAATCCCTCTCCCCGTGCGCGCAGCAGAATGGCTTCATACAGTGGTTTGCCATCGTATCGATCGGATTCCCCGATGAAAATGCGCAAAAGTTTTCCAGTGACCGGGATTTTCATCATCTCTCTCCTTCTACGTGAGCCTCGCGAGTAACACCCCGAGGAAGAGGCCGGCAAAACAGGCCGCAAAACCACCGAAAACGTTGAGCAACGCAACAAGGACTTCGCCATCCTTCAACATGGCCCAGGTTTCATAGGCAACGCTGGAGTAGGTGGTCAATGCGCCAAGAAAGCCGATAAAAAGGGCAATGCGTACCTCAGAAGAGAAGAGGGATCGTTCATCCGACAGGGTGCCAAGAAAGCCGATAGTCAGGCACCCAGCGAGATTGACGACCAGTGTGCCATAGGGAAACTGTGACCCCAGCCACTGGTGTGCCCATCCGCCGAGGGTGTAGCGGGCGAGTGTACCTGCGGCGCCTGCGATGGCCAATATGCACAGCGTCCACATGGAATGCCCCCGTTATGCTACTGGGTCTTCCGAAAAGAGTACTGAGGCCGAGCGCTACGGGCAATCCAATAATTTTTTGAAAACCATCTTCGCCTTCGCATAAATAAACCCAGGTGCATGACTCTCCCTGGGGCCGCCCACACTTAACGTTTCAATGGCATTTTCCTCCAACCAGCGATGAAAGGCGCGTTTGTCTGGTCTCTTCGTTAAGTCGATCAAGAAATACGGCCTGCAATATTGTTGAGCGAACGCCACGGCCAGCGCTGTACCGCCCGTAGGTTTTCCATAATGTACAATTAATAATCCATCTGCGTCGCGCACATTCCATTCCGTACGCTGCACATAATCATCCAGCGGAGTCTCTTGAAGCGGATAGGTGAGTGCAATCGTGCCATCCTCGGCCCGTCTTCCTCTTGGGCACCATCCGCCACAAGGGATGTGCCGTGCCAAAGCGACATCCAAAACCGCGCGATCAACGCCCGTCTGACCACCTGAGAGAATTTTTTTGAGCGTGCTCATGTTGTGACCGTCCTAGAAATCAGCATTGGCATCGGATCTCCAAAAATCCCCTGAACACCTGACTTAGGATAAAATCCGGGAAACCGATTTGCATCCTTCGTTCCTACAGGTTTTTAAACCCTTCAATCCTTTCATTGTCCGCTTTCAGTAAGGTTTACAGGCATTTCAACCCCTCAATTTACCCATTCGATATCACGATGACCCGAAAAACAAATACCGTAATTCGTTCACGTTTTTCGTTCTTCGGGGGAAATTTGTCTCAAGCCAAATTTTTGCGCCTATTCATAAACACATTTCGAACTGAACATTTCAAGGAGATTATGGCCTTCACGCCCTTTGTCCCCGCCATTCGCGAGCTGTTGGCCCCACAGGCCGCCTAATTTGGCCCACGTGGCGCGATGCCCATCCAACTGGGAGCTACCCCCCCAGATCTCACCATCCTGAAAAACCTTTCCGGATCGGAAACACCCCGCAGTTTTCGGCCATCCCGTAATCTGGGGCATGGGGGACAGTTTTGCCGAAATTCGGGAGTCCATCAGGAATCATGCCCAGAATGATTCCGACCAAGAGCTGAATGAGAGCGCCCTCAGCCTGCTCGGTTTTTTCGAACTGCTTCTCCAAATCGATAAAGAACGAAAGGATCGACGTCATGAAAATCTCCGAAGTGAACATTCAATTCATCAAGCCCGCTGATGGGCTGATCGGTTTTTCCAGCGGCGTCATTGATGACGCATTTTATTTGGGTTCCATCGGGGTTCACCAAAGGCTCGACGGCACCGGCTACCGCCCGACCTATCCCACCAAGAAAAGCCCGCTGAATAATCGCCCGATCTTCTCATCCGATCAATCGGGCCATCCGACCAAACCATTGAGCAGGCCATTTTCATGAAACTGAAGAACGTAATGAGCAAAGCCTATGATCGACACGATTGTTCTGACATTACCTGAAGACCAATTTCAGGTGCGGGATTACGATAAATGCACTCCCTCCGCTCGTGGTCTCTTTGAACCGCCGTTTTACAAGCTCGGAAGAGGTGGCGTCATCCGTTGCATTCAAAACTCCACCACCGAGGACAAGTACTATGGTCGTTACCGGCCCAGACTCACCCTGACCAGGCGGATGATGAGTGGGAGGCCATCAACATCACTGCGTATTGAATGTTCCATCCTGAAGCTTTTATACGGGAATAATTTCACCGAGATTACCCCTGAAGACCAGCTGCAAATCAGGACTGGCGACAGCTCCTTATTCGGCAATCAGTTAGCTGAAACTATGGGTCTGTTTTTTGCCCATTCTCCGGAAAATTCTGTTCCCTCCGCCATCCACTATTTCAAAAACATCATCCTGCCCAAGCACATCACCTCTTCGATGGTGATTTCGGAGCTGGGGAAGCTGTATCTGACCAAGCGGCTTGATCTCAATAAAACTGATTACCGCAACGAAAGTCATGCGGTGCGATTCCATGCCAACAGTTACGAGGTGGTGTTTTACGACAAGATCAAGGATCTGGAACAGGCTCGCATCAGTGAGCGGCGTGCCATTGAAAACGACAACTGGGTCCAATTGGGAATGCTCAAGGGTGGTGGCTTGCCGAAAGGGCTGGAAGTCCTGCGGATGGAAGTGCGCCTCAATACACGGCGCAAGATCAGAAGCCTGTGCGAGAAACTTGGGTTGTCGCCACCACAAACACTACACGATGCCTTGTGCCGGGATATCGCCCAAACAATCCTTCTTCACTTTTGGGGACTGATCGGGCGGGAACTGAACATCGTATCACTGTCACAACATAAGCCGGAGGAGCTTTTCCGGCTCCTAACCAGCAGTGGGATAAAACCGGCAAAGGCCCTTCAGGTTTTAGGCGGGCTGTCCCTAATCCAATCCGTCGGAATCCGGGGCCTTCGCTCTCTCACCGGGAAGACCTCGAATCGAACGTGGCACCGGCTCAAAAAGAATCTCGAAAGTTGTCCGATTTTGGATAGCCCAAAGGTCCAGATGATGCGTCACATTCGGGAATCTTTGAATTGAATTTTCTCCCGTAAAATTGTACGATCGCGGCTCTCAAAATTTTGATGTCTGACATAGGAGTCCCATATGCCAATTCCCGATTATCAAACAATCATGCTTCCCTTGCTCCTGCATATCAGTGATAAGCAGGAGCATTCTCTTGGGGAGAGCATTGAAGCATTGACGAAAAAGTTTAGTCTCACAGATCCGGAAAGACGGCAGCTATTGCCAAGCGGCCAGCAGTCTATTTTTGAAAATCGAGTTGCATGGTCACGAACATACATGAAAAAAGCCGGACTCCTGGAATCGACTCGTCGGGGATATCTCAAGATTACGGAACGGGGCATAGATGTTCTCTCTCGCAATCCTGAAAGGATCGACAGAAAGCTTTTGCTACAGTTTCCGGAATTTATCGAGTTCCAATCCCTAAAGAAAAAGAAGGATGACAACGAGGTTAACAATACCTTCGATGCTACACCGGAAGAATCACTGGAGCGTGCCTACGCAAGCCTCCGATCAGGTCTTGTGACCGACTTGCTTTATCAACTCAAATCTACGCCTCCCAGTATGTTTGAGAAGATCGTCGTCGATCTGCTTCTAAAGATGGGCTATGGCGGCAGCAAGAAAGATGCGGGACAAGCTATTGGAAAAAGTGGTGACGAAGGTATCGATGGTATCATTAAGGAGGACAGGCTTGGGCTGGATATCATCTATATTCAAGCCAAGAGATGGGAGAATCCGGTTGGGCGACCAGAAATTCAGAAGTTTGCCGGAGCATTGCAGGGTAAGCGGGCCAAGAAGGGAATTTTTATTACCACCTCATCCTTTTCAACAGAAGCCAGACAATATGCCGCTAACATTGATACAAAGCTCGTCCTTCTTGATGGCGAAGAGATGGCTGAACTGATGATTGATCACAATGTTGGTGTCGTTTCAGTAGCTACTTATAATGTGAACCGGTTGGATACAGACTACTTTGTGGAGGAATGAAATTATGAAACTCAACATCGACCACCTGACCGAAGCCGAACTCATAGAACTCAACCACAAGATCGTGGAACGGTTGCGCCTCATGCGCCAGATCCGTTCGCACAAGGAGATGTTCAAATTCAAAATTGGCGACCGGGTGACGTTTCATCCGTCTGGGCATGAACCTCAAACGGGGACACTCACCCGTTTCAACCGGAAGTCGGTCACAGTCATCACCGACAACGGCGGGCACTGGAACGTGGCACCGACGTTGATTGAATTGGCAGAGTCAAAGGATTCGTGGGCGGAGACAGAAATGCCGCAGTTGAAGCTTTTAAAAAAGAAAGATTGGAATTCATGTCTGAGAAATTGCCAAAGAAAGTAAACATCATCGCTTGGGAGCCTCGCTATACGCTCACGGCATTCATTGCTCGCCAATTGATGGACATCGAAGCGGCCAAAGCGGTGGTGGAACATACTCCCTTATCTCCTGTGGCGGCGGCGGAATTGCGTCACAAGGCGCGCGTGAGATCATCGCATTACTCCACGCAAATCGAGGGCAACCGCCTCACCTTGGGCGAAGCCAAAAAGGTGATCGAGAACAAACCCGTTCGCTTTCATGGTCGTGAAAGGGACGTGAGTGAAGTCCGTAATTATTGGACAGCCCTGCTACGGATTGAAGAGTGGGCTGTCAAAGAGATGGAATTAACTGAAATCATGATAAACCGGCTCCATTCAATTGTGATGAAGGGCCCCCATAGCAAACCCAGCGATTATCGGGATGGACAGAATGTTATTCGAGATTCCGCATCGGGCGCGATGGTTTATTTGCCGCCGCAAGCCCACGATGTGTCCGGATTAATGAAGGCCATGGTGGCTTGGGCTCGTAAAGCTGAACGAGAGAATCTGCCCGTTCCATTGATTGCTGCTCTGGTGCACTATCAATTTGTCACCATCCATCCTTATTATGATGGGAACGGTCGGACAGCCAGATTGCTTGCAACCTTTATTCTCCATCGGGGAGGTTATGGATTGAACGGATTCTTCTCGCTTGAGGAACATCATGCCAGGGATTTGGAGACCTATTACCGACTATTGGCGACTCATCCTCATCACAATTACTACGAAGGTCGTGCCGATGCTGATTTGACCGCTTGGCTTACTTATTTTTCTAAAATCCTGGCCGAGGTCTTTGCGGCTGCCGAGAAAGAAACAAAAAAGTATCAGAAGAAGAAGGGCTTGGTGGAGCCGGCAGGATTACGTAAATTGGATCCGCGAGCCAGGGTGGTATTGGGCTTGTTTGCCAAACAGGAGATTGTGACCACAAATCAGGTGGCCAAGGTATTGTGCCTTTCGGAACGCTCAGCCCGTTTATTGCTCAATGCTTGGGTCTCCGAAGCATTGCTGGTGGTGGCAAATCCATCGAATCGGAAACGGGCCTATAAGTTATCGGTAAAATATCGGCAATATTTTGGATAATTATCGGCAATAAATGGAGCTTGTTATCCAAGCTGCTAGGATAACAAGCCTAAGAAGGCTATAATTGCTAACTATTTCGAATGGTTATAAAATCGCTCTTATCCAGTCCCGCAGGGATAAGAACTTCCATCCCCCTGAACAGTATGGCAATTTGATTAATAGGTTACTCTCGGAGCTTTGGGAGAAAAGCCCTCGCCTTTAGGCGATCCCTTTAGGTAAGAAGTGGGGCATGCAGCTGTATCGTCGGGGCGCCCATACGGTCTATGATTTAAAGTATCACGTGGTGTGGAGCACGAAGTATCGC
>JACPFF010000003.1 GCA_016183065.1 Deltaproteobacteria bacterium | reverse complement strand
TGTATCGCTACAACGAAGACCGCCCGCATGAGGCGCTGGGCGGCATGCCCCCGACGGTGTATCGACGGGCATTGGAGACACAACATTCTACTTGAGAACTGTCTACGTAATGGGGAAGCTTACGCTACCAAGAAGTCGCTCGAAGAAGAAATGAATACTCTTTCACACAAGCAGAATGATTGGCTCGCACCTTTCCAAAACTGGCTAAAAGACGCTCAATCCTTGGACAAAATTGCTTCTGATTCAGACCTTTTTGCTAAAAAGGTCTGTGCCAAAGAAATCTTTGGCTCGCACCTGTTTCTTGGCGAAAAAACAGTGCGCGCAAGCGCGCCAAAAATTCTGAATTCGTTGGGGGAATTCGGCGGGAATCCTTGGGACGCGCTTCGCGCGTCCCACCTTCTGGTTTTGGAAAAGCCGTTAAGTTCCGTTTTGGTGCCCCAACGGGGAATGGAAAATCGCCTATACCAGTACGAAGTTTGTCACGAAAACCAGTGTCCTCAAACAGCTTAATAATGGCGGTCTCTTTCAAGCCGTGCCCGGCGTGGTGTATTCCGGTGGGGTGAGCTATCAGGAAATCAAGGATAATTACGGAGCCTACAAATCTGGATGCGTGAAATCCACCAATTGCACCATTCAGAATCTTTCGCCGCCCATCGGGCCGTATTTTGCGGAGTGTCTCAAGCTGTGGGCGATTCATCCGTTGAGTTGCTTGGGCTATTGATCCACGCGGAGGAAGTGATCCATTAAGCGTGTGCGCCCCGCTGCGATCACAGGGCCTACGCTGGACTGAAGTTGGCAGTTTTTCAGATTGACACGCCAAAGGGTCGACGCATAGCGTCATGTTGGCGTGTGACAAGGGGAATGCGGGATGGTGCGCTGGTTGTGGAAAACGGTGGACTGGGTGTGTGAGTGGGTATGGCCCCACGTGGATGCGCAGCCGCCATTGTTGAGTGTCCAGTTCGATATTACCAATGCCTGCAATTTACGGTGTGATCATTGTTACTTGCCTCACCATCACAATGTGGGAGCGCTTACCTATGCTCAGTGGCTGATAGTGGTTGCTCAATATGAGCAGTTGTTGCAGCGACTGCATATGGTGCCGAAAATCACGTTGTGTGGTGGGGAGCCGCTCTTGGCACCATTTGTCGAGCCCTTGTTGCGGGAGCTACGGCGGAGGTTCCCAACGGCTGATCTGAGTGTGCAAAGTAATGGGACCATAATTACGGAACGGGTGGCGCGCATGTTGTGTGATCTAGCCGTCTTCGTGCAGATCAGTGTCGATGGCCCTGATGCCGCACGGCACGATGCGATTCGGGGAGCGGGATCCTTTGCTAAGACAATGGCCGGGTGTGCATACTTGCAGCACGCTGCGGTGCCGTACCATTTTCAGGCGGTCTTGAGTGAACGATCTGTGCCATGGGTCGACGACTTTTTCCATGTGGCGCGTGCGCATCACGCTGAGACGATGGATTTTGTTCGATTGGTACTGGAGGGGCATGCGGAGCAGCTGACGGCAACTGGTGTCGACCGGCCCTTGGTGGGTGCGGCGTTGCACCAGGCATACACGGCGATCTTTGCCGCTGCGCAGCGCTACAATGTCTCCACCAATACTGCGGGCCCCTTGTGGCATTTGATCGAACCCGAGCTCGGGACCCCCGATAATACCGGATTTGGCTCGTTTGTGATCGACTATCAGGGTGGATTCAAAGTCACGAGCCGCACGCCAACGGTCCTGGGGAATGTGCTACAGACGGACATGGCGGAGCTCTTCTTGCGTCATCCCCTGATGCAGCAACTGCGTGAGAACAAGATTGATGGATGTGGGACCTGTTCCCATTTTGTAGCCTGTCGTGGCGATCGGAATGCCAGCTTTGCCATACACGGGCATTTTTTCGGTCCAGATACGGCGTGTTGGTACTGGCAACAATGGATTAAGAGCATACGTCAAGTGGCGTCGTACTCTCTCCATGAAAGGAAGAATGTATATGGCACGATACAAACAGCTCATGCTGCGCGTGTTGGCACATCTGCCCATTGAGGCCATCGCTCTGCGCGCCCGCATTGCACGGTGGAAGATGCATTTGGGGTCTGCCAGTGCAACGAGCAAATCGGGGGTATGATCACTACCATTCCGCCCGCAATTCACGATGTATGGCGTAGCGCACGCCTTCTGAAGTCAGTGTATGGGCTTGCCTGTGGCTTGATGCAGGTGACGTACCACGTCTTTCTCTATGAGCATTTTGGAGCCAGTCCAACTGCCCTCAAGATGACAGTTGGTATCTATATGCTCATGAGTCTTGCAACAGTGTTTTTGGAGATACCCACTGGTGCGCTGGGTGATTATCTGGGGCGCAAAAAGGCCATTGTCCTATGTTTTGCTCTTGAAGCCCTTGTCTATTTTCTGCGCGCATGGATCTACTTTATTCCCGCCTTTGGTCTTTCCCTATTCATCGCAGCCACTGCGGCACTATTGAAGGCGGTGAGCTATTCATTTTATACGGGCTCTATTACAGCGTGGATTGTCGACTCGGTCAATGAACGTGGCATCGACGGTGGTCATGGTCCTATTCTTGCGCGGGTGGCAAGTGCTTCGCTCGCGGCAAAGATCATTGGTGCCGGCATTGGTGTCTGGTGTTATCTTTCAGGCGTTGTGTTCATTGCCTTCGGTCTTGGCAGTTTGGCGGCACTCCTCTGTGCTATCTATTGTGGGGCGACCATGCCAGAAACTCAATCACTGCAGTTTCATCATGGAAACCCTTTTGTTCGGGAAGCACGTCAACGGGTCCGTGAAATCATGGTGGTTGGATGGCGTGTGTGTATTCAACATCCACCCGTTCGGTATATGACGGTCATGTTTGTTGGGTTTATGATGATTGTTCATCTTGTCGAAATTTTATGGCCGATTGCATTGCGATCAAACTTTGGAATCGGGCAGATGACCCTCTATTGGTATCTGATAACCTTTGGTGGTATGGGGGCCGCCTATGGTGGGGCACGACTGCTTTTGCGAATTTTGGCTGGTGCGCGAATGCATCCATTCACACTAGGATCTCCATTGCGTCTGTGGCATTGGTTTGGCGGCATTTGTGTCGTGATGTCTGTGTCGATTCTCGTATTGGGGGCATTTAAGCTCTCTGGCAGGTTAACGCCGATGATCTTTCTGGTAGCGTTTGTCGGTTTCAATGTGGCTTTTGGTTTTTTGATGCCGGCCTACGAAACACTCCTGAATGTTGCAGTGCCAACCATCAATGCGCGAGAACGGGCCACAATCAATTCTATTGGTCCGATGTTGGTCGATGTGGCCATTGTCATTTTTGCCCTTCCCTCCAGTGGATGGAGTGGGGAGACGACGGTGGTGGGGTGGATGTTACCGGCGTCGTTCTTACTTATTCTGACGTGCATTGTGCATGTGGCGCTGTGTCGCTATTTTCATCAACAGGTGGGAGACGTTTCTCCGCAGATGGTGGCTGTGTCATCGACGTTCGCGGAGGCTGCAGATTAGAAACGGAGGCTGTATGTCATTCGTAATGCGGAGCTGGCGTTTCTTCCAGCGATCGATTCGGAACAAGCTGCTGATCGCCTTGCCATGCATCCTCGGCTTCGTTCTTCTCGTTACCTTTTCTCTCAGCTTTCTCTTCTTACGACAACAATTACAGGCCCTGGATACGTTGGGACAACCGGTGACCGCGCTGTTGACAGCACAGGCGACGGCTTTTGTGCTCATTGCATGCATTATTATTGTTGCGGTGGCCGTCACTGTTGTCGCAGTTGCGCATCTCTTGAGCGATCCGCTGCGGCGTTTTGTGGCCGAGGCCGCGTTGGTGACACAAACGGAAACGTTGCAAATCTCTGAATCCTTGGCGCAACGTGAGGATGAAGTCGGTGTACTCGCGCGATGTATGAATCAGCTTTTGTCCACTGTGCGGACACAAACCAAGGCTCTCGCCGCAGCCACGGCTCAGGCCGCCCTTGGGCGATTGGCACGGCAGGTGGCACATGATCTCCGCTCCCCGCTGACCACGATTCAGACAGTCGCCGCGTTTCTGCGCGATCACCGCGATCCCGACAGTATCAATCAGGTCATCGAAGGCCTTGGTCTCGGCTGTGGACGGTTGCAGAATATCGCGGAGACCCTTCTCGAGCTGCAAGACGAAGTGCCCGCGAAAGAACCATGTACTTGGTTTTCGCTCGACACTCTTTGCAATGAACTCGTCCGTGAGTTTCAAACCCAACCCTTGGGGGTGGGAGTCGAGTTTCTCTCCACGCATGAGAGCAATGCGTGCGTTGCAGGGGACCGAATCGGCCTCCAACGTGCTTTGGGGAATGTTATGAAAAACGCGCTAGAGGCAATGCAAAAGATGGGGCCCCAACGGTTACGCCAGCTGCGACTCTGTTCCTATGTCCGTCAAGATCAAATTATCCTCGAAGTAGCCGACAGTGGCCCAGGGATTCCCGCTGAGGTCATACCTCGTGTCCTACAGGGCGGTTACACTGCCGGCAAGGACGACGGCCACGGCATCGGCATGCAGGTCGTCCGTGAAGTAGTCACCGCCCGCGGTGGCACCCTCACCTGTGACTCTTCCCCGCATCACGGGACCATTTTTCGCCTCACATTCCCCCACGCGCTTGCAGCGTAAGCAGCAAGCGCTGTCGGTAGCTCTGTTCGATATAATCCCAGCCCCAGTTGTCGCTGAGGTCCCGGGCGTGGGCATCCAGGAGGCCCACGCCCGGAAGCGCCCGGTGACCGGTGTACGACGGCGTGGTGAGGAGCGCCGCGTGGGCGGGGGTCGGCGCCCCAAGGTCGGGATTGAGCTGGAAGGTGGCCGCGCCGAAGGGGCCGTAGGCGTAGCGTTGGAGGACTTGGCCCTTCGTGTAGCGGATCCCCGCGTGCACGGCGCTCGCTTTCCCCTCCGTCACGAGCCACGTCGACCTGAGCGGATCGGGGTAGAGGTAGACGAGCGGCGTCGGATCGTCGGTGGTCAGCCACGGGACCCCGGTGTCCCCCGCGGGGAGGCGCATTTTGCCCAGGCACGCCTGAATCCCCAAGTCAGATCAGGACGTTGCACAGGGTATGACGTACCCGGAAGTTTCATAGACCGCCGCCGTGAGCGCATCGCCCCGCGTCGCCGCCAGGAACGCCACCGTCTGGTAATCCAAGCCCCGCGCGAGGTCGGCGATCGGCCCCAGCAGCCGGCCCAGCGCACGGGCCCCCGACGCCGCCGGTGTTTCAAACACCGCCACCGTCCGCCCCGTCTGCGGCTCCGTCAGCGTGACGCGGGTCGTGGCCTCCAGGGTGTCGATCGCTGCAATCAGGGCATTGTCGAGGGGGTTCGCCGCCAGGGCCACCGTTGAATTTGTCTGGAACAACCTGAAGCATGCGGTCGCCAACAGCGTCCCCAAGAATCTCCCACACCTGAGGCGGCTGCTCGATCAACCCTTTCAGAGGCTGAAACGTTCCCAAACACTGCTTCGGTCCTGCCTCAAGGCATCGGAATTGTCGTGGCCTTAGATTCTATTATTTATGCGTATGTCAATAGCTACGGCAGTTCTCCAATGTATGGAAACAAGATTGTCAGCCCGGCAAGATAAATACAAAAGTGGAGGGTCAACAGTGACAGCGGGGCAATGGTGGTCTGCTGTCGTCGTGCCTGCCGCACCAGACCCCAGAGTACCCCGGTGGCCCCAAGAAAGACTAAGACGTTCAGCGCACCATACACAATGAGATATGTCATCCCTTGATGCGCGATCCCCACAGGGGACGAGGTCAGCGCAAACGCCCAATACGCGACATCGAGCCCCAACACGAGTGCCAGCCCCCACAGGGTCGGGGCACAGGCCCGCCATGAGGAAAACACTCGGTGACGACGATATCGGCGAAAGAGATAGACATTGAAGAGCAGAAAAAGACTGCTGTGCAGCAATACTCCCACCAGGAGTTCCAGGCTCACTCCATACCTATGAAACCATACTCCCGGCAAAAGAATTGCTACAGGTGGAAGCGCCGCGCCAACAGTGGAAAGTAGTGCTCCGCTGCCGATGGTTAACGGGATCGCTAAGACATATCCAAGGCCTATCCCGAAGCCATACCATATGTATCGCTGAACAAATAGCTGACTATACATCCACCCTCCTTCAAATCTCGCTGCCTGTGTTTATTTGAAATACCAGTCAGACACAGGATTATTGCCACTCGTATATTCGCCAAAGTCTACGGCGGTCGTCCCCCCGGTACCTTCGATCAACCCCCGTGTATAACTATTCGAGTTCTGTGCCCCACTGAAATATCCTCCATCCAACGGATATCCAATACAATCACAATACGCCGCATCGGCGGCGCGAATGCGCTCAAAATACGCCCCCGGCGCTTCTCCGACCGGCGGGGTCACCGTCCCCAACGTCGCATTCTTGCCGGGGCGATCGGTGGCGCGTTCGGCCTTATAGACCCCAACCCCAAACGCCCCGCCTTGGCCACTCACCAAGTTGCCCCCCTGCGGTCCCGCACTCACCCACCGAGCTTGCCCCAACTCATTCGTATATTCAATGGCCGTGTGATAGGGACCGATGTGTGCAAACCGATGCCCCGTCACATAGACAATGCCGACGTGGCGCCCCGTGTGCGGATGCGCGGGCGGCGTCTCGACAGTCCCCGCGTGATACCAGGCGGGCGGTGGCACCGCCTCGTCCGCCCCAGTGGTCCTGGCCACGAGGTTCGGGGGGTCGGCTGGGACCGGAGCGCGCGCGTCGGTTTCGTAATCGACTTCATAAAAATCATCCACGATGGTGTCGTTGTCCTTATCCGAAGCGGGATCCCCAAACATGTCGGCGGTTTCAAAATACCCCGTCGGATCGGTGTACCGGAACGGGTTGTTGCGGGCGTAGGCGTACCGGTTATACGCCTGCGCATCGGTGGGATCGCTCACCACGGGGTCCGGGGTGAGGAAGCGGCCCCACGTCGGGTCGAGGTCCCGGGCGTGG
>JACPFF010000028.1 GCA_016183065.1 Deltaproteobacteria bacterium | reverse complement strand
AGATCACGTCTGTGGGCGGCGTCCTCCCCGCCCGCTATTGTGAAGGGACGACCGCCGACCTGCTGCTGTATGGACAACCCGTAGAGAAGAACGACACCAACCTGTGGCAGCACGACAGCCTCTGCCCCGTCGCTCCCTTCCCCCGCGCGGCCCTGGTCGTCCCCGCCGGTGGCGACCCCGCGACCGACGGCTTCCCCCTCCCCGCCGGCACCTGCGGGTTCCAGTGTCAACTCGATGAGGCGCAGCACCCCCTTGCTTTGCACCCGTCCAAACTCATCCAGCTCTTCGGCCTGAGCGGCACCGGCCCGTTTACCATTCTCGAGACGCCGATCACACTCCAGAGTCTGGCGGACATGATCAGCGCCGCCGGCCCGCTCGTCGATCTCCCGGTCCCGATTGTCGCTGGAGTGGATGACACCACCATCGTCCCCGCAGGGTCCGATGCAGGCACCATCCTTCCGGGCGACGAGAGCACCGAAACGACCATCGCACAGACGGAGACGTTCGACGCAGCGACTGCGCCATTCGACCCCGGCCTCCCGATCGGCGATCCCGGGCTTGAGTATGTCGAGACCCCGGCCAACAGCAGCGGTGGAACGGAAAAACCGGGCGTGATTACGGCCGTGACCGGTGACGGGGCCGACGGTCTCGGAAGCGGCATCGGCGGGGTCGGCCCGGTGGGGGGATGCACCCTCATGTTTCGGACTGCGAGGTAATCCATGGATCAACGCACACCCCTTCCAGCGCTCGTGACTGATGTCGCCTTGACCGATCCGTCACCGCCCACCATCGATTCCTTGCAGGCTGTCGCGGCACAATTGCAGGCGAAGATCCATCAGAACGGACTCCCGCAACCACCGGCCGCTCTGGGACGGCGGTGGCTCGCCACCACATTGCGGCAGGAACTCGCCTGCGACACGACAGCGCCCGATCCAGCGCCAACCCAAGATCTCCTGAGCCTTTGCATAGCCTCGACCCCGGCTCGACTGCGGCGGCCGGCGGACCTCCCCGTGCAGACCCGGCTCTCCGCCACCCTCCAACAGGTCCTCGCGGCCTTCGAGGCCGACGATATCGTCGTGGTTATTCCCGCCGCCGATGGCACATGGCACGTGCATCCGGAACAGCTGCTCGGCCCCACAGCGACACGATCCCGAGACGACCACACCCTTACACCGGAAGAGGCGCTGGCCGCGTCCGTCCTCGCACAGGCGACGGCCATGCTCGGAGTCCCGGTCGAGATCACCACGGCGGATGATACGCATCCCACCCTCTGGACCATGGCCCGTCGCGCGTTTCCCGGCGAGGATGCGATCTATTGCCTCCCGCTCTATCAGTGGCGCGTCGACATCGCCTCAGCACTGATCGGCGTGCTGGTCATCCGCCGTTCCCGCCTGTTGCCGCCGCCCACGCCACTCGAGTGGTATCGTAATCTCTTTCTCTCTACGCATGTCGCGCGCGTGACCGACGCCGTCCCCATCGCCGTCCCACTACGCCGAAGACCCTCCACACACGAGACCCCGTGGCACGGTCATGTGCCGCGTCTCACCCGAGACGCGATTCCGTGGTTGCCGCCACCGCATCGCCTTCGTGCCCAGGTCGATCGGCCCGCGACGGTTTATCAATTGATGGAACTCGTCGGATGGCTCGCGGCGCTGATTACCCGCCTCGGCCTCACCCCGCCCGATCCGGCGTGGCATCCGTATGCCCTCAAGAAGCGCCTCAGCCAGGCCGTGGATAAAACCACGGTGCAGGAGATCGACACCTCCACACAGACCTCGGCCTTGAGCTTGAGCCAGTCCGCGCTGGAGAACGGCTGGTGGCATTCGGTGCGCGGGATGCTCCAACACCTTCACCACCAGTGCGTCCGACGGGACACGATTGTGACCCTCTTTGCCGGTTATCGGGACCATGGCCGATTTTTCCTCACCGATGCACTGGAACACTCGCTCGACGAAGCCGAGAGCTATGCCTCCCTCCTCCTCGCGCAAGTCGCCGTCCTTGACGGCGGGCCGCGCTTTATCGCCCCCAAGGACGGGACCAATCCGATCCACCGGATCGTCCGCACTGTCCTTCACCGCGAGGTCGGGGTCGCCGTTATCCCGGTCTATGCCTGGCGCTATCCGACCAGTACCCCGGCCTTTCACGGGGTCTTCATCGCCCTGCGCCATCCCGATGCCCCGCCTCCGACCACCGCCGAGTGGCTCCACTGGCAATTCTTCTGCCAGGCCATGCACACGCCGCTGGCGACCATCGCCGCGGAACCGGAGGCGGCCATGCTGACGATGCAAACGCCGCAGCCGGTGGCAATCCATCCGCTTCGCCTCGAGCGGCAGCGGTAGGAATCAGAGCGGTCGGCGGTTTCATGGCGGCGGTCGGCAGTTTCACGGCGGTTCCACGGCGTCCGATTTTTTTATAGAACGCAACTTTTTCTCGCCACGCCCGATAATAGGACCAAGGGGGAACCACCGTCTGCGCACCATGGGCAGACACGGAGTCCCGCATGGCGCCCATCAATCGGATCGGTATCTATCGCACGTTAGGGGGACAAAAAACCGATCTGCCAGAATGTACGGAGGAGCTCGAACAACAGAGGTCCCCGAATCCGCGGGGGGAGATCGTCGTCGCGGCCGATTCCTCAACGCCAAATACCGCCACTACCTGCGTTCGATCCGTGAAAGACAAAAACCCTAGGGCGATGATGGTTTTTGGGGGATATGCAACGCCCAGTCCTTCACATGATCTGCCGAGGGAGACCTCACACGATCGTCTCAGAAGTGAGCTGCGCTACTTCCGCATGGCCACGGTTGCGGCCCTGATCCAGTGGACCACCGGCAAGTCACCCATGGAGCAGGCCCGCGCCATCGTTATTCTCGAACACTTTCGGCCCGACGTGGCCTTTCAGGTCGAGGCAGCGGTCGATTGCTCCCGCGCCTTTGTGCTCCTCGATGCGCTTATGGTCTCCTTCACCACCACGTACCAAGGGCCCCGCGATGCTCCGAGTACGGCGCTGGCCCGCTATGCGGTCCTCCGCCTCATGGCCACCGAGGACCGGATCAATTGGGGCGGCACACATTTCGGGGGCGCATTACGCGTTGTTGGCACAGCCGCTACCGCAACGACCTTCTATTTTATGGTCGCAATCGATTTGCGGATCGGGATCGTCACATCCGAGACAATGCCCCAAGACGCTTTGTCGGAAGCGCCAATCATCACTGGGGGCATCCGATGTCACGGTGATGTCGAATGTGCGCTACAAGGGTGGTTATCCATGCACAGAACCCCATATCTGGCTCAAGGCCCGGAGGTCGGTCGGATGATAGCCGAAATTCTCATGAACGCCGGAATCACGCAGAATGACAGGTGATCTGTCGCTCCTTCGTCTGAGAGCTATAGAGAGAGGCTGGAGGCAAAAATACATTCAATCGGTTCTATATGTATTCGAAAAAACCTTTTCCCATGGTTTCAACGTATTCGCCCAAGACACTGACAATAAACCCAGCACGGACAGATTTTTTGCTTTCACGATCTCGTGCAACATCAAGGAGACGTGTGCTGCCCCGACACGCACGAGGATAATCCGTGGTGCATTCCTTCGTCGCGTATCTTTTGCTGTATTCACCAGCGTGTGTGCCATGAATTGGCTAGACTCCGCACTGATCTCATAAAAACGTCCAGCCGCCCGTAACCGGGCATCCAGTGTCTCACCCATGTGCATTGCTTCGCTCAAGGCCGTCTGTTCATCAGCGCGCTGCATATCAAGCGCCCAGTGGCAAGTCGGATCAGCACCTAAAACGGCAAAGACTACCTCGTCTGTTACCGTCCGCACCGCATAAGAATTCACACATTGTGCCAGTGGAATGGATGCATAGTTCGCCCGACAGGTCGCAGTGAGTGTGTCATCCTGTAACAGCACGTCAACCACTCGCTTGAATACTCCCTGAGTTCGCGCCGTACGAATCAGGGAAAGATCGTTCTGTCCCGGTGTATCACGCTGCATACTTTGCAAGACTCTTGCCAGTTCTTCAGGCACTGTTTCATAGGCCGCGATGAGGGAAAAATGCGTACCGTGTTGCACAAGCCCATCAACAAGCATAAGATAATCTTTGGCGAGAGCCTTACTGTAATGAATGTCCGGAACAATGATGATGAGATCGCGTGCCGTTGGGACGATCTGTGCGTAAAATATTTGATGGTAGGTAAACTGTTCAAATCCCGCCATGTCCTGTATCGGCAAACCAAATTGTGCCCTGAGATAAACTGGGACTCCTGTCAGAGGGGATGCCGATTTCGGCAACACTGGATTGGTATCCGGAACACTCACAGTCTCGGACACACCGAGACAATCCACAACGATTCCTTTCTTCTCTTTCAGATGTTGGTGAAAAAAGGCAATCGCCGGATCAAAACGGCGGGCAAGCACCGCAGGATCGAGAACATCATCGAGTTGTTGTTTCATTTTCTGCAATGTTTGGAGATAATAGTGACCTTTCTCTGGCGACGTCGGCGATATGTAGAGCGATTGCGGAATATCCGTGCCTATGGTGAAGAGGTCGGTTGGAGAGAGGTATTTTGGAAATCGCTCAATGAGATCAGCAACCGGTCGGCACAGTTCCGGTGTGAAACGGGCGGCAAACTGAACGTCATCAGTCGATGGTGCAGTCATGGCGTCTCACAAATTGGAAACAATTGATTCTATGTCAAGATACGCGTTGGTTTCATCATTGTCTACGGCGTATTTGCAAGCGCGTGAAACTCTGCTTCACCATTAGCTTGTGAGACCGTCGCATCGGCGATTCGCTTATTTTTTCACGATAAGGCGTCCTGAGTAATCAAGACGGTGCATGAATACTTTCGCATCGAATCCGGCGAAATATTCAGAGGTCGGGGTCGCCGTCATCCCGGTCTATGCCTGGCGCTATCCGACCAGTACCCCGGCCTTCCACGGGGTCTTCATCGCCCTGCGCCACCCCGATGCCCCGCCTCCGACCACCGCCGAGTGGCTCCACTGGCAATTCTTCTGCCAGGCTATGCACACGCCGCTGGCGACCATCGCCGCGGAACCGGAGGCGGCCATGCTGACGATGCAAACGCCGCAGCCGGTGGCGATCCATCCGCTTCGCCTCGAGCGGCAGCGGTAGGAATCAGAGCGGTCGGCGGTTTCCCGGCGGCGGTCGGCAGTTTCACGGCGGTTCCCCGGTGTCCGATTTTTTTATAGGACGCAACTTTTTCTCGCCACGCCCGATAATAAGACAAACAACCGTGTAGAGCACCTGGCGTGCTTTACACAGAAAAGGAGCACGATATGGCCCCCATCACAGCAGTAGGCATCTGTCACGCACTGGGCGTGAAAAAGCCCGACATGGAGGAATGTGCCGCAGAGGTCACAAAGGTGTTGGAGAGAGAACCCCTCGTCCAAAGCGCCGTCGATACGTGCAGTACGAATGTGAGCAGGACGCCGGAGGATGCCGCCGCGTGCGTAGCAACGGAGTTTCGCGAAGCAAATGGCAAAACGCTCGAGAAGCAATGGCCCTTCTTGAAGAGAGAGATCCAGGAAAAATATAGACGGTTTGGCCTGGTCCCGCCGGCACTACTTGCCAAAAAATTCGTATCGCCGGAGACTACGTCCGATCCTAACGGCCTTCATGAGCGGTATCCGTGGCATATGCGTCCATCGTGTACAGATCCCATACCACTGATAGTGCCGAATAAGAATGGCCTTGTTGTCGGCTGCGGATGGTATAAAAATCCTGTAGATGGTACGAGAAGTGAGCCGATTTGTGTGATGTCAGCTGTGATGGAACAACATTTTTGACGAGACACTCCATGCTGCCGTCTCGCTCTCTAGTCTGTTCGATCGACTTTCTCGTTGACCGGCAAGACCCATTTGCCTAGCGTCGCCATCTCATGGGAGATGGGACACCAATCGCTGCGGACTCGCCGGTCTATCCGCTCTATCGGGCGTTGCTCACCACAGTCGGTGTCACTGACGCCGACCTCGATGTCGGGGTGTATCCGCGTGACCCGCAGAATGTCCTCCGTCTCGGACCGCGACAGGGGGCCGGGGATGGGGTCCTCACTGAGGCAGAGATCCTCACGTTCACGGCCGAACACGCAGAGACGCTGCGCGACGTCATCGAGGGAAGCTTTGGCGTCCCTCCGAGAGGGATGAACGCCAAACGGAAAGATGCGACACGTGATTTTCTCCTCCATCTGCGAGAGATCACTCAGTCTACCTATGACGACATCGATGGGCGCGCTGCAGAAGCCATGGCTTATGGGCTCTTCATGTTTTATCAATTTCCCTCGATCGAGAGATGGTCAGAGCTGTCGGGCCCTCGGGCACAGCAACGGTTTCTGCCGACCTATTTTCCGGAAGCCACAGTGCTTGGCCTGACGCCGCTCCGTGCGTATCTCGAAACCCACGGCGGACTGGAAGGGATTTCGTTCGGTTATTATCGTTCCTGGGGAGTCTCCTTGTATGAGCCTACCGACTATACACATGTGCAGACGAACATCTCCTTCTTCGGCGGTTCCATGGAGCAGATGGAGCTTGGCCAACTCTTTCAGCTCGCAGGGTTGCAGGTGTTCTATGCGGAGGTGTTTGTGTCTCGCGACCCCTTCAACCCCTGCAGCTATGAACAACTCGCCTATCCCGCCGTGGGTGTCCACTTCGACAACCAGCTACGCCTCTTTGTCCCTGGAACACCCAATCTTACCAACGCCGAACGATTCCAATGGATCGAGCTGAGCGCCACCGACCTCTTTTTGCAATACACTGACCCCTTTTTGCAATACATCGTCAGCAAAATGTCTCAGAACTCCTCAGCCGATGTGACACTCTTCACCGCACTCGCGAGGCAAAGCTATAGCGCTGCCACCCGAGTGCCTGAGATGCTTTCATTTCTTGCACACACTTTTCCCAAGATGACCCCGTCCGATGCAACCGCAGCGTTGCTGCACTATGCGACAAGATATCCGCCGTTTCTCCTCTTTTTCCTTTGGGCGGTTACTGGCAAACTAGTATATAGTGACAAAAGTTCTATTATGTAATAAGCAGGGGGGATGAGACACGCCCCGAGGGTAGTGGTGACCGAAGAAGACCGTAGGATTTTAGAGGGTTGGGTTCGGTCGTCGAAGACAGAACAGCGCTTGGT
>JACPFF010000004.1 GCA_016183065.1 Deltaproteobacteria bacterium | reverse complement strand
GATGATCGTAACGGGCATCTTCAGATCGTCGAATTTCATCCTGTAATATTAATCCCGCGTGCGGGACGGTTATTTTTAATGTCATGCCCCGGCATAACACATCCTAAATATATCGGCAATTACTTATGGCGTCGTGTATATCACAGGTTGTAAAAGGTATCTTAATGACGATTCCCCTTCTGTTTGTCTTTCTACTTCTTTTTTCTTCGGCAGATTTGATTTTCCAAAAATATGTTTCGGATGTGATGAGTATTGACATTGAACCGGAAACAATTTTCAGGTCTATTTTGGTTTTGACGGCTACACTTGTTTATATTGGTGCATACACGTACTCCTTTCGAGAAAAAGACAATCAAATTTCCGCACAGCGAAATAGCAAAGGTTCTGGCGTTGGACACATAGAAAGTGCTATTTTACTTGGTTCGGTTAATGTTCTGTTTTTCATTTTCATACTTATTCAATTAACGTATCTTTTCGGAGGTGAGAGCAACATATCGGCCCAGGGTTTTACTTATGCCGAATATGCGCGGCGTGGCTTCGTTGAGCTGATAGCTGTGGCGATGATTTCTTTGCTCTTACTCTTGTCCACAGAAAAATACGTCGTCAAAAAAGAAACCGATCATGCGTTAGGATTTAAAATTGTCAGTACCGCACTGGTTGTCCAAGTGATATTAATTATGGGTTCCGCCTTGACTCGTTTGTCTCTGTACGAACAAGCGTATGGATTTACGACATTGAGATTGTATAGTCATGCATTTATCATTTTGTTAGCAGTGATTTTTTCTTTGTTGCTCTACAAGATTTTCAAGGACAAGCGAGAAAACGCTTTTGCTTTTCGCGTTATTATTTCCATTGCCTTGTTTCTGACCGTTATAAACCTTCTTAATCCGGATGCATTTATCGTGCGCCGTAACATCGAACGGTTTGCTACTACTGGAAACCTCGACATTGACTATTTGAACCGCCTTTCAAGCGATGCCATACCCGAGACTATCAAGATATTACACATGTCGAATGAGGATGTGAGAAAGCGTTTTGCTCGCAAGCTATACCGGCGCGCCCAAAATGACAATTCCCCTTATTTTTCGAAATGGCAATCGCTGAACATCTCCCGCATGAGGGCGGATAAAGTTCTTAACTCAAAAATGCGTGAGCTCGAATCATACTCGGAAAACGAGGATGGGCAATAATCCCTTTCCCTGAACCCCTTCCATTTTGCCCGCCCAAGCGTTCAATAATTGCGACAGAGTTTTCCCTAGACACCGCACGGTCACCATGTTACGCGGCACCTCCATCACCCACCATCAACATGAAAAAGATTGAAGCGATCATCAAACCGTTCAAATTGGACGATGTCAAAGAGGCGCTCACGGAACTCGGCATTTGTGGAATGACGATCACCGAGGTCAAGGGATTCGGGCGCCAAAAAGGCCACGCGGAAATCTATCGTGGCGCCGAATATGTCATCGATTTTCTTCCGAAAATCAAACTCGAAGTCGTTGTGCCCGACCCCGTAGTCCCCCAGGCGGTGGAGGCGATCCAACAACGCGCCCACACCGGAAAGATCGGCGATGGCAAGATTTTTATCATCCCCATCGATGACGCGGTTCGCATTCGCACCGGGGAAGTCGGTCATGATGCCTTGTAACCTGTGAAAGGAGCATATGCCATGCCAGTCACCACCGCCAAAGAAGCCCTCGCCCTCGCGAAGGAGACCAAAGCCACCATGGTCGATTTCAAGTTCGTCGACTTCCCCGGGACGTGGCAACACTTCTCGGTCCCGGTCAGCGAACTCTCCGAACAGTCCTTTGAACAGGGCTTCGGCTTCGATGGCTCCTCGATCCGCGGCTGGCAGCCGATTCACGCCAGCGACATGCTGATCCTTCCTGATCCCAAAACCGCGCAGATGGATCCCTTCATGGCTGAACCGACGATCAGCTTTATCTGCAATATTGTCGATCCGATCACGGGAGAACCCTATTCCCGCGATCCACGGCACATTGCGCAAAAGGCCGAGGCCTATCTGCAATCGACGGGAATCGGTGATACCGCGTATTTCGGCCCCGAGGCCGAATTTTTCATCTTCGACAATATCCGCTATGATCAATCGCCCAACGAGGGGTTCTATCATATCGATTCGGTGGAAGGGTGCTGGAATAGCGGGACCAACGGTTCTCCAAACCTGGGGTACAAACCGCGCTATAAAGAAGGGTATTTTCCGGTCTCGCCGACCGATGCCCATCACGACATCCGGACCGAGATGGCCCTCACGCTCGAACGGCTGGGGATCCGCATTGAGGCGCAGCATCACGAAGTAGCGACCGCCGGCCAAAGTGAGATCGACATGCGGTTCGCGAGCCTTGTGGAGATGGGCGACAACCTCATGTGGTTCAAATATGTCGTGAAGAATATTGCCCGTCGCTACAACAAGACCGTCACCTTCATGCCGAAACCGCTCTTTGACGACAATGGGAGCGGAATGCATACCCACATCAGTCTCTGGAAAGGGAACACGCCGCTCTTTGCGGGCGACCGCTACGGCGGCCTCTCCGAGATGGCCCTCTGGGCGATTGGGGGGATCCTGAAGCATGCCCCGGCAATCTGCGCCTTTACCAATCCGACGACCAATTCTTATCGCCGATTGGTCCCGGGCTTCGAGGCCCCCATCAATCTGGCCTATTCGTCCCGCAATCGCTCGGCGGCCATCCGTATTCCGATGTACTCGTCGTCGCCCAAGGCCAAACGGCTCGAGTTCCGGACACCGGATCCGTCGTGCAACGGGTATCTGGCCTTCAGCGTCCTCCTCATGGCCGCACTCGACGGGATTAAGAGCAAGGCCGATCCAGGCCAGCCGCTCGACAAAAATATTTATGGGCTATCGCCGGAAGAATTGAAACATGTCGCGAAAGCCCCGGCGTCACTCGAAGAGTCGCTGCAGGCCCTGGAGCACGATCATGAATTCCTCCTGGCCGGCGATGTCTTCACGCGCGATGCCATTGCCACCTGGCTGGAGTACAAGTGGGGCCATGAAGTGAAGCCGATCCGTCTCCGGCCGGTCCCCTACGAATTCGCCCTCTATTACGATTGTTGATGCGCTCGCGTGGATCAGTACCCGACACCGCTTGAGATCCCCTTTGTGGCGGCCGAGCAACCTGCTAGTGTAGTGCGTCCAACGCTTCTTTACAGTACTGCGTCAGAAATTTCTTTAGGCAAGGCACCCGCGAACGAGCGACCGGAGCGTACTGGGTTGTACGTGAGGATCGCGAGTGAGGGGGTAACGCAGCATAAAGGAATTTCTGACGCAGTACACTAGCGGTGGGAGAGCTGCCCCACCACCGCCACCATCACGATCCCCAGGAGAAAAGCCACCGCCGGCGCAATCCGCTCATGCGAGCGCTGATGCACCTCCGGCAACAGATCGGAGACGGCGATGTGGACAAACGTGCCGGCGGAGAAGGCGAGTGTCCACGCCACGATCTCATCGCCGGAGAGGGGATGTACCAACCAGCGCACCGACCAGACCCCGAGCGGAATCATCGACATAAAGAGGAGATTCATCAGCATGATGCGGGCCCGATCATAGCGTTCATGGAGCAGGATCGTCGTGAGCGAGTAGGCCTCGGGGAGTTTATGGGCGGCCACGGCGAGAAAAACCATGTTGCCGAGCCCCCCCAACACCCCCGCGCCAATCGCAACGCCATTCGCAAAGGTATGGATCGACAAGCCGAAGAGCGCCGAGAGACCGACCGTATGGACATGACATCCAAGCGTCTCGCAGATATGGACCGTAATGAATCGCTCAAAGAGATAGAGAAAGAGAAAGCCCCCGAGGACCCACATCCCCGCGGCAGCGCCCATGGCCGCATAGGCCTCAGGCATGAGATGAAAGAAGGCCGACGCCAGGAGGATCCCTGCGGCAAACGCCAGGCCCCAGGAGAGCGACCGCCCCTTTCTGGCGACCAGGAACGGCAAACATCCCCCGATCGCCATCACACCAATGATCCCTCCCGTGGCACGCCAGAGTGTCAGATCGAGTTGCGTCATGGGTCGGCTCTACTTCCCATCTCTACTTCCATCTTGCATAGTTGAGACAATCCCGCTACGCTATCAAATTCGTATCGACTCAGAACTCAATAACCGCCCATGGGGCCTACATCGACACAAGGGGGACTGTATGCCGTACCGATTTCGCTGGATGATGGCCGCCGCACTGGTCAGCATCACTGCCTGTCAACCGTCGCAACCGCAGGGAGGTGCCGCGCTGCAGATCCCTGCCGTGGTCGCCACAGTGGATGGGGAATCGATCTCCGCCAAGGAATTACAGGATGCCGCCGCCGGACAACTCACGCGGCTCAACGCTGAGATCTATCAAATCCACAAAGTCGCGCTCGATAATCTGGTTGGTGAAAAACTGATCGCCGCCAAAGCCAAAAAAGAGGGAAAGACCCCGGAGGAATTCCTCAAACAGGAGATCGACGCCAAAATCGAGGCCCCGACCGAAGAGGCCCTGAAACAATTTTACGAACAAAACAAGGGACAGATGGGGGGGAAATCGTTCGCAGAGATCAGGGACCAGATCGAAAAATTCCTGGTCAGTTCCCAACAGCGGCAGCTTGAACAGCAGATGGCCTCGTCGCTGCAGGCCGGCGCCGAAATCAAGACCTTCATCGAGCCACCCCGTGTCAAGGTCGCGGCCGGCGACGCGCCGGGCCGTGGTCCCAAAGACGCCCCGGTCACAGTGATCGAGTTCTCCGATTACCAATGTCCCTTCTGCGGCCGATCGCGACCGACGGTCACACAGATCCTGGAGCATTATGGCGACAAGGTTCGCTACGTCTTCCGGGATTTTCCGCTCAGTTTCCATGCCCAGGCCATGAAGGCCCACGAAGCCGCCTACTGTGCCGGTGACCAGGGGAAATATTGGGAGATGAACACCAAACTCTTTGAATCCCAGCGGGCCCTTGAGGTGGACCAACTGAAGAAATACGCCGAGGAACTCTCGCTGACCATGCCGGACTTCACCCAGTGCCTCGAGAGTGGCAAATATGTCGAACGTATTAAAAAAAATGTCGACGAAGGGAGCGCGGTCGGTGTGACCGGCACGCCGGCCTTCTTTATCAACGGCATTCCCGTGAGCGGGGCACGCCCCTTTGCGGACTTCCAGAAAATTATCGACGAGGAACTGCAGCGCGATTCCTGATCGCCGGAGCGCACCGCTCGTCATCACGCACGCTATGCTCGATCGCAAGCTGTTGACAGACGCACCCGACACCATCCGGGCGATGTGCGAGGCCCGGGGGACCGTGGTCGATCTCGATGCCTTGCGGGCGTTGAACGACCGGCGTAAATCCCTCCAGGCCAGTTTCGATCAATTGCGCAACGAGCAGAAAGAGGCTTCACGCGAGATCGGCGTAGCCAAAAAATCCGGGCGGGGCGGGCGGGAGGTGTCGGAGCTCCTTGCACAGATGTCGCAGATCGCCGAACGCGTCAAGGCGTTGCAGAACAACATGACGCGGACGGCAGAGGCCCTCGACGCCGCTCTCCTCCATGTCCCGAATCTGCTCGATGCCACGACACCGCGTGGGATCTCTGCGGCAGAGAACCCGGTCGTGCGCACGTGGGGCACTCCGCGCACGTTCGCGTTTCCCATCCAGGACCACGTGACCCTCGGTGAATCCCTCGGCATTCTTGATTTTGCGCGGGGTGCAAAGCTGGCCGGTGCCCGCTTCACCCTCTATCGCGGGCGCGGCGCCCGTCTTGAACGGGCGCTGATCAACTTCATGCTCGATGTCCAGACCCGTGACCACGGCTATACCGAGGCAATGCCTCCATTGTTGGTCAATCGGGCGACCATGACCGGGACCGGACAATTGCCCAAGTTTGAAGCCGATCTTTTTCAAACCACGGACGGATTATTTCTCATTCCCACGGCCGAGGTCCCGCTCACCAACATTTTTGCCGGAGAAATCCTGACTGCCGATCAGTGCCCGGTGCGTCTGACCGCCTACACGCCCTGCTTTCGCCGCGAGGCAGGCTCCTACGGCAAAGACACCAAGGGGCTGATCCGTCAGCATCAATTCAACAAAGTCGAACTCGTCTCGCTCACGCGACCCGACGATTCGGCCGCAGAGCTCGAACGGATGACCACCTGTGCGGAAACAATTCTGCAGCGGCTCGAACTCCCCTACCGGGTGGTGCAGCTCTGTGCAGGAGAGATCGGATTTTCCGCGGCCAAGACGTACGACCTGGAGGTCTGGCTCCCGGGACAATCGACCTACCGCGAGATCTCGTCGTGCAGCAATTGCACGGATTTTCAGGCACGGCGCGCCGCCATCCGCTTCAAGGACAACGACGGCACTCTCCGTTTTGTCCACACCCTGAACGGCTCTGGGCTTGCCGTGGGGCGGACGCTGATTGCGCTCCTGGAAAATCACCAAGACGCGGATGGGAACGTCCACATCCCCGAAGCGTTGCGCCCCTTTTTCGATCACTCCCCTCTCTTGTCGCGAGAATAACGAGGCAGAGTCGCTCATCTCGAAGATACTTGTTGACTTGTCTTCTATGTGTTAGCTATATATAACTAAAAATAGCTTACACACTGCCCAAGGATTCCGAGGGGTTACATACATGGTGCGCACAACACAACAGCATTTCACGACTCTCCACCGGCAATCCCGCCCCCGGTCAGACGCACGGCCACAGGTCTCCCGGTTGCAGCCAGTCTTGGCACCAAAAACACCTCCTGCCGTGGGGCCCCGGACTAACGTCCTGGGCCCCACGGCCCAGCCGCACTGCGGCGCTGCGGGGGAGGCTCCATCACACTCCGCACAGTCTTCGACTGTGCTTCGCGGCCCAGCACAGCTGGGCCTTGACCCGGCTTTGCCGCTGGAGGGGGGTGTGGCGACGACAGAGTCCGGGCACCCGCGAAGCGGGTGGACGAGGAAGTACCCGCAGGCGGAGCCGGAGGGTACGCGAGCCCCTCCAATAGTGGCCACCAGCGCTCGACACCACCTCCCTCGGCGTCTTGGACCGATGCTGTTGACACTCGGTGCCGTGGCCGCGCTGCTACCACCGGCCACGATATCGGCAGAGCGTATTACGGAGGAGCTGGCGAACGATCCGCTCAAACTGCAACTCGGTCTGGGGCTCGCGGGAACCATTGTGGGTCTCAATGCGCTCTGCGATATTGCAAGGCGACATAACCGCCCATGGCGTCTTTCCATGGCCTCGCGCGAGCTCCCGCTCCATCCGGGAAAGGCCCTCATGGGGCTCGGCATTTTCCTCGCGGGATCCGACGTCCTCCGCGATTGGGGAACGCATTTTCCGGTCCTGTCATCCCACGGCATCCATGCGCTGTGCGATGCGGCATTGGGCGCCCTCTTCATGTCGACGATCTACTTCCTTGAGCAACATGTGGAACCGTGGGCGGTAACCCGTGTACCTGGGTGGATTGCGCGTCTCTCTCTGACGGGCCCCATCTTCTTTCTCTGCGGCATTGAAGACGTGTCCCACCTTGCCGCATTTTTTCTCCGAAATTTTTCGAACACCTGAGCCAGCACCGCTCGTGCCTCGGCAACCGGAACGTGCGGTGCGCTTGACAACACGCGCCCCGCAGGCGATGGCATCTCCATGCGAACACCGCTGGAGCAGACAGCGACCTACTGGAAAGAGGCCCGGAAAAAAAAGGATGCCGCCGCGGAAACCATGGCCCTCGCGACCGTCGATGGCGAAGGGATTCCCGCGGTTCGCACGGTCTTGGTCAAGGGGATTGACGTGCGCGGGTTTCATTTTGTCACACGCGCCCGGAGTCCAAAGGTGGCACATATAGCTGCACAACCGCTCGTGGAGCTCTGTATCCATTGGGCGTCCCTCAAAGTGCAGATCCGTTCGCGCGGACGCGTGCATCCGATGCCCGATGATGAAGTCGAATCTCTTTGGCGCCCGCGCCCTCGGGATGCGCAACTGCTCTATCACCTCGAGTTCGCCCAGTCCGCCCTGATCCCCTCGACACACTATCTGTTGCAGCAACTCGCTGATGCGCGGCGACGGTGGCGTGGCGAAAAAGTCATTCCACGGTCACCCTGGTATGTCGGGTATATCATCGAACCGCTCTGGATCGAATTCCTCTATCACTCCCTCATCCGGCTCAACAGGCGGGAACGCCACACCTGGGACGGACGAGCGTGGATCGTGACGTACTTGGCCCCGTGACGATTCCAGGGACTCGTGCGCGCGGGGCGCGCTACGCGCCCTCGGCGCCGCGCAGCGCCTCTTGGACTTCTCTATGCCGTGGATGAGCCGACGAGCGGATTCGAACCGCTGACCCGCGCATTACGAATGCGCTGCTCTACCAGCTGAGCTACGTCGGCTGACGTGGTGGTGGAATCTATGGGAATTTTCCAAGCGCGGGCAAGTAAAAAATCTCCCCGTGACCTTCGCAAGGGACGACAAACGCCACGCCCTTGACACTGTGGAAAAACAATTCTACAAGGGCGGCCTATCATCGGGGACACCAACAAGGAGGGAACATGTCTAAACGTCCACTGATACTTGTCGCCCTGCTCGTCGCGTCAACGGGATTCATCGGCTGCCAAAAGGGACCGGCACCAGCGGCCACTCCGGAGACGCCAGCCGATATGACCGCACCGAGACCGGAGAGTGCGCCACCCATGGAACAGACGGAATCGGAAGAAACCGACGAGGCCCAATAGCCCCGCACGCGTCATGAAAACAACAGCCCCCGCATCAGTTGCTGACAGATGCGGGGGCTGGTTTTTCCGACCATGGTGACCCGTCGATTATTCGTCTCCAAATCCTTGCGAGAAGATCGCGCTGCGGGCCTGCTGAATGCTTTGCGAATCGCAGAAATTCATCTCTGAAAAGGCATTTTCGCAGACCGAGACCACTTCGGTTTGCAGCGTGGTATTGCTCATATCCATGGCCACCACAATATCCGGGGTCGCCGAGCAGCTGTAGTTGCTGATCGCATTCATGACGTCGGCATCGATCGCCAGCGAGCCGCTCCAGAAACTATCGGCATCAAAATCGTAGTTGTTGGCGGTCGTGAAATGATCGACACTCTCGCTGGAGACATATTTCGTGTCCTGATATTCAGCACCGCCATAGAAGGCATCGCTCTGTCCGTCGACCGACCACTCGACGGCAAACCCGGCACTCAGAAACTTCAGCGTCGCCGTGCTTGTACCACTGTAGGTGCTCTGGACGTAACTTCTCCGCGTCTCGGATTGGCCTTCCTGCGTGGTATAGCTGTTCCATCCCCTTGAGATCATGGTCGAACCATTGACCGTTACATGCCCCTTGTGCGTACCGAACTGCGGGTCTTCAAAGACAAAGTCCGCGGATTGCGCCTGCGCACTGTCAAAGATCGGGTTGCCACTCGCGTCTTCCGTCAGTTTCCCGGTAAACTCCATCGTGAAATTGCCGAAGCTGGTTTCGGCATTCGTCAGCGTCAGCGCCCCGGTGCTATTGTTGACGCGAATGAGCTGGTATCCCGCGGTCTGGCCACTCTCGCTGCAGAACCAGAGATCAACGGCGTATCCGGCCGAACCTTCGGTCGTGGATGACCCATAGACGCGGATAAAGATCTCTTGCGAATTGGAGCCGGTTTCTCCGGGCATATCGCCCATCCCGGAGACCTGGACCTTCACGAGTCGTGATGACTCCGACTGATTAAAGAGCGTGCTTGGATCGGAGAGATCGCCAGACACCACCGAGACCCCCCCCGAGGCGGATGGGGCGTTTTTCATGTAGCACAGCGAGGTGCCGGCCATGTTGATTTCTTGAAACGAGTAGCCGACGTCTTGCGCCATACGACAACGACCCTCACCTTGCCAAAAGTTCGATTGATCATCGGGATCGTTGAGACCGTTCGTGTTGATGTCGGCAACGAGCCCATCCCAGAAGAGCGTATCGGCGGCGGTATCGTCGATATCGACCAGGTTGGGCGGTGTCCCGGAGACTGCCTTGAGGAGCGAGAGCGCCGCGCTCGTTCCATCCGCGGAGACAATGTCCTCGATGTCGGGGAGGGACGAGAGATCGCTCACGCTGAGGTTGTCACCCGTGGTCGTGGTTGTACTCTCCTCACTCGTGGAGCCCGATGACCCGCACGCGATGAGCATACATGTCATCATCGCGATGAGGCTCTGTTCTATGAATGTGCGTGACATAATCTCCCCCTTTGAGGTTGCGGCATTCAACAGCAGATACTCTTACGTTGCCATGGTGAATGCAAGGGAGGGGCCAAGTGGTAAAAAAATTGATTATTGAGCATTTTCAAGTAGTTCCAGATTTCTCATCCCTAATCCTCGGGTGAGTTTCTACCTAATTTCCACTTGGGGAGGGGTCGGATGTACCTGATCGAGTGCTCAAACCGGTGGAACGAGCTGGCACCCTCCCCCAGTGGCGCCGGTCGAGGCTCCGTCATCGCCATCATCATTACTATTTCCGTCAGCATTGTCCGCTCCGCCACTCTCGTCGCTTTCACCGGTGGTAGCACCGTCATCTTCATTGGGGTTCTCACTGCCAGCCCCCTCTTCAGCCGTCCCGTCACCACCCTCTTCCTCCGGTTCCTGCAGGGTACAGGCGTCTCCCACCCCGTTGCTGTCGGTATCGAGCTGGTCGGCATTCGATGTCGTCGGGCAATTGTCGAGGGTATCTCCCACTCCATCGTCGTCCGTATCGGGATTGGCAGGGTCAGTTTCTCCCTCGTCCACCGTACAATCGGCATTCACATCTTCCATGCCATTGCTGAGTCCATCACCGTCCATATCGCCGTCAAGACCGCCACTGGTCTCGTCCAGCAACCAAGTCGATCCGGAACAACTTGGGACGGCCGAAAAAAACTGCGGATCGGTGCTCGGGTTCTCAAACGGGGTGGAAAAGAGCGAGGTCTGATACGCTCCCGGGGTGTTATTCATTCCGAGTGCGACATACGTCTCCGTAGGGGGATTTTTCACCACATCAATAGTCAGTGCAAAGGTTCCATCTGCGGTTGCCCCACCCTGACGGAAGACTATCGATTTTTCCACGGGATCGACGCGATAGAGCTCGACCCGATTGGCATTCGTGTCCACTGCCCCGCTGAACGTCCACGTGGCCAATCCCGGATTGATCTGTGTCGAAAAGGTATGGGGCGCAATCAACAGATCGCCAGGAGACGACGTCACAATCGCGCGCGTCACGTCAAAGGTACCGGTAAAATGGTAGGAACATCGCGTCACGATATTGTGCACATTGTCCAATTTCACAATACCGTCTGTCGCATTCACCGCGGCCAGTTTGCTATTTTCGATACGCCCCTGCTTGGCCTGGCCAAAAAACCAGACGACGCGGCCCGAGATATGTTTATTCTTCATGTCCAAATCATCCAGCACGATGGAGTTCCCCTACATGATAAATAGTGCGCTATTCACATTGCCGTTCACTCCGGTCTGCGATTGGCCAAGAATGGATGCCGATTTCTTGGAGATCGCCAGAGATGCACCGTCTGGAATTGTCACATGCGAAATATCTGTGGAAAAATCGATTTGATTTGCGGTACAGAGGCCAGCATTCAGGTCCACCACCTTGTTGGGGAGCGTTTCATCGAGACTGGCGTCCCCTTGAAAGACGGTGACTGCACATGGCTCGACGGCCCAACCCGACCGCGGCCCGAAAAGGGCGATGACGCTGATGATCTGAAAGAGCATTGGCAATCGACTCATAGATCCCCCTTTAGAGACATTCATCATACGGCTCTTTCACGACACCACTCTCCGATCCTGTGGGGAGAAAGGTCCCGTACACCGCGGTTGTCGTCTCGGGATCGCACGGCTCATCCTCCACCACATCGGCAGCCAAAAACGTCAGCCAGGTGCCATCGGAATATGTCGCCACTTGGGCGTCCATAATGCACAACGGGTTGAGCTCGACGGAGAGTTCCTTATTCATCCACTCTGCCGCAAGACCGGGATATACATAGACTGCCGACATGGACAGCACAAAAGGACAGTAGGCATCGGCGAGTGTCACATCGACCCCCAACGGGACCTCTTCATACAGGTGCTGCACGATCTCGGGAAGGGATGTCAACTGATCGATATCGAGAAGAAACAGCTCTGGCACGTCACAGCCCTTCTGACCGAGCTGTATGGCATCTGCGGGGATGGGCTCCTCACAGGCCACATCATCGGCCACATCCGGGAGGATCAGCAGATCCGGCACTGTGACATCGGGAATCGCGACATCCTCTGCCATGGTATCCACGACCACAGTGTCTGGGACGGCACTATCCACTGGGGGAGCGATATCTACGACTGCTCCATCGGAAACCGCATCAGTGCTATCGGCATCTGCCGTATCCTCCGCGCCATGCAGATCGAAGAAGACGAACAGATCCTCCATCGTATCGGGGAATACGGGGATGTCGAGGCCCTCGACGACATCGATGATGCCATCTGCCATATCCGAGATCACGTCAGCAACCGTATCCTGACCGATGGATACCTCTGTGGCATCAGGGCCACTATCAGACACGACCATATCCGTCATACTGTCGATGACCGTATCGACGATGCTGTCAATAAAACCATCGTCCGTGTCCTCAATGACGAACACGTCACCGACCGGGGCATCGGCACTCACACTGTCGATGACCCCATCGGTGACGATGCCATCCATCACGGTTCCCGTATCTGAGACTTCCACGGCATCTGTGACCGAGGGGCCGTGATCTTCCAGCACCACTTCATCGGTCGGCATGCCGATCGACGTGTCATTCCCCTGGAAGACAACATCGAGTCCTCCATCGCCAAAAGAGAGCCCGTCGGAAAAATAGCGGACCCGCTCCGAACTTTTGGGACAATCGGTGGCCTCGGCAACAAGACCGAGTACCAGTAAAAGACGGAGGACCAGCCCCGCTACTGCCACCTCTTGGTAGTCCACGTCCCTGCCATCCTGGAGATCGCGATAGTAACAGGCATAGGCACCGCGTCGCTGGGTACACGTGGCAAGCTGAGGTGGAACGCGCAGATGCACGGCCATCGGTCCGACGTCAACGAGTGCCGACCCGGAAAAAATGGCAAAGACGCGCTCGCCGAGACGAAAATAGTCGGCCCGACGCTCCGTCCGTAATTGCGCAAGAGGAGTGGGATATGCAGTGGACGGGCTCCCACCAGACGGAACGATCTGTGGTCGATCTGTTTCCCGCCAGGGAGGTTCCGGGACCGTCAGTTGCCAGCGCGTCAGCGGATCGCCGCGCGACCATCCGAGTCCAAGCTGTGCAAGCACTCCGCTCTCCACCGTGGTGGTCTCGAGAAACATCGAGGCATCGCCGGTCTCCAGACTGGCAACCGTCCGCGCTTCACTCGCAACATGACACGCTCCCTCGGCATCGCAGTTGAGTGTCGTAAAGGTCTGTGTCGACTTCGACGCACAATCGCGCAACCCCTCTTGGATGATCGGCGCAACCCACCCAAGCCCCGCTGCACTCAATCTCTGTGTGATACGTCTCCGTGTTTCTGCAGAACAGTCACTCATAGGTCAAACCCTCCGCCAAGATAGATGCGCCCACCGGGTCCAAAACAGATCCCTTCCGGAAATGCCGGACAGCCGAGGAATGAGAAATCGGCCTCTGCGCCGTAATGAAACGGCCCATAGTTCCCATGAAACCCTGCGACCCCGCGGAAATCCACTCGTGTGGTCCCGGGATCGACAAAGTGCTTCCCCGGAAAGAGTGCTGTCGCGGCACCGCGCAGGCCAAACGACACGCCGAGGCTCCGCAAGGCCGGGTCATCGTCATAATATTGGAGCAGGGGGGCCACCTCGCCCCAGAGCATCCCCCCTGAGCCTGCGGTATCGGTTGCTGTGCCGGCCGCATCCCGATAGAGGGCGATGGCACCGTTGAATGTCGAGAGCTCGACCCCAATGCCGGCCATCCCCCCCACGGCCACATGAGGCGCGACCGGCCAGGTCACCGCAACGTCCGTGCGCAGTCCGAAGTCTTCTCGTCCACCGGACCACTCATTTGCCAGAACAGCATTTCGCGTTCCAGCCGTGTAGAGACCTCCCCCCCAGTCAATGCCGACCCACTGCCGGAGATCCGGCACAATATCCGATGGCTGGGTAACTACACCGTGATCAACACTCCGCTCCGAGCGGACCACGGTCTCTGCGTCGCGGCGGCGGCCGATCTGTTGACTCTGCTCCACCAGATACCGCCTGGCTGCACTGCTCACCGAGGGTGAACAGAGCTCACCCCGTCCGCAGGCCTGGAGATACGGCAGGGCCTCGGAAAAACCGACCGCATGATACTGCCGCAGGAGGTGATAGAGAAAGGCCTGCATCGAGGGATTGGCATATTGGAGGGCACTGCGCACGCGGAGGGCATCCCACTCCGCAGGGAGTGGCAATTGCTCGCGACCGTCTGCGGTAAAAATCTCCTCCGTATCGTGCCCCAACTCGAGGGCGATTCCTGCCGGCCACGATTCCATCTGCGCCTCGACAATGCGCTTCCCTGCTGCCGCATCGCGGGAGGCCGTAAAGAGATTGTCATGGACCGAATGCAACAGTTGTCGCATCCAACTGACCGTGTCCTGAGAGACATTGTTGCGCGCGTGCTCGGTCAGTACGGAAATGCCCGTGGACCGCCTTCCTGCCATTGCCACCTGGACAAACCTGTCCCATTCCGGTGTTGGTTCCGGGAGACTGGTGGCTGCACTCAACGTATAGAGGAGATCCATCTGCAACCGATCATCGCCATGGACAACCGCAGCCGACAGACAGGCCCCGTAAAATGCGACCATTGCCGCACGGACATTGAACGTGGCACCCCGACGCGTCTCCGTCATCGCATCTGACAGCCACACCTCGGAGGAGTCTCCAATGTAACACCATTCGGGCCGTGTCAGATCGGTCCAATCGACGCTCAGGAGTGAATTCCATGCGCCGAGCGAACCAACGGCCGCTTCGACTTTGGGGAGATACACGGCATAGTGCTCGGAGATCGATTTCCCTTCCATCTCCTCCGGACAATGGGGTGGTCGCTCTGTCTCCGGCGCGAAGAGCCCGCGCACGAGACAGACGACAGACTTGATCCCTTCAATATTCTCCGCCATGGCAGTCTCCCCGCGCGCCGTACCAGAACGCACATGGTCACGTATCGGCAGTGCGTCCAATAGGTTGCGTCGACACGGTGCGGGTCATTCCCCGCCCACCCACCTGGCGACATATTGTATTCATATTTCTATAATAGTGATTCCTATTTTATATTTTATATATGATAACTTATTGTTATTATAATTATTTATATAGTATATAATAATATTTTGTATTCAAAATTGAATACAGATAATGCATTCATAGCGCAACTTTGCTGGCACTGCTGCTGATAATACGCATAGAAGGGAAGAAATCGAGGGACAGATGAAACACCGACTCCATCTCTTTCAGTATACCAGTTACCGCGCGTTCCTCCGGGATCTCTATGCCCACAAAAAAGAGACCGTCCGCGGATTCTCCCATCGGGTCTTTGTCCGTCTCTGCGGGTTCACCTCGCCCAACTTTTTGAAGCTCGTCATGGATGGCCAACGCGATCTTGGAAAATCCGCACAACACAAATTGATCGGCGCGCTCTGCAACAACAAAGTGGAGCGAGAATATTTCGCTGCCCTCATTCATTTTGAGCAGGCACGATCCATTGAGGCAAAGAACCAGCATCTCTCGACGATTGCACGTCTGTGCCACAAGAAACAGGTCCGCACAATGGATGTCGATCAATACGCCCACCTCTCGCACTGGCACAACGTGGCGATTCGTGAGCTCGTCACGTTCGAGGATTTTGTGGAAGACGTCTCGTATGTGAATCGCAAGCTTTGCACACAGCTGACACAAAAACAACTCGCCATGATCATCGATCAACTTCTGGCAATCAAGATCCTGGTGCGTGACAGCCACGGTCGGCTGGTCCAACGCGATGCCCATGTCGTCTGCGCCCCGGAAATCTTCTCGGTGGCAGTCGTGAACTACCATCACGCCATGCTCGACAAGGCCAAGATGGCGATTGCCCATACACCACACACCCACCGCGATATCAGTGGTCTCACGGTGAGCATTGATCGTCAAACCTTTGAGCAGATCAAGTGCGCCATTCAACGCTGTCGTGAAGAAATCCACCACATCGCGGCACAGACAGAGAAACGGGAAGTCCTGTATCAAGTCAACTTTCAACTCTTTAACCTCTCGGAGGTCGTATGAAATCCTATCAACGTTGGTTATTCCTGTTGTCATGCATCGCACCGTCGGCCTGCGGCAGCGGCACAGAGGTCTTGAATCCGATCAGCAGTACGTACGAGAACACGAAATACGCCTTCTCCATCGGCCTCCCCGATGGATGGAGCGTCGAGGAGTTTACCGCCGACAATCCGACGGGCGCCTCGCTCTATAGCGATCCCATTGGCACCGCCGAAACGGTCGTGGCCTTCACAAAAGGCGAAACGCATCTCGTTATTCTCGTCGATACCCTGGCCAGTGGCACGACCTTGTCGGCATATGCAGACCTTCGCGCCGCAGACGGCGATGAGACCAGCACCTCATCGGAGGACGGCATCGACATGATCACGGTCAATCGCGACTCCGACACGACAAACAGTTGGGGAATCAATCTCGTCTATGCCTCGGATGGTGATCTTGTGCTGACGCTCGCACTGGAAATCATCGCCACGTCCGTTGACGAGGCGCAACAACTCGCCGATGAATTTGTCGCCATTCTTGGGGCGCTGAGTCTGCTGTAACAACAATCGTGTGCGGATCCTCTCCCATCATTGTCGATTCGAGACCACTTTCTCTCTGGACTTTCCTGGTGATGGTCAATAGGTGATCGACATTCGGGGGGATCTCCCCTTGGCGCAATCGGGAGAGGTGGCTGAGCGGTCGAAAGCGGCACCCTGCTAAGGTGTTATACGGGAAACCGTATCCAGGGTTCGAATCCCTGCCTCTCCGCAGCGTGAAACTTCCACATCCGAAAGCGTGGGGCGGCCCGATATTCGGGACGGAAGGTTTTCCAAAAACCCCTTTTGTTTTGCGACAAATTGGAAGGGGGCGGAAAAAGAAAAGTGGGCGGATTTGTCACGAACCATGGGATTCGTTCCGATATTGAGGAACTGTATTTGCCTTCCCATATCTGATAGAGAAGATGCCATTGAGGTTCTCCAAAGGGAATATGCCATAACACGTCCTGGTGAAAGCCGAGCGACACACCTTCAAACTTATGGAGCGGGGTCCTGTGACATCCTCACGTTATGTGACAAAGATACAAAAACTGGTGTAATGGCCCACATTGATGTTCTGACTGATCTCAACACTTCTTTGGCGCTCATAAAAAAACATCTTCAAAGGCACGGTGTGACTATCGGTAAAATGAAGCTCGTTTGGTTGGCGGAAATACGATGAGCGTTGATCACCTACCAAAAATTAAATCCGTCTTGGAAGACGAAAGGATTAGATTGGTTGAAGAAGACACTATCCTACCAACTCCAGCATCAGTCATGCTGGATACTGCAACTGGCCAATTACACGATTATCGGGAGACCATTCACACAACTGACCTGGGAAAATTGGGGGTGCTAGGTTCCGTCGTGCAAAGTCCGGGCAATTTGATCCGAAGTTCTCATCCCAATACGCTGAAATAAGTCCATTACACCAATTCGTAACGCGCCCCCCTTCCCGCTCCTGCCAGTTTCACCACTTTCAAATCCATTAGTTTTTTCATCTCCTTGTGAATCGCCTGGGGCGATATTTTGAACATCGCCTGCATTTCCTTGCTGGTGATTTTACCGGCGTGGCTGATCGCTTCCACAATCTGCATCTGCCGTTTCGTTAGTGCGACTTGTTCAAGAAAAGCGGTGGCTTTTTTACTTCCGCTCAATACCAACACCTTTTCTTTAACTCGATTGACGGAGAAGGCAACCCCTTCACAAAAATACTCTATCCACTTTGTGATATTGATTGTCTTGGAATCCACCGATTTTAGAGCGGCATAGTAGGCCATTCGGTCGCTGTCATAGTAATCATCCAACGCAAAAAATCTCTTGGTATCAAATTTTTGCATCAAGAGAAGAAGCGTGGCCAATGTCCTGGCTGTTCTTCCGTTCCCGTCAATAAAAGGGTGGATGCGCACCATTTCATAATGAGCAATCCCTGCAACCAAGACAGAGTTCATCCGTTGGGTGCCGGATTGATTCAGCCAATCGAGAAAGGATTGAACCAATTGAGGAACTTCTTTCGTCCGAGGAGGCTGAAAGGTGACAACGGTTCGCCCTTCATTATCCTTGTAGCCCACAACGACTTGTCGATTGCGAAAAACCCCTTCATCTTCGGATCGATTTAAAGTTTTTTTCACGAGATCTTTATGAATCTGTAAAATCAATTGGATGGCAAATTTTTCTTTTGGGATATATTTTTCAAGATTGGAGAGGACTTGGAGATAATTGAGCACTTCCTGCTTATCTTTTCGTATGGCGCTGATCTCTCGACCCAGTGCCAGTTGACTCACTTCCTCCAGCGTTAGACTGTTTCCTTCAATGTGAGTAGAGGAATGAGCAGAATGAATCAACGCCTCCCGTCTTAAGAAGATTTCCCACTTGGGAACCAACCTGGCTTTTTCCACAATTTCTCTTGCCACGGCAATTTCGGTCAAGTGGTTTACAATCTTGTCGCTGATCTGATAATGGGGTTTGTACATGTTTTGGGATGTAACAAACATCAACTAGAATGTCAATCATATTATCAATCTAATCATAAACTCCGCATTTCCAGGCCTTAAGTGATGGGGGCGCGGCGGAAGGGGGGTGCGGGGAGAACCAGCCGCCGTCAGGCGGTTCGTGCTTCATCGACGTTTCACCGACATTTTGCGGGGCCCCACGACCCGCGCGCGGGAGAGGGGGGATCCAACGGGCTTTGCCCGTTGGGGGGGGGCGCAGTGGGGCCCCACGGGCTCACGCCCGTGGCACCCTGGGAGGAGGCTTTGCCGGAGCACGACACCCCCGGACTGACGTCCGGGGCCCCACGACCCAGCCGCACCGCGCGCGCGAGAGGGGGGACCCAACGGGCTTTGCCCGTTGGGGGGGGCGCAGTGGGGCCCCACGGGCTCACGCCCGTGGCACCCTGGGAGGAGGCTTCGCCGGAGCACGACCCCCCCGGACTGACGTCCGGGGCCCCACGACCCAGCCGCACCGCGGCGTTGAAGGGGAGGCTCCAGCGGCTTTGCCGCTGGAGGGGGCGACGTGAGCCCCTGTAATAGTGGCAACGACCGAGTCCGGGGACCCACGAAGCGGGTGGACGAGGAAGTACCCGAAGGCTTCGCTGCAGGGTACGTGAGCCCCTCCAATGGTGGAAATTGACACGATCGGTGTTCTCCCTTAGAATAACTCACTCATGGATTTCCCTATTAACCAGGCCCTGTTACAAGAGGCCAATCGGCTGAAAGAAGAACGGCGCGTCATCCGCGAGCGCCTCGAACGGGTCGAGGCCAATCGAGCGGAGGTCAGTACCAACGTCTATGCCCGCGTGCGTGCCGACTATCAACGAAAACTGGAAGAGGCCAATGCCGCCCTTCTTTCCAAAAAGGGGGAGATCGACAAGGAGTTGGCCACCCTCTACGAGGCCCGCACCAAGGTCCGCAGCCAGGTGACCCAATATACCGAAGAGATTGAAGAACTCAAATTTCGAAAGACCCTGGGCGAATTTTCCGGCAAGGAATTCGAGGATCGTAGCACGCAGGTCAGTGAAAAATTGGCCAAATTTGAGGCACTCCTGGCCGCGGTCAATGGGAATATTGAGCGCTACGAAAAACTCTTTGCCGACGAAGCGGATTTGCTGCCGGAAGGACCCCGTCCGCTCACCCAGACTCCCGATGAAATCTCTCTCCAAGAGGCCCTGGACGATGTCGAGTCAGTGCGAACGCCGACAGCAGATGCCGCAACGCGTCCCCCCCGTGAGAAAGAGGACCTCCATGTCGACCCGGCACGGACAACGCGACGATTCCAGACGGCGGACCTCGATTCCGATACGGACGTCGGGCCGGGACGCCATGCCCAGGGAGGTCCCGTGCTGGCGCTCATTGAAGGGAAAGGTGAGGGGACGGTCTTTCCACTCGCGACCGAGACCAGCATCGGGCGTGGCAGCGATAATCGGATCACCTTGAAGGAAGCGAAAGTCTCGCGCCAGCATGCCCTCATTCGAAAGCAGGACGGGGAGTGGTTTGTCATCGACCTGCAAAGTTCCAATGGCGTTTTTCTCAATGGCGCCCGCGTGACCGAAGCGGAACTCCAGTTGGGAGATCAGCTCCAGATCGGCGACTTTCTCCTCGAGTTCCGCGAGAGCGAGTAGTCCCAGGTGCACGATCCATCAACACTCGGCCCAGCGCCTCCCCGTATGGACGTCGACCACCAGTGGCACGGCAAATGTCCCCTGCGGCGGGGTCACACCTTCCATATGGCCCCGGACAAGCACCGTCAGCCGCCCGACTTCCGCGTGGGGCACTTCAAAGAGTAGTTCATCATGAATCTGCAGGAGCAACTGCGCAACAAACCGCTCGCGCATCAGTGCGGCCGCAATGGTCAACATCGCCTGTTTGATGATGTCGGCTGCCGTCCCCTGGACAACGGTATTGAATGCCATCCGTTCGGCCTCACTCCGGATATTCGGGCGCGTATTGACGATCTCCGGCATCGGGCGCCGGCGACCATAGAGGGTCGTCACCGCACCGCAGCGGCGCACTTCTTCCAACACGGCCGCACGATAACTCGTCACCTCGGGATAGAGTTGCCAGAAATGCTCGATGTATTGCCGCGCCTCCTCCGGCGGAATTTGGAGAATCCGCGACATGCCGAAGGGACTCTGGCCGTACAACACAGCAAAGTTGACGGTCTTGCCGATGGAACGCTGTGCCGGCATCACCTGATCGACGGCGATATGGAACAACCCCGCCGCCGTTTCCGCGTGGACATCCCGTCCGTCGGCAAAGGCCGCCATCAATCGTCGATCGCGACTCAGATGGGCCAGGAGGCGGAGTTCAATCTGCGAATAGTCCGCCGAGAGCAACACTTTTTCAGGAGAGGCCACAAACGCCGCACGAATGCGCCGCCCTTCTTCGCTGCGGATCGGGATATTCTGCAAATTCGGATCCCGAGACGAGAGCCGGCCGGTGGCCGCCACTGTCTGGTTGAACGTCGTGTGAATGCGCCCCGTGGTCCTGTCGATGAGCGTGGGGAGCGCATCGATGTAGGTGGATCGCAATTTGGCCAGGGAACGATACTGGAGAACGAGTCCCGGCAACGGATGGTGCCGTGCCAGCGCTTCAAGGACATCGGCACTAGTCGAGTAGCCGGTCTTTGTCCGACGACGCATCGGTAATTGCCATGTCTCAAAAAGGAGACTCCCGAGTTGTTGCGGTGACGCAATATTGAATGTCGTCCCGGCCTCGGCATAGATGGTCGTTTCGAGGACCGCAATGCGTTCGGCGAATTCTCCCCGCAATGTGTCGAGCATGGCCACGTCGATGGCAATGCCTGCAGCCTCCATGGAGAGGAGCACGTGGATCAATGGCAACTCGATGGTGGCATAGAGTTGATCGAGCCCCAGTCGTGTCAGATCCTCGTGCAGCCGTGCACCCAACCGGCATGTCACAGCGGCATCATCGCCGGCATAGGCTGTGGCGGCATCGAGGGGGACCTCGGCAAAGGTCTGGGCCCCGCGGCCTTTCCCAACGAGCGCGGTAAAGCTCGTCATCTGGTGGTCGCAGTATCGCTGGGCCAACGCATCGAGGCCGTGGGATCCGCCAGGGTCGAGGAGATAGGCCATAAGCAGCGTGTCATCGTACGGAGGGACGATAGACAATCCATGGCGCTGCAAAATGGGGAGATCGAACTTGGCATGGTGAAACAGTTTGCGAATCGCGGGGTCGCGCAACACGGGCCCCAACGTGCGCTGGATCAATGGCAGTGGTAATTGTTGTGGGGCCACGGCCGCCGTATGGGCAACCGGGATATAATACCCAACGTCCGGTGTCGTGGCGACAGAGACCCCCACCAGTGTCGCATGCCGGGGATCAAGGCCGATCGTCTCGGTGTCGAGGGCACATCGGCCCGCGGCCCGAATGTGTGCGGCGAGCGCCTCGAGCGCTCCCGCAGTCCTCACGCACTGATGGGGCGACGCGACACCCTCTCTCGACGACGCACCCGCCGACGGCAGAGTCACGGCGTCTCCATCAGCAGAGGGGACCGGCGGACCAGCCATCATGGCCGGCGTCAGTTCGGCCAACAACTGGACAAATTCCAGCTCCCGACAGAGGGCCTTGAGCGCCGTGAGATCCGGCGGCTGGACGGCCAAGAGCCCTTTGCCATTCGGGATCGGGACCTCACAATGAATCGTGCAGAGCTCGCGCGCCAGGAGTGCCCCCTCCCGATGCGCCCGCAATCGCTCGCCGAGCTTTCCTGGTATCTCGTGACGGTGTTCGAGGAGATTGTCGAGGGTCTTCCACTCGGCAATCAACTTCGCCGCGGTCTTTTCCCCGATCCCCGGGACCCCCTTGACATTGTCCACGGCATCCCCTGCAAGCCCTTGCAGATCGACCACCTGCCGTGGAATCACCCCAAATCGTTCCTTCACGGCGATTTCGTCCGTGCGGCGATCTTTCATCGTGTCCCACAACGTGATGTGCGGCGTGACCAGTTGCATGAAGTCCTTGTCGCCCGTGATAATCACCACTTCTTCGCCGATCGCGGCCATGCGGGTGGCAATGGTGCCGATGATATCATCGGCCTCATAGCCAGGCATTTCAAATTGGGGAATATTGAGCGCGGCCACCATGCGCCGAAAATAGGGAAACTGCACAATCAGGTCGTCGGGTGGTTCGGCGCGATTCGCCTTGTAGGTCGCGGCCCGCTCATGCCGAAAGGTTGGTTCCTTCGAATCAAAGACGATGGCCGCATGTGTGGGATGCACGCTCCGAAACAACTTGAGGAGCATCTTCGTGAAACCGTAGAGAGCATTGGTGGGAAGCCCGTGAGAAGTCGAGAGTGGCCGAATGGCGTAAAAGGCACGAAAGATGTATCCGGAACCGTCAATCAGATAGATCGGTGACATGGAAGGCGTCTAACACGTTTCCGCTGCACGGTGAATCCTTTCTTGATGTTTCCCCGCCTGTGTGCAATATGCAGTATGGCGGTGTGCACAGTGCAATTCTCTCAAAAAGGAGTCCATCGGTGAAAAAAGTGATCGCATCTCTTGCCGTGATACTCTGCATGGCCTGTGAAGAAGGGAAAAACAGTCTCCTTGTCGATTTGGCTGTCCCGGACATTGCCCCGGATGCTGGCTGGTTCGATCTCTGGGATGTGAAGGCGACGTTGCAGCAGACGACCTGCGTCGATGAAGATGGTGCGGCGGTCGATGTGAGTAAGGTCGGCGTCCTTGAGGGGACCTACAATGTGGTCTCGACCGACAGTGGATGTACATTGGAGGAGGCCGGCGGAACAGTGAGTATGACCGGGGTCTCCGGTACCGGTGGCACCATGACAACGGGCCTGACGAAAATTGCTGTGGGAGGGACAAGTACGACAAGTACTGAAGAGGCGAGCGTGCCCGGGGCCATTGCGCCCAGTGGAGGGACAAGTACAGAAGAGGCGCCCGTCATTGCGCCGGGTACTGCAGAAGATGCCGGTAACAGTTCCAGCAGTGATGAGCTCTTTGATGTCGAATACAGCACCTGCAAGGTCGGCGGCACTATCCTCACCGTGGAGATGGCGCCTCCTACTGAAACGGTCGTCGAGGGTTGCACGGTCGACAGCTACACCACGGCTCGACTGGAACTGAGTGGCGGTGAAGCCACCGGCACGCTCGGGGCCACCGTGACGTTCACGGGGGGTTGTCCACCGCCACTCAAAAATTGCCAGATGAGCGCGGTGTTGGCCGCCACACGCGTGGAGAGCACGGCGGAAACAGCCCCCATGGGTGGAACGAACGCTGATCCTGAAGAGAATCCCCCAACACCGGAGAAAGTGAATTCAGCACCGACGCTTACTGCAGTCAACTTCTCTCCCTCCACCATGATCCCGATGTTGATTAATACGCAACAGAAACTCTTTGCTATGGCCCTGCAGCCAAGCGGCGAGCTGCCGAAGATCAGCGTGACCGACCCCGACAATGACACGGTGACCATCCTCATTCAGTGTCTGCCAACCGTCGGCAGCGGTTCCACAAAGGCCACCTGGTCGAAGATTGCTGGTTGGACAGTGGCGCCAGCGCCAACGGCCATGCAGGAGATGTTGATTGTGTACAAATATTCCAACAACCCCCCGAACATCGGTACCATCGTTGAATGCACGGTGAGTGCCATGGATAGTCAGGGTGCCCCCTCGACGACAACGCTGACTCTTCGCGGAGAGGTCGGCAAGGTGCTCTGATCAGATCCCCTGTGGCATCACGATGGACCGAATGACATCGTAGACATATTGCACTGTCGATCGGTCTGCACGTGGCCCACTTAAGGGGTCGTGTCCTGCAACGACGCCGCGCGCCTCAATCCCAAAGGCAATGCTCATGGCCTGCCAGAAGGCCCGGACGGAGATCTCCGGGCGTTCCACCGCGGGACTCCCCCGTGGATATTGCGTGTCGAGCTCCCCATAGAGGATGACGATCCGTCCCGCAGGCGTGGGGAGATCGCCACGCGCGGCACGGGCCTGTACATCCCGCTGCGCGACCTGGGCCGGCGAAAAGGATCGCCAGTCGGCTCGCCAGAGGTCATCGATCGATGGATCGCGCGCGCGCATCTTCGCTAATCGCCGTTCGAGTGCCCTCGGAAACTCCCATTGCGTGCGATCACGAATGCGGTCCCAATAGTCATCGATCGCCATTGTGCCGTAGCGATCCACGAAGGCCTGCAACGAGGCCATCTCTTCAACATCCACGCTCACGCCAGCGGGGAGGCCGTCGAGGGCCAGGATCCATTCCCACGCCTCGCGACGGAGCTGCCGTCCCTTGACCCCGAGATCACGGAAGACGGTCGGCGTCCAGGCCGGCATATAGGGCGACACGGCCACGAGCAGATCGAGCGCCCCACCATGACAGAGGACCCACTCGAGCAGCGCGGTCCCTCCAAAACTGCGTGCAATGGCCGTTGTCGGGCCACGTTGCCAGCACCGCAGATAGGAAAAATAACTCTCGATCCATGCGGAGAGCGTCGACACATCGCGCATGGCTGGGTCCTCCGGCCCTCCGTGATAGGGCCAGGCAATCCCCGTCGTCCCCAATCGGACCGGCTGCCCGGCCATCCCCTGCACGACCTTCTTCCCTGCACGGTCATGCACAACCGAGAAACGTGCGGCCATATCGAGCATCGATCCGAGGGTGGAGATTCCGCAGGATCCCACACCCGAGGCGCAGGTCAGCGATCCCGGCACCGAAGGGACAAACGCGCCCTCATCCGTAAAACGGCCTGGCATGATGGCGCCGGCCGGCACATCGGTCGTGGCGTGAAAACCGTCGGCATCCCATCGATCATCCCGGACATAGGCAAAGCGTCTGGCGTGCGTGCCCAAGATGGTGGCCGCGTCAGGATGGGGCATACGGCCTCGGTCACCGGTCTCGCATGGCGTCTGATAAAACCCATATCCGGCCTGTTGTTCCGCCAACGGTCGTCGTACATAGACCCGTTGTCGAATGGGTGCAGGGTCTATCGCACGATATCGCACCGCACTGAGCGTTCCCATGGATCATATCCCTTCTGCCAGGAACCAGGCGGCGCAACGCGTGAAACGCAAAACGCCGGCCCTGGGGCCGGCGTCGTGTTGACATGCTCACTGCACCTACACGTTCACCGGGCCCTCTCGGAGGGATGATGATGAACATGATGGTACACTACCCGTTTCATAAGAAGTTTGTCCTATAGCTATACCCGTCAGCCCTTGTCAACAGCCATTTTGCGGGCCATCTCCGCGGCCGCATAGGTGATGATCAGGTCGGCACCGGCGCGATGGATGGCCGTCAATGACTCCCAGAGGGCCGCTGTTCGGTCGAGACTCCCGGCCTGGGCCGCGGCCTCGATCATCGCATATTCGCCACTCACCTGATAGGCCACGACCGGTACCTGGGAGGCCTCGCGCACCGCCCGGAGGATATCGAGATACGGCAGTGCGGGCTTCACCATGACCATGTCAGCGCCCTCCTCGATGTCGAGCCGGACTTCACGGAGGGCCTCTCGCTCCCCGCGGGCCGGATCCATCTGGTAACTCCGTCGATCCCCCTCGTGCGGCGATGAATGCTGCGCTTCGCGAAAAGGTCCGTAAAATGCGCTCGCATATTTCACGGCATAACTCATGATCGCCACGTCATGCTGTGCGGCGGCATCGAGGGCTGTGCGGATGGCCCCGACGCGTCCATCCATCATGTCGGACGGGGCAACCACATGGGCCCCGGCCTTGGCCTGTGAGAGCGCGGTCTCTGCCAGCAACGCGAGGGTGGCATCGTTGTCGATGCACCCTGAGCGCACCACACCGCAATGCCCGTGATCCGTGTAGGCACAGAGACAGAGATCGGTCATGAGGATGAGCCCCGGGCACCGTTCGCGCAATGCAGCGCAGGCCCGCTGCACCACACCGTCGGACGCCCAGGCCGCACTCCCCTGCGCATCTTTGCGTCCCGGCACGCCAAACAACAGCACGGCGCGAATCCCCGCATCGGCCACCGCACGGACGGCATCGACGAGGCGATCCACGGAATAGTGCGAAACGCCGGGCAACCGGGGAATCGGCGCCTCAATGCCGGTCCCCTCCACCACGAACACTGGTTGGATCAAGGCGCTCGGCCTGATCTGCGCTTCCGCAAGCATTTGGCGCATCACGGGTTGCAGGCGTAATCGGCGCGGGCGTTCCATCGGATGGCTCATGGAGCGCATTTCATCGTTTCCCCCCCGATTGTCAAGGGACGGGAAATTGCCGGTTGACAGACGCGCGCAGGGAGGAAAAACTCGTCGTGCAATCTTTCACGGGGAGGCTTTTTCCCCGATGTGCATGGGAGGGATGATGAATAGAGACGAAGCCAACAACATACTTCAAGAACAGATCAACACATTGCGCAACATGCCGTATACGGACCTCATCAAGTTGTTACAGAACAATGATGCATCGCCATTGGAAGTCTCTGCAAAGTCGGGTACAAAATATTCTGTGGATATACAGGTCTTTTGGGATGCGGAACCCAATAAAAACATTCGAGTCATCGTTGCCATCGATGATGGGAGTGGATGGAGTGCCTTTTCCCCTCTCACAGATGATTTCATCAAGGCCCCGAACGATTCATTTGTTGGCGAACCTTCGGATGCATAATACGATGGCGGAATGGATCGACAGACTCCCGTCGCCCGTGGGAAGCCCCCCAGCGAGCACCGCGAGCGTGAGGGGGGAAGCTCCAGTGGCTTTGCCACTGGAGGGGGGCGACGTGAGCCCCCTGTAATAGAGAAATCGGGCCTAGACAGCACAGAGAAAAATTGCTCAAGTACGGTGACCATGGACTGTGAACGGATCAAACGCCTGCCGCCCTATATCCTCGGTGAGATCACGGAACGAATGATGGCCGCGCGGCGCGCGGGGGACGACATTATTAATTTGGGCATGGGGAATCCAGATCTCCCGACCCCCGATTTTATCGTCAACAAACTCATCGAGGCCGCCAGGAATCCGAGGAACCATCGATACTCAGTGTCGAAGGGGATTCTGGGACTCCGCACCGCCCTCGCCGAATGGTATGCCCGACGGTACGAGGTCACGCTCGATCCCCAGTCGGAAATTGTCGTCACCATGGGATCGAAGGGCGGCATCACCCACGCCGTCATGGCCATGGTGGCCCCTGGCGACCTCGTCTTCGTCCCGGCCCCAACGTATCCGATCCACACCTATGCCGCGATCATTGCCGGTGCAGAGCCATACCCGATTCCGCTCACCGGCGGGGCCGCACACTTTCTCGAGGCCTGGAAGAGTGCCATCGCGGCCGCCGGGACGCGCGCGACGCTCGGCATCCTCTCCTTCCCGGCCAATCCCACCACTATGACGGTTGATCTCGATTTTTTTCGCGAGGCCGTGGCCATTGCCACCCACTACGAGCTCCCGCTGATTCACGACCTCGCCTACACCGACCTCGTCTTCGATGGCTATACCGCACCGAGTCTCTTGCAGGTGCCAGGGGCCAAAGAGATCGCCATTGAGTGTTTCACGATGTCGAAGAGTTACTCCATGCCGGGCTGGCGCGTGGCATTCTGTGCCGGCAATCGCGCCATCCTCCACGCGCTGGCGCGCCTCAAAAGTTATGTCGATTACGGTATTTTCCAGCCGATCCAGATTGCCGCCACCGTGGCCTTGCGGGAAGGCGATACGGCAGTCCGCGACATTGCTGAGGTCTACCGCCGGCGCCGCGATGCCCTCTGTGACGGCCTCACGCGCGCCGGATGGCCGATCGCTCCGCCCCAGGCGACGATGTTTGTCTGGGCCGAGATCCCGGAACGGCACCGGGCCGAAGGATCGATGGCCTTCGCCAAACGGCTGATCGACGAGGCCGCGGTCGCGGTCTCCCCTGGTATCGGCTTTGGGCAGGCCGGCGAGGGATTCGTCCGCTTTGCCCTGGTCGAAAACGAGCATCGGATCCGTCAGGCCGTCCGCAATATCCGGAGACTCCTCTGATGCGGACCCGGCACGGATCGGTCCGCAGTCGTGACGGAACGCGCATCGCCTTTCACACGATCGGCAACGGATCGCCGATCTTCTGCTGCAACGGTCTCGGGGTCTCCACGTATTTTTGGCAGTCGCTCGCGGCCGCTTTTTCCGCCCGTCATCGCGTCGTCTGCTGGGACTATCGCGGCCATGGTCGCTCTGCAGCGCCTCCGCGTCCAACGACTGCCACCCTGCACCATCTCGTGGAGGATGGCCTTGCGGTGATCGAGCATCTCGACTTACGCGAGGTCACGGGTGTCGGTCACAGCATCGGCTTTCAGATCCTCCTCCATCTCTACGGCACGGCGCCGGCGCGATTTTCGCACCTGGTCTCGTTTTTGGGTGTCGCGGCCCACCCACTCACGACCTTTTATGATTCGGCGTGGAGTCGTGCCGGATTCGATCTCCTCTATCTCGTGGCCACGTATTACCCACGGGCGGTCGCCTACGGGTTTTCCCTCCTCCACAACAGTGCGTTCTTTTATGCTCTTGCCGGACAACTCGGCATTATCGATCCCACAAAGGCCTGCAAACGCGAGATTGCACGCTACTTGAGCCATGTCGCCGATCGAGATCCGCAACTCTTCGTCGCGCTGCTGCAGGGGGCGGAAGCCGCCCCTGCGGATCACGTGTGTGCCGAAGTTGCGGTCCCAACATTGTTGATCGCAGCAGAGGCTGACCGTTTTATCCCGCTCCACGTGATCGAGGCCATGCATCGCCAGATCGGCACGAGCCGACTGGTCGTCATTCCCCAGGGCTCCCATGCCGCCCTGATGGAGACCCCGGCATTTTTCAACGACCGGCTCGCCGCATTTTTACGCGATCATGCCGTGGTCTCTGGACGCACGGAGAGGGTACCCGCCGACAGATCGGCGACAATCCGCTCGCCGGCGTGAATGCGCCCCTCCAATACTGCGACCGCCAGGGGATCGAGGAGGTGTCGCTGGATGGCCCGCTTCAGGGGACGGGCCCCAAAGGCCGGATCCCAGCCCTCCTGCGCGAGAAAGGCCTTTGCCGCGTCGGTCACGTGGAGCGTCAGCTGCTGATCGACGAACCGTGTGGCAAGCATGCCGAGTTGGATATCGACAATGCGGAGAATGTCCTCCTCCCGCAAGGCGTGATAGGTCACGATCTCATCGATCCGGTTGAGGAACTCCGGCCGGAAAACGCGCCGCACATCCGCCTCCGAGATCCCCACATTGCTCGTCATGATCATCACGGTGTTGGTAAAATCGACGGTCCGTCCCTGGCTGTCCGTCAGACGACCATCGTCGAGCATCTGGAGAAAAATGTGAAAGACGTCATGATGTGCCTTCTCGATCTCGTCGAAGAGGAGGACGGCATAGGGACGGCGGCGCACGGCCTCGGTCAGCTGTCCCCCTTCGTCGTAGCCGACATAGCCCGGTGGTGCCCCGATCAATCGAGCCACGGCATGCTTTTCCATGTATTCGCTCATATCGATGCGAATCATGGCCGACTCGTCATCGAAGAGGAGCTCGGCCAACGCCCGTGCCGTCTCAGTCTTTCCCACACCGGTGGGGCCGAGGAAGAGAAAGGACCCGATGGGGCGATGCGGATCCTGCAAGCCGGCACGCGCCCGCCGGACCGCCGCGGCGACTTTGGCAATGGCGGCATCCTGCGCAATGACCCGCCCGTGCAACCGCTCTTCCATCTGGAGCAATTTCTCCTTTTCGCCCTCAAGCAGTCGGGCGACCGGAATGCGCGTCCAGCGCGCCACAATTTCGGCCACATCCTCACTGGTCACTTCCTCGTTGAGCATATGGCCACCGGCCTGCACGGCGGCCAAGGCCTCCTTGGCCGTCTCTAACTCGCGTTCCAATGTCCAGAGCGTGCCATACTTGAGTTCCGAGGCCCGCTGGAGATCCCCGCTCCGCTCGGCATTGGCCTGTTCAACCCGCGCCCGTTCCATCCCCTCTTTGATCTCGCGCATCCGGGCAATCGCCCCCTTCTCGCGCTGCCAGTTGGCTTTGAGCCGATCTGCCTCCTCCTGCCACTCTCCCAGGAGACGCTCCAGTTTTTCGCGTCGGTCCTGACTGGCGGGATCGCGCTCCTTTTTGAGGGCTTCGCGCTCGATGTGCAGCTGCAGGATGCGGCGATCGATTTCATCGATTTCGGTGGGGAGGCTGTCGATCTCGATCCGCAATTTGCTCCCCGCTTCGTCAATCAGGTCGATCGCCTTGTCGGGGAGAAACCGGTCGGCAATATACCGGTGCGAAAGGGTCACGGCCGCGACAATCGCGCCATCCTGGATGCGCACGCCATGATGGAGTTCATAGCGCTCTTTCAGCCCCCGCAAGATGGCCGTCGCCTCTTCCACAGATGGCTCTTCCACGAGGATCGGCTGGAACCGGCGTTCGAGCGCCGCGTCTTTTTCGATATGCTTTCGATATTCGTTGATCGTCGTCGCCCCCACGCAGCGGAGTTCCCCGCGGGCCAACGCCGGCTTGAGCATGTTTGAGGCATCGATCGCCCCTTCGGCCGCACCGACACCGACCAGGGTATGGAGCTCGTCGATAAAGAGGATGATCTCTCCCTTGGCCTCATCGATTTCTTTGAGCACCGCCTTGAGGCGATCCTCGAACTCGCCTCGATATTTTGCGCCGGCCACCAGGGCGCCCAAATCGAGGGCAATCAGCCGCTTCGTGGCGAGCGCTTCCGGAACATCGCGATTCACAATGCGCTGCGCCAGCCCTTCGACAATGGCCGTCTTGCCAACCCCCGGCTCGCCGATCAGGACCGGATTGTTTTTGGTCCGGCGTGACAAGACTTGCATGACCCGTCGCACTTCATCATCCCGTCCGATCACCGGATCGAGTTTCCCGCTGCGGGCACGTTCGGTCAGGTCGCGCGCATATTTCTGCAGGGCCTGATATTTCCCTTCGGGGTCCTGGTCGGCAACCCGGTGGGGACCGCGCACCTCACGCAGGGCCTGCTCGATGGCCTTTGCCGATGCCCCGTGGTGTGCGAGAAGTTGTGCCGCCTGCTCGCCGTGCGTTGCCAGGCCGAGAAAGAGATGCTCCACACTGACATACTGGTCGCCCATCGATTCCGCGCATTGAAATGCGGCATCGAAGACCTTCTTGAGGACCTCGGAAAAATAGACCTCTCCTGCCGCTCCCCCGCTGACGCGGGGAATCTGCTCGAGCGCACGCCGGCAGGCCTCGAGGAGCAGCGGGAGATTGACCCCGATTTTTTGGCATAGCGGCGGCACAATCCCTTCGTGCTGCTGCACGACGGCCACCAAGAGGTGGAGCGGAAGCAGTTGTTGGTGGCCTCGCCGGATCGCCTCATCCTGCATGGCATGGACGGCCTCGGTACTTTTGAGGGTGAGTCGATCAAAGCGCATGCATGGAGATATGGAACCCGTCGTGCGGAAAGTCAACCCGACGTCTGGCGGAGTTGCCGGAGCAGTTCGCGCGGTTCCACAATCGGAGGGCTGCACACGGTGCCACGACAGAAGATGGCCGCCCCGCCGTGCGACGCGGGGATCTGTGGCAGGAGGTGACGAACGTCATCGGAAAGATATGGCACGGCAGCGCGCGGTGAGACGCGGTCCAGCAGGAGATCCACTCCGCCGCCACGCCGCGCCGCCCGTTCAAATGCCGCGGTGCTCTTCGCATCGTCCGTCCCGAGAATGATCACATGGACGGGGGGACGATGATGCAGAAGGACGGCACTCATATAGGATGCCATGGAGCGATTCATCCCTTCCTGCACGATGCCCGCCAATCCGAGGAGAATGCCATCCGCGGTAATCCGCCAATCCTCATCCCCCGTGCGATAAGAGAGTTGATCAAAGATCTTTGCCAGTCGCGGGTTACTCGGCGCACCGATGAAGTCAAAATAGGGCCGCACGGGGACCTGGACCAGTCCGTGCAGCGGAAAGGGCAACGCCACCTGCGGACGGTCATAAAACCCTGCCAAAATCTCGGACCCGAAATATTGCTCGATCCGGTGGACCAACCCCATGGCCTCGCGCCACCACGCCTGGTCATGTGTCGCCTCATAGGCGGTCAACAGTGCCTCGAGCATGGCAGTTTGATCGGCCAGGAGATAATTTGGATGATCGCCCACCAGGGCATGTCGCACTCCCAGGCGATCAACCCCCTTGCGCACCCAATGCCGCAAGACGTGCTGCGCAATCTCACCCGCCTTCGGAAGATCGAGGCGCATGCTGGCATGAAACAACGCCTGGATGGCCACCCCATTGGCATCGGCATAGGCGCTCTCATCGCGGGGAATCGCGCGTCGCTCGCGGCGCGCATCCCGCAACCGTTCACGAATCGTTGCGTCGATCTGCGCGGTTTTTTCCGCGCTCCACCCGAGACGCTGCGCAATCGCGTCCAGCGAGGCCCCGACCGCGAGGGCATTCCGAAACGGCCGATCGGGAAAGAGGCGCGGCTCTCGTGCCAGCGCAAACCGGAGCTGTACGACCTGGCGTTCCGGCCCGGTAAAAAGGCCGAGGAGTTCCTCTTCGCTCCAGGTGGCATCGTCAATAGAGAGGAGTTCCGAGGCCATAAAGACCTCTTGTTCGGGATTGTAGAGATGCGCGAGCAGGTAGTCCGTCGTCTCCTCGGCAATGCGGCGGAACTCGGTCTCTCCGGTCAGCTGGTAGGCATCGATATAGAGGCGTAACAGTTCGGCATTGATGATGAGCCGCTTCCCCACATACGGGGCCCGCCAGGCCGTGTCCCGCGCGCCGCGGAAGAATCCGCCATCCACATGGTCATAGAGTGCGCTCCGCACCATGGCCCGAAGGCCCTGGACCGCCATCTGCAGCACATCGCGCCGCGCGGGATCGGCACCGATGCGCAGGTAGAGCCCCAAGGTCGTCGGATCCGGCCAGAGCCCCACCTGATCGCGGAATCCGCCGGATGTCCGATCAAATTGTGAGGCCGTCGCCGCAATGTACTCGTTCACTGTGGAGATCTTTGGCAGGGCCGTATCGACCCAATCGCTCATAAAATACGCCTGTAACTGCCCGCGCAGGCCGCTGGCATTTGCCTCAACGACGTTTGGTTGGCGGGCAAAAAAATCCGCCACAGACTCGACCAGCGTGGGGAGCGTTTCCCAGGCCTCCTCTCCGTGGTCGATGGCGTCGGCGGCAAAAAACGGATCGCCCGTCGGTGTCAGAAAGAGGACCACGGCATCGCTATGTCCCCCGCCAATGACGCGGGCGGCAAGGCGGTAGCGTGCATCGATATCCGGGGAGGCCTCAAGATCCACACGAATCGGAATCATCCGGTGGTTGATGAGATCCGCCAATGTGGCGTCGCGGAAGGTGACCTCGTCGAGATACTGACTCGTTTCCGACCATGCCGCGCCAATGTAGAGGAGAATGGGTCGTTCGAGGAGCATGGCCGTCGCAAAAGCCTCCCGCTGCCAGCCAAACCACCAAATGGCCTGTGTGCCCCCCTGCCGAAGAAAAGGCGTCTCGGCGCCCGAGAGATGATGGATCCCTTCGTAGGTCGTCGCCCCATGCATCAGGAGGGGCGGCGCTTTGCCAACCGGCAACGCCGCATGATCACGCAACAGGGCCCCGATGGCGATCGCAAAGATGACCAGGAAAACGGCATGGTAGATGGTGCGCCTGACGAGGGGTTGCCCCATTGATGTACCGTACTGAAAATGCGCGCGAGAGTAAAGTCGAGTATGTCAAAACGAGGAGAATGGCCGCGATGCCCCGCTGACATGACAGATCCACTCACAAACGATTGCCGACATGCGACCCTAGAGGACGACGTGAAAGGAGACGCTCATCCGTAACAACTGGTCATGTTCTCCATCGAGCGACAGGAGACTTTTTGGGGGACGGAAGAAGGGAAACGTGGAACGAAAGGCGCGCAAGGCCTCACGATCATAGCTCTGCACGCCGGAACTTTTGAGGACAAAGGCCTCGTGCAATGCCCCATCCTCGGCAATGGCCACACCCAAGACCGTCCGAATCCCCCCATGTGCGGCGAGCGTCTGAAAGTGCCCTTCCAGGGCCGGTCGCGGATTCCAGGCCACACTGACCGACTGTTTGATTTCGACAAAATAATCGACGCCAGGATGGCGAAGGACATTAATGTAAGTGTGGCCACCATGCCGATAGTCCGGGAAATAATCTTCCGGCAGGTGGGACATCGGGCCCGCCCCTCCATACGTTTTCACCACGGCGGTCGCAGGGAGGCGTCGTCGTCTCTGTGGTGCTGTAAGCGCCTCGCCCGGTGGTTCTTCGGCGTGTGACCGCGATGGCGTCTCGGGCTTTGCGGCCGGTGGCGTTTGTGGCGCTCGTTGCGCCACTCTGGCCACGGTCTCCCGTGAGGTGGTATTATCCTCTTTTCCCACGGCACGGGCCCGCGATGGACGAATCTGATTCGCCGGGAGGGTCAGATAGACGAGCTCCATCTCCTGCGCGGCCAGTGCTGCCAGGCGGGCTTCACGCAAGCGGGCCTCATGGTGCCACAGCAGTTGCCAGAGGATGACACCCACCACACCATGGAGGAGCAGAGAAAGCGCTGCGACCATCAGGAGCGTACGGCCGATCCATCGTCGATCCGTCATGCAATGCCTCGTGAGGATTCCCATAATACCGGCCAATAGGGCGCGGCCGCAAGGGGACGATCAAGGACGTGTTGCAGATATTGCCAGAGGGCCGTGTGAAAAAACGCGTTTTCCTCGGGGGAGAGTGGCCGCACGTCATCCGGCGCCCCGGCCTCCAGCAGATCATGCCACAGTGCACGGGCTGTGGACGGCACGGGGAGCGCTCCCCGCACCTGTGGGGCACAGGTCTGGCAGATCACACCGCCCTCGTGTGACGCGAAACAGACTAAAGGCGCGGCACCGCAGAAAATGCCGCAGCGCGCGCACTCGGTCATGGTGGGGGCAAATCCCGTCAGCGCGAGCCAATGCACCATGAAATAGAGGAAGAGCGATTGCGGCAGCAACGCCTCGGTGGCTGCCACGACCGTTCTGACCAGCGCAAATTTATCCTGACCCTGCTGATGTGACACACTCATCTGTTCGACCAGATTCAAGACCAGGCCAAAGAGGGCAAACCGTACCAAGGGAGTCCGGACATCGGGCGGCGGATGCACCACAGCGATCTGCTCCAATCGGACCAGATCACTCTGGGGACGCTCCACAAAATCGATCTCTCCCACGGTCCCGAGCGAAAGGCCTCCGCCAAAACGTCGTCGCGACTTTCGCGCATGGGCCGCCACACCGACGAGTCGGCCATGGTCTTTGGTCAGCAACGTCACGAGAAGATCGGCCTCGCGGAGCGGACGTGTCCGGAGGACAATGCCAAGGTCGCTCCGGCTATGTGTCGATGGAGACATATTTGCGCAGCATGGGGGCGAGGCGCCGCCGCGTCGCACTCGGAATATCTTCCGGCCGCGTGATGATCGCCGTGGCCAGCGCGGAACGTGCCGCTGCAGTTGCCGTCCGGACAGAGGCATGGGGAATCGCCGCCCGCAGCACCCGTTGGGCATTGGCCACGTTGTGTTGCAGCACGGTGATAATGGTGGCCGCGTCACAGGCCTCCCCCTTCCAGCAATCATAATCGGTGGCAAGCGCGATCGTCGCGTAGCAGATCTCGGCCTCGCGCGCCAAGATCGCCTCCTGATAATTCGTCATCCCGATCACATCGACCCCCCAGGAGCGATAGAGATGCGATTCGGCTCGCGTGGAAAACATGGGACCTTCGATGCAGAGATACGTCCCACGGGGGTGCACCGGGACCTCGACTGCGGTCCGACATTCATAGAGGAGGGCCGCAAGTTCCAGACAGATCGGATCGGCCACACTGACGTGCGCGGCAATGCCATCGTGATAAAATGTCGCCGGTCGATGCCGCGTCCGGTCGATGAATTGATCGACAATCACCAGATGTCCCGGGACGATCTCCGCCCGCATACTTCCCACGGCAGAGACCGCAAGGATCACCTCAACGCCGAGCGATTTGAGGGCCCAGATATTGGCGCGGAAATTGATGTCACTCGGCGAAATCGTATGCCGCCGGCCATGGCGCGCGAGAAATGCCACGGGCGTGGTGTCAAGGTGCCCCAGCCGGATGGCATCGCTCGGCGGACCGTACGGTGTGTCGACCTGACGCTCTTCAGTCATGGTGACACCATCCATATGATAGAGCCCGCTCCCGCCGATGATGCCGACAATCCCCTCTGTCATCTCTCCGCTCCCACTCCCGCTGTCACCATCCATCATCCCATCCTCTCATTCAGGCCGCGCTGGGCCCACCGCCAACTGCCCACATGCGGCCAGGATCTCCTGTCCGCGGCTGATCCGGGTATTGACCTGAATCCCGCTCGATTGCAAGAGCTCCGCAAAACGCCCGATACGCGTCTCTTCCGGTCGCTCCCATCGAGCCCCCGGATAGGGATTCCACGGGATGAGATTCACTTTGCTCGGCAGGTGCGACGCGATCCGTACCAACCGGTGTGCATCGTCCGGGAGATCGTTCACGCCGCGCAACAATACATATTCGAAGGTCACGCGCGCATCGCGATGGGTTTGGCGGCGACAATAATAGTGACACGCATCGAGGACCTCGCGTAATGGATACTTGCGGGCCATGGGGATCAAGGCCTGCCGTTGCTCGTCGGTCGTGGCATGGAGCGAGAGCGCGAGCTTGGTCCCGAGTTGTTCGTCAGCCAGCCGCCGGATCGCCGGAGCAAGCCCCACGGTGGAGAGCGTGACGCGGCGTTTGCCAAAGCCGAGTCCGCGGTCGTCGATCATGATCCGCACCGCGGCCACGGTCTGTTCATAATTATGGAGGGGTTCACCCATCCCCATCAAGACAATGTTCGTCAGCGCCTCGCCACGTCCTGCAAGCATCGCCCGTGCGGCCAAGATCTGTCCGAGGATCTCTCCCTGCGTGAGCTGCCGTACCAACCCCATAGTCCCGGTGTGACAGAAGGTGCATCCCATGGCGCACCCCGCCTGCGTCGAGATACAGAGCGTGCGCCGTGGGCTGTGATCACGGCGATTGGCCGGGATGACCACCGTTTCGATCTGAGGGGCTCGCGTCGCCCCCTCCACCGGCAAAGCCGGTGGAGCCTCCCCTTCTCGCTCGCGGTGCTCGCTGACCGCCTGCGGCGGTCTTGAGGTATCAAGTCTAAAGAGGAGCTTTGTCGTCCCGTCGCGGGCCTCTTGGGTGGTCGAAGGGACCATCGTGCGCAGATCGTAGGCTTCAGCCAACCGCGCACGCACCGTGGCCGACAGATTGGTCATGGCCTCAAAGCTCGTCGCCCCCTGCCGGTAGAGCCAGTCATAGAGCTGCCTGGCCCCATAGGCCTTCAGCCCTGCGGCCTCGGCAACACCGGCCAATTCCCCAACCGGGAGATCGCGCAAATCACGTCGCATAGTGTGCTTCTATGACAAATCAGGCGCTGATTGGCAAGTCGCATGCATGCACGTAATGAGAACGCACTCACTTCTTCTTCCTCACGATGGTCTGCATGCCGAGCGCCGAGAGATAGGCCTGCGTGTCGCCTCTCACGCCCGCCGAGCTCGCTGGAGAGATTCCCCTGGGCCTCCCCGCGGGAATCTAGACGTGAAACTTGAAAAACATGACGTCGCCATCGCAGACGATGTACGCCTTTCCCTCTTGCCGAATCAATCCCTTGGCCCGCAGCGCGGCCTCCGAACCATGCACAAAGAGTTCGTCGCACTGATAGGTCTCGGCGCGAATGAAGCCGCGTTCGAGATCGCTGTGGATCTTCCCCGCGGCCTCCGGGGCCGTGGTCCCCTCGCGGACCGTCCAGGCGCGCGTCTCTTTGGGGCCGGTGGTAAAAAAGGCGATCAGGTGCAACAGGCGATGCCCGGCATGGGCCAGGCGATCAAGGCCCGATGCTTCAAGGCCGACATCGGCCAAAAACACCGCCCGATCCGAGGGCGCGAGTTGCGCAATCTCCGACTCGATCGCCCCGCAAATCGGCACCACGACGGCACCCGTCGTCTTCGCGAATACCACAAATTGTTGGTACGACCGATGGGTGGGGAGCATCTTCAAGGCTTTTTCCCCCACGTTGGCCACATAGAGCATCGGCTTGTTCGTCAGTAATTGCCATGACTGGACGATCGACTGTTCCTCGGCAGTCACCGCCACCGATCGTGCGGGGCGATTATCGCGTAAGGCCTCACGATACCGCCCAAGGAGTTCCGCCTCCACGACACTCTCTTTTTTTCCCACGCGGGCAAGTTTCTCGACCTTCTCCGCGCGGCGTTCCACGGTCTCAAGGTCGGCGAAGAGGAGTTCGAGATTGACCACGTCGGCATCTTCCACCGGATTGATGACCCCATGCACATGCACCACATCGGGGTCGTCAAAGCAGCGCACCACTTGCACGATGGCATCGACGGCACGGATGTGCGCCAAAAACTGATTCCCGAGTCCTTCGCCCTGACTCGCCCCCTTGACCAGCCCGGCAATGTCGACAAACTCCATGGTCGTCGGCGTCACCTTGGCCGACTCGCTGATCGCCGCCATCCGGTCGAGGCGGGGATCGCGCAACGGCACAATGCCGGTATTCGGTTCAATGGTGCAAAACGGGAAGTTTTCCGCGGCGGCTGCCGCGCTGGTGAGCGCATTAAAAATGGTCGATTTCCCCACGTTGGGGAGACCGACGATCCCACAATTGAATCCCATACGGGCGCGGTCTTGCCAGAAAGGCGCAGGGAATGCAACAGCCTCTATTGGAGGACCTGTTGGCACCACCCCCGAACGGGTGGCGGGCCGCAGTCATCACCAAAGGCCTATCGGTTGCGTCATCGCCGGACGTCTTCAGCCCGCGCGTTTCTCGGTGACATCGTGTTCACGCCGGGCCGCTGCAATGACCTTCTCGGCCAGGTGCGCCGGAACGACATCATAGTGGGAAAAATGCATCGTGTGACTCGCGGCCCCGCGGGTGATGGCCCGCAATTGTGTGGCATAGGCATGCAATTGCGCCAGCGGAATCTGTGCATGAATGACGGTGTGATCGCCCATATTTTCCATCCCCTGGACACGCCCCACCCGTCCGCTGATATCGCTCGTCAAATCCCCGACAAAGGTCTGTGGGGTGGTGATATCGACATCCATGATCGGCTCGATCAACACGGATCGCGCCTCGTCCTGCGCCTTCTTGATCGCCATCGACCCGGCGATCTGGAAGGCCATGTCCGACGAATCGACATCGTGATAGCTGCCGTCGACTACATCGACCTTGACATCGTCGAGCGGATAGCCGGCAAGTCCCCCCCGTTGCATGGCCTCACGCACCCCCTTCTCGATGGCCGGGAGATACTTTCCGGGAATGGCCCCGCCAAAGATATGTTCTTCGAAGACAACCCCCGACCCGATCGGGAGCGGCGTGACTTCAATCGAGCAATCCCCATACTGGCCACGACCACCGGATTGTTTTTTATATTTTCCCTGCACTTTCACTTTTTTCTGGAGGCGTTCTTTGTAGGGGATGTGGGGTCGTCCCACATCGAACTCGATCTTGTAGCGCTCGTGCAGCCGTTCGAGCATCACCTCGAGGTGGATCTCGCCGAGCCCTGCAATGACTGTTTCGTGAAATTGCGGATCGACGTGGACCGTGAAGGTCGGATCGATCGTCGTCAGCTTTGAGAGTGCACCGCCGAGCTTGTCCTGATCGGCCTTGGTCTTGGGGGTGATTGCCAATTGCACCATGGGGACGGGAAAGGGAATGGCCGGACATCGGCCGATCTCCGCCTTGTCACAGAGCGTGTCATTCACCCCGGAGAGTTTGAGTTTCGCCACGGCCCCAATATCCCCGGCCGTCAATTCCGCGACCTCAATCCGCTCCCGGCCCTGCACCACAAAGAGATGCCCCATCCGTTCTGTGGATTGTCGCTGCGCATTGTAGAGATCCATCCCGTGCGCAATGCTCCCCCGGATCACGCGGAAGAAAAAGACCTCCCCGATGCCCGGATCGGCCGTGACGCGAAAAATATGCGCCACGACTTTTCCGCGGGAATCCGCCGCCAGTGTGACGGCGCTTCCCGGAGTCGTCTCCCACGTGCGCTCCGGGACCTCGTGCGGGCCCGGGAGCCAGTCGACCGCCATGTTGAGAAAGGCCTCGCCACCGGCTAGGGTTGCCCCACTCGAAAAAACGACCGGAATGACCGTCCCCTCGTCGATCCCCTTGGCCATGCCGTGATGAAGGTCGGCATCGCTCAGGGGTGTTCCCGCCAGATATTTTTCCATCAAGGTTTCATCGGTCTCGGCAATATCATCCATGATCTCGGTCCGCGTCGCCATGGCCTGCGACAAGAGTTCGCCCGACGCATCGACTACGGTTGTTCGCCCGGCCGCCGTCGTATACGCCCTGAGATGAAAGAGCCCGACCACGCCGGCGAATTGCGGGCCGGATCCGATCGGCATCTGCATCAGCGCGAAGCGCGCGTCGAGCGCCTCCCGACAGCGCGCCAGGGTCGCCTGGGCATTGGCCTGTGGGTGATCCATCTTGGTGAGGAGGAGCACGATCGGTTTCCGATGCTGCCGCGCAAATTCAGAGAGGCGCTTGGTATGAATCTGGACCCCGTTGACGGCATCCACGCAGAGGACCACGATGTCGGCCGCACAGATATTGGCGATGGCATCGCCAAAAAAATCGGCAAAGCCGGGGGTATCGAGGAGGGTCACCTTACAGCCCTTCCACTCAAGAGACGCGCAACTCCCCTGCACCGTGGCCTGCCGCTTTACGGCCGCAGGATCGGTATCAAAAAACGACGTACCATCGGCGACATGGCCGTGGCGGGAATTGAGGCCGCCAATAAAAGCCAGGGCGTCAAGAAATGTCGTTTTCCCAACGCCCCGCGCCCCAACAAAGACCAGATTCCGGATCTTCTCCGGTGGATAGACCTTCATAGCGACCTCCTGACGTGAGCAAGGTTGTTCGAGGAATGGATGATGGACCCGCGGGTCATTGAAGAAAGACCTAGCGAATCTTTCGATGGGCGGCAATAGAAAGTGGGGCCCATCGATGGCGAGCCAACCGCCTACCCGACGAGCGATCCCCTCGCCTCGGAACGGGCATGCGGTTCCGCTGACCATTGCACAATCGTCGACACCGCGCTGAGCGTCGTCTCTCCGCAAAGGAGTTGCACGCCCGGCAGAGATCCGGTAGCTGCACGGGGATGTCCGCAGCCCCGTTTGTCCATCTCCACACCCATACCTATTATAGTCTCCTGGACGGCGCCAATCCAATCGACCGGCTGGCCCGGAAGGCCAAGGCCTGCGGCATGCCTGCAGTGGCCATGACCGATCACGGGAACCTCTTTGGCGCCATTGAATTTTATCAGACCATGACCGATGCCGGACTGAAACCGATTATTGGCTGCGAGGTCTATCTCCTCACCGACGGCCTCCATACTGATCGGACCATTCGACCGGGAGAGAGCGGATTTCTCTCCCACCTCACCTTGCTGGCCGCCAATCAGACCGGCTATCAAAATTTGTGCCGCCTCATCAGCATCGCCCACCTCCATGGATTCTATTACAAACCGCGGATCGACAAACCACTCCTGGCCGAATATGGAGAAGGATTGCTCTGTCTCACCGGCTGCCTCACCGGGGAGATTGCGCGGCGACTCGAACAGGGCGATGCGCCGCGGGCCGCACTCGCCATGGAATGGCTTCTCCAGACGTTTGGTGAGGAACAGGTCTATGTGGAAATCATGCGGCACGGGCTCGCCGCACAAGAGAAGGTCAATCCCGAGCTCATGGCACTCGCTGCGCGGTACTCGCGCCCCCTTGTGGCCACCAACGACTGCCATTACTGTGAGGCCCATGAGGCCGGCGCCCACGATGCACTCCTCTGCATCCAGACCGGCAAGGCCCTCGACGACGAAAAACGGCTCCGCATGTCGAGCGATCAATTTTTCTTTCGCTCGCCCGATGAGATGGCCACCCTCTTTGCGGATCTCCCGGAGGCCCTTGCCAGCACCATGACCATTGCCGACCGGTGTCACGTCGAGTTCGATTTCAAGACCTACCATTTTCCGCGCTTTGATGCCCCGGCAGGGAAGACCCTCGACGAGAAACTGCGGGAAGAGGCCCTTGCGGGCCTCGACACACGGTGGCCCCTCATTGCGCGGTGGACCACCACCGACCCCGCGGCGCTTCGCGCCCAATATGACACCCGCCTCCGTGAAGAACTCGAGTGTATCACGACGATGGGATTTTCCGGGTATTTTCTCATTGTGGCCGACTTTATCCTCTACGCCAAGACCCACGATATCCCCGTGGGACCCGGACGCGGGTCTGCCGCGGGATCCCTCGTGGCGTATTGCCTGCAGATCACCGATATCGATCCGATCCGGTTCGGGCTCTTCTTTGAACGTTTTCTCAATCCAGAACGGATCAGCATGCCAGATATGGATATCGACTTCTGCATGCGCAAGCGCGATGCCGTGATCCGCTATGTGCAGGAAAAATACGGCAACGTGGGCCAGATCATCACGTTCGGCAAGATGAAGGCCAAAGCCGTCGTCCGCGATGTCGCGCGGGTCATGGGTTTCTCCTATGGCGATGCCGACCGCATTGCCAAGCTCATCCCGAACACGCTGGGGATCACGCTCGCGGACGCCCTGGAACAAGAACCGCAACTCCCCGCCCTCGCCAAAAAAGAGGAGCGCGTCGCCCGTCTGCTCACCATTGCCCAGGCCCTCGAAGGCTATCCGCGGCATGCCTCGACCCATGCGGCCGGGGTGGTGATCTCCGACCGCCCCCTGACCGACTTCCTCCCCCTCTACCGCGGGTCGAACGATGAAATCGTGACCCAGTTCGACATGAAGGGGGTGGAAAAGATCGGGTTGATCAAATTCGACTTTCTCGGCCTCAAAACACTGACGATCCTCCATGACACGATCGCCCTGATTGCCGCAGGGGGTGCGCCGACCCTCCGTCTCGAGGAGATCCCGCTCGATGACACCGAGGTCTTTGCGCTCCTCGGTCGCGGAGATACGGCGGGCGTGTTCCAGCTGGAAAGTAACGGGATGACCGACCTTGTGGGGCGGCTGCGGCCATCGGTCTTTGAGGATATCGTGGCGCTGGTGGCCCTCTTTCGCCCTGGACCCTTGGGAAGCGGCATGGTGGACGACTTTATCAATCGCAAGCATGGCCGCACGCCGATCAGCTACCTCCTTCCCCCATTGGAACCGATCTTGCGCGATTCCTACGGGGTGATTTTGTATCAGGAACAGGTCATGCAGATTGCGAGCCTCCTTGCCAATTATTCGTTGGGAGAGGCCGACCTTTTGCGCCGCGCCATGGGGAAGAAGAAACCGGAGGAGATGGCCCGGCAAAAGGCGCGGTTCCTGTCGGGCGCGGCGGCCAACCGCTTGGCCCCGCAGAAGGCCGAGCAGATCTTCGATCTCATGGAAAAATTTGCGGGATATGGATTTAACAAGGCGCATTCCGTGGCGTATGCCCTGGTCTCGTATCATACCGCCTATTTCAAGACCCACTACCCGACCGAATTTTTTGCCGCGATCCTCAGCAATGAAATGGGATCTACGGACAAGGTCCTGCGCTACATGAACGACGCCAAGGCCCATGGCATCGAGATGCTCCCCCCCGATATCAATGCCTGTGATCGGACCTTCACCGTCGTGGAGCCGCACAAGATCCGGTTCGGACTGGCGGCTGTGAAGCATGTCGGCGAAAGCGCCATTGAATCGATCGTGACCGCACGTGCCACAGACGGTCCCTTCACGGACCTTTTCCAATGTTGCGAGCGGATCGATACGCGGCGGGTCAACCGGCGGGTCATCGAGAGCCTGATCAAATGCGGGGCCTTTGATTCACTCAAGACCGCGCGTGAAATCCTCTGGGTCTCGATCGACCGCGCCCTCGACTACGGGAATGCGCGGCAGCGCGAACGCGAGTCCGGTCAGGAGAATCTGTTTCACGTGTTGGCGGATCCCTCAGGAGAGCAACCGACCTACCAGACCGCCACGCCATGGTCCGAGACCGAACGGTTGGCCGGTGAAAAGGAGGCGCTCGGGTTTTATATCACCGGGCATCCCCTGGCGCAGTATGCCACCATCCTGCAGCAGTGTGCCTCCCATCGCACGGATACGGCGATCCAAGCCGGGGACCGGCAACGGGTGCGGATCGGTGGTGTCCCGGCCGGTGTCCGGGAAATCACGACGAAACGGGGCGATCGCATGGCCTTTGTCACCCTCGAGGATCTCCACGGTGTGATCGACGTCGTCGTCTTCGCGGAGGCCTATAGTGCGGCCAAGCCGCTCATCGAGTCGGAGACCCCACTCTTTGTGCTCGGCACGACCGATGTCAATGAAGAGACGGTCAAAATCATCTGCGAAGAGATGATCCCCCTGCAGGAGGCCCCGCAGAAGATGACCCAGAGTGTCCATGTGACTCTCAGCGCGGATCGCGCGGCGCGTGGGGAATTGGAAGGCCTGAAATCCCTGTTGCAGCAATACCGCGGATCGTGTCCGATGTTTCTCCACCTGATCATTCCCAATAGCAGTGAGACGGTCCTGCGCCTTCCGGCCGACTATCGGGTCATTCCGTCGCCGGACCTGGTTGCGGCCGTGGATACGCTCTTCGGTCCCGGCAGCACCCGATTTGCCGTGGCGTGACACCGATGAAACGCATCTCTCTCATCGCTATTCACCGACCGAGGACGTAGTTGAAGATCAATGGCGCCACAATCGTGGCATCGGATTCGATCACAAACCGGGGTGTCTCCGCGCCGAGTTTGCCCCAGGTGATTTTTTCATTGGGGACGGCCCCGCTATAGGAGCCCAATGAGGTTGTGCTATCGCTGATCTGGCAGAAATACCCCCACAGACGACACTCCTGGCGCAAATCCTGCGCAATCAACGGCACCACGCAGATTGGAAAATCGCCGGCAATCCCGCCGCCGATCTGAAAGAATCCGATCGGCGCTTTTGCGGTATTTTCGCGATACCAACCGACAAGATGGGCCATCTGTTCGACCCCGCTCTTCAGGATCCGATAATCGCTGATCCACCCTTTCATCACATCGGCGACAAACATATTGGCCAGCGTCGAATCTTCCCATCCCGGGGTATAGATGGGGAGATGCTTCTCGCAGGCCGCAATGGCCCACGAGTGCTTCGGATCGATCTGGTATTCGGCCCGCAGGTCACCCCCACGAATCATCTGGTAGAAATATTCATACGGAAAATACCGCTCACCTTTTTCACCGGCTGCCGCCCAGTATTTGCGAATGACCCCCTCGATTTTTCGCATGGCGGTCTCTTCGGGGATACACGTATCCGTGACGCGATTGAGTCCGCGATCATACAGCGCAACTTCATCGGCGGGGGACAACTGCCGGTAGTGGGGGACCCGTTCATAGTGGTCGTGCGCGACCAGGTTGAAAAAGTCCTCCTCCAGATTGGCGGCCGTGCACGAAATGCCGTGGACCTTCTCCTGACGGATCAACTCGGCAAGCGAGATCCCCAATTCCGCCGTACTCATGGCCCCGGCCATGGTGAGCAACATTTTCCCCCCACGCTCCAAGAGCTGGATCCAGGCCTCTGCCGCCTCGACCATGACGGCGGCATTAAAATGCCGGTAATTCTCCTGCATGAAGCGGCGAATTGTCTCTCCCATTGTTTCTCCTTCGAGCGCGTCACAACCGTGAGCGGTCTGCTTCGTTCCCACATCGTTGACCAGACAACAGTCAACGACTGAGCTGTAGCGATGCCAACGGCAAAAATCAACCCCTTCAGACGTTTTTTTCCCTGCACGCGTTCGTGATGAGCGCCGCCACCACGTCGACCCATGCCGGGTCACTGTTCAGGGCCGGGACCAGGACCAGGCGTTCGCCGCCATGCCGCACAAAGTCGCGTGCGGCGAGTATCCCGATCTCCTCGAGCGTTTCCAGGCAGTCCGCCACAAACGACGGCGAGAGAATCACGACGCGCCGTATCCCCTGCCGTGCCAGTGTCCGCACCGTCACGTCGGTGTATGGCTCGATCCACGGCTCGCGTCCCAGCCGCGACTGGAAGGTGATGAGATAGTGGTCGGGCGCAAGACGCAAGCGGGCAGCGACCCCACGGGCCGTGGCCATGCACTGTGCCCGATAGCACCAGCCGTTCTCGGGACGCATCCGTTCACAACAGCCCGGCACGCGCAGACAATACGCGCCGTGGGCAGGATCGCTCTTCCGGAGCTGTCGCACGGGGAGCCCGTGGAAACTGATCACCACCTTGTCCGGTCGCAGCTCGGTCAACAGCGGACGCACCCGGGCTGCGAGGAGTTCCAGATAGTCGGGATGATCGAAATAGGGCGGCACGACCTGCAATGACGGCGTATTCCAACACCGCGCGGCTTCGGCATAGACGTTGGCCACTGCAGAACCCCACGAGGAGGTGGCATAGTGCGGAAAGAGCGGCATCACGGTCACACGATCGACTCCGACCTCTGCCAGGGATCGCAATCGATCGCGAATTGATGGAACGCCATATCGCATTGCCAAGGCAACCGGCATGGCGCCTCCCACACGTTCGGCCAGTTGTTGCCGAAGGCGCTCCCCATGCACGAGGAGTGGCGACCCGGCGTCCGTCCAAATGCGCGCATATGCCTCGGCGGAGCGACGCGGACGCCGCGGCAGGATCACGACGTGGAGGAGTAACCAGCGGAGCCATGCCGGGCCATCGAGGACTCGTGGGTCTCCGAGGAATGCCCGCAAATAGCGTCGCACGGCACCCGGCGTTGGCGCCGCAGGAGTACCCAGATTGACGAGGAGGACGCCACGCTTGGCCATACGCCACCACCTGTACCGAATGCGATCAGAATGTGCAAGATGAAGCGCGGGTCAGGCGAAGCGCGGGTCAGGCCACAGTCTCCCGGCGCGTCCGGACCCAAAAGCGCGCGAGCGCTTCCTGCAACAGCGTGGTCACCTCTGCCGCCGTCGGCCCGGATCCGAGGAGATATCCGAACATCCGGGTCGATCGCGTCGCCGCGTGCAAGTGGTCGCCGACGCGATACCAGAAGGTGGCGTCCTGTAATTGTGACGATCCCCCGGTCAATGTCTCCGGCGAGACCACGGCCTCAATAACCCCATCGGCCGCTGCGGGTAACAGTTGTCCGCCGACCTCATGCCCATTGATGGACGGCACAATCTGATAGGTCGGATCGAGGACCGCACGCGCCCAGGCCTCTGCAAGATGGACCCCTGTGGCCGCCTCGACCGTGGGGACGGCATGACCACCCCCCACGCGGGCCGCTGCCTCGCCAAAGACCGGTCGATCGTTGCGGAGAAAAAATTCAACGTGGGCAATGCCATCGATCAGCCCGAGGCCGGAGAGGACGGCCGCATTCGCGACAAGCATCGCTTCCTCACCGGGCGTCCGCTGGTGGAGGCGTGTGACCGAACCGGGGGGGTGTTCGTGAAAGTGGAGGAGGGGCCGGAAATAGCGCGACGCCACGGCAAAGAGGATCTGGCCACTGCGGACGATGCTATCGACATGGTATTCATCGCCCGCAATGAATTCCTGCGCGATCACTCCGCGGGGTACGGCGATGGCCTCCCATGCCGTGGCCAACTGCTCGGCAGAGTCCATTTTGATGACTCCCTCGGCCCCGGCCGCGTCGCGCGGCTTCAGGATGATGGGCCACCCATGCGTGTTGGCAAACGCTTCTGCCTCGGCAGAGGTACGGACCAGCACCGTCCGGGGGGCGACAATACCGAGGGCCTTCACGGCCTGCGCCATGACCCACTTGTCGCGAAAGCGTTGTGCGATCGACGGACGCACACCGGGAATGTCGTGCGTCTCACAGCTGTACGCACCGACCGACACCGTGCATTCCTGGAACGGAAAGAGATAGTGAAAGCCATGGCGACGATGTGCGGTCCCAACGGCCTCAACCACCGCAGCGGTCTGCGTGAATGGTGTGGAAAGCGCGACGACCGTTTCCCCGGCCTGCGGCAGTGCCGCGTCGGGGGTCTGCGGAGGAACCATGACGATGGCCTGCATCCCCATGGTGTGCACGGCACCGACCATCCGCGCCAGATGGCCGCGATAGAGATTCGTGGGCGATGGATGCCCGAGGGGTTGATAGAGGATGCCTACTGTCCGTGGTCCCATGGAAAACCCGCTTCTGCCACCTGGGGCGGCTTTTAGAAGAATTCACGACGACATGAAGGGACAACGGGACGTGGGGTGGTTAACACCCCATACAGGACATACACATGACAGCGTGGACGGAATGGATCTTGGACATACATCGTCCGGCTATCATCAGATCATTGGAACCGTCAAGATTTTTTTATAGCGCGGGTGACGCGCCCTTACTGCACCGTGCCGAGGGGGAGCTCCACCAACATGCGCGTCCCCTTCCCCCACTGCGACTCGGCCCAGATCTTCCCGCCGTGCAATTTCACAATCTCGCGAGCAATTGGGAGACCAAGGCCATGACCGGAACGTTCCCCCGGATCGACCTGCTCATAGGAATGAAAGATCCGTTCCAAATCATTCTCATGGATACCCATACCGCTATCCTCGACGGCGAGCCGCACCGTCCCGTCGGCCTGCTCCACGCGGAGGGCGATATGCCCGTGATCCGGGGTGTATTGGATGGCATTGGTCACAAGGTTGATCACCACCTGCGCCAGACGGTCTCGGTCACCCGCCACTGCGATCGTCTCCGATGGAATCGTCTGCTCGAACGCGAGCCGTTTTTCTGCACACTCTTCGGCATAATGGTCCGCCACCTGCCGCACGAGGGCCCCGAAATCGACCTCCTCGGCCTTGAGCGGCAACTTGCCGACTTCGATGCGCGAGAGGTCGAGGAGATCGCGGATCATCCGGACCAACCGGTCCACGGTCTGTTGCACCATCTGGATCGCCCGTTGTTGCGCCTCATTCACCGGCCCATAGACCCCCCCCATCATGTTCCCCATGCTCCCCCGGATCACGGAGAGCGGCGATTTCAGTTCGTGCGCCACATAGGAGACAAAACTGCTCTTTTTTTCACTTAGTTCCTGCAACCGCGCCACATCATGATAGAGCTGCTTATCGAGCATCTGCGTCAGGGTCTCAACGCGTCCGCGAATGGCCCGGATGATCGAACTCGCAAGCAACGCCAGGAGGGTCGCGATCAGCGCCGCCACACTGAACGTAATCCAGATCGGTTGGTGAATCCCCATTTCCATGATGCGATGGAGGCTCGTAACCTCGTGTTGCAGTGCCTCCCGCAGGACACCGATCTGCACCTGCAGTACGCGCTGGGCGTCATTCACCTCGGTCAAGAGGGCACGGGCCTTGGTCATGTCGGCCGCAGGGATGGCCTCGGTGTGGCCATTCAACCGTTTTTCCACATCACCGGCGAGAAAGAGAAACCGTTGCATCGAGACATTGAGCTGGGCAGCCCCCTCTTCGACACGAGAGGCCAATTGCTGCATGGCAAAGCGCCGCTGTGCCATGCCATCGATGAGTTGGCGGATATCTCCCTGCAGGAGGGCATATTCGGCGGAAAAGACTTCCTGAGCCGCTGTCGCCTGCCAGGTCTTGGTGACATGATGGGCCGGACGGACCACGCGATCCACGGTGAGCCCCATCACCTCGAGCCCGTGAACGAGACGCCAGAGTTCATTCGCTTCCTGCCGTTTTTCGAGATAGGCGTGATCGTAATAGGCCCCGATACTGGCCTGGATCAGTAACACGGCGATGGCGACCCCAAAGCCCAAGAGGAGCCGTCCCGTGATTCCATGGAGTCGTTTGGTCACCTGCATCGTACCCCTAAGTATACCGTATCCTGGGAACGCCAGCGAAGGAAAGTCGGCTGAATGATTTTTTGCCATGTATTTCAATAAATTACAACGATCACATGCAACACAATATGTTGGGCGCGCTTTGGTGGGGCCCAACGGGCTGTGCCCGTTGGGGGGGCGGTGGCGACGACCGAGTCCGGGCACCCGCAAAGCGGGTGGACGAGGAAGTCCCCCAGCGCGCACCGCGCGCGAGAGGGGGAGGCTCCACCGGCTTTGCCGGTGGAGGGGGCGACGTGAGCCCCTCCAATAGTGTCCACCCCTTCGTCACTCCTGACGGACTTTGCATCACGACTGTCCTGCGATCGTTCATTGTACAAACCCCGTGAGACGTGCGGACCGCGCCTGATGCCTCTGACGACCTTGGCACGCGCTCTGCATACACTCCACTCCATCAAGGAGGTCTCATGAGCACATTGGGCGAATCACACCGGATCCCGATGGAGGCGATTCGACAGCTGATAGCGTGGTTGCAGGACAAGGATGATGTCGGTCCCCTGACGCGCGTCATCGAGGATTACGGACTGCGCGACGAGGTGACCATCTATCGCGGTCCAGCACCGCATGACGGGGACGTCTTTCTCCGGTACCAGCTCGGCACCGCAGAGGCCCCGGTGACAGGACTTTTGCATGTCACAGCGCGCGGAAAAATCTATGACGGGCTCCGCGAACGCCGTCCCATTGTCTCGCTCTCTCCCCGCCTGGCCCGATTCTGGATCGATCTCATGGCCCCCGGGGAGGTCCCCGACCTCTCCCCCTTTGAGGACCGCGTCCTTCATGGGGCGCGCGCATTGCTCACGTGCCTCCAGACCGAGACCGTACCACAGTGCCACACCGCTGCAGCGGTCGAGGAGGTGGCCACGGCCCATCGATCCGCAGCCACAACCATCTGGCAGCAGGCATCGCAGCTCTATCTGGCCGCCGAACAGGAGGAGACGATCTTTAATGCGATCCGTCCGGAAGAGATTGGCGCGATCATGCTCAAGGCAACCCCATTCTCCACCCTCCAGCAATCGCCACTGGAAGAGGCGTCCCAGCAATATCACCAATCGCGGACAATGCTTGCAGCCATCCTCAACACCGAAAGCGGCCTGCGCCTCTATGTAGACCGGTATGCCGACCACTGTACCGAGGAAACCCATTGGCGTCCCTGCGAACGCGCACACGATTGGGGCCGCATTCGTATCGACCATCTCCGCTGTCGCGGGGAACATATCGACGACGTCCATCGCGTAACCGTGACCAACGACTGCGAGGAACGCCATGCTCGACGATAGATTCTGTCGGCACAATCAAACAATGGTGTGCGGGTCCTCTCCCCTCATCATCGGTGAAATCGATCAGACCCTACGCTCGATCGATCGGTCCTATGTATCGCCACAGCTCCCCACGGCATTTTCAATTGTCTCAAAATAGCGCATCCCCAACTGGTCATCGTAGCTCAGACCGACATGGCAGATCTGCGTCGTGACGAGATTTATCAATTGCGTCGACGTGACACCGGAGAGGGTCGCATTCTCCGCACTCCAGGCAATCGTCCCGGAGACCTGCGAGATGGGGATGGCAAAACCGACGGTCGTGTTGGCATTCTCATCGACACGAAAACCGAACAACGGCGTCCCGGCGCGTATGAGGAGGGAGAGCTCCGCCACGGTGACTTCCTCCCATCCGCCTGCCGTTTTCTTGAGCCATTGATACTCAATACTCGATACCGTGCACTCTGTGGTGCAACTGGCGTCAGTCAATGTCAGCGAAAGAAAGGGGAAAATGCGTCCGGTCGGGGCCGTGAGTTCAGCCAGACTCGGCGTGTCGACCCCGGTGAACGTGAGCGTTTTCGTTCCCATGGCAAAGACGATCCGTCCCGATGGAAGCTCCGAGGTATTGACGATATTGATGCCAAAGCCATGATAGTTTCCGAAGGCGTTTTCTGTGACGGCGGTCGTAGCGGTATTGGCGGCCAATGCCCCGCCTTCGCTCGTCGTAACGGCCGAGTCGGCGCAGGTGACGTTCCCGGAGGCCGCCGTGGAGAAACTATCGAGATAATTGACATAGACGCCCGTACTCTCATATTGCGCCGTGGTGGTTGCGGTATCGAAGAACCGACCGATCATATTGTTCACGCGCGACTGCGTCCCGTTGATCAGCATGTTGAAGCGCACATGAAAATCGAGCTGCCCCTGCGGCGCGGCCGTGGCGTCCTCATCCCCGCTCTCGGTCTGACAATCGACCGTACCATCCCCATCGAGATCAGGATTACTATAGCGCGTCGCAACATCATCGACCTCACCCACGACCTCGGCGGTTTCACTATCGACCCCCAGGTCATCGATGATCTCGGTGTGGTCCGTGGTGGACGTGGCCACACCACTCTCGGCATTCACGGTGACCGATCCGAGCTGGGCGGTCCCTTCCGTGGTCGTCGGCGTCAACGTATCGAGGGTTGAGGTCCGGAAATGCCCCAGGAACATGTTGGCTTGCGTGCGGTACGCATCGATAAAGAACAAAATCCACGGTCGGCCACTGGCCACCTTGAGGTCAAACGTTCCGGCCGTGGCATCGACCGTCGCCGATTTGCAGCTGACATCGCCCGTCCCTGGACTGACCGCGATCACATCGGTCACGGTCGCGGTCTCTTGCGCCTTCCCGAGGGACGCATTGACGGTGACAGACGATACCGTCCCGACGATATGATACCCCGAACTCGTCGTCGTCCCACCCTCTGTCTCGGTCTCCGTTTCTGTTGCCGAGGGACTTCCCGTGCCACCACATGCGCAGAGGAGCCCCAGGTAACAGAGGCCGATCAGCCATCGGCTTTGGAGACCATGCCATGATGATGGGATTGTGATCATACCCCCCCCCAGGTCATTTCGACGGACGATGACAAGAGCTTACCATGCTGTGATGCGAAAGGGAACCCGGCGGATCCTCCACACAGATATTATGTGGACGCAAGCTCCCGGATCACTCCATCGCGCGGATGTTCGTAGGGGCAGCGCGCTGAGGCACAATGGACCAATCCCTGGGATCGATATTTGTAATATCCGTCGGGAAAGATCGTGACCACCTGTCGAAACCGCCTGGCGAGTCGTGACGCCACGAAAAAATTGGCCCCCGAGGAGACCCCGACACAAAATCCGAAGGTCTCCTTGATCTGTTGGGCCGCGGCAATGGCCTCGGCCGTGGAGACGGTCTCGACCGCATCGATCTCGCGGCTGAGCCGTCCTTCAGCATCGCAGAGAATGGGCGGAATGAATCCATCCCCGATACCGAAGATCCCGTGCGACCCCGGCGGACGACCGCTGAGCACCGCAGATTCTGTCGGCTCCACGGCCACGACCTGTATCTGCGGGTAGACCGCACGCAAGGCGCGACCCACGCCGAGCAGGGTCCCACCGGTCCCGACGCCGGCCACGAAACAATCGACCGGACCTTCGCCGACCTGTGCAAGAATCTCCTGGCCCGTCGTTTCGCGATGACAGGCAACATTGAGCGGATTGGCAAATTGATCGGTCGAAAAATAGCCCTTGCTCTCCACCAAGGTGTCACGCCAGGCGACGGCCTCGGCAAAACTCCCTGCGGCAGAACATAACCGGAGTGTCGCGCCGAGATCGCGAATGGCTTTCTTCCGCTCCTCGGTCATCTGCTCCGGCATGATAATCGTCACCGGATGACCGAGGGCACGGGCATAGTAGGCGAGCGAAATGCCGGTATTGCCACTCGTGGCCTCGACGATCGGTTGATGGGGTTTGAGGAGTCCCTGGGCCAGGCTGCAGCGGAGGATATAGGCGGCAATCCGATCCTTGATGCTCCCACAGGGGTTCGTGCATTCCAATTTGGCACGGATGGCACCAACAGAGACCAGCGGCGTTTTCCCGGGAATCATGGAAAGCATAGGGCCCTCTCTCTATGGCGTCTCCCATCCATCTGCAATAGGAATCGATGGTCGACACGTGGAGTACCAGAAGTCCTTCAAAGTGTTGTCGTCCCCATCGCCTTGCTGTATGGAGGCTGTCGGAGCGCACGGACCAATGATCCCCGACGCACAACGACTTCGTCCCGCAATGTGGCCCGAGCTCATTCGCAATGGGAACCGGCTCTTTGTCGGATCCAACGCGGCGGTCCCGCTGGCCCTCATGGAGGAATTTCTCCGTCACGTGGAGCAATTCCGGGACCTGGAAATTGTCCACATCCTGACCCTGGGTGAGACACCCTGGACCGCGCCATCCTATCTCCCGCATCTCCGGACGAACTCCCTCTTTCTCGGGGCTGGTACACGCGAGGCTGTGCGTCTGGGGCATGCCGATTATACCCCCTGCTTCCTCTCCGAAATCCCGGAACTCTTCCGTTCCAAGGTGCTCCCGGTGGATGTGGCCTTGGTCCAGGTCGGCCCCCCTGATGCGCAGGGATATTGCTCACTCGGGGTCTCCGTCGATGTAGTGGCGGCGGCCTGTGCCTCGGCCAGACATATCATTGCCCAGATGAATGCCCGTTCGCCCCGCACCATGGGACAGAGCTTTATCCATCTGAATCATATCGACGCGATTTTTGAGTGCGAGACCCCACTCCCCGAGATCCCCCCGCCGACACTCGATGCCGTGACATTGCAGATTGGCCAGTATGTGGCGCAACTCATCGAGGATGGGTCCACGTTGCAGATGGGCATTGGAAAAATACCCGATGCCGTCCTCCGGTATCTCGATCAGCACAACGATCTCGGGGTCCACACGGAAATGTTTAGTGACGGCATTATTGCGTGCCTGGAACGGGGGACGATCAATAACCGGAAGAAGACGCTTCATCCGGGGAAGACCGTGGCCTCCTTCTGTATCGGGACACGAACGTTGTACGAGTACGTCGATGAAAACCCGCATATCGATTTTTACCCGTCGGATTACGTGAATAATCCCCAAGTCATTGCGCAACATCATCGGATGATCGCCATCAATAGTGCGCTGGAGGTGGACCTCACCGGCCAGGTCGTGTCGGATTCCGTCGGGTACCGGTTCTATAGCGGGATCGGCGGCCAGGTCGACTTTATTCGCGGCGCGGCCATGAGCCGTGGCGGAAAACCGATCATTAAACGTTGAAATACTATATCACGGGGGACGAAGATTTCGATGTCTGCCATGCCGCAACAGAAAAAATTGGCGATCCTGGTCGGTGGCGGGCCTGCGCCGGGGATCAACAGCGTGATCGGCGCGGCCACCATCCGGGCCTCCCTCGAGGGAATCCAGGTTGTCGGCATCCAAGACGGATTTCAGTGGATCATGAAGGGCGACATCGATCACGTGATGCCGCTCTCCATCTCCGATGTCTCTCGCATCCATTTCCGTGGCGGTTCGACCATCGGCATTTCCCGGGCAAATCCCACGCTCAATCCCGAGCATCTGGAACAGTCCGTCATCTCGCTGTTGCGCCTGAATGTCTCGCAACTCATCACGATTGGCGGGGATGATACGGCCTATTCGGCCATGAAACTCGTCGAGAAGGCGGAAGGACGCATTCGTGTCGTGCATGTCCCGAAAACGATCGACAATGACCTCGACCTGCCCCATCATCTCAACACCTTTGGATACCAAACTGCACGGCATATCGGGGTGGAGATTGTCAAAAATCTCATTGTCGATGCAAGCACCACCTCGCGATGGTATTTTGTGATTTCCATGGGACGCAAGGCCGGGCATCTGGCGCTGGGCATTGGCAAGGCCGCCGGTGCAACACTCACGCTGATTTCCGAGGAGTTTATTCGCAACGGCACGTTGATCCCCCTGCAAACGATTGTCGATAGTCTTGTGGGCGCAATCATCAAACGGCTGAGCTATGGACGTCGCCACGGCGTCGCCGTGATCGCCGAGGGATTGGTGCTCGATATCGACCCGGAGGATCTGGAAGGACTCGCGAATGTGGAGCGGGATTCCCATGACCATTTGCGCATTGCGGAAATCAATCTCGGCGAGATCCTGAAAGCCGCAGTCCAGGAGCGCCTGAAATCGTTTGGCATCAAGACCACCATCATCGCCAAAAATATCGGCTATGAGTTGCGCTGTGCAGATCCCATCCCACTCGATATGGAATACACCCGCGATCTCGGGTACTGTGCCGCCAAGCATATTATCGAGGGAGGCAATCAGGTGATGATCGCCATCGACAGCGGCAATTTCGCCCCGATTCCCCTGACCATGCTGATCGATCCGGCCACGGGAAAATCGCGACTGCGGCTGGTCGATATCAATTCCACGATGTACGCGATTGCACGCCGCTACATGATCCGCCTGCGCAAGGACGACTTTGCCGATGCCCATGAATTGGCAAAATTTGCGGCCACCGCGGGACTCTCACTGGATGAATTCCGGAAACAGTTCGGATACCTCGTCGATTTCGAACCGCCACCGTTGGTCTTTGATCCCAAGGCGGGCTCACTGACACTGCGCCATATGGCCGATGCGCAAAGTTTTGTCCGTTCTGCCGCAGAAGCGATCGTCGAATAGCAGAAGACGATGCGCGCTACTGGACGGTGTACAATAGCCCGATCATCAGAGGATCCCGGCACCCAACAAAAGGCCGATACCACACAAGAAGATCCCTGTCAGATACTGGATCCGGCGCATCGTCACCTTGTGCAGCAGTCGCTTGCCGATGACGATCCCAAGGGATGCGGCGAGGGCCCCGACGAGTAAATACCCGCCTTCACGCATTGCGGTCAGTCCCCCCAACTGCGGAATCATAATGACGGCCCCATAGACGCCAAGCCGGACGAGATCGACCCCAAAACCGATCACGGCGTTGGTCCCGACAAAGGTCGATGGTGTGCACGTGGTCTTTGCCAAAAAGGCCGAACGGAGGGCGCCTTGATGTCCTGAGAGTCCGCCAAAAAATCCCGACAAGAGCCCGCCAAGGAGAAGATGACGGGGATGAAATGCCAGACGCTGACAATGGGGAAGCAATTCCAGGGCGGCAAAGAAGAGAATCAGCACGCCCAGGGCCAGTTTGATCGGCGTCATCTCCGCCTGGAGCGAAAAAAGCTGATATTGCACAATGGACGGTAGCCGCGCAACAACGCCAAGCAACGCGGCGCCGACAAAGGCCGCGCCCATCGCGGGGAGCCCAAAACGGACCACAATCGACCCGCTCGCGTAGCGGCCGAGCAGGCTGACCTTCATCACATTACTAACGGCATGCACCAATGCGGTTGAGGTGACGGCGAGATCCACTGGCAAAAAAATCGCAAAGACCGGCAAGAGCATTGTACCAAGGCCGAATCCGGAAAACATTGTCAGACCCGAGGCAGAGAACGATGCCAATGCAATCACGAGATAGTCCATCGCCCATTTCTCCCAAAAGTGGGGCCCCACGACCCAGCGCGCACCGCGCGCGAGAAGGGGGGGACCCAACGGGCTTTGCCCGTTGGGGGGGTAGTGGCAACGACCGAGTCCGGGGACCCAGCGAAGCTGGGTGGACGAGGAAGTCCCCCAGCGCGCACCGCGCGCGAGAAGGGGGGACCCAACGGGCTTTGCCCGTTGGGGGGGCGACGTGAGCCCCTGTAATGGTTGCGCTGAAAGGCAATCGCTATTGCCGGTCGTCATGCCCCGATCATCAATGAATGCGCAACGCGGGATCACCAAAGAGCTGGAGTTGTTGATACATCCGTTCAGCCATCTTCGGTTTGTCCTTCCCGCCCTTCCGTTTTCCGCCACAGAAGGCCTCGCCGAGCGTGTGCATTGAGGGATCGCTCAGTGCCGCGTAAAAACTCGGGGCAAAGGCATCAAAGACCCCGAGGCCGGTCGTGGCTGAGGATCCGACAAATGCCACGGCGCCGGCCTGCGGAATTTTAAGGATTTCCTCGCCGAAACTCTTCCGCCCGTCCAGATAATATTCCTCGTTGATCAGGTCGGCGATATTGCAGGAGAAGCCCACAAAAATCGGGTACCGGCCATAGTTGACGAGATCGCCATCGATCCGCTCGGCATTGAACGAATCCTTGTAGCAACACTGGTTTTCAATCCCGCTCTGCGTGGCATGTCCCATGAAGGTGACGACCGAAGCCCCGTTATTCATCGACGAGACCAGCTGATCGGTGTTCCCCTGACACCCATCGCTCGTGTTCTGGCAATAACAATAGATCCGTTCCACAGTGCCCTCCCCCTCGACGACGGGGATCAACTGTTCATCAAAATAACTCCCCGTCTTCCACATATTATTCGGCTGCTCGGTACGCTGTTCCGGCGTAATTTCAGAACCTGCGACAAACAGATACTCCGGTGTCGCCAGCGACGATCCTTTTTCATAACTGATCACCTTGTCGACGATGGCCTCCAGCTCCGCAGTGGTCTCCACCGGGATGCGGCCCACAAAGAGGTCGGGGACGAGGTCATCGTTCAGATCGGCATAGGCGGCATCGCTGTTGTATTGTCTCGTATACGATTCTTTCTCACTCTTGCCATCTTTCGTGCGGTACACATCACCTTCTTCCGTGATGATGTCACAGGCCACGGTCTCACACCGTCCAACAAGGAGGACAAAGGAATCAGGATCCGCATGCTGACGAATGATGGAACGGATCGTCTCTTGCGTCGTCTCCGGCGTCACCGACTCCACGGTCACCTGAAAATCTTGTGCGCGGTATTCACGGAGGCGGTCGACGGCTGCGGAAAACCGTTGATCGGCAAGAATGAGGTAGCGTGCGCGGCTGGCGTCCGCCTTTCCCGCTGCATACCAAGCCCCTCCCTGAGGGCCCTGCAGGAGTAACTGCTGTTGCCTCGCGGGAGTGGCCTGTGTCGTGAGTGGCAGACCCGCCATCATCGGAAGGAGGATCAACCGAGTCCACCACAACCTCCTCCCATGCTTCCATTGATATGTCCGCATCATGCCACCTCCAGTATCGCTGCATGTGTCGTCATTATGAAGATATCGGCTTTTCATCGCAAAAAGTTGCTCGATGGCTGAGCATTAGCGCTACAGATCCGAATTGCAAGGAGAATTCTTGGAGTCCTCCCAATGGGGTCGGCCTCCATCATTGATCGCATCACGCCTCGGTATCCTTCCCCTTTTGGACAACATTCGGAGCACTGATTTCGGGATTACGAACACGATTTTTCATCTGGTGACAACGTCTACACACCACCATCTTCCATGACGTACGCAATAAAACTCATCGATGTTCACTCATTACGGCAATTCGTACGCCATAAGCGCTGCTTGGCACAATCCTTGCTGTAAAGAAACTCGTATGAGCGGAGAAAATTATATCAATAGTGTGCCGACATCGCCTTCGGCCTTTCAACAACTGACGGATTGGTTTCGTACCTATCACGTGAGTGTGGGAAAAGAGGCGTACTTTGCCGATGGATCGCTCACCAAAGAGGAGATCATTGATCTCCTCGATGTCCAGCCCCAGCACAGCTATTCTTTGCAAGATCTCGGCGCGCTCTCTCGGATCGTCGGTGCCAATGCGTTTCAGCAATTGGATTACATGCTCGCCGCGCACCATTTTTCGCTATTTGCCGATGTCTCATCCGCCTGCGTCCGCCGGAAAGTCTCACAGGATCAGAATATGCCGACCTCATTGCCTTGTACAGTCACCGTCCGTTTCTCAGCGCCCTTATCGCCCAATGTCCGCCGCATTTTCTCCCCCTGCAATTTGATCGGACGCTCTCCGGCGTACACGATGTGGCTATGGCCGCCGTACAACGCAATGGCCTGGGTCTGAAACATGTCGCGCCAAACCTGCAGCGAAACCGCGAGATCGTCCTTGCTGCGGTTCGACACAACGGCCTTGCGCTGCAGTACGCGGATGCAACACTGCGCGATGATCTGGAGATCGTCATCGCTGCGGTGCAATCGAATGGCCTCGCGCTGGCCTATGCTTCGCCACGCCTGCAAGGGACACTTTCCGTCGTCGAGCACGCGGTGAGTCGCGACGCCGAGGCCATTCGCCATGCCGCAACGACAATATGCGAAAATGCCGACCACCTGCTGCGCCTCGTCCGCCTAAATGGCCGGGCCTACCGATATCTGTCGCCCGCCATGCAGAAGGATCCCGCGATGGCGCTGGCGGCATTGACACAAGATCCAGATGCCTATGCCGATCTGCAACCGTCCCTCCAGTCGGATATCAGCCTGCTGGCGTTTGCCGCCCTCACGAATCATCGGATATTGGCCCAACTCCATGGTTCACAACAGCAGGCAGTCTGGCATCAGCTCCAGCAAGCCTTTCAGCCCAACGGGCTCCATTTTTCCCCGGACATGCTCGGGAGCTATCCCGCTTTTCTGCAAGGGATCGGGCTTGCGAATCCTGCGCGCCTCATGGCTTTTCGCGATCTCTATGAGGCCTGGTGCCGGACGAAAAATCGCTGCGAACCACCACGGGGCAATCGGCCGATCGCGCTCCTCCTTGTGCGTCCGGATGCATCCAAAGAAGAACCCCGGCACAATCAGGTCATTGCGGCTTTTCAGCAATCCCCGCATTTTTTGACCCTCTATGAGGAAACTCGTGATGGCGCAGATGTCCGACGTACCATTGAGCGCACCGTCAAGCAGTTCGGGCGTCCCATTCATACCATGGTGATTACCAGTCAGGGAGACGCACTCCCACCCGATCTGCTCGCAGATATTGCCCCATCACTCGATCCAAATGGACAGCTCCTCCTCGACACCGCCTTTGGCGGAACGGCCGTGGCCCCGCAGTTTGCACTGCAGGTACCACCAACGTTTCATATCTATAGTACACGGCACGATGCCGCACCGATGGAGGTGGCCATCACAAACGATCTGCGACTCCGCGTCACCTGGACGAGCGGTGAACAATCATCCATCGCCGGAACACAACGACCCGTACCAAAACGGACAACGCCCAAACAGCAGGGAGAGATCGAATGGGTCGTCCCGTAATCATGCTTCCATGGCATCGCGCGGCATGGTCCCGTATGCTGACCGGCCCCCGAGTAGTGCAATGCACCCGCTTTCTGAGAAGCGGTACAACCTCCCGACCCGCGGTCTTCACAGACCAACACCAGAGGGCCGCACCACCCCTGCCATCTGCGATGACAGTCCGACTGCACGCGGCGATACCAACGCAGCGTGATACGTCCCCGACACCGGTACGGCAGACACCCCGTCTCCACTGGCACCTCCTGGCACCTCTCGCATCGGCACTCTGGCTCCTGGGGAGGAGTGCTGCGGCAATGGCAACGACCAATGACACCGTCTGTCTCCCGGGCGACATTGATCGGATGGTCAATGCGGGCATCATTGTCACGACCGCCTCGGGGGTGAGTGACATGGGAGAGGCCACTTCGGAGGTAACAGATATCGCAACACACTGCCTGCCGCTCGCCACCGTGGACCTCAACCGCGTTGATCAGGCCCAATCCGGATACGCGTTCGGGATTCCATGGAGCAAGGGGACCGAGGCCGTCATCACTGAGGAGGATATTCGTCGGACACGCGGTCCAATTGCCAAGACTGTGCTCCGGGAAAACCGTCAATCTCCCCATACAGCCTTGGCATTATCGGCGGACTTTGGCCTCGTCTGCCTCTCCCCTCGCCCACAAGATCCTTGCCACTCCGGGGGCCTTCAGCATGGCAGTGGCCTATAGCGTTGCCGATCGTGCCGAGGATGACACTGCACAGCCAGAGGAAGAAGGCGCGGTACAAATCATCGAAGACGTGCTGCCGAGTTATGATGATCTCAATAGTGACATCCTCCCAATAACCCTGAAAAATGCTCTAGGGGGCCTTCCAGAGCAGCTCCGCAACGAATCCCGCATCTGTGCACAGGAAGAGGATATGGACCGACCCGTCAGCAGTGGCAATCTGCTCAGTATCAGTGCAAGTATTTATCCCCGCATTGAGGAGATTTCCTTATGCGAAAAAACCCGCATGGAGGACTGGCCGCGCTGGCCACAGTTTCCTTCAGACACGGCCGCACTCGCACATTACCTTTCGGAGTGGGAAACCGCAAACAGCGGGGCCTTCGCGCACTATGCCGCACAACATCAGGGCACCGCGTGGGAGATCCGGGTCACCCCTGCTATCGGCCAGGGCATCGGGGCCTTTGTGGAACCGTGGGCAGCGCTGGGGAAGAACTTGGCCAGGATTCCAGCTCCATATCGACCGCACGGGTCATTGGCCCTGCAGATCACCCTCCCACAATGGCCAGAATCGCACAGGGCGCTTTGGGAAGCATCCCTGAGATCGCAATTGCAGAAGGCCTTTGAGGAGACGTCTCTCGAGCTTTCCACGCAGTATACGCGGGACACCACGGGGACACTCTGGATGCCCCCGAGTGACTCGGCGTATCCCTGCGGAGAGGGGGTCTATTGTCTCCCGGTTTCCGCCGAGCCAAAGCACGCCCTGCAAACAGACACCCTCCTCGAGATGTTGAGTGCCATTGGCACCATGGGGTCTTCCCCTGAAAGAGACCTCTCTCACTATGGCTTGGTGCTCTTTATCGAAGTTCCCATCAAGCATGCAGGTGATAGTCTGGCCGAATTGCGACACAAATTTCACTTCCAAATGGAGAATACCACGAAAAAGCATGCACAGCAGACTCGAGCCGAAGAGAATCCGGCCATGACCGAGCGATTGGCCCAGATTTCTTCCATGACGTTCTATGTAATGAAGACCGATGCCCCTGGCTGGCGTTTTTTCCCCGTCTTGGTCGCGCCGGAGATGGAGCAGGCCTTACGCAATCCACAGGGCCTGCAAGAGACCTATCAGCGCATACGCCAGCATTGGCCCAAGTAGCGCTTCGAACACTATCCTCGAATGTGGCGGGTACGTCGTACACATGCGGGGAAGCGGGTGCCTATCGCACCGACCAGATTTTTGCCGTGGAGACCGGCCTCTCCTCCAATCCCGCGATGAACTGGCGCATCTCCCACCTTGATCGTGTCGCGCCATTTTTCAATCGCATTCCGCTCCCAGAGATTCTCTCTGAAACCTTTGGCGTGGGACCGAAAAGTCAAAAGGTGCAGGCAGAATACCACCGACTCCTTGGCCGTCTCGGCAACGAACTCGCCATCCTCCAGGAAATCCCCTGTGAGGAGATTGACAAGGTCTGAGACCAGCAGCTCTCGCTCTTTCCCGAAGAAAACGCCGCCGTCTGTCAAAAGGCTTCCATTTCCTTCATCGAGGGGATATAATACTCCGTTGAGACAAACAGGGGGGAATGCACCATGAAAACAGTACGTGGGTGGGTCGTCATGATCGGGCTGATGTGTCTCGTGGCCTGCGGCTCTTCGGGCACCACGGGCGGAGGCGGAACCGTCGACACGGATTTGGTCGGCGACTGGCGGATCCTGACAGAGACCGTCTATTACGATTCTGGATTGACGCAGCAAATTACACCGGTCACAATGCTCGTCGTCCTTGATGCGGCTGGGACGTGGCAATTCGGTTCATCGAGCGGCGCGTGGTCCGTCTCCACCATTGAAACCACCGATTGGACCAGCTGGGCCATTGACGATTATGGTGCGACCCGAAAACTGACCCTCGATAACTGGAATAGCGATACCTCAAAGGGGCCGATCGACGAGCCGACCGGCGTCATCGACAATGTCTGGATCATCTATTCGACCACCAGCGACACGCTCGGCACCGGGACGATCTGGATGAAACTCGGCCGGTCGTAGACAATCATCGGCGGCCACTGTCGCCGGCTGAATCTGCAACAGTATGGGCCCCATCACGCGAGAGAAAACAATGGAGACTCAACTCTCCACAATATTGGCCCGCAGTTTGGCAAAGAGTCGCTGCATTTCGCCGGTATCTCGCGCACGGATGACGTGCTTGAGAAATTCGAGCTTTGATGTCATCTGCTCGAGCTGCCTGAGGGAATGGGGATTGAAGAGGATCTCGGACAACAAGTGGTCGTCTTCGGCCAACAGGCCCTTCGCGATCTTCATGTGCCGTCCAAAAGTCGTCCCCGGCACCGCCGTCTGGTCCACGCAACTCGCAAAAACGAGTGTGGCCACGAACGGTGTGGTCAGGGAATAGGCCATCATGGCGTCGTGCTCTTGGAACGTACACTCAAAGACTTTGACTCCCAACCGGGCAAAGAGATGGACAAAGAGCGCCTTGGCCCTGGGATCCGACTCGGCGATCACGATGGCGTTCTCGCGACTCAGGGCCTCAAGATTCGCGAACGTGGGACCAAAGAGCGGATGGATGGAGAAAAAAGGACGCCCCGTTGTGGCATAATACCCGACGACCTCGTGCTTGACCGATGCCAGATCCCCGATCACACACGCCTTCGGCAATAACGGAACGAGCGCGTGAAAGAGGGCGAGCGTCTTCTGGAGGCTCACCGCGTTGACCAGCACTTCCGGCCCGGCACCCGCGACATCGGCGAGTGTCGCCACCCACTCCACCCGATCCCGACAGATATGATCCACCGGCGCCATATCATACGCCACGATCTCGTGGTCGGCGGCCAGTTGCCGGATGACCCACTGTCCCATATGTCCCGCACCCACGACCCCGATTTTCATACATCCGCCTTCCGGTAACAGCCGAGGAATTTGAACAATGCCCCTTCCTGGCGGACTTTCGCGAGCGCCGCCTTGACATGGGCCTCGTCCTCCGACCCGAGGAAATCGACCAAAAATGCGTATTTGCCGGGCCCATTTCGCAATGGCCGAGATTCGATCCGTGTCAGATTGATCTCCGCCTCCGAAAATGCGCTCAAGAGTCGAAAGAGCGTGCCAGGACGGTCTTCAACCGCTGAAAAGATGATCGAGCATTTATCACCACGGTCACGCGTCGGTTCTTTGGCCAAGACGACAAATCGCGTGCAATTCGTGTGGACATCTTCAATATGCTCTTTCAGAATCTGGAGATTGTAGAGCTCGGCAGAGAGCGCGCTGGCAATCACGGCAGTCGCTTTTGGCTTTTCCCGCGCCAACATCAGCGCAGATCCTGCCGTGTCATAGTAGGGACGCGGTTCAAGCTGGTTGCGCGCAATAAAACCGCGACACTGTGACAAGGCCTGGGGATGTGAATAGACTGCACGGACATCGCGGTAATGTGTATCGGGCAGGGTAATCAGGCAATGACTGATTGGCACGTTCACCTCGGCAATGATCGACAGATCGTGCTCGATCAAGAGGTCGTCAATCTGTGCGACATTGCCGCCGAGGGAATTCTCGATTGGGACAACGCCATAATCCAAAATGCCGGCGTCCACTCCCTCGAAGATGTCGACAAATTCCCGATGCGGGATGGCCACGGCGGTCGCATCATGGATCCCCGACGCGATCTCGCTGTAGGCCCCATGCTCCCCCTGAAAGCCGATGAGGCGGCGATCCTCTTTCTGCAAGCGCTTCGACTCGGCCATGATCTCCCGAAAAAGCGTCTGCGCAAAGGCAGTCGTCACCAACGCCCGAGACTCCGACGTGATATGCGCCATCACCTCTTTTTCCCGCCCAGCATCCTCCGCCTGCTGTTTGAGGTTTTTTGTCCGGATCGTCATCTCCATGCGCCGGTTGAGCAGCGCCAACAATTCCGCATCGAGTGCATCGACCTTCTTCCGGATATAATCCAGACTCATACGTTCCTCCCGAGGACACGTGGAATCCTCTTCTCCCGGCACATGAAATCGACCAAAACGATTGCAGCCACCGCTTCCACCACCACCGGCACGCGGAGGGCAATACAGGCATCGTGTCGGCCTTGGATCGCAAGGGTCGCTGGTTCCCCGCTCCGCAAATCGACTGTCTCTTGTTGCTGACGGATGCTTGCCGTCGGTTTGACGGCCACACGAAAGACCAGCGGATTCCCGTTGGTGATCCCCCCATTCACCCCACCGGCATGGTTGGTCTTCGTCCGCCCATCACGTCTGAGTACGGCATCGTTGACCTCGCTCCCCCGCTTCTGTGCCGACGCAAAACCGAGACCGAACTCAACGCCCTTGATCGCCGGAATGGCAAAGAGACCGTGACTCAACACCGACTCGATCGAATCAAAAAACGGTTCTCCGAGACCAACGGGAAGGCCGTCGACCACACATTCCACCAGTCCACCCACGGAATCGCCATCCTGCATGGCTGTGGAGACGGTCTCGTCCACATTGGTCGATCCGCCCACCGAGAGGAGTTGCGCGTTGACGGTGCTCGGTGCGAGCAGTTTTTTGGCCACCACCCCCGCGGCCACCACTGCCGCCGTCAAACGGCCAGAAAAATGTCCGCCACCGCGATAGTCGTGAAAACCGCCAAACTTCTCGTGCGCCACGAAGTCGGCATGCCCCGGTCGCGGTGTGAAGCGGCGCTGTGCATAATCTGCGGCCTTCACATCGCTGTTGGCAAAAAAAATCGTCAGCGGCGCCCCCGTGCTCTTCCCCTGAAAATATCCGGTCAATAGCTGCGGGATATCATCCTCTTTGCGTGGTGTGGTCCCCTTGACACGCCCGCCACGCCGCCGTTCGAGGTCGCCATGGAAATCGGGGACGTCGAGGGGGAGTCCCGCGGGACAACCGTCAATGATGATACCAACCCCGTCGCCGTGCGATTCCCCGAGGATCGTCACCCGAAATTGTTCGCCGAAACGATTCATATGCGCTCCTGCAAGGTGGCAAGATCTTCAAAAAACGTGGGATAGGATTTAGCGACCGACTCGGCCCCGACAATGGTCACTGGTCCATCGGCACGCAAGGCCGCGACCGCCAGCGCCATGGCAATGCGGTGATCCCCGTGCGATGCCACACATCCGCCATGCACGATATGCCCTCCCGCAATACAGAGCTCATCATCGGCAAGTCGTACCCGCGCGCCGAGTTTCCCGAATTCTTCGACCAGAACGCGCCCGCGATTGCTTTCCTTGTGGACCAGGCGACCGACCCCGCCAATGCGGCTTTCTCCCTCGCAAAACACGGCCAACGCCACCAGCGGTGGAAAGAGATCCGGCGCATCGGTGGCATCAAAGGTAAATGGGCGAAGACGAGATCTCTGTACGGCAACCGTATCGTCCTGCACGGTCACGGCTGCTCCTACCGCGCGGAGCACCGTCAATACGGCTGCATCGGCCTGCAGCGAGTCGGACGAAAGCCCTGCCACCTCGACGGCACCGGCCAGCGCCCCAGCCACCAAGAGCGGTGCCGCACCCGACCAGTCGCCTTCCACCGTATATGTTCGGGGCACATAGTGTTGCCCCCCGGGAATCGTAAACCGATCGAATGCTGCCGAATAATCGAGCCGGATCCCACAATCGCGCAAGACCTGACAGGTCATCGCCACATAGGGCCGGCTCGCCAGCGATGTCACGATCAGCATCGATTCCTCTTTTGCCAACGGGAGCGCGATCAGCAGACCCGTGAGAAATTGTGAACTGAGCGATCCATCCAGCGTAAGCACTCCACCGTGCAGCGGCCCTTGCACGCACACTGGCAGGTGCCCCGCCGTTGTGTGACATGCCACACCGAGCAGAGCCAGCGGTTGCCCAATGTCGCCGATCGGCCGCGTCGTGAGTGAGCCCGATCCCGTGATCGTGAAAGCCTGATCAAAAAGCGCCGAAACCGCACAGGTCATGCGAAGAGAGAGGCCTGATTCACCACAATGCAGCGTCGTTGCCCGCGGCGGATGACCTCCGCGAATAACGAGCGCGCGTCCCCCTTCGATGACCTCGGCGCCCAATGCGGACGCGACCGCGAGGGCGGCGCGGACATCATCGCAGTATGATCCAGATTCCACCCGCAATGTGGTCGTCCCTCGCGTCAGTGCAGCCACCATAATGGCGCGTTGCAGAAGACTTTTGGAGGAAGGTGCCACCACACGGCCATTAACAGCCGCTGACGCAACAGACTTCTGCATCGATCGCCTCCGCAACGTGTTCAGGAGATTCCTCTTCCGTGCTGATGACCATGTCAGCCACCTCTACATAATATTCCATGCGTGCGTGCAACAGCGTACGCAACGCTGTGGACCGATCCTGACCGGCGAGCAACGGACGGGTGTCATCACGCGTGCGGTGCGCCAGGACTTCCGGTGCGGCCCAGAGCCAGATCGTGTGACAGTGTGCGCGCAAGAGGGCACGATTCGCGGCCTCCAGCACCACACCACCACCACAGGCAATGACACTCCCCGACGTTTCAACATATGCCGTCAACTGTTGCCGCTCCAGGGCACGAAAGTCTCCCTCGCCCTTCGTGGCAAAAAGTTCCGCAATGGAACATCCCGCGGTCGCGGCAATCGCCGTATCCATATCGAGATATTGCCGACCGCTCCGTGAGGCCACAGCCGCGGCAATCACCGACTTGCCTGCCCCCATCATGCCGATCAGGGCAATCGGGCGCGAAACCGACGGACACGCATCCTCTGCAAACACTGCCTGACGCATACATGCGGTGGGAGCCTCCTTGCCGGTGAAACATTCAAAAGCCTCTCCCCCCTGATGCAACAGCCATTCGCGCCCATCGAGCGTGCGACACCCACGGGCACGTGCATCAGTCAGGAGCCTGGTCGGCCGACCATAGTGGATGTCAAACACGGTCAGGTCGCGATGAAGCCATTGCGGTGGCACGACGCGATCGATGGTACTCAGGCAGGAGACGAGTAGCACCGCATCGCACACGACCCCCGCAAGCTCCTGCGCGTCGAGCGACAGCGCGGTGACACGGAAGGTTTTGGCCAGCGCGGTCGCGTGCTGCAGCGACCGCCCAGCCACCACCACAGCGGCACCCTGCGCACGCAATGCGGAAATCGCGGCCCGCGCTGCGCCGCCCGTCCCGAGCACGACAACACGCTGATCATGCACGTCGATGCCCTCTGCGCTCAGTGACTGCCGCAGTCCCTCCACATCGGTATTGAATCCTGCGATATGCTCATCGTCAAAACGGATGGTATTGACCGCGCGCAGGCTCAGCGCCTGCCGGTCCAGTTGGGTCACGAACGGGACGATCGACTCTTTGAACGGCGCCGTGACATTCAACCCCCGAATCCCCATGGCCTGCGCCACCCGCAGGCCCTCTGCCGCACTCTCGGCATGCAATCGAAGGTACGCTGCCGGGACCTGCGTGGCCGCAAAGGCCGCCTGCTGCATGGCGGGACTGCGACTTTGGAGCACCGGATTGCCCATCACGGCGTAGAGGGTCTTACGCATCGGACCACTCCCGTGCGAAAAATTGTTCCACCGTGTCGAGCGGCAACTCCATGACCGTCGAGGTTCCAATGTCCGTCAACACTCCCAATCGTATGGCATCGTGGTGGCGTTTTTTATCCTGCCGCACGGCCTCTCGGAGTTTCGGCCATTCACCGCATGGCGTCGTCGGCAGGCCATAGGCGGTCAGCAGACCCTGCAATCGCGACACCGCCGACACCGCGAGTCCGGCGTGCACCACGGAAAGTCGGGCATCGGCCATCATCCCAATACTCACGGCCTCTCCATGCGGCAGCGCACACGTACTCTCAATCGCATGGCCAAGCGTGTGCCCAAAATTGAGCGTCACTCGCGCCCCGCGCTCCATTTCATCGGCAGAGACCACGTGCGCCTTCACCTGGATGGCCGCCGTGACCACCTGTTCGAGCGTCGCCATCTCAAGTGCCAGCAGGCGTTCACGATCCGTTTCGAGCTGTGCAAAAAGGTGTCGATCGCCAATGGCTGCATGCTTGATCACCTCGGCCATCCCGTGCCGGAAAATCTGTGGTGTGAGCGACCCCAGAAACCGCGGGTCACAGATCACGCATTCGGGTTGGCGAATGACCCCGACGAGATTTTTATATCCACCAAAATTGACCCCGTTCTTCCCACCAAGACTCGCATCGACTTGTGCCAGCAGCGTCGTGGGGACGAGCGTCACCCGCATCCCCCGCAGGTAGGTTGCGGCCGCAAAGGCGATGAGGTCACACAGGGCCCCGCCGCCAATGCCGACAACGAGCGTATCGCGATCGCACCGGCGCTCCAGAAATGTCTGATAGAGTTGCTCGACGCGCGCAAGCGTTTTGGCCCCCTCGCCGCCTTCGAGATATAGATGGTCGCCCGGCGGCAAGAGTGCGGCATGCGCATCGGCCACCACACGATCGACAATGCAGATGCGGTCACGCGCTGGAACCAAATGCTCAAGGCGTTCCAGGCACGCCCCCACATGAATGATACTCTGCACGGTCTCAGTCTGTATCGTGATTGAGGGCATGCATCGTCCGTTCCATTGCGCGCACACGTCGCATGATCCGCGCAAAGTGTTCCGGGGTTAACTGCTGTTCCTTGTCGCTCAAGGCCTCTTCTGGATGGCAATGGACTTCGACGATCATCCCATCGGCCCCACAGGCCACGGAGGCAAGGCTCATCGGCTCAATCAGCGAGGGGCGTCCTGTGGCATGACTCGGATCGGTAATCACCGGGAGATGCGTCAGCTCCCGCAACGCCGCCACGGCACTCAAGTCGAGCGTATTTCGTGTGTAGGTCTCGTGCGTGCGAATGCCCCGTTCGCAGAGAATGACGTTCGGATTCCCTTCGTTCAAGATATATTCCGCACAATTGAGCCACTCGTCGATCGTGGCATACATGCCCCGCTTCAAGAGCACCGGTCGCGGCGATTTCCCCACCTCTTTGAGCAACGAGAAACTCTGCATGTTCCGCGCGCCAATCTGGAGCACATCCACATACTCGCTCACCCATGAGACATCACGCGGATCGACCACTTCGGTCACAATCGCCAGCCCCGTTTCATTGCGGGCCTTTTCGAGGAATTGGAGGCCCTGCAGACCGAGGCCTTGAAACGCATAGGGAGACGTCCGCGGCTTAAAGGCCCCGCCCCGCAACAGTTGGGCCCCCGCAGCCTTCACGGCGTTGGCGACACTCATGATCTGCGCTTCACTCTCGACAGAACAGGGCCCGGCAATGACCGTAAAGCCTTCGCCAATGCGGGCATTCCCCACAACAACGATCGTCCTTGCACGCCCGGCTAATGCCGTTAATTTCAGATTTGTCATCGTCTCTACTCACTCCTCCACCACCATCCAGCGCCGGGGTTCAAAGGGTACACATCATGTTGGGGATAGCAGTGTGATAGGCGCTTACGCGCCGTAAAAACAAAAAAAACAAAACACGTCGGTACATGGGAAAGGCTGGCAATGCATGGGCGTGTTCACTATGCGCTCCACCAGGCGGTGTCAAGGCGTATCCAAAGAGAAACAAAAATTGATCGTGGCATCGCAGGCCGTGGAACTGCTGGCGGCGAAGGAGATCCTCGGCCGTTTTTCCCGAGCCCACATTTCGCCAACGCAGCCTCCCATCGTCGCCCCTGCACAGACGTATGGTCGAAAGCGAGCACCGTTCCGACCATGAAGTGGGCCATCCATCCCAACACAATCACCCTTGCGAGCATGCCGGGGATATCCATCTTCGGCAGTCCCATCATCGGAGCTCCGACGGTCACCACAATGGTCATGGCGACGATTCCGTGCACTTTTCGTGGCATCGAGCTGACGATTTCTCATCCTGCCATCTACGGAATCCACAATTAGCTGTTGATATTATGTACAATAATTTGTACACTTTTATCGTGCTCGATTTCTCTACCATTTTTTCATCAAGGGCTCGTTTCAGGGTTTTAAGAACCTTGCATCATCAGACAGTTCCGCTCTGTCTCAGGCACATTGCTTATCTATCCGGGGTGCCGCTTTATTCGGCGCAAAGAGTGCTCCAGCAGTTGGTCCATGAGAAATTACTGATCAGGAAGATAAAGGGTTCCTATGTTCTATTTTTTCCAAACTGGCAGAACACGCATGCTCCCTTTCTTGCTCAATTGTTCGAATTGGAAATGAAAACTCAGATTGCCTCTATGTCGAACGATTATCACCGGAGGGCGAAGAGCACTCTCCACTTTTTTTCATTCGGCACAAGCTGTTATCAAAGGAGCCAAGGCATGGACTTTAAAAAATTCTTCATCAAAGTCGTAAAGATTTTGCAGAGAGAAAAGGTTCGCTACGCATTGGCTGGCGGTCTGGTCGCCTCCCTCTATCGCAGGGAGGAACGCCTCACCAAAGATCTTGATTTTCTCATTTTCTCAGAATCCAAATCTCTAGAAAAGGCGACGCAAATCATACGTTCTCTTGGGCTTAAGTCACATGTGATTCGAAAAGCCGATCTGGAAGGTGGACCCCTATTTGCCATTAAGAGAAAAAACAGACCCCCATGAATGATTGTTGGCAGGGAAGAAAAGAATAAATCGGCCATTGGTCTCGACTTCATTCTGCCGGACATGCCGTGGTTTGCCTGCGGCTTAAGTCGCGCTGAACAAAATAATGTCGACTTTGGATTTGGAAAACTACCCTGTTTGACGGTTGAGGATCTCATTCTCTCAAAGCTATTTTTGTTTGCGAATGACAAAACCCGTTTTAATGATTTGGACGATCTTCAGTCTATTTTTTTGGCGGAACAACCGCTCGATCTGGCTTATCTGTCAGGGCAAATGCGTCGTTTATGTCTCGACATTCCAGTGCCCATTCATGAGATGGCTCCCAGTGTGCTGAAGCTTGTTTCGAAAAAAATCAAGAAGGGAAATTAGGGAACCCCTTTGTTATGATCACAGCTTGGGGTGGGCACATAGACGATTTTCGGACCGCTTGCCAGCAGTTTTCGATGGCGGCGTGATCCGCGCTTGAGGATGTGATCGAACTGTGGTTATGAGTCTTCGAATGACCACACCTGAAAACAAACTCGTCGTCTTCAAGGGAAAGAATATCCGGCGCACCCTTCACCAAAATGAATGGTGGTTCGTTGTGGCCGATGTCGTGGAAGCCCTTACCGATACCCCAAACGCTTCGGACTATATCAAGAAAATACGTAGTCGGGACGAGGAGTTAGCCAAAGGGTGGGGACAAATTGTCACCCCCCTTTCGGTGGAGACCACAGGGGGGCCGCAAAAACTCAATTGTGCCAACACTGAGGGGGTTTTCCGCATCATCCAGTCGATCCCCTCCCCCAAGGCGGAACCGTTCAAACGCTGGCTGGCCAAGGTCGGCTACGAACGGGTGCAGGAAATCGAAGACCCGGAACTGGCGACCAAACGAACCCGCGCCCTCTACAAGGCGAAGAGATACCCCGACGATTGGATCGAGAAACGGATGCGCGGCATCGCCATCCGGGAAGAGTTGACCGACGAGTGGCAGAAACGAGGGATTAAGGAAGACCGGGAGTTTTCGATCCTCACGGCAGAGATCAGCAAGGCGACCTTTGGGATGACCCCAAGTGAGTACCAGAACACAAGGGACTCAAACGCGAAAACCTGCGTGACCACATGAACGATCTGAAGTTAATCTTCTCCATGTTGGGGGAGGCATCGACGACCGAGATCGCCCGCAATAAAGACACCCAGGGTTTTGACGAAAACAAGGATGCCGCTCACAGGGACGGAAAGATCGCCGGTGATGCGCGGAGAAAGTTGGAGATTGAGAGCGGTCGTCGCGTCGTTACAAAAGAAAATTACCTTCCCGAAAAACCGCAGAGGAAGCAGATTGGGAAGAAGTTCTAAACCCTACTTGGATCAGCAAAAAACCCCTCCGCCTCACGGCTTCACCATCAGACCTTGGGACCTTTACCTCCACTTTCTATTCTCCATTTTCTATTTTCCAGAAAAATGGCCTCCCCTTCGACAAACTCAGGGTCGGCCATTCTTCTTGGGGTGAATACATAGACGATTTTAGAACCGCGTGCCAGCAGTTTTCGATCGCGGCGTGATCCCTGCTTGAAGGTTTGAGAGGAATATGATTATGAGTCGTTGAATGACTGCCTCCGAAAACAAACTCGTCGTCTTCAAGGGAAAGAACATCCGGCGGGTCCTCCACAACAATGACTGGCACTTCTCGGTCATTGACGTGGTGGCCGCCTTAACCGACAGCGAAAACCCGCGCCGGTACTGGTCAGACCTCAAGCGTAACTTAGCGGAAGAAGAAGGATTTTCTGAACTGTACGAGAAAATCGTACAGTTGAAAATGGAGGCCCCCGACGGCAAGATGAGGGAAACCGATGCGGCCAATGCCGAAACCCTCTTCCGAGTAATTCAGTCTATCCCCTCTCCCAAGGCGGAGCCGTTCAAACGGTGGCTGGCCAAGGTTGGCTACGAACGGGTGCAGGAGATCGAGAACCCGGAGCTTGCCACCAAACGGACCCGCGCCTTGTACAAGGCGAAGGGATACCCCGAAGAATGGATTGAAAAACGGATGCGGGGGATTGCGATCCGGGAGGAATTAACCGACGAGTGGCAGAAACGAGGGGTCAAAGAAGACAGGGAGTTTTCGATCCTGACTGCGGAGATCAGCAAGGCGACCTTCGGAATGACTCCAAGCGAGTACCAAGAGTACAAGGGACTCAAGCGCGAAAATCTACGCGACCACATGAACGATCTTGAGTTGATTTTCTCTATGTTGGGAGAAGCCTCGACGACCGAGATCGCCCGCAACAAAGACGCCCAAGGTTTTGACGAAAACAAGGATGCCGCCCAGCGCGGCGGAAAGATCGCCGGGGATGCCCGAAAGAAGTTGGAAATCGAGACCAGCCGACGGGTAGTTTCAAGGGAAAACTATCTCCCCGAAAAACCGCAGAGGAAGCAGATTGGGAAGAGCTGAACGTGAAGACGATTTTCGGACCGTCGGCAAGAAGTTTGCCTTAGTGGCTTAAACCACAAAAAACGGCCTATTCCTTCTCCTTTGCTGCCTTCCTTTTACGATACTCTTGAATTTGTGTTGGAAGATCGAAAAGATACAGAAGCAAGTAATCCAAGAAATTGATTACAGCGTGAACATCTTTTTCAGCCGGTGGATTTGAGATGTCACGGGGATGAGCTGACTCATTACCAAGCAATCTTAATTCGTCGGCCCATTCCTTCATCACCTTTGGAAGTATCCCCTTATGGAGCAAGTCATCAATTTCCTCTTTGAGATTTTTCCCCTCGGCTTCTTGATTCCGCAGTGCCGCTTGCAAGGCAGAACGAGCCATGACAGCGGCGGCATCCCAATTCTCATTGGTTTCATTTTCGTGCGCTTGAACCCAAAAACGGCTTATGGTCTCCGGCCACTTCTCTGATGGCTCCGGTTTGCCTATTGGGAATGGTTGTACGCGGTAACTGTGTAGTCCATGAGAACCCGAAAAACCACTTCCTGACCATAAAACCTGTACGTATCCCGCACAGCTACCGCACTCGTAGGTATCAAAATTCAGCTTTTTTGATCCATTCGGTTTCTTTTTTTCTGCATGGAAGGCAAGTTTGAAATTCCCCTTTTCAGTACAGAACGGACATTCAATTTGATAGAGGGCGAGTTCACTGCCCGGCTGACCAGAACCTTCACCAAGTGACCACCAACTTCGCATCGCAATCCCTTTCTATAAAAAATCACCTTTTCTGTATTCAGAGATTAACTTGGAACACCTTTCCTGCCAGAATCAGTAAGCCATTTCTTAACCTTGCTTAGAAATTCCCATACATCACCGTCGGTTGGTTTTACGTACCTCGAATCGCCCGGATCACTTCCAAGTTTTTCAAAAATCGTTCTTAACCATGTCCCTTTATCTCTCGAAACCTCAAGCCCTGAGAGCCAACCTTCGATTTCTCCGCCGGGAACAATGAAAATCCCGTAGTCCTGAAGTTGACCAAAAAGATCAAGAGCCGCCTGACGATCTCCATTTGCCAAGAGTTGAACGCCGCCTTCCCTCTTCATATTCTTTCCGGTGGCTTCAAACTTATCCAATATGGACTTTCGATGATCTTGAAACGCTGTATGACTTGCATCGGGGATAAAACTTGCTTCGAGAACTTTTTTCCACTCCGCACCGCCATTCTTAATCAGGTCTATGTCGGCAATGGCCGCAACAGGTATCCCAAGTTCACGTAACGGTTTCACGACATCCCACATTTCCTGCTTCCCGTGCACGTTGAGAAACAAACAATCTTGAATCCCCCATTCTTTCTTAAAGGCCATTAGGCGTTGGTTAATTTCCTGATAAAAGGCCCTGTCTGCATCCGCCTCGGTAACGATGACATAGTTGTAGAAAAGTGCCTCCAAAACTCCCACGGACCTCAAAAGCGGATTCTGCATGAGGACTCGAACTTTTTCGTTTGAAAGCATCCGCGCAGTGGACCTTTTGTTTTCATCGTAAGTCAGCCTGATGATGTTGACGTTTTTGCCGGACTCAATACAGCCCATGAGAAATTTTTGGCTGTGGGTGGCAACAAACAAATTCCCTTCACGATTGCTCATTATATTCGAGATTTCAGTACCCAGCCTTGAAACCAAGGAAGGATGCAAAAACGCTTCGGGCTCATCCAGAAGAAGGATTTTTGCCGAACTCGCTATGATTGCCATCAACAGGCCAGTAAAGGCTCTTACCCCATCGCTAAATTCTTCGATGAGAGGTTGGGCAGCATAGAAATCTATGGCTGGTTTCCCCAGTGATTTTTCTTCCGATGGTTGAGGTTCTCTATCGGCAAGTCGGATTCTCAACTGTTTGATTGCGGTGGGATCAATAACAAAGATTCTTCCGAAAGCCTCCTTCACGATCCTACGTAAATGCCCTCTTTTTTCGTCATCACGAAACAACTCGTTCAATATGTTGTTTGATGGTCTCTGAAGGTCATTTGTTTCTTGTTGACCGACCAAATGGAGCCTCGTGAGAGCATCGAGTCTTAATATGTAGAGAACAACATATTGGGTAAACCCTCTTTGGTCTGAACCCTTCGCCCATTGTTTCAGGTGCTCAATGGTAGCTGAATGGGTTGTGCGCTGATTTGTCGCCGCATCGAGCTTGCCATACTTGATTCGGGTGCTTTCAATGGTTTCTCCGGGCTCCGGTGGTAAAGAAAACTTTTTGACCTCTTCGATAATTTGATCCGGGCTTGGAAAGGCGATCTTCAAATCAGAGAGAATTTTGCCATCAGAAAGAGGTCCGTTTGCACACCATTTTTCGACCTCTCGAAGTAGCAGGCTTTTCCCGCCGTTATTGGGGCCAAGAAAAATTGTTACATGATCCGGAGAAAATTTGAGATTCCTTTCACTAGCGTCTGATACGAATTTCAATTGGATTTCATTTATCATCGCTTGACCTTGGACGGATGGCGGATTTACTTCTTAAACAAACTCTCTGGATCAATTCCCGTTGTCTTACAAATCCTCCAAATCGTCATGAGGGTTGGGTTGCCTTCGCCCTTTTTGATGCGTGCGATATAACGAGGGTCCAATCCGGCCAAAAGTTGCTTCCGTTGGGTCAGTCCCGATTCTGAAAGGGCCTTTCTCAAATTCCCACAAAAACGCCTTAAAAAGATTTCGTATGATTCCTTGTAATTTTGCTTCACGGATCAACATATAAGTACCTCTGGTCTTTAGGGATATGGTATGATAGACCACCCCCTATCCCATTTTGGGAGGAAAGCAAAGATGAAAGTCCTTATGGCGCTTGCCGTTTTGATTTATGCCTTATCAGCCGGTCGCCCTCTTGCCTATGCCAGTACCTACTGTCCTCCGAAACCTGCTCCGCCCATTGGATATGGTTCCCGTGATGCTCAGTGTGTTGTTAAGGATGGAATGGCCCGCTGGGTCTGGACGCGACGATTTTCTTATCGGTGTCCGGTCAAACCTGCACCCCCTCCGGGCCTAACTTCGGATCAGGCGGCTTGTCAGTGCGACGACACCGGATGCCAGTGGGTGTTCATTCGTCAATGAAGGGAGAATTATGAAAACCCAAGAGGGAAGCGGTTTCTGTAAGCGATGCAACGAGCAAGTCCTGACTCGAAGAGTGGTCGGGACCAATACTCTCTTCCATGTCTTTATGACGGTCATCACGATGGGCTTATGGATTCCCGTCTGGATTTTCATTTGGTTCTTTTCAGGCGGTAGGTGGCGGTGTTCCCGATGCGGAAAGCCTGTCCCGGTGTTGTCGTTACGCTGATGTTCCAGAAAGGAGAATACAAATGGGGATTTTTCAAACGCTCGTCCATAAATACAAAAGTGCAAAACAAAAATCGCTGAACAAGACGGAGTTTAAGCAGGCGCTCATGCAGGCCGTCAGCGATGGAAAATTAACGCCGGATGAGATGGCGGAGCTAGAAAAAAAGAAAGTGGAGCTTGGGTTAACCGAGATTGATATTGCAGGGATGAAGGCCGGGGCCTTTGCCGCCGCCTTTTTGGCGACCAAATCAGACCGGCAGGTGACGCAGGAAGAAGAGAAAGAGCTGAAAGCAATTCAGGGGTATCTCGGCCTTGCCGATCAACAAATTGCACCTACCAAAAAAGAGTTGGAGCGCCTTCGGTTGCTCAATGAAATACAGAACGGTAATTTGCCTGTGGTCCGGGCGCCCAACTTGATTCTGCAAAATGGGGAGCAAGAGCATTGGATCGAACCGGGCGCGTTGATTGAGGAAAAGGTCGTGAGTCGCCGCTATCAAGGGGGATCATCCGGTGTCAGTTTTCGCATTATGAAGGGGGTTAGCTATCGGGTAGGTGCACATAAAGGGACCCTCGTGAGCGAAACAGACTTGGTTCCCGTCAGCCACGGCGATTTGGTTCTGACGAACAAACGAATCATTTTTCAAGGCAATGGAAAGTCCTTTGGCACCAAGCTGGATAAGGTGCTGAATATCCAGCTTTTCAACAATGGCCTGCAATTTTCAGAGACCAACAAATCAAAACCAAAAATGGTGAGATTCTCACGAACGGGGAACGATGACATTATCGGCGCCATCTTGACTTATGCGATCAACAATTACGAAAAAAAGTGATTTGGCGAGGCACCTACTTTCCATTGCTATCCTCGCCACCTTCCTTTCCTCCTGTGCTGCCCATACATTGACGGTCAAGAAAGTCATCGACGGCGATACCGTGACCCTGAGTGACGGAAGAAAGGTGCGTCTCATCGGAGTTGATACCCCGGAGAGCAGACCGAACGGCAAGGCCATCCATGACTCGAAAAAGGGGATGGTGAAACTCAAGACTATCCTTTTCTTGGGGAGCCGAGCATCCGCTTTCACCAAGCAAAAGGCTCTCCACCAAGCTGTCAAGGTGGAGTATGACCACGAGCGGAAAGACAAATATGGCCGGACGTTGGCCTACCTCCGCTTTTCGGATGGTTCCCTCTTAAATGAAACCATCATCCGGGAAGGATTCGGGTGCGCTTATCGGAAATTTGATTTTATCTACAAGGAACGCTTCATCAGCGTGGAGTCCGAGGCTCGTGCTCAAAAACGTGGCTTATGGCCGAAACTTTCATGTCCGTAGGCTCTTTGACTCTCACCCCCATCATGCTAAAAGTGGATTATGTCGAATCAACGCGGAGGAAAGCGTCCGGGGGCGGGGCGAAAACCGGGGATTCCCAATATCGTTACCCAAACCCTGCGGGATAAAATCCAAGCGGAAAAACTCCTTCAGGAATTGCAGGCCCTTGTCTTCAAGAACAAAGGGGCACCGTCCACTGGCGAGAAGATCAACGTCATCAAATTTTTGCTGAATAAGGTGATACCGGATATACAGCGTGTGGAGATAGAAGAGGTCAAGGAAGAGAATCTTGATTTTTCGTCGAACAGATTAAGCGATGACCATGCTCTCAAAATCGCTCAAGCGGCCATAAAGACCATTGAGGCGAGGCGGGCAATTCAAGTTCAACAAAATCCCGCTTTGAAAAAGAATCAATAAATCAATCGGCTGGGGTTTTTAGGGAAGGGATGGGATGGGGTGGAAGCAAAGAAGATATACGTAAAGCCTAGGCCTTTTTCAGAGCGCGCAAAGGGCAACTACACGCTACTCAAAAAGGCTAGACCATTAAGTTGCTTGAACGACCGCACCCGAAAACAATTGGCCCGGATTGTGACACGGGATCTGAATCCCCTCATCTTGGCCTATTCGCTTCGAGTACATCACTTTGATTCTGACAAGGTACAACTCGGTTTAGCGTTCAATCACAATGGGAGAAAAACGACCCTTACGGACAAAGAGTTGCAGAAGTTTGTCGCCTACGCGAAGATGCGTACCAAAAATCCTTCGCCCCACACCCCTGCGGACTGGAAGAACGCCTTGAACATGATTGAGGAGATCGTCAAAGGTCGGCGGCTTTACGAGAGAACCAGAGAGTTTTATCGTCCCAAGACAAGGGCGATACGCCGCCTCTCTGACGTAGCGGGTTATACAAAGTTTCTCGAAGGTATCGTGGACTGTATCAACGATGCCGTGAACCCGGACAATCCTAACAGGCCGCGCGGGCCAACGCACAATAAGGAGACGTTTGAACTGGCAAGTCACGTTCTGAAAGCGTTTAGCACAATCAACCGGCAGATTTTTCTCACACCTGACCAAATCAAGGGTAGAGTTACAAAAATAAAACCAGCAGTAAAAAAGTAATTATATCAATAGGTAACCGGACTCGTTTTTTCCTCTTTGGTTCCGTTTCGGGACTTCCTTCTTTTTTTCTCAGAGAATGGCATCCAATTGAGGGACTGGTTTGGAGCGGAAGGGTTTGGCCTTTTCTATCTCCTCCCAGCCTCCCATTGGAGGCAAAATGCAAAACAATCAAAGCGATCCACGTCTTGTCCTGCTCTTGGACGCTCTCGATTACTATCGAGGGATTGTCTTAGACAGCGTTGAACAGGAGTGCGGTGAGTTGCCCGTTTGGTTTCGCCTGAGGTCTAGGCTTCTCAAGGCCTTTGGGGACAGAGGGCTCGTAAACCGCATCAAGGAGATTATGGCACATGAGTCACTACCCGACAGGGGGGTCTCATGAGTACCGTTCTTTCTCTCAAGCAACCCGATGATTTTTCATCCGATGAGGGAAAAGGGGTAAAGGCAGGTCCAGACCGAATCCTTATTCCTGATGCTGAATATGACGCTCAAGCGGTAAATTATAAGGTCGGGCCTTTCAAAAATACCACCAAGATATATCTGAAGCTCAAGATTGTCACTCCGGGACCATGTTTTGAAGGTCAGATATGGATTCCCTACCAAGAATACAAGCAACGCTACCCAGCTGGTTCTAACTTCTACAAGGCTTGGGTCATAGCCCACGGAAGAAAACCCGCAGGTCGGAAGATCAAACCCGATGACCTTTGTGGAAAAATCTATCGGATAAAAACGAGAACCGTTGAGGAGGATCAAGACCGCGATCCGTATCCTCCAGAATTACAATATTCGGTCGCCAAGATCATCGGGTTAGTTCAAGACAATCACGCTTCCTGTATTACTGGTTACCAATCACCGACAACCAATTACCGATTACCAACTACTCCCTCCATCTCTGGGAAGAGAAAAAAGAGAGGAGAAGTTGGAAAATGAGTGGGCGCGATCAATCGACCAATTCGATCAATTCTCCGTCCCCTGCTGTGCAGGCGGGGGGCGGGGAACGCCCTCCCATTATCCAAAACAACGAAGAAGAGTCAATGAGCGATGAGGAACGTAGAACCCTCGTGGACGTTTTTCGAACCCTTTTGGAGTTGGATCGAAAATACGGCGGTGATATAGAAAAGAAGAAATCACATGGAAGCGATCATCATCAACCGAGTTAGTGATGCCCACCAGAAAGAAGGCTATTCCCTCGACGAGCAGGAGCGCTTAGGGAAGCAATACGCCGACGACCAAGGGTTTCGGGTCCTCCGGGCCTTCACGTTTCAAGAGACAGCCTCTAAGGTGCATCAGCGTAAGAAATTCGACGAGATTGTGGCCTTTATCGCGGCCCATACGAGCGGGAAGCAAAAGGCCCTTGCCGTCGTTGCCGAAAAGCATGACCGACTCTACCGTAATCACACCAACAAGGCCCAGCTTCAACTTTTTATCGAAGAAGGAAAAATCGAAATCCACCTCTACAAAGAGAGAAAAACAATCACGAAGGATAGTCCACCAAGCGATTTCTTGGTTGATGACATGATGACTTCGGTCAACGCATTTACCTCCCGAAATATCGGTCGTGAAACCAAAAAGGGATTGTTGGGCAAGGCACGAGACGGCTGGTTCCCCGGCAAGGCTCCCTTCGGTTATATCAACGCCCACCCGGAACTCCGCGAAGATAAAAACCGTCGCCGGGGGATCATTAAGCCGCTTACTTGGGGAGAGGCTCTCATCCCCCGGATGTACGATCTCCGATCTCAAGGGTTCAGTTTTGATCGGGTGCGCGGGGCCGTTTTGGAAGAGGGGCTTGTTCCCGTTGATAAGCGACCAACGTTTCACAAGAGCACAGTCGAAAAGATTCTGAAAAACCCCTTCTACATGGGAGAATTTGATTGGAGTGGCGAACGCCACCAAGGCAAGCATACCCCGTTAGTATCCAAGTCTCTGTGGAAGACTGTTCAGGAGACGTTTTGGGCGCATTTTAGGCCGGGGTTTCGGGCCAGACATAAGAATGGGAGCCTTTCCGGCTTTATGAAATGCGCGTGTGGATGCTCGGTTACGTATGACCCAAAGGACAAACCTTCGGGGCGGCATTACGATTACTATCGCTGTAGCAACGGCAAGAAACAACACGCCAAGCTCCGTTACGTCTCCGAAGGGCATATCTTTCAAGAGTTCAAACCGGCATTGGATTCAATCCATATCACCGAAAAGCGTGCCGATGAGGTGATGCATGTCCTCAATGAAACCGAGGAAAAGGCTCGACGTGCTCATGACCGCAACATTGAAGCCATGCAGGCCCGACTCAAGGAAATGGAAAGTGCCGAGGACCTTGTTTACGACGATTTTCGGAAAGGCGTTCTTGATGAAGTGGCCTATAAGCGTCAGATTGAGCGAGTGCGGAAGGAACGCCACAACTTGACCGCCATCCTTGGCGAGGCCCAACAAGAAGTGACAGGCGCGGTTCTCGTAACCGCCAAAAAGATTTTCGAACTCGCGCAGAAGGCTCCAGACTTGTATTTGAGGGCGACCCACGAAGAAAGGAGGGGGTTGCTGACTACGATACTTTCGAACCCGATCTTGGACGGTCTAAGTGTGCGATATGAATTGAAAAGGCCATTCCGACTCGTCGCCGAAATGGCCTCTTCTTGTCATTGGGGTGGCTGATGGGATTCGAACCCACGGCCTCCAGGGCCACAACCTGGCGCTCTAACCGGCTGAGCTACAGCCACCATAATCCGCTCGCTCCGTTAATGGAGTTTGGTCGTCGCTGCAAGATAGAAAAAGTGCCGATGATCGGTACCAGGATGTTGTCGTGCTGGAGACTGGTGTCTACAGGGCGAGGATCATGCCGCATTCGCGCCCGCCTCATTCTGAGAAGAAACGTCAATGAAATGGCAGATTTTGGCGGGAGAGCCGCAATAACCGCTAGAATTTCAGACGTGTCAGTTTGGCATGTCCTTTGCATTCACACGAAATATGCGCTCGTTTCGCCCAACCTGGGTTGGCCCCTTCTGCGTGCTCCTTCTCTTGGGCTGCAGCGGGCCTGGCTATCACGAGCCGCCACCCACCGGACCGATGGAGATCCCGTCTGCACTCGATATCATGCTCCCGGGGACGACGACACCGACGGTCGTCGTACCGCCCGGTCAGGAACCGCTACCGCCAATCCCTCCGCCGCCGGAGACACCGCTCCCAATCCCGGAAGCGACCGTCACGCTCATGGCCGGCACGGCAGATGCTCTCACAATCGTTGGGTATGACCCAGGCAAGGCGGTGGCACTCACGGCGGACGGCACATGGCCAATCATCGCCATCGCCCCTCCCACGGTGCCGCCGCAGATCATCTGTTCCGCACAGCAGGCCGAGAACATTGCGTGCGTCCTCGATGCACACGGTCCGAGCGGGCAGTATCAGATCAAGGCCCACTATGCGTATGGCACCGTACCGGCCGATGGCACGACCGAGACCATCACCATTACTGCCGGAACCGGGATCCTCACGCTGACGATTCCGTGGGGCGTCACGGCCACAGATGCCCCACAACCGCCACCACCGGAGGATCTGAAGAAACCGCTCTTTGGCGGGTGGAATTTCGGGATCACCGCGCAGAATGGCGTGGCCACTGCCACATTCTCGATTGTGAAATCCGTGTCATCGCCAGATGGCGTGGTCTTCGCAACTGCATCAGAGGCCTGGAACGTGGAACCACCGCAGGTGAAAATCACATTTGTCGATCCGATGATATTACCGACCGTGAAAAACTGCTCGCCACACGCCCCGAACGTCGTGATTGTCCCAACATTTGTCGTACCACTCACGCCCGATCCCGTGATCGACCATTACACCTTGAACATCACGTATGCATATTCTGAACTCACACCCCCGCCGCAAGCAGACGATCTCGAGACCTGTGACCTCGTGGCGACCGGCAAAGGAGGACTGACCAGTACACTGAAATTGAAGATGAAGTGGTATATTGAGCCCGAGCCACTGCCAGAACCACCGCCGCCACCATCGCCGTTGAAGGTCGAAGCGGTATCGCCCTTCGCCTCTGGAGAACCGCTGACTGCCAAGAAATCGACCGGGCCGTTCTCGGTGCTGGAGGCCATGGTCACCGGGTCATCCACGCAACCCTTGATCAAGATCACTGGAGGCACATCGTTTGCCTACGACTTTTATTTCCAGAATTGTGATGGTTTTCCAAAATTTGCTTTCTATCCCGGTGGCAGCAAAGTCACCAACGAGGATGGAGAAAACCTCTATCGGGTCCATATTCAATATAACTATGGCGAGGGCTACACAATGACCGATGTACCAGATCCTGTCACCTGCACACTGGTCGTCAAGGCCTTTCCTGAAAGCCAATCAATCACCATGACGATTGGGCTCGATCCGGCATTGATCACACAACCACCACCATCATCCCCCCTCACCATCACCCCGGTCAATTTTGCCTGGGCGAATACGCTGGAACTGACGGGAGCAACACCGTTCAAGTGTCAGTCATTTGAGTATTGCAAGACCCTCGATTTGAGTCTCCCGAGCAAGTACGAATTCCCGAAGGTCAAGATCACTGGTGGGCTGGAGAACGATATCCAAGTCACAGTGGATTGCCCCGAGCATTATGGTGCAGGCCCCAGCGTTAACGGGTTCGGCGGGAGCGCATCAGAACTGAAAATGGCACAGACACTGAAGGCCAGCGTCCAAGACCAATACTGGCTGACTGTCAAATATGCCACCAAACCGATCGCCTATCAATCGGATGCTGGAAAGTGCACCATCACGGCAACATCCGGCAATCAGACCGCGGAGAAGGAGATAAAATTCTGGTATGATCCGATGCTCATCGACAACTAAGCCGCTTCCGTGAAGGACTCCCCCGGATGCTCCAGGATCGCCTTACAGGTTGTGATGAGTCCAACCGCCTCAACACCATCGACCAGGCGGTGATCGAAGCTGATCGAGAGTTCCATGATCTGACGGGGCACACAGTGGCCTGCGACATATCGCGGCAGTTCACAAATGGCCTGGAAGCCGAGGATCACCGCCTGTGGATAGGGCAAGATCTGGTGACCGTGAATACTCCCCAAGGCCCCGGGGTTGTTCACCGTGACGGTCGCGCCGGAGAGCTCATCGGGCGTAAGTTTGCCGGCCATGGCCTTTTGCATGAGGGCGTCGCTCTCTTTCGCGATGGTGAGGAAGTCCTTGGCCTCAGCGCCCTTCAACACGGGCACGATCAGGCCTTTGTCAGTACCAACCGCCATGCCAAGATTGATAAAGGGATGTTCTTCGATCCAGTGTCGCCCGTCGGCCCCGATGAAATAAAAATTGTTGCAGACCGGGTAACGATGCAGCCCCTCCCGCACGGCAAAGAGAAAGAATGGTGCGAGACGTAAATTCGCGCCATGCCGCTTGGCAAAGCCGGCCTTGCCGCGTTCGCGCAGGGCGAGGAGATCGGTCATATCCACGTCCACCGCCGACCCGGCGTGCGGAATCTGCTGTGTGGCCAGGATCATGTTCCCCGCAATACGACGCCGGAGCGGTGTCGGTTCGACACGCTGACTTCCCTGGAGTGGTGGCGGGAGATTGGCGCGTGCCGTCCCTTTCGCCGGTGTTCCCTCCCCCGGGCGCTGCTGTGCGACATAGCGGAGCAGATCCCCCTTGGTCAACCGGCCGTCGGCACCAGTCCCGGGGATCGTACGGAGCATCACCTCTCCAATCCCATGCTCTGCCGCAAGCGTGCGAATGAAGGGGGGAAGAAAGGTCCGTTCCTCTCCGGCTGTGGTTGCCGTGCGCGACTCCGGTGTCGTCGCGCGCGATGCCTTCGTCATCGGTGGCGCCGCTGGCGCCACTGTCCGGCCTTCGGCATCGAGAGGAATCCCAACCCCGAGCCGGAAATATTTTTTGGCCGCGCTCTCCTGGCACTCCAAAACCGCCAACGGCTCCCCGACCTGTTGTTCGCCTCCGGCGTCGACGAGAATCTTGACGAGCGTCCCGGCAATAGGGGAGCCATATTCATACACGGCCTTGGCGGTCTCCAGTTCCACAACCGGTTCCTGTTCGGCCACGGTATCCCCGACCTCCTTGATCCACCGGACCACGGTCCCTTCGGTGATCGTCTCGCCAGGTTGCGGCATGGGCAGTCCCACGAATGTCCCCACCGGACCACTCCTTTCCCATTCAATATTCGGTCAACAATTTCCGGGCGGCGGCCACCACATCCTCGACCTGCGGCAGAAAGATGCGCTCCAACACCGGATGCGAGGGAGGCGGCGTATGTTTGGCCGCAACCCGTAACGGCGGCGCGGCAAGCGATGCAAAACACTGTTCGTTGATTCGCGCCACAATCTCGCCGCCAAAGCCACCAATCTTGGCCGCCTCATGGACAACAATGACGCGGTTCGTCTTGGCGATGGAGGCATTCACCAGGGCCTCGTCATACGGCCAGATGGTGCGCAAGTCGATGACTTCAATGTCGTAACCCTCGCCCTCCAATTGTGTCGCCGCCTCGAGCACCGTGTAGACCATGTCGCCATAGGTCACCACGGTCAGATCCTTCCCCTCGCGTTTCACAAGGCCCTCGCCGAGCGGCACCGTAAAGTAACCGTCCTCGACCTCTCCGTGGACGCGATTATAGAGTCGTTTGTGTTCAAGATAGAGGACGGGATCTGGATCTTCAATGGCCGCCAATAAGAGGCCTTTGGCATCTCGCGGGGTCGATGGCATCACCACCTTGAACCCCGGCGAATGGACAAACCACGCCTCGAGCGACTTGGAGTGAAAGGGGCCGATGCTCATCCCCCCGCCCGACGGCATCCGAATCGTGACGGGAATATTCGTCCCAAAGCGATAGCGATAGGTCCCCATCACATCGATGAGTGGGGTCATGGCGCAGGTAATGAAATCGGAAAACTGGATCTCTGGCACCGGCCGCAGTCCCGCCAACGCCGCCCCGATCGCCTCCCCGATGATCGCCCCCTCGGAAAGCGGCGTATTGCGGACCCGCGGCGGGCCACCGAACTCTTCGAAGAGGCCCTTGGTGACACCAAAGACCCCCCCATATGGTCCGAGATCTTCGCCAAAAATGTAGACCCGTTCATCGGCCTTCATGGCCACCCGAAGCCCGTCCCGAATGGCCTCCATGTAATTCATCTCCGACATGATCGTTCTCCTATTCCACGGGGACCGGGGTCGAAAAAACGTCCTGGACCGCCATCCGAGGATCCGGGGGCGGATCGTTGCCGGCCACATCTACCGCCGTGTCAAGCTCCGCGCGAATCTCCGCACGGAGCGCCGTATCACGTTCGTCGGACCACCATCCGCGTTCACAGAGGACGCGCTTGAGCAGCACGACCGGATCGCGCGCGCGCCATGCCGTTTTCTCATCCGCCGGGACATAGGTGGCGGGATCGTGCGTCCCGTGGCCCATGACCCGCATGGTCTTGCACTCGATGAGCGACGGCCCCCTCCCTGCCCGTGCCAGCGCTACGGCTGCAGTCGCGGCCCGGTAGACCGCAACGGTATCGTTCCCATCGACCACGGTCGCCGGTATGTGATAGGCGGCACCGCGTATCGCCAGATCCTCGATCGAGGTCTGCTCCTGGACGGGGACCGAGATCGCCCAGCGATTGTTGTTGATGACAAAAATCATGGGGAGCTGAAACGTCGCGGCATAATTCATCGACTCGTGGATGATCCCCTGTTGCGCCGCCCCTTCGCCAAAGGTGGCCAGTGCCACCCGATCGGTCTTGCGATAGCGCTGTGCCCAGGCGAGGCCCAGTGCCACCGCGACATTCTGCCCCATGTGCGACGTGAATCCGACCATGTGGGTCCCCTCTTTGGCAAAATGGACGTTGCCATCGCGACCGTGGGTCGGCGAGCTGGTGGTACAGCGATATTGATAGAGCGCCTCGACAAACGTGAGGCCGCGATGGAAATGTGCGGCCATGTCGCGATGGCTCTGCGCAAACCAGTCGTCCGGGGCAAGCGCATAGGCACAGCCCACGGAGATCGCCTCCTGCCCCGTACTCAAGTATCCTTTGCCGACGATGAAGGGATGCTGCGGCGTCTGATTCGCACAGATGTAGTAGATTTCATCTTCGAAGAGACGCGTCCGCAACAGCAAAGTATACATGGCACAGGCGTCGTGTTGGGAGATCTTTTTCTCAGGGACTTGCAGACTCCATGGACTCATCACGTCCCCCTTCTCTCGCATGATTGCGCGGCCTTCCATAACTGTCGCTCCAGGCAACGTCAACTGCGATCGAGCAGATCTTGGGAGAATCGCGAGGGATGAAGGACTAAAACATCATTGATTTTCAATGTGTTAGAAGAGTGCCGCAGACTTCGGCGCAACTCCTGCCCCGTATGCTGCCGATAACCATTGTGATGGGGATCGTCTCTTCTACACGGCATCTGCTCGTCATCGCACTCCTCTTGAGCGCTGTCGCCTGCGGCGATGGGTCGCCCCTGGCACAAGGCCCATGCGCTCTCGGCCAATCTTATCTCGGCGGTTTCTGCACAACAGTGGGAAATATCACGGCCCTGCAGCAACCGACCGCCCAACAGGAGGCGTTGTTGGGCGTTGTTGCCGCCCTTGGCCCCTCACGGATTCAGGCCATCGCGGCGCTCGGCACCAGTCGTGCGGACATACCACCGGCTCCCTGCGATCCCGATGGGGACGGCGATCTTGCCAATAATATTGAAGACGCCGCCTTGCGCAGCGCCATCTCCGCAGCCCTTGGCGGAAATCAGATCAACATTCCACTCGCACAGGCGTCCGCGTTGTCGATCCTTGAAACCCCCAAGACCTCGTCCGCGGAGACAATCACCAGTCTGGTCGGTCTCCACTGTTTCCCGTCACTGGAAAAGCTCGGGATCAACGGTCACAAGGTCACCGATCTGGCACCGCTCGCATCGCTCCCAAAATTACGGACGATCGCATTGATCGGCAATCCGGTGACCACGCTGCAACCGCTCGTCACGCTGGCCAAAGCACACGCGCACCCGGAGAGTATGACCATCCATCTCGGGAAGATCGGGGCCCTCTCCCGCCATGTCCATCTCTTGCGCTCCTTGGGCGTCATGGTCTGCACGACCGCTGGTGACACGGTCATCTGCAAATAATCTCCCCCTTGCATTCTTCGTTTCGTCCCACTAGACGGCTCTCGGGCGCCATTTCGGCGTATCTGATGCAAAGGAGAAGACCATGGGGCATGCAACATCGTGTCTGGAGGAAGCGACCATGACGACGACCTACACCGTTGAATATCTGCGCAACCCCGACCAATCGACCCTGCGACAGCTCGCCCTCCGGCATAGTGGTCCCATTGTCAAAACCGCACACGATAACCTCAACAAGATCAGTCGCAACAAGGCCCGCATGGCGGCATATACGTACGTGATTGCCGAAGAGAGTGCTGCCGCGACCTTTTCCCACAAGGTCATCAGCCCCACAGAGGCGGCGCGGTTGATCGAACGCCAGCGGGAATACATTGAAACAGAGGGTCAATTGATTGCCATTGAAGGCTACTATGGGCTGGGGAAGCATGCCGTGGGCGTGGAGTGGCTCTACACCCTCGAAGGCGCCAACATTGCGGGGATGCAACAGGTCCTCGCCTTTGAGCGCGCACACGTCGAATCGCCCGCGCAACAACAAGCCCCCTTTGCGCCGACATTCCAGATTGTCTTCACACCCGGCTGTTCTGCAGAAGGCCTCCCTGGCAAACAGGCGATCATCGTCGATCTCGACCGTGGAGTGACCTATATCATGGGCCCGGACTATTTCGGCGAGAGTAAGAAAGGGGTCCTCCGGATGCTCTGTGCCTCGATGTATGACGAGGGCGCCCTCGTCATGCACGCCGGCGCGAAAGTGGTCGAGCTCGGCGGAAAACGGATCTCGGTCGGGATTATGGGGCTCTCCGGGACCGGAAAGACCACAACAACCTTTAGCAAGCAGGGGACCGGGACACAGCCGGTCCAGGACGACATGATCACACTCTGGCCGGGCGGTGACTATACGGTCACGGAAAATGGCTGTTTTGCCAAAACCTTCGGGCTCACGCCAGCATCGGAACCGGTCATCTACAACGGCACCGTCGACCCCACGGCGTGGGTGGAAAATGTCTTTGTGGGAGCCGATGGGAAATACGATTTCTCCAAGGGGATCTTGACACCACAAGAAGTGGCGAAGTGGAAAGAGACACTGATCGCCACCGGTGCACCGGCAGAGCATGTCGAGGCCTACATCACGGGGAAGAACACGACGGCAGAGATCCTCGATGCGCAGGGGATTCCAAAGGATGGCTGGGACTTTGTGGTGTGGACACAGAACGGCCGCTCGATCATCCCGTTGAGCGCGGTGCATGGCGCGGCAGACCTGACCACACCGCTTCCGCCGATCCGCTCGATGGGGACGCTCAACCGTGACGAGGGGCCACTGGCGGCAACGCCAGGATTGGTGCGGTTTACCAGTCCGGAGCAGGCCGCGGGGTTCTTCATGCTCGGAGAGACGTCAAAGACGTCTGCTGCCGGGAAAGAGCGCGGCAAGACCCGATCCCCCTTTACACAACCCTTCTTCCCGCTCTCACACGACCTGCAGGCCCAGCGCTTCAAGGAATTGGCCGCGACCATGCCCGCCTGCCAGATGTGGATGATGAACACCGGCTATATCGGCGGTACGGAGCGTGAGGTAGATGCGGGCAAGGCCCTGAAGGTCAAGATCCGCCATTCTTCGGCATTGTTGGAGGCCCTCTTCAGCGGAACCGTGGTCTGGAAAAAAGACCCGGATTTTGGCTACGAAATCCCCGACCCGGATGCCAAGGCCAATGCGGCCTTGCTGGCGGTCGTTCCAGCCGAAATTCTGGAGCCGCGCCGGTTCTTTGCCAAGACCGGTCGCGAAGCGGAATACGCAACATGGGTCACGCAGATGCACACCGAACGCCGCGCCTTCCTGCAAAAGTACCACGTCGATCAGGCGATCATCAATGCCACGTGCGGAAAATAGCCGCGTACTGACCTGTTACACGTAGGCTGCTGTGTCAGCTGCAGAAACCATGGTCTCTGCGTGGGAGTGTTCCATACCGTGACGCACGAGGAGCGCGATGACGGAGTCGTTAAAGCGCTGGCGAACACTGTCGATGTGTGTTCCGCTACGATAGACCGGCCATGCTCCCTTGTGTGTCAGAAATTTGAGGAGCGCGGACCCGCGCGGAAAGTTGGCCGACGAGCCTGTCGGAACACCCGCTTCCGTATACATGGCAATGTCAAAAATGGCCCGCACCGCAGGCCGCATGCCCTCCGGCATGGTCGCCAATGCGACATCCAATCCCAGTGCATCGTCAATTACCGCGTAGATCCGGCGCCAGGCCTCGGCACAGAGTGCGGGATCGTCACCCACGCATTCGGCAATGAGATTGCGCCAAAAATCGAGCACAGACCCCTGCCCTTTATTCATCTGCTGGATCTCGCCATTCTCGAGAAACCGATCGATGGTCCCAAACGGCGTCTTCAAGCACCGATTACGCCGAAAGCGCATCTGGCGCATCCATGTCAGTAACGATTGACGCACGGGCGAAAGACCGGCCGTTGGTTGATCCCAGTGCCGGTCACGCATGATGGCCGCAATCAACACGGTTTCGGCATTGGCTGCGCGACGGGGGTCTCCATTGCCGAGGAAACGTCTGAGCGATTCATACGACCGAACAGAATCGAGCGATGCCCCGTTTTTCAGCCACTGTCGTAGAAAATATGATAGATGGCCCTCGCCAGTTGTTGGCACACACCCATCATATTCGGTAATGGCCGTCCAACGGGCCCACCAGAGAAGGAGGGCATCGAAATCTTCATAGTGCATTGGCGGTGCACCCCATCCATGGACATCGTAGAGCACTGCTTCATAAAGTCGGCGCCCGTCGGTTCGAGCCTCTGCAGCATCGCCAGCGCCAATCGCGAGCAAGAGCGGACCAGCAATGCGAAGTCCTTCCGGCGATAACGCCCGCAACACTGCCACATCGCCTTGCTCGAGAAATGCCGCCACGGTGGTACGTATCTCACGCCGTACGTGTTTTCCCGCCAATTGCGAAGGGACTGTTCCACGACATACACCTATCCATCGGGGCGCCAACCAATCGAAAAATTGTTGGACCGGTGATCTACCAACAACCGTTCCTCGCTGCTTGGCAACATGTCTGTCGCACCAGGTGGAAAGCTCCACTGTGACAGGACGATCTTCGGTCTCTTTTTCGATCTCCTCTCGGGCTCTCGGCGGAGAGACGTGCGCGAGCATTAATAACATCGCTATCGAACGGGATCCAGCCTCCCGCGTGCCAAATTTGCACACAATGGTGGGATCGTGTGTCAGCAAAAATGTCGTCGCTGCCTCACCGAGGCTCGGTCGCACGGCTGAGCAATCGGCCAAAAACCGCCGCAACGCGCTGTATTGCCCCACCACGGCATGCGGAATATCCCCACCAAAGACCTCGGCGGTCACGAACCGAATCCAGGACTGAAGAACACTTGCCCCGTCAGCTTCTCGATCACCAATCTCAGGCCAGGCTCGTTGCGAAAAAATCGTCTGCCGGCATAAATGCGCCACGGCCTCGACGTCTTCGACCCCGCCACCCGTGGCGATGCGACGAATATGTGCATAGACCGATGCCAGCGGCTGTCGTGGCTGATTATTGAGCGGCAACGTCCCGTCTGTCTCAAAGCATTCGAGCACACGGCTTTCCGTATATGCCGATTCGCGAAGTCCCCGATGCCATCGAAAGAGGCCATACCGAAAACGGCGGGCCAACTGTTGTTGTGGCAGAGGCAAATCCGCGACCAGTGGATGGGAATACTCCATCTGTGCGACACGCATCATGGCCCAAATCTCCACAAGACTTTCCCTGGGATCACCGACGATGGAACGGAGTTCATCCAATTCTTTCCACTCTTGTGGAATCATCAGGCCGTTCCAATAGGCAAAGAGCTGATCGCCCTGCATGCCGTGCATGAATGCGACTTGCTGGACATCTTCCGGCGTGGGCAGGAGTGCATGCATGGTCTGGCGAAAGGCCGCGCGCAATTCGGCACTCTCAACCAGCGTGAGATCGCACAACGGCCCTGTGTACTCAATGGAGATGTCCCGGATCGCCCCGTTCCGCGACGGTGGCGTCCGTGTCAGTGCGCCGCCACCTGTCCCTCCGCCATTTGCCACTGCCGCATCATACCAGGCCGAAATGTCGATCCCAAGATCGTGGCGCACCAGATTTCCGCCGGCATCGAGAATCCACGCCCGTCGGCGCTCAGGGTGTTGCTTGTCGACACGGAGCGCCCGCCCGACCATCTGCACAACAAACGCGCGAGAATCTGTGGAGAGAAAGAGTCCGACAGCCTCCAGTGCCTCGTTGTCATCGCCTTCCATCCCGATCCGTTGCGACACCGTGATGTCCACGGCACCTGTACGATGCCCCTCGATAATCCGACGGCGTTCGACGGGATCGAGGTCATGTCGCAGCCCTTCCACCTGTATGCCGTGAGATTGTAGCAGCGTCACTGTCCGTTCGATGTCGTCACGCGATCGGACAAAGAAACGTGTCCGCCGATAGCGTCCCTCTTCCGGCACCCACAGCACGTCGCGCGCCACACGATCGATCGCCTCGGCAATCGCGTCCGGCGAGGCCCGCCGTATGGCCTCCTGGGCGGTGGGAGGTTCCGGGCCTTCCAGATGCAACCGCACCGCAATCCCTTCCGGAATGAGGAGACGCCCCTTTTTGATGAGTGTATCGAGATCAATGGCATAGAGGAGACCATCCGGGCCATAGACCGTACTCAAATGTCTGCCGTCTCCTCGATCCGGTGTGGCGGTCACGCCGAGCAAAAATCGCGGATAGTTCCACTGCGGGATTCCGTCGGCAGTAAAAAACCGACACGCCTGGAGCGGAAAGAACCACTCATTGTCAGACACATAGTGATGTGCCTCATCGACAATGACTGTGCCATAGCGATGGGCATGGAGAGCAAACTCCTCCTTCGATCTGCAAATGGTCTGCGCAGAGGCAACCACCACGAGTCGGTTCCACTGCTTGTGCGCACGCTGGACGATACCGAGAAGACCCTCGCTCATCTGTACGCCGTCCAGCACCTCCCGCATGTTCTTTCGGATCTGTTGCACGATTTCGTCCGTATGCGCGATGATCAGGATCTGCGGCGGCCGCTGCCACGGCGCGAGAAACGCCGGGAGATTGCGCAACGACGGGCTCATCGTCTGCAATGCGGTCTCCGCAATCCCCTTGGTCAGTTGTCGGTCGAGGAGTTGCTCAATCATGAAATCCGCAACCACCGCGCAAAAGGTCCGCGTCTTTCCTCCCCCGGTGGGAATCACCACAAGGCCGCGATCGCGCCCCGCCCGATAGGCCTCCATCACCGAGGCAAACCCTGCGGATTGATAGTCGTAGAGGGGTTGTTGCGTCGGGAGGCATCCCAGTAAGGGATGGTCTCCGGCTGCGACGGGGTGCTCATCGCGCCATCGGGCACTCAGACGCAAAGCCCGAGGATCCCCGGCTGGCCCACCCGCCAACCGCTGCAGGGAGTGACCCGTTGCCTCGTCGAGTGACCGCCCATACGGAAATCCAACGCCTAAACGGGCACTTCCAAGCTCCTGCCGGATGGCAGTCGTTGATCGAGGGACGATACGCATGGTTACATAGAGTATCGGTTGCCCGAGGTTTTTGTTGTCACGAAAAAATGCCTCCGCCAGTGGTGACAGAATGGTGATTGATATCAGGCGATTAGCAAGCGAATGACGTACCCATGTTATGCGTCCGCCGCACTGTGCCAACGCGCTCTGCCTTGGCCGATCCCCCATGCCACAGTAGGCATCGTGGTCATGCAATGGCCTTTCAGCGGCAGAGCACTTCTCACGATGGCATGCCTCATCCCCTGCAGCGGTATTGGAGGGGGTTCTGCGACCGCATCCCCGCATTCCACCGCAGATCTGATGACTCGTGCGTTGGGGGGCCTCCCCGGAACGGAAAAATCCGCGGATATTGCCCTTGACCTGGAGCTCAGCCTTCCCGATGAGGAGGCGGTTGTGCCAGTCAAACTCCGTGCAGAGGGGACGGTACGATACGCCTTGAGCGGCCCCGTGGCACGGGTCCGCGGAGAGGATCTTCCCCCCTTCTCCGGCACGTGGCAAAAGCCGGGAGAGCCCGAGACGTCAGCGCGTCCCTATACCATCACTGTTCGCGGTGTCCCCACATCAGTCATCGAAATCAGCTGGGGAGAGGGACGGGACATCACGGTCCGTGGTCTGAGTCTCGTCGGCACGATCTCGCAGGGGAAGGAGACGATCGCGACGGTCACACAAGAGGGCATTCCCCTCACAACCGGCTCGCTGCAGGTTGCCGGTCAGACGGTACGAGGGAAGATTGATATCGCCCGACAGAGGGTCACCCTGGTCGGCAGCGTGCCAATGCCCGAGATCGGCGTTCTGTCGATCGACCGCCGATTCGCCGGACGTCCGGTGCTCATCCGTTTGCGTGCCAGCCCACTATTGGAGGGGCTCACGTACCCTGCGGCTCCGCCTCCGGGTACTTCCTCGTCCACCCGCTTCGCGGGTGCCCGGACTCGGTCGTCGCCACATCCCCCTCCAGCGGCAAAGCCGCTGGAGCCTCCCCTTCAACGCCGCGGTGCGGCTGGGTCGTGGGGCCCCGGACGTCAGTCCGGGGAGTGTCGTGCTCAGGCGAATCCTCCTTCCAGGGTACCACGGGCGGGAGCCCGTGGGGCCCCACCTGCGGTGCGATAGTCACGCGGGTGACCTCTGTTCACGCTTGAACAAATAGCTTCCCACGGGCAAGCGCGTCGTCCGTGGGAAGCTATCCAGCGCGCACCGCGCGCGCGAGGGGGGGGGACCCAACGGGCTTTGCCCGTTGGGGGGGCGACGTGAGCCCCTGTAGACGTGAGCCCCTGTAGACGTGAGCCCCTGTAATTGACATTTGCGGATGAACCCGCTACTCGTCCGAGCCGCGTGGGGAAACAGCCTGCGCGTGTGCGCCTTGTGGGGCGGTAGCTCAGTTGGGAGAGCGCCACAATGGCATTGTGGAGGTCGAGGGTTCGATCCCCTTCCGCTCCACCGGGCGCATACGACACGTCCCATCAGCAAGCACATTACCACTGGGTCACAAGGCCCACCGTCGGCCCGTGCAGGGTCGTGTTCTTGATGTCGAGGACGCGATATCCGGCGCGAAGGCCGATCGGTTTCCACTTGCCCGTGATCCCGATCGAGCCGTCGATGAGCGGTGTCCCACCGACAAAGGTCCAATAGGACTGCAGATCGATGATGGCATGTTTCCCCAGGAAGAAATAGAGGGGCAACCCGGTCTCGAAGCCCGTATAGTGCTGCACGCCGCGGACCACCTTTGCCCCCAAGGCAAGATCGATCTCCATAAAACGGTTCGGGGCTGCACGAAAGAGGAGACGTGGACTCAAAACCCGCAGGTCATTCAAGGGGTTTTGAAAATAGGTGGCCCAATCGACCTGGCCCGCCAAAAAGAGATAGCCGCCGGTCACATTGAGCGTATACGCGTGGTGACGATTCTTGAGATCACGATGGTATCCCCCCTCGAAACGCAAGGTTGGCAGGGCCGGATGAAACTCGCGCCGCAGGGTCGCGTGAAATTCCTTGGCCGAGAGGCTCTGACTGTAGGCCGCGAGCATCCCCGCATAGAGGGCATAGACGATCGCCCGCGCAAGGCTGTGTGCCACCGGATCGGCCACCCCGCTCCCGCCCGAGAAACCGACACGTCCACACAGCAACACCGTTGCACAAAGGCCGATAGACAACGACCGTTTCACCCGTCCGCGCATCATCGGGCCTCCCATGCACTGAGAAATTGCCACAGCAAGACGGCGGCCAATCGCGCAGTCCGACCGTCGGGGTCATAGGTGGGATTGAGTTCCATGATGTCGAGATAAGAGAGCCCCGGCTGCTGTGCCGTGATCTGCAGCAGCTCCAGGACCTCTCGTGCGGAAAGGCCGATCGCGGCGGGCGCACTCACCCCCGGGGCTTCTGCGGCAGCGATGGCATCGAGGTCGAGACTGACGGCAATCTGCTGATATCGCTGCTGCAGATCGTGACAGAGGTGCAGGAAGGTCTCGGGACTCCGGCCACGACCATCGGCCCAACTCCAGAGTCGTATCTGGTGCGCGACCGCATAGTCAAAGAGCGCACGATGATTTGCATGCGACTGGTATCCGAATTCCACGAGTTGGGGACCGGCAATATGCTGCGCATCGATGAGACGCCGAAACGGTGTCCCGGATCCATACGATCCATCGGGTTCTGGCTCGCGGAGATCGAGGTGCGCGTCGATATTGATGACCCCCACATGCTTCGCGGCGTGGACTGTGCCCTTGATGCCCCCGAAGGTGTGATCGTGGCCCCCGCCGATCACGATCGGCAAGGCCTGTCGTGCCACCACCGCGGCCACCACCTCGGCCAGATGTTCATGGGTCTCGGCATTTGTCTCACCCAATACGACATCGCCCGCATCGTACAACGGAAGGCGCCGGAGGGCGTCGTCTCGTCCGCAGGGTAACCGGAGGAATGCCTCGCGAAAGGCCCCCGGTCCCTGCGCGGCCCCCACGCGCCCATGATTGATGGCCACACCCCTATCGTCCGGGACGCCGATCAACACCACGGCCCCTGCAGGACATTGTTGCGGGTCGTCGAGCGCCTGCAGGTGGCTGCACAACATGGTGGCCAGCCGATCCGTATCACTCACTCGCCCCATACGACCTCACCATCGCAGATCACGACACGAACGGCAGAACTCCCGAACCGGTACAAGGGGAAATATTCGCTCTGACACCGCAGGAGGAGAAGATCGGCCTGCTTGCCGACACCGAGAGTGCCGATCCGCTCTGCGCGGCCAAGGGACTGTGCGGCAACACGGGTCATGCCGAGCAGTGCCAGGTCGGGATCCAGCCCCATCTGGGTGACCGCGATCGTCCCGCAGAGAAAGAGGTCGAGCGTTGGTGAGGTCCCCGGGTTACAATCGGTGGCCAGGGCAATCGGCACACCGGCATCCACCAGGGCCTTGGCCGGTGGATAGTGACCACGCCCGGTAAAGAAACTCGCCGCCGGCAACAGCCCTGCCACCACACCGGCACGCGCCATGGCGGTCATCCCCTCCCGGGTGACGAGATCGAGATGATCGGCAGAGAGGGCCCCGACCTCCGCGGCCAACGCACCGCCACCGACATCGTGAAACTGATCGACGTGGAGCCGCGGACGCAACCCGTGCGCACGTCCAACGGCCAGGATGCGACGCGCCTCCTCGGGCGTGAAGGCCCCCTCTTCGACAAAGATGTCGCAAAATTGCGCCAATCCTTCGCGCGCAACCTGGGGGATCATTTCGTCGCAGATGAGCGCCACGTAGCGTCCCCGACGGTCCCGAAATTCTATCGGCACCGTGTGCGCCCCCAGAAATGTCCCGACCGTGTGGATGGGGTGCGTCTGGTCCAGTCGACGGACCACGCGGAGGATTTTGCGCTCATCATCGACGGTCAGTCCGTAACCACTCTTGATCTCGATCGTCGTTGTGCCACTGCGGAGCGCTTCCCAGGCCCGCGACTCGGCGGTGGCCAGGAGCGCCTCTTCCGTTGCCGCCCGGGTCGCAGCCACCGTCGACAAGATGCCACCGCCTGCTGCGGCAATCGTGTGATAACTTTCGCCGCGTGCGCGCGCGACAAATTCCCCTTCGCGCGACCCGGCAAAGACCAGATGGGTGTGGGGATCGACCAGGCCGGGCATGACGACACCCCCCTCGGCATCGATCGCGGTCGCTGCTCCGTGCACAGCGTCCGCCGGCAGCGCCTTTTCCGGTCCGATCCAGGCAATCCGATCGCCATCCATGACCACGGCACCATGCACGATCACACCGAGAGTCCCCTCCCGCTGCACCGCCGGTTCCATGGTGACCAGCCGTCCGATATTGGTAATGAGCATGTTACGTCACCCCCGGGATACGCACCCCGGACGCCCTGGCCACGGCCACGGCGTCCGGGTATCCGGCATCAGCATGCCGCATGACCCCCACCGCCGGATCCGACGTGAGGACCCGTTCGATACGCCGTGCCGCTTCAGGAGTCCCATCGGCCACAATCACCTGACCGGCATGGAGACTGTAGCCCATCCCGACCCCTCCGCCGTGATGAAACGAGACCCAACTCGCCCCATTGACGGCATTCACCAAGGCGTTGAGGATCGGCCAATCGGCCACGGCATCACTCCCATCCCGCATGGCCTCGGTTTCACGGTACGGTGAGGCCACCGAACCGCAGTCGAGATGGTCGCGCCCGATCACGATCGGGGCCTGCACCGCTCCCGAGGCCACCAGATCGTTCATGCAGAGTCCGGCCTTGGCACGCGCACCATATCCGAACCAGCAGATGCGCGCCGGCAGGCCCTGGAAATGAATCCGCTGCGCGGCCATCGGGATCCAGCGCTGCAAGACGGTATCGTCCGGAAAGAGTTGCAATAACGCCTGATCGATGACGGCAATGTCGCGCGGATCGCCGGAGAGGGCGACCCAGCGGAAGGGCCCCATCCCCTGGCAAAAGAGGGGGCGAATATAGGCCGGGACAAACCCGGGGAAGGCAAAGGCCTCGGCCACCCCCTCTTCAGCCGCAATGGCCCGAATGTTGTTGCCATAATCAAACGTCGGCACACCCGCCCGATGAAAGGCGAGCATCGCTTCTACCTGTGCAACAATGGTCCGCCGCGCCTCGCGTTGATATTGCGCGGGATCCTCGCGTCGCAGCGCGAGCGCGGCGGCGTAGGTCATCTGGTTCGGGACATAGCCGTGCAACGGATCGTGCGCGGAGGTCTGGTCGGTCACGAGATCGGGATGTACGCCGCGGCGCACCAACTCGGCAAAGAGATCGGCCGCATTGGCACAGAGGCCAATCGATCGCGGTCTTCCGGTCCGCCCGGCCTCAGCAATCCGCGCCAGCGCATCGTCGAGCGTCTCGGCCATCTCGTCGAGATACCCGGTGGCCAGGCGTTTCTCGATGCGCACGCGATCCACCTCCACGCCGAGAAAACTGGCACCCGCCATGGTCGCGGCCAATGGCTGCGCACCCCCCATCCCTCCGAGACCGCCTGAGAGAATCCATCGACCCGAGAGATGACCCCCAAAATGCCGCTCTGCCGCGGAGAGAAAGGTCTGATAGGTGCCCTGGATAATCCCCTGCGTCCCGATGTAGATCCAGGAGCCGGCGGTCATCTGCCCATACATCATCAGACCCTTCCGCTCGAGCTCCCAAAAGTGCTCCCACGTGGCCCAGCGCCCGACGAGATTGCTGTTCGCAATCAGGACCCGCGGCGCATCGGGGTGCGTCCGGCAGATCCCCACCGGCTTTCCGGACTGGACCAGGAGCGTTTCGTCATCGGTCAGCGTTTGCAGGGAGGCCACAATCTGGTCGAATGCCGCCCAGTTGCGCGCGGCCTTCCCCCGACCGCCATAGACCACAAGGTCCTCCGGCCGCTCTGCCACGTCGGGATCGAGATTGTTCATCAGCATCCGCAGCGCCGCCTCCTGCGCCCACCCCCGACACTGCCGCTGCGTCCCCCGCGGGGCACGGATGATCCGTTGCATGACCGCAGGTCGTACCGGAAAGCCGACGAGAGGTCAATCTTTGGGGGCAATGATGACGGTCGTGAACGGTTTTGCCATCACCGGTTCGGACAATTTTGGACTGACGACTTCCGCCTTCCAGAGCAAGGAACTCCCGACCTTGGCATCCTCGGGAATCTGCACGGCAATGGCATGAACGAGATGGGCGTCGAGCATGAGCGTTTTCAGGGTCCATGTGACCTGACGACTTGTGGCATCATATTGACCGCCATCGCTGAGCTGGTAGGTGATCCCTTCAGGAACGGTCACGTGGAGCACCACGTCTGTGAGGAGTTGCGTCCCGGTATTATCCACGTAGACTTTATAGGTTTCGATGATCCCCGGCACCGCCTTGGCAGCCCCTTCGACAGAGACCATGGCCTTGGCCACCGAATTGATGCTCGTGCTGATGCCGCCCAATGCCACGGGTGTTGGGTCGCTGGCGCTCGCGACCTGCCAGTGCAGTTCCACGATGACGACCTCGCTTGCCGGCAGGTGGGGGACGAGGACCGCACCGACCTTCACCATCTCCTGCGGGGCAATGCTGGGGTAGGACCACGTGACGAGACGGGCCGCTTGATCCACCGTCCCGCCAAATTTGGGGATCATCTCGATCGTCTCCGGCACACTCACGGTCAACTGGACGTTCACCATCGGTGCCGGACCGGTGTTGCGATAGGTCTGTTCACAATAGACCGACTGGGGAAAGGTGATGATCGCCGGACAGTTGGATGCGGAGGTGACGAGTTCCATTCCCTGGCGATAGAGCCCAAAATAGGCCCGTGCCCCTCGAAACGCAGTCTTCACCGCAATCGGATTTTTTTCGGTCATGAGGCGATAGCCCTGTTGCCAGGTCTCATCGCCGAGCCGCACCTCGTATTCGCCGGGATCAAGGTCGCCAAAATAGTAGCGCCCGGCACTATCGGTCTTGAGGGTCGTCACGAGCGTCCCCGTGGCAGAGGGCGACTGCGGGCCTCCGTCCGTTTCTGTCGATCCGGGCGCGAGCGAGTCGTCAGGCGGGGCATCACCAGCAGGCGCTTCCTTCTCCTCTGCGTCATCGGCTGAGGGATCCTCGTCGGTTGGCGGGGCTCCCTCCCCTTCCTCGACCTGCGCCCCCTTCATCGCCCCGCCGAACGTTGCGGCCTTTGACGTCCCATTCCCTCCACTGTTTTTGTCGGCGACATACGATTTCACGAGATAGAGCTCGATCGGAATCCCGAGAATGCCGAGCGGTTCCCCCTCGGCAGTGGCCGCGTTTCCGGCAAAATAGACCTGTCCTGAAACCGAGGGTTTACAGGCCACTCCTAGGAGGGCAATCAAGAGACAACCCGCTAATCGGCGCCACATCTGCATTCTATTATATATTATCGGACCATATGACACTACTGTTGTGTACAGGTCATGGAGAGAACATCTATAACTATCCGCAATTAATCACTTTTTTGGCAATTTTCCCGCGCAGCGAGCGCTCCCTGCAACCAGGTCACCACCTCCTCCATCCGTGTCCCGGGGGTAAAGAGCTCGGCCACTCCCAGTGTCTTGAGTGCCACGATATCTTCCTCGGGGATAATACCACCGCCAAAAATGAGGATATCTGCGGCCTGCTTCGACCGGAGAAGGTCGAGCACGCGCTGAAAAAGGGTCATATGGGCACCGGAAAGGATCGAGAGGCCGATCGCGTCGACATCTTCCTGCAGGGCCGCGGAGACGATCATCTCCGGGGTCTGATGCAGCCCGGTATAGATGACTTCAAAGCCGGCGTCGCGGAGTGCCCGTGCAATGACCTTGGCACCACGATCATGACCATCGAGCCCTGGCTTTCCCACGAGAATCCGGTAACGCTTCCCCGCCATCATGACGGTGACCCGAGCATGAATACGTCTCTTTTGCAATCGCTCAGAAAATTCCGGGATCGTGGTATTCGCCAAAGACCGACTTCATGGTCTCGATGATTTCCCCGAGCGTGCAATAGGCATGGGCGCAATCGAGGAGCCGTGGCATCACGTTGGCATCACTGGCACATGCGGACTGCAACGCGGCGCGTGTGGCAGCCACCTGCCCGGGATTGCGCGCGGCCCGCACGCTGGCAAGGCGTTCGACCTGCTGTGCGCGGGCCTCGTCGCCGATGCGCAGGATCTGGAGTGTTTCGCTGTCGTCAGTGACATAGTCATTGACGCCCACGATGATTTTTTCCCTCTGGTCGATCTGTTGCTGATACCGGAATGCGGCATTGGCAATCTCCCGCTGGGGATAGCCGGCTTCGATCGCGGCAATGATCCCCCCCATGGCATCGATCTTGTCGATGTAGGCAGAGGCCTCCCGTTCCATCTGGTGTGTCAGCGATTCCACACAGTAGGATCCGGCCAGAGGATCGATGGTGTTCACCACCCCGCTTTCATGTGCGATGATCTGTTGTGTCCGCAAGGCGATCCGCGCGCTCGATTCGGTGGGGAGGGCGAGCGTTTCGTCGAGGGCATTGGTGTGGAGCGACTGCGTCCCGCCGAGTACCGCGGCCAGCGCCTGGATCGTGGTCCGGACGACATTATTGTACGGTTGTTGTGCGGTGAGCGAACATCCGGCGGTCTGGGTATGAAACCGCAACATCCACGACCGCGGGGACTGCGCGTGAAAGCGTTCGCGCATGATCGTGGCCCACATGCGCCGCGCCGCGCGATATTTGGCAATCTCCTCGAGAAAATCATTGTGCGCATTGAAGAAGAACGACAGGCGCGGGGCAAAATCATCCACCGGCAATCCGCGCTCGATACCGGCCTGGACATATCCGATGCCGTCGGCCAGCGTGAAGGCGAGTTCTTGTACCGCGGTCGAACCGGCCTCGCGGATGTGGTACCCGGAAATGGAGATCGTATTCCACAGCGGGACGTCCTTCGCACAATAGGCCATCATGTCGACGGTAATGCGCACGGAGGGTCGCGGCGGAAAGGCATAGGAATTCTGCGCAATATATTCCTTGAAGCAATCGTTCTGCACGGTCCCGCCCACGCGGGAGAGCGGCACACCCTGTTTCTGCGCGGCCGCCAGATAGAAGGCCAACAGGACCGCTGCCGGTCCATTGATGGTCATCGAGGTCGTCACGCGATCGAGGGGAATACCGTCGAACAGGACCTCCATATCCTTCAGCGAGGAGATATTAACGCCGCACTTCCCCACTTCGCCGATGGCACGATCGGCATCGGCATCGTAGCCCATGAGCGTGGGGAAATCGAAGGCGACGGAGAGGCCCGTCTGTCCATGCTTCAGGAGATATTTGTACCGCGCATTTGTCTCGGTGGGCGTTCCGAACCCGGAAAAGAGCCGGTGCGTCCAGAGGCGCCCGCGATACATGGTGGGATGGATGCCCCGCGTGAACGGATATTCGCCGGGATAGCCCAGAGCCAGGTCGGGGTCGAATCCGGCCAGATCGTCCGCCGTATAGAGAGGCTCGACCGGGGCATCCGAGGTGGTCGTGAAACTGGCGGCCCGATCGGGAAAGCGCAACAGCGAGGGACCCCGCGTTTCACGCTCCCATCCTTTTTTTGATCGGTGCACCATGTTACCCGCCGAGCTCCTTCAGCACCTGTCTGGCAATCACCAGGCGTTGGATTTCACTCGTCCCCTCGTAAATCTCCGTGATCTTCGCATCCCGGAAATACCGTTCGACCGGGAAGTCGCAGAGATAGCCAAAACCGCCGAGGACCTGCACCGCCTCCTTGGCAATCCAGTTGGCCGCCTCGGAATTAAAGAGCTTTGCCATCGCGGCCTCCTTGACAAACGGGTGCCCCTGGTCGGCCAGCCAGGCCGCTTGATGGACCAGAAGCCTTCCGGCCTCCAGCTTCATCGCCATGTCGGCCAGCTTCCACTGGATCGCCTGAAAGGTGGCAATGGGCTGGCCAAACGCGTACCGCTCCGTGGCATACTGGCGGGCAACCGTGTACGCCGCACGCCCAATCCCCAGGGCCTGCGTGGCTATCCCGATCCGTCCATCATCGAGCGTATGCATCGCGATGGTGAAGCCATCGCCTTCGTTGCCCAGACGGTTTGCGACCGGGACGCGGCAGCGATCGAGCACGACCTCGGAGGTCGACGAGGCCCGGATGCCCAATTTTTTCTCGATCTTGCCGATGGCAAAGCCTTCAAAGCCCTTTTCCACAATAAAGGCCGTGATCCCCTTGTGCTTCCTGGTTTTGTCGACCGTGGTAAAAATAATCATGGCATCCGCGTGCGGACCGTTGGTGATAAAATTTTTCCGGCCGGTCAGGTAATAGACGTCCCCCTCGCGCTGGGCAATGGTCTCCAGCGCGGCCGGATCCGATCCGCAACTCGGCTCCGACAAGGCGTAGGCCCCCAACTGTTCGCCACGCGCAAAGGATGTCAGATACCGCGCCTTCTGGGCCTCGGTGGCGAATCGACAGAGCGGACCGCAATAGAGCGAATTATTCACCGACATCGTCACCGCCGTCGATGCACAGGCGGCCGAGAGTTCTTCCAGTGCCAGGACATACGAGAGCATGTCGCTCCCGGCACCGCCCCACTCGCTCGGCACGGTCATCCCCATCAATCCCATAGCGGCGAGTTTCGGAAGATGCTCACCCGGAAATGTGCTCGTGCTGTCGAGTCGTTCCGCAGTCGGGGCGATCTCCTTGAGACAAAAATCGCGGACCGCGGCCTGGAGCATGCGTTGATCATCACTGAGGGCAAAATCCATCCGTCGCTCCTTTACGTAGGATCCCCGCGTTCGCGGGGATGACAGGCATGAACGATTTTTTCTACTTTCCCGTAAAGACCGGGCGCCGCTTTTCCACAAACGCCGTCAGGCCTTCAACACAATCGTCTCTCTCGAAACACTTGGGAAACTGTTCTTCCTCGTAATGGAGGCCATCGCTCAATCCCATATTCAATCCCTGCAACAGAGCGCGTTTGGCCAGTCGGATCGCGGCGGGTGAATTGGCCATGATGGCCCGTGCCACATCGAGGACGGTGTTGCGGAGCTCCGCTGCCGGGACCACGGTGTTGACCAGACCCCACGCATGGGCCTCGCGCGCCGTCAGGCGTCGGCCGGTGAAGATGAGCTCCATGGCACGCGCCTTTCCCACGGCATGCCGCAAACGCTGCGTCCCGCCAAAACCGGGGAAGAGGCCGAGCGTCACTTCCGGCAGCCCGAACTGCGCGTGCTCGACCGCCACGATCCAATCACACGCCAGTGCCGTTTCCAGACCGCCGCCGAGCGCAAAGCCGTTTACCATGGCGATCACCGGTTTGGGAAGCGCGGCAATATTGCTCATGCAGGCATGCCCGAGCCGACAGAAGGCTCTGGCGGCCTCGGCATCCATTGCCTGCATGGCCCGGATATCGGCCCCGGCAATAAAGGCCTTCTCTCCGGCACCCGTCAGCACCACGACGCGCACCTCTGCATTGGCCCCGAGCGACTCCATGGCCGCACGGAGGGCATGGAGGATCTCGGCATTGAGGGCATTGAGCTGGACGGGACGGTTCACCGTGATCCAGCCGATCCCGTCATGGATGTCGATGAGGAGATGGGGATCATTCATGAGATGGCTCCTTTTGCTGCCCGGAATGGGGGCGTCCGCGCTGAGGCGTATTCATAAAAACCGCGTTGTCCCTTCCGTCCCGTCCATCCCTTGGCGACGTATTCACGCAGGAGAGGAGACGGTGCATAGTGCGCACCGGCCAGCCCTTCCTGCATCACCTCGAGAATCGCGACCACGGTATCGAGCCCGATGAAATCTGCCAGGGCCAGTGGACCCATGGGAAAGTTGCAGGAGAGCTTCATGGCCGTATCAATGTCGTCGCGCGTGGCCACTCCTTCCGCAAAGGCATGGGCCGCCTCATTGATCATCGGCATCAATATGCGATTGACGATGAAGCCCGCACGATCCTGCGACACGACCATGGTCTTGCCAAGGCGCGCCACGAGCGCACTCGTGATCGCAAATGTGGCGTCGCTTGTGGCGCGTGCGCGAATGACTTCCACACACGGCATGCGCGGCACCGGATTCATGAAGTGCATCCCGATCACCTGTGCCGGACGGCGCGTGGCATCGGCCAATGTTGCAATCGCAATCGACGAGGTATTACTGGCCAGAATCGCCGATGGCAGCGTGACGGCGTCGAGTGAGGTGAAGATCGATCGTTTGAGCTCCACCTGCTCCGGTGCAGCCTCCACCACACACGCGGCCGCCTGGAACGGATCGAGTGACGTGGTCAAGTGAATGCGAGAGATGACCGCGTCGGGAGATCCCTGCAATTTCCCCTTCTCGGCCAATGTGTCCAGGGACTGTCGGATCCCCCTCTGCGCGCGCTGGAGTGCCGCTTCCGAGACATCGTGCAGGTGGACCGTCAATCCCACCTGCGCAAAGACCTGTGCAATCCCTCCGCCCATTTGACCGGCCCCTGTCACTCCCACGGTTGTGATCTCCACGGTCTCCCCTCCCGCTTATGTGCAGCGTTCGATAATGATTGCCAGGGCCTCACCGCCACCGTTGCAGAGTGTGGCGAGCCCAAGGCGTTTGTGGTGCCGCTCCAGGGCGTGGAGGAGCGTCACAAGAATACGGGCCCCGCTCGCCCCAATCGGATGCCCCAGGGCCACGGCCCCGCCATGGACATTGACCTGCTGCGGGTCGAGCGCACACGTCCGCATGGCATGCATGGTGACGCACGAGAAGGCCTCGTTGATCTCGAAGAGGTCGATCTCGGCCACACGGAGGCCGGCCTTGGCACAGACCACGGGAATCACCGCCGCCGGTGCGGTGGTAAACCACTCCGGCGCCTGCGAGACACAGGCCTGCGCCAGAATGCGGGCCAGGGGACGACAGCCCAGTGTCGTGGCACGCGCCGCCGACATGAGGAGAAGCGCGGCCGCGCCGTCGCTTAAGCTCGAGGCATTGCCGGCGGTAATCGTCCCATTGGTCGCAAAGGCCGGACGCACGGTGCGAAATTTCACCGCATCAATGCGCCCGGGTTCCTCATCGGTCGTGACCTGCACGGGTTCCCCCGTCCGCTGCGGGATGGCCACCGGCACAATTTCTGTCGTGAATGCCCCGGTCGCCATCGCGGCTTGGGCCCGACGATAACTCTCAAGGGCAAAGTCGTCCTGGGCCTCGCGCGTATACTGAAACTCCGTGGCACACCGTTCCCCGGCGGCTCCCATGTGAAAGTCGTGATACGGATCCCACAGTCCATCACAGATCATGCTGTCGATGATATGGCCATGCCCCAAGCGATAGCCACTACGGGCCTTGGGGAGGAGATAGGGGGCGTTGCTCATCGATTCCATCCCTCCGGCGACGGCCACCTCGACATCGCCACAGCGAATCGCCTGATCGGCCAGGGCCACGGCCTTGAGGCCGGACCCGCAGACCTTGTTGAGCGTCATGGCACCAGCCTGCACCGGGATTCCCGCCCCAATAGCCGCCTGCCGCGCCGGTGCCTGCCCCAGCCCTGCTGTCAGCACGCAGCCCATGTAGACCTCGGCCACCACGGCAGGGTCGATTTTTGCGGCCTCCACGGCTCCTGCAATCGCCACACTCCCCAGTTGGGGGGCCGTCCGCAACGACAGGCCCCCTTGAAACGACCCGATCGGCGTCCGCATGCCACTCACAATCACGCTCTCGACCATCACCAACCCCTCTTCCGCACCGTGTCCCTACTGAAACGGCGGGGAATTGTAAAGGGAAGCAACTTCTTTGTTCATGGAACGATACAGCGTATGTATAGTGTGCTCTGCAATAAAAAGGAGGTTCTATGGGCTTTATGAATCGACGCGTCACACGATCGGCCTCTGCAACGCACAACTCGACTCGTTTTCCGCGGTCACGTGTCCGAATGGTGAGACATTTCGGAACCCTTGACCACAGTTGTGGAAGGCTCCACAAAAGCGCTAGGGCCGGACTGCTGTCACATTACACGCGGTGGCGCGAACGCCCGAGAGTGGCTGCGCCAATCTGCTCAGTCTCTTCGGCAAGCGCGGCATTATCACGGGCGAGCATGGCATCGACCGCGTGACGGACACAATGCTCCGCTGGCAATGTGGCGTCACAATCGAGGTAGCACGAGGCCGCGATCAACCACGCATCGCGCTCGGCCTGAGCACCGATCGTCAACGTTGCGAAGGCGAGTGAGTGTGCCAGTCGTTCATACAGACGCGCCGCTCTCTGGAAATTACCGCAATCACGCGCGCCAACTGCCTCTTCATACCAGCACGACTCGCGCCGCGTCGGGAGCGTGCCACACTTGACCAAGAGCGTCACTGCAGCTGGTGGCAACACTGTGATCGCAAAGGCCGAAAAGGCCAGAATTCCAGAGAATGAGAGGAACAACGGCGAGTGGAATGTTCCATACAAACCCAAAAAACCACACCAGGGAGTGAGGGCCCCAAGCAGCAGCAATCGTGAGAACCGCATGGCGTTCTCATAGGAACCGCGCATGAATCGAAACAGGCCCGTCGCCACCCACTCCGTGGGTGGTGCTGATCTTGCTGCCATCGGTAATGGCTGGACGGCCCTCCCTTCAGGGCTGGACGGCCTCATAGCCACCGCCTTCCGGGGGATCGTCCATGCCTGCATCTTCACTATCCGTGGCTTTGTCCAAGAGAGCATACGGATATCATCGGCGGCTTGCGCAGATTGTTGCGCGGGGGACCCACAACTGTCTGGTGATCCATACACGAGGTCCGCACCGTTGCCGCCTTGCAAGGACTCTTCCCCTTCACGAATCGCCTGTCGACGGCTCGGTCACATCGTCCGGTGGTACAAGATGGAGATGCCGCCCGGCCGCATTGCCGGCAGCAGTCACGCCTGGCAAGCATGTTCTGGGGCAATCGCTGCACGGTACGCAGGACCATCATCACTCCACACCACACTCATGATCGCGCGTAGGCCACCAGTTCGGCAAGGCATTGTAACGCCGCCATCGGCGTCATCTGTTCCGGATCGAGCCCGCGCAATCGTTCACGGAGCACCTGCCCGACGGGGTCCATCGGTTGAAACAACGCATATTGTTCCCCACCCGCTCCTGACGCCCCCTGATGGTGTTCGCGCAGGCCCTCTGCTTCCAGATCCGCCAACACCGCCTTAGCCCGCGCCGTGACCTCCGACGGGAGGCCCGCCAGCTCTGCGACCTGGATGCCATAACTCCGGTTGGCGGCGCCCGGGACAAGTGTGCGGAGAAAAATGATTTGATCGTTCCATTCTTTGACGGCCATCGTCCAATTCGCCATGGTTGAACTATTGTCCGCCAGTGCCGCGAGCTCATGATAATGCGTCGCAAACAACGTTCGCCCTTTCACGTGGTGGTTGAGATATTCTGCCACGGCCCAGGCAATCGAAATCCCGTCATAGGTGGAGGTCCCCCGCCCCAGTTCATCGATCAGGATGAGACTCTGCGCCGTGGCCTCCCGCAAAATGGTTGCGGCCTCAGCCATCTCGACCATGAAGGTCGATTGCCCGCGACCGAGGTTGTCGCTGGCCCCGACGCGTGTGAAAATGCGGTCGACGAGGCCCACCGTCGCCTCGGTCGCCGGCACAAAACCTCCCATCTGCGCCATGAGCGTCATCACGCCGACCTGCCGCATGAGCGTCGACTTCCCCGCCATGTTCGGGCCGGTGATGATCAACAGACGCGGGGCTTCGGCTGCAAGGCGGGCATCGATCGTGCAATCGTTGGGGACAAAGGCCTCGCCAGCAACAAGCCGCTCGATTACCGGGTGCCGGCCCTCGCGGATCACGGTCACCGGGGCATCGACGAGGGCCGGACGACAGTAACGCCCCTCCTGTGCCACAAGGGCGAGCGACAGCAACACGTCGCACTGCGCAATGCCGGACGTGTTCCGTTTGATCCGCGCCAATTCGGTCATCACCGCGTCGCGGAGCGCCACCAGATGGGCATATTCGATCGCCTTGATCCGCTCCTCGGCGGTCACGACTGTTTCCTCATATTGCTTTAATTCGGGGGTCATGAACCGCTCCGCATTCGTGAGCGTCTGCTTTCGCAGATAGTCGGCGGGCACTTTCTCGCGGTGCGCGTGCGTGACTTCAATGTAATAGCCAAAGACTTTATTGAAACGGACCTTCAGGGAACTGATCCCTGTCCGTTGTCGTTCCTGTGCCTCGAGGCGCGCGATAAACCCCTTCCCTTCACTACGCACGGTTCGCAGTGCGTCGAGCGCCGGATCGAATCGATCACGAATCAATCGCCCGTCGTGCACCCCGAACGGAGGATCATCCACCAGGGTGTCTGTAATCCGCGTCACCACATCGTCACAGGGGTCGAGCATGGCCGCGATCTCGCCCAAGAGTCCGGTGGTGCCGGCCAGCGCCGCCTGCAACGCGGGAATCATGGCCAGCGAATTGCGAAGACCGATCAAATCACGGGCATTCCCCTGCTGCGTCATGAGCCGTCCGGCAATGCGTGCGAGGTCGGCAATCCCCGCCAGGGCCTGCTGACAGGCCTGCTGCCGCCCCACATCCGCCAGCCATTGTGCGATGGCGTCCTGGCGTGCCTCGATCCCGGCACAATGCCGCAGGGGATAACAGAGCCATTCTTTCAGCAACCGCGCCCCCATCGGGGTCATGGTGCGATCGAGATGCCAGAGGAGCGAGCCGTGGCGTTGGCCCGTAGTCATGGTCCGGCAGAGTTCCAGATTCCGCTTGGTCACGTCGTCGATGATGAGATAATCGGTCGTCTGATAGGGCTCCACCGCTGCCACATGGTGCGCGCACCGGGCCCCAACAATGTTGGTGTATTGGAGATAGCGCCAGATCGCCGCCACGGCCGGAAGCGCTGCAGGCGCGCAGCGCTCGACGTGCGCTAGACCGGCCAATGTCGGGAGGGCATCAATCGCAAAATGATCATCCGGCAACTGCGTCGTGGTCATGCCGTCCCGTGTAAGCCTTGGGCCCTGCGCAGTCACCAAGACCTCGCGGGGTTCCAGGCGTTCCACTTCGTCGGTCAGGGCCCGCAGACTCCCAAGCGTTGTCGCGCGAAAGTCGCCCGTGGAGATATCGATCACCGCCAGGCCGAACGGTCCGGTCGCTCCATGCGCGGCCACGAGATAGTTGTGCTCCGTCCCCTGGAGGCTTTCCGGCGCCAATACGGCCCCGGGCGTCACTACGCGCAAGACATCGCGTTTCACCACACCCTTGGCGGTTTTGGGATCTTCGACCTGTTCGCAGATCGCCACCTTTTTCCCGGCCTGGATCAAACGGGCGATGTATCCTTCTGCCGCATGGTACGGCACGCCGCAGAGCGGGACGGGATGCGGATCGTGCTTGTTGCGCGTCGTGAGGGTAATATCGAGGATCTTTGACGCGATCTGGGCGTCATCGAAGAACATCTCATAGAAATCGCCGAGTCGAAAAAAGAGGATGGTGTCGGGATCGGGATGCTCGGCCTTGATCCGCCAATACTGCTCCAGCATTGGTGTGGCACCCGCGCGGTTGCCCATGACTTTGCGTGCGTAGCAGAAGGGATATGGGCTGTAAAGGGCCGAACACCGCGGGATTCGAGATGGGGGCTTGCCACACGGTCAGGCTCTGCTACACAAGGGGGCATTCTCCAAGGAGCCACGAAATGATTCACTCCATCTTGTTTCTCTGCACGGGCAATTCCTGCCGCTCACAGATCGCGGAAGGTCTGGCACGTGCTTCCCTCCCCCCGTCGGTCGATGTCTACAGCGCCGGCAGTCGTCCCCTCGGGCGTGTCAGTCCCGAGGCCCTCGCCGTCCTGCAGGAAGTGGGGATCGACGGCGCAGCCCTCTGGTCCAAAGGACTCTCTGACGTCCCGGCAGAGATCGACCTGGTGGTGACTGTCTGTGACCATGCGGCCGAGAGTTGCCCAACACTGCGTGGTACCGTGGAGACCCTCCATTGGTCGATCCCCGACCCCTATGGCGGCCCCGCCGACAGCTTCCGCCATGTGCGGGAGATGCTCCGGGAGCGGATTGAGCGAGAGTTGATCCCGCGGCTGTCAAATCGGTCGCGGGCGCATCTCTAGGGATTCGACCGAGAGATCTTCTGTAAAAGAGCCTTTTTCGCCGACAGGAGAGCGCCGTTAATCACTCTCTCTCCGAGACCTGCATTCGACTCCTCCCAATTTTGCAACCAATATCGCTCTGACGGTCCATATTCGGCGCACCCACTCCATGCTGCCGTATAGAGGTAAGTTCCCCCAATCTCCGCAACCATCCCCAGACGCCACACCATATCAAGATCCTGAAACCGCCGCTCTTTACTCTTTTCAGGTCGTTCATGATCGTAGGGATGGAAGACCCAACGCACGGCCGTCGATGCCAGTTCAGATGGCAACCGCTCAACCGTGGCTGAGAGAAGCAGATCGTAGGCATAGGTGGTCAATGTCAAACGCCGTGTTGCCATGTCGAAGGAGACCGCCCTTGTGTTCAGTTGTTCCACACCCGCCGCACTGTCGAACAGTGCCGCCCATGCATCTCCAAATCCCGTGTCCGTAAAAAACGGCGTCTCACTCATCCAATAATGCGCGGTACCACCGCTGAACCGCCCCACATAGGTACCATCCTCATCACCAACAAATGTTGGCTGACCAAGATCAAACTCCGAACGACCATCCGCAAGATCTTCGAGAAATGGGCTGACCAGCATTGTACAGGTCCCCACGAATGGATCGACATCCACCGGGTCAACCGTCCCATCATAACCGATCGTTCGGTTCAATCCGCCAAGGAGCAGATCGACCTGGAGAGGAGGCATTGTTGTTCCGACGCGTGTCCGTTTCTGCTGTTGTGTTGACAACGTCTGCAGGCGTGCCGCAACAAGAGGACCGAGTGTCGTGGCCGTGATCCGACCACTATCAATCATCGACCGATAATTGGGGCCCTGGCCAAACGTCTTCTCCAAGACAGAGACAATCTTTTGACGATCATCTGGCATCAGATCGGCGCTGAACACCAGCGCGGATTGCGCGGGATGCACACCGGGATGCATCACCGGCCAGACGCGGGACCCCAAACGCCGCACGACATTCGCCAGATCGTCAGGATGGAGGACACCATCGCCACCAATAAATCGGTGGAGACTACAGAGCAATGCGCGACTCGTGTACGCTCCAGCCACTTGGAGTTGTGGCGCAACCGCCTCAAGATCTTCACGCGTAATCACCCCCGCATCGACGATGTCGAACATCTCGTCCGATCCGTCCAACGCACGTTGGAACGCCACGGCAAGGGCCGTCCGCTCTGCCGGCGTGATGGTCGCATCGATGAACACCGGCGTCTCTCCACACGTGGTTGGCAGTGGTGTATCATAAAGACGGAATCTCACAGGTCGATCGGTCCGCATATGGCGGAAGCCCGATCGGGACCGGCGGGGAAGGGAGCGGTTGCGATTGTTGTGCATGCGCCTGCGGTTGAGACGTCGACGGCTGTTGCGCCGGTGTGGCCGCCGGAGGGGGGACGGTACAGGTACCATGAGGCGCCCATTTGGCGCGTCGTGGCCATGGTGTCACCACAACGCTCGTCGCATCGTCCGGATGGCTCATGCCAAAGAGATCGATGGTCTGATTTCGATCGTGATCAATCGCCACACCGTCACGACACGTGCCATTCACACGCATGGCACCCGGAGTCACCCATGCTGATGGGAAACACCGCCCAACCAACTCCGTGAAATCCGCCATCGCTCGCCCCTCCTGTTGTATATCCCCCGGCGTGCAGAATCCCTATAACAGGATGCCATGGCCCGGCAAGATCACAATCGCGCCGTTACCGGTGTTACCAAAAGGCGGCCTTGCAACGACACCTCGTCTCCGAGTATGGTCCATTCGCTCATCGGAGAGGTGGCTGAGTGGTCGAAAGCGGCGGTCTTGAAAACCGTTGTACCTTTACCGGTACCGGGGGTTCGAATCCCTCCCTCTCCGCCAATTTACAATTTCAGAGTTTTCGGAAGTTTTACGCACCTGCGGTGCGGTCGCCTCGCCTGCGGGCGAGGCTGAAAAGGCTGATTTTGCAACGATTTGCCACGCTCCGCGTGGCGAAAAGAAAATGTTTTGGTTTTGGATTTGGAAGTTCGAACCAATCTTTTTGAGAAAATCCCGAATCCCTTCGGGATTTTCTTGTACAGCGATATTTTCGGCTTGGTTGGCCTCTTTTAGAAAGGCAATTATAAGTTCGAACCGATTATTGCTCTTTCGCTCAAAAAGGTGAATTTTTTCCTCCAAATCCTTTTTAGCGAGAATGAGCTTGTTCTTTTTGGTGGCATATTCAGTTTGCGACAAACTACCGTCTAGTTGTAAGTCGAGCAAACGATCAAGTTTTGTTTCTATCTCCACAAACTCATTTCTCGCATTTTGAGCGAAAGAGCTTTCGGCTTGGGCGCATTTTGCTTTCTCCTTTTCAAATTCCGCGATACTTGCCTACTTGTTGCTGAAATATTCGCGGAGGACATGAACACTTTAGAAGCAAAAAATCGCGCATCAAAAGCGCAGAAAAAGAACAAGAAACAAACAAAGGGTACGACTAGTGATCACCTCAAAAAAAAGAAGCCCTTGAAAATCAAGGGCTTCTTTGATGCGTCCCCAAGGGGATTCGAACCCCTGTTACCGCCGTGAAAGGGCGATGTCCTGGACCGGGCTAGACGATGGGGACGATTTTCATCGCTCCTGCACTCACCCCACCTGTCTGGACTCCCCTCCGGCTCACACCTTCGGGGACTTCCTCGCCCGCCCACCCTCCGGGTGGGCACCCGGGCTCGGGCGCGGGCTAGACGATGGGGACATGTTGTCGTGTTGCAAAAACGGTCGCTCCCGTAGCATAGGCCCTGCCCAAGTGCAAGTCTCCTACGCATGGCGGTATGGGACAACGCCCCATGCACCCCCCACTCGGTTTCAACATTCCCCATCGGGATTTATGACTGGACCAAGTTGCAGATCCCTTCCCGATCCTTGGATCGGCTGAGGTGGACGCACATATGGATGCCTTACCACGGTTCTGTGGAATGCCCAGTCGGTTGCACAAGATTCACATCGAAAATTTCCAGCACTGACGTCGTGCCGTCCCTTCGCGATTCCAATAGATGTCCTCGTGGATTTCGAGGACTTCGCGGATCAGGTCGCGTCCCTTCATTGACGGCGATACATCGTCCCGTTCCGCACTTTCTTTGAGGAATCGCTCTTCAAACACGACATTGATCCGCTCAAATGCGCGCGGAGCCTCTTATCGCAAGGTCGGTGCTGCAATATGAACCGGTGTCTTGAGCGAGTTCGAGACGAGGCAGTGCTTCTCGGTGCTTTCCCACATCTTCGGCAGCTTGCTCTCGTCCGCGGGGTTTGCGAGCCGCAGTGTCGGTCGCAGGGTGATCTCTGAAAAGTGCATCTGCTTGCCACCCTCTATTTTATCCACCGTACCGGTCGCTTCGATTGTCAGGTCCCGATATTCGACCTGCATCATGGCGGCGATGGCCCCAAATGTCAGTGTGACACAGGCGGCCACGGCATTGAGCAACAGGGTCTCCGGACTCCACCCACTCCCTGGTCCGTCAAACTCCTTGGGCGCAGAGAACCCGATGGTCGGCTGTCCGTCGGTCGTCAGTGCCCCGGTCTTGTCGCCGCGATAGGTCAGCGCCACATGATAACGATGCGGTAATGGATGCATGCGATCTCCTTTTGTGCACGGCTGTAGACGGACTCTCCACGAAAGGCAAGTCAGAGAAAATTTCACGCGACTATTGGAGGGGCTCACGTACCCTGCGGCTCCGCCTTCGGGTACTTCCTCGTCCATCCAGCTGCGCTGGGTCCCCGGACTCGGTCGTCGCCACTGACCCCCCAACGGGCAAAGCCCGTTGGGTCCCCCCCTCTCGCGCGCGGGGCGCGCTGGGGGCTTCCTCGTCCACCCAGCCGCGCTGGGTCCCCGGACTCGGTCGTCGCCACACCCCCTTGAGCACCGCAGTGCGGCTGGGCCGTGGGACCCACTACGGGCCGAACGTCCCATTGACTGCGCTGTAGGTAAAATCGACCGATCCGTTGCCACCGGTATAGCGATATTGCGTCGCCGACTGTTTGCTCCAGCGACCATCGGTCACGGGCGACATGAGGACGGTCCCAAAGCAGGGAGTGGCCGGCCCACACACGGTATTGTCTGGCTGGGCGTCGAGCCCCGCGGGGTAGTTCCCCGGCGGTCCATTGGAGACAATATCCTCCACTCTCCAGAGATCGATCGACGTCTGGACCACTGCCACGACGTTATCGCGCGCGGCCTCTTGCGCCTCATCGCTCACGGCGACAAAATTGGGGAGGGCGACTGTGGCCAGGATGCCCAAGACCACGATCGTCAAAATGACCTCGACCATGGTAAACCCTTGTCTGTGCAATCTTTGCAGCCGCTGCCGCATCGGGACCTCGCAACTCATCGAATAGTATACACTTTTCACCGCCCCCCTTTCAAGTCCGAAGAAACGCATCGCCCGCGCGATTGCTATTGCCCTCCTCCCGCCCCCCTCGTACAATGTTGCCCATGATTGCGCTCTTGCGCGGCACGATCGCCGCGATCACCCCGGAGAACCTCATCCTTGATGTCCATGGTATCGGATATGAAGTTCTGATCTCCCAGCGCACGGCGAGTCAACTCCCGCACTTGGGGACGACGGTTACGCTCCACATCCATACACATGTGCGGGAAGATCAGCTCACGCTCTACGGATTTTCGACCGGGGAGGAACGGGCCCTCTTTCGACGACTCTTGAGCGTCTCGGGCATCGGACCACGCACTGCCCTCGCCATTCTCTCGGGCCTTGCCCCGGCCGATCTTGTCCAGGCCGTGGCGGTCGAAGATGCGGCGCAACTTTCTGCCATTCCCGGCATTGGCAAAAAAACCGCGGAACGGATTATTATCGACCTGCGGGATCGATTGCTGAAAGATCATGCAAAGCTCTTGCAATTCCCCGCGGGCGGGACCATGAAGGGTGCGATCCATCAGGATGCCTTGTCGGCCTTGGTCAATCTTGGCTATCCACAACAGACGGCCATGGAGGCCTTGCGACAGATCCCCGTGGAAGAAGCACAGACCCTCGGGATCGTGATTCGCGAGGCATTGAAGGTATTGGCACAGCCATGACATCGCACGACCTCATGCAACTCGAGAGTGATGATCAACAGTTTGATGGGTCATTACGTCCGCGACACTTCGACGAATTTACCGGACAGACCCCACTCAAGGAGAGCCTCCAGATCTTTATCGAGGCGGCGTGCAGTCGCGGCGAGGCGCTCGATCATGCCCTCTTCTGCGGTCCGCCCGGACTCGGGAAGACCACGCTCGCGCATATCATTGCCGCCAGCCTGCAGGTGCCGATGCAAATCACCTCCGGCCCGACGCTGGAGCGGGCGGGCGATTTGGCGGCGATTCTCACGAATCTGGAGCCGCGCCAGATCTTGTTCATTGACGAAATCCACCGCCTCCCGCGGATTGTCGAAGAAATCCTCTATCCGGCCATGGAAGATTTCCGCCTCGATCTCGTGATCGGCCAGGGTCCGGCGGCCAAAACCGTGCGGATTGATCTTCCGCCATTCACGTTGATCGGCGCGACAACACGGGCCGGTTTGTTGAGTGCGCCGCTGCGTGACCGGTTCGGGATTGTCGGTCGCCTCGAATTTTACCAGGCCACAGAACTCGCCGATATTGTGCGGCGCGCAGCATCGATCCTGCAGGTACAGATCAGCGAACCCGCGGCACTGGAAGTCTCGCGGCGCTCGCGCGGCACTCCACGCATTGCGAACCGCCTCCTCCGCCGTATCCGCGATTTTGCCCAGGTGCGCGCCGATGGGACCATCGGGGAGGAGACCGCCCTCCGTGCCCTCGATCTTTTGGCCGTCGATCAGGCCGGTTTCGACGACATGGATCGGAAAATTTTGCTGACGATTCTCGAAAAATTTCACGGCGGTCCGGTCGGCGTCGATACCATTGCCACGGCCGTAAGTGAAGAACGCGACACCGTGGAAGAGGTGTATGAACCGTTTCTGATTCAAGCCGGATATCTGGCGCGGACCTCCCGCGGACGCGTGGTCACGTCGAAAACCTATGAACATTTTGGTCATCCCGTTCCCCTGCAGATGAACCAAGAGTCATTGTTATAGTGCGCATGCAGTGGCGACGATACATATGCCCCTGGGGCCTGCTCCGATCGTGGCGCGAATGGATCAACCCTATCCCGTTGGCCGCGCTCGCGCTCATGGCCCTCTTTGGATGGTACATCATCTTCGGCGATCAGGGTCTCCTGACCCTCCGCCGCCTGCGCGGCACCAAACAATCAATGTTACAGACCGAACAGGCCTTGACGCACCGGCTGGAGGCATTGCATGAGGAAACAGGGCGTCTGCAAGATCCGGGATACCTCGAGATCCTCTTGCGGAAGGAATTGGGATATGTCAGACCCGGCGAGACCGTCTATCAATTTGACGCCGAACCAAAGGAGGAACACCCGTGAGTGACATTGTGACAGTAAGCGAATCAAATTTCGATCAAGAAGTGATCCAATCCGCAACGCCTGTGTTAGTCGATTTCTGGGCCCCGTGGTGTGGGCCGTGCAAACAGATTGCGCCGGTTATCGATGCCCTGGCAGAGGAACATGCGGGGAAGGTCAAGTTTGCCAAGGTCAATGTCGACGACAATCCCAATCTCGCGGCACGCTATGGCGTCCGCGGCATTCCAGCCCTCCTCTTCTTTAAAGGCGGCCAGATCGTCCAACAACAGGTCGGAGCAGTCCCCAAACAGCAGATCGCCGCCATGTTCGCGTAATCCTCTCTCGCCAGCTCAAAAGAGAAACCGGCGCCGGGAGATACTGATCAGCAATCCCATGGCGACAAAGGCAACGACCATACTGGAACCGCCGTAGCTTAAGAACGGCAGGGTCACGCCCGTGAGCGGCATGAGTCCCAACACACCGCCGAGATTGATCGCCACCTGCCAGAAGAGCCAAAAGGTCATTCCCATGGCGAGGAGGCCCCCAAAACGATCCCGGGCCTGTCTGGCCACGGTGAGCCCCAAGGTGATGAGCGTAAAAAAGAGGACGATGGTGAAAAGACTTCCAAAAAATCCCCATTCTTCAGCCAGGACTGGAAATATAAAATCAGTATGTTTTTCAGGAAGATATCGAAGTTTATTCACTTGTCCCTTTAAATAACCACGCCCCAACCACCCCCCGGAACCGACCGCGATTTTCGATTGGAGGAGATGATATCCGCGGCCCTGGGGATCCTCCTCGGGATTGAGAAAGGTGACAATGCGCCCGCGTTGCGCCGGGGTCAAGACCTTCTGATACGCAAAACCACCCCCCGTGAGAAAAACGACCAGAAAAAGGATGAAGGTCCCGCGCCGCAGTTTGGCAAAGAGGATCATCGAGGCCGTCACCAAAAGCATAAAGAGGGTCGTCCCCAGATCCCCCTGCAGCAGAATCAGGAGGGCCGGACCGCCTGCGGCAACGAGGGGCTCCCACAGATCGCGCAGACCAAAACCGTGCGGTTGAAGGTGATCAGTAAAGAATCTCGCGAGGACAAAAATCGTGGTGATCTTGACAAACTCCGACGGCTGAATCCCGAACCCCCCAATGGCAAACCAGCTTCGATGGCCGCTGATATCGCGACCCACGAACAAGACGAGGACCAGCAACGTCGTGGCTATGAGATGCCAGCGTCCGCAGGAGCGATGGAGGAGACGATAGTCATAGTGCCCGAGTAACCAACCGATGCCGCTGCCAACCGCAATCCATGCCAGCTGCAACCAAAAGAGCGCCATATGGCCACCGCCGCCCCAGAGATGGAGGGCACTGTAGAGATTGCTGAGACCGATCAGCACCAAGAGCACCATCGTCCCGAACAACATCCGTTCTTCAAACGGCAGACCATTCACGGTTGTCCCTCCAGATAGGCCGCAATCACGGCACCGGCAATCGGCGAGGCCGTGCGACTCCCGGATCCGCCATGTTCGACAAGGACGGCCACGGCAATTTTCGGGTCATCGTAGGGGGCATAGGCGACAAACCAGGCATGATCATGATGGCTCCGAATCCCCTGCGCCCGCAAAAGACTCACGACCTGCGCCGTCCCCGTCTTTCCCGCGATCTTGCGCTTGAGGGCGACCAGACGCCGCGCCGTGCCGTACGGGGCATTGACCACATCGATGAGGCCTTCGTGAATCTGCTGGACATACGCTGGACGAAGGAGAGGGAGATGCTGTCGCACCACGCGCCATCCGTTGATCGGTGACACGGCGCGGGCGGTCACGGCCCGTTCGACGATATAGGGGACAACACGATGACCGCCGTTGGCAATGGCCGAGACCATGACCGCGGCCTGGATCGGCGTGATCGTATCATATCCCTGGCCAATGGCGATGGAGAGTGTCTCCCCGCCCTGCCATGGTTCATGCCGAACGCGTTCCTTCCACGCCGTGGTTGGAATCAGGCCGCTCGATTCATGCGGCAGATCGATGCCGGTTGGCAGACCGAGTCCAAAACGTCGAGCATACTTGGCAAGTCGATCCGGGCCGAGCCGCAGGCCCATGGTGTAAAAAAAAACATCGCACGACCCGGCAATGGCATGACGGAGATCGACCGCCCCATGTCCCCCGCGGCGCCAACAGCGAAAGGACCGTCCCCCATAATGGAGCGCCCCCCGGCAGGTAACGCGCTCCTGTGGTGTCACCACCCCCTCGGAGAGCGCTGCCATGGCGACGACCATTTTGTAGATCGATCCCGGCGGATAGGTTCCCAAGACTGCCCGATGATAGAGCGGCTTCGTCACATCGCTCGTCAAGGTCCGCCAATAGGCCTGCCGGTCTTCCTGTTGCAGACGCGCGAGATCAAACCCCGGATGACTGACCATGGCCAGGATGGCACCCGTCTTCGGTTCGATGGCGACCACGGCGCCATGTTGCTCGCCCAGGGCCCGATGGGCGGCCTCCTGCAGTGGCAGGTCGATCGCCAATTGCAGTGTCGCTCCCGGCATCGCCTGCTCGGTGTGGAGGGAAAACCAGGGAGGCGACGTAATTTCATAACCACGGGCATCGACCAGCCGTTCGCGATATCCGGGAGTTCCGCGGAGCACGGGATCCCATGCGCCCTCAATCCCGGTGGCACCAATATCATCGCCGCGAACATATTGACCCGGATATTGTGCGGCAGACCGTTCCAATTCGGCGGCATCGATCTCCTTCACATATCCGAGCAGATGAGGGGCCAGCGTGCCGTCGCGGTATTCGCGGGTGTAGGTCTTTTCCACGGTCACCCCACGGAGGTCGTAGACGGCATCTGCGCGATGCCACGGCGTTTGCCAGGCAAGTAATCGGGCAATGGCATCGTGTGAGGCCGGGAAGACCAGTGGAATGGAGCGATATCTCGGTTGCTGCGCGTGGCGCTTCAATCGTTGTGCAATCTGTGCGGTATCGATCTCCAGAAGCGAGGCCACCGAATGACTCACCATGGCCGCATCGCCAAGATATTGGGGAACAGCGACGATGGCGAACGAAGCATTGTTCCACATCAGGTGGCGCCCTGACCGATCGATCACCATCCCGCGTTCGGGCCGAATCCGCTCCGTGCGAATGCCGCGGGATCCCGCAAAACTCGCATAGACCTCACGCTGGACAATCTGGAGATAAAAGAGCCGGACGGCGAGGAGCGCAAAAAAACAGCCGATCGCGACGGCCACGATCGTGACGCGCGGGGCCAAATCGTCCTGAAAGTGCCTCTCCAGGGTCATAGGAGCCCTCGCGCACGTCGCACGAGCGGCCGCCGGACCCACTCATCGAATGAATCTGCCAGACCAATGGCCGCGAGGAGCGTGCAGACCCAGGGAAACACGCGATGCGCCGACCCAAACAACCCCGCTATCGTGGCACTGGGGGGATGATAGAGAAAGGTCTCGAGCCAGATGGCGAAACAGGTCACGACCATCACAAGCGGCAACCGCGTCTTCCAGGTATCGGCGATCAGGTATTGCCGCACCAATCGGGCCAGCACCACGACCGCGAGAGAAACACTGATCAACGACCCAGGCTCACGGACGTGTATGGCCTCGGCAATCCCCCCCAACAGCACAGCGAGAGAGAGCGCGACACCTGGAGGGAGGTGCGACAGCGTCACCAGGAGGAGAAGCAGATACCACGGGATGATCGGCAGTGGAATGAAGAGTTCCAACCACCAGAGCAGGCCCGCAACCAGGATGACACGGAGAGTGGCAATCACGGTTCCCCTTCATGGAAGAGGTGTTCCGCCGTGGCGAGCGGGGGGAGTAAGCCGACCCTGTCGAGTCGGTGCATCTCGACGAATGGCACCACGACCGCTGAACGCTCGACACCGTCATCAGTGGTCATCACCGTCATCACGCGCCCCACGGGAATCCCGGCGGGATATCGCCCATCGAGACCGGAGGTGACCACGCCACTCCCAATGGCGATCGCTCCCTCCCCCACAAGATAGGAGATCACCGTGGCAGCTCCATGCGCAGGACCATCTCCCCGATCACCTGCGCCCATCAGGATGCCCCGGCGATGCGTCCCCTGCACCAGGACATCGACGGCGTGCGTCGGATCGTTGAGGAGCAAAATCACGGCATGATGCGGTGCCACACGTTCCACACGCCCTGCCAAACCACCACCCGCCACGGCAATCATGCCCGGTTCCACGCCGTCCGCACGGCCACGGTTGATCATTGCGGTCTGATACGGTGCAGACAAATCACGGTGAATGACCTCCGCGCCCAAACGGGGCGCTGATGTGGCATCACTGAGCGACAGCAGGGCGCGCAATTCGTCGCGCTCCCGGCGCCACTGCTCTGCGGCAATGAGCGCGGCGTCCTGTATCCGGAGTTGTTGCTCCAGCGCTTCGAGGCGACGGGACGCATCGCCCTGCCACCAGCGGTGGAACCAGCGCCGCGTGGCCGTGGCCACAGTGGCCATCGGGGTTGTGACGGCCAAGACGCCACGCTGAAACCACGGCACGCGGTGGGGCGGTTCGGTGGCAACGACCAGTCCGATGACGATGACCGCGACCACGAGCCCCCAGACATATGGGGACCGCCAGGACGTCTGCGTCTCTTCTGTATGCAGTGGTAACATGCGATCGCGCTGCTCAGAGCGTCTGCTGGTCAGGTCATGAAATCGTCACACGCCGATACCGATCCAGATCTTCCAAGGCCTTGCCGGAGCCCAAAACGACACTGGTCAGCGGATCTTCCGCCACGCGCACCGGGAGACCCGTTTCCTCTGCAATGAGCCGATCGAGATTTCGCAGGAGTGCACCACCTCCGGAGAGGACAATACCCCGATCGACGATGTCGGCAGCCAGCTCAGGCGGCGTCCGTTCGAGCGTATATTTCACGGCCTCGACAATGGCCATGATCGGCTCCAAGATCGCTTCGCGAATCTCCTCGGAGGTCACTTCAAACGTGCGCGGGATGCCCGCCACCAGATCCCGCCCCTTCACGGCCATCGTCAGCAGCTCCCCATCGGGATAGGCGGTGCCAATCTGCATTTTGACCATCTCCGCGGTCCGTTCGCCGATGAGCATGTTATATTTCCGTTTGAGATAATGCGCCACGGCTTCATCGAGCCGGTCACCGGCCACCCGAATCGACCGACTAAAGACAATACCGCCGAGCGAAATGACCGCCACTTCCGTGGTCCCGCCCCCGATATCGACAATCATGTTCCCGCACGGCTCCATGATTTCGAGGCCGGCGCCGATGGCCGCGGCCATGGGCTCCTCGATGAGAAAGACCTGCCGGGCACCCGCAGATTCCGCCGACTCGCGCACGGCGCGACGTTCCACGGGGGTGACGCCATAGGGAACGCAGACGATCACCCGCGGACGAATGAGCGTCTTGCGATTATGCGCTTTCTGCATGAAATAGCGAAACATGGCCTCGGTGACTTCAAAATCGGCAATCACACCATCTTTCAAGGGACGAATGGCCTCGATATTCATCGGCGTCCGCCCCAGCATCTCCTTGGCTTCCCGCCCCACGGCGACGACCTTGCGCACCGACCGATCGTCCTTGTGAACCGCCACCACCGACGGCTCGGATGCCGTGATCCCTTTGCCCCGGATATAGACCAGCGTATTGGCCGTGCCCAAATCTACTGCCATGTCTGTCGAGAAGAGCCCGATAATCGGATCAAATAGCATGCCTCACTCCTTGATGAAAATCCTGCGGTCCCTATCAGAAGCGGAAAAAAAGGGCAATGGCTCTTCCTCACAAGGCGCTTTCTGGCACAAGCTTCGCGCGGAAGGGATGGCTTAAGACACGGATGACACGTGGTCCGCAGGGGGTTCTGTTTTTCACTTGCCGACCCCGGCAATTCACCGCATAGAGAGACCACGTGGGGGAGAAAGGTTTGGAAGAAGGGATGGAGAGTCCGACAGAGGAAATCAAGCGATATCTTGGGATTTTGGCGGAGGACTTCGGCACCAAAGTGGAGATATTGGCCGAAGGGATGATGACCATGCGCACGGAGCTCGAACGACAGATCCGCGAGACACGTACAGAGCTGCTCGGAGAGATCCGGATGACCCAGTTCGCCGTGCGTGATACGCGCGATCGACTGGAGACCGTCCGGACGGATTTGACCACAGAGATTGCCAGTGTCCGGACGGATTTGACCACAGAGATTGCCAGTGTCCGAACGGATTTGACCACAGAGATTGCCAGTGTCCGAACGGATTTGACCACAGAGATTACCAACGTCCGCACGGAGCTGAAAGCGGAGATTGCCAGTGTCCGGACGGAGTTGAAGAGTGAGATGTCCGCCATGGAGCAACGGCTGGGAGAAAAAATCGGGTGGCACACCGAACGGCTCGATCTGCATGACCGCGCCATCGCCGAGCTGCAATCCATTGACCATCGTAGGGCATTGTGAATCGTCAGCTCTCTCTCTTCTGCTCGTCGAGCAACAGTATTGAGCCGCATTTCTTTGATGCAGCGATCGCGCTGGGCACCGCCATTGGCCGGGCGCGAGACACCCTCATTTACGGCGGCGGCAACGTCGGGCTCATGGGGGCCGTGGCCACGGCCGTCCATATGCATGGTGGCCGGGTGGTGGCCGTCATTCCCGAGGCGTTACGTCATGCCGGCGTCTGTTACGAACAGGCCGACGAGTTGATTGTCACCAAAGACCTGCGCGAACGGAAGGGGATCATGGACCAGCGGGCCGATGCCTTCATCGCCCTCCCCGGCGGGATTGGCACGCTCGAAGAGGTGATCGAGATCATCACGCTCAAGCAGTTACACTATCATACCCGACCGATCGTCTTTCTCGATATTGACCACTTCTACCGGCCCCTTCTGGAATTGTTTGATCACATGGTCGAACGCCATTTTCTCACATCGTCGGCACGGGAACTCTTTTTTGTCACAACGGCTCTCGATGAAGTGTTCGCGCATATTGCGACGTACGTACCACCATGTGTGGAGCCCAAGTGGATCACGCCCGTGGCACCCTGGGGGAAGGCTCCGCCTGAGCACGACACTCCCCCGGACTGATGTCCTGGGCCCAACCGCCCAACCGCCCAGCCGCACTGCGGCGCTCAAGGGGGAGGCTCCATCATACTCCGCACAGTCTTCGACTTTGCTTTGCGGCCCAGCAGAGCTGGGCCTTGACCCGGCTGTGCCGCTGGAGGGGGGTGTGGCGACGACCGAGTCCGGGGACCGGGGCGAAACTGGGTGGACGAGGAAGTCCCCGGAGGCGTGAGCCGGAGGGGACGTGAGCCCCTGTAATAGTGGCGCTGTCACACTCCGGCTATGGTCAAACCAGGGCGTGCCCGCCGCTAGAGGTAGCAAAACTCCAATTGATTCGGCGGGTAACTTCTGCGGAATCATCATCGGAATGACCCCATCAGCGAGTGCGCACTGGGGATCGCTCATGAGCGCACGGGCCGATTCACCGCTGGCGACGAGCACCTTCTTCACGCCGCAGGCTTTGAGGTGGGTGACGACTCATCCAGTCGCCAGGTCGATTCAGGAATATTCTTATCCACCAATTCTTGGCCTGACTCAGCCAACATCCGTGGGTCAAACCATCGCATAAGAGCCTATCCCAAAACCCCTGACATTTTGAAAACGATGTGAGATGCAGCGAACTGCAGCAGGGCCAAATAGTTTTCCGCCTTCTTCTCCCATCGAATCAAAAGCCTCCGGAATTTGGTGATCCATGAATGAGTCCTCTCT
>JACPFF010000027.1 GCA_016183065.1 Deltaproteobacteria bacterium | reverse complement strand
GAAGGATGCCGATCCCGAAGCGGAACTCGACCTCGCGAAATTCAGAAGTCTTGAGTACATTGCCATGCTGGATCGCTTCCAACTCCAGCCGGATTCGCAAAGCCTGATCAAGGATGTGAGCCGCCCCGGCTTTGGCCTGCCAGAGTTTTACACGATCCAGGGCCAAGAGGCGGAAGGCATTGCACGGCTGAACGCCAGCCGTCTGATCCGTTTTGAAGGAGTCAAGATGCCCCGTAGCAAACGGGCCCGTGTCGATTACTGGGGCGATTCGATCTTAAACATTTAATGAGTACACATGTGCTCATTACACGTGAGAAATACTTATGGTACTGTAAGACGCATGTACTCAGGAAAAGTGAATGCACCATATCCGCCTAGGATCTTCCATAGTTTCCCACGGGCAAGCGCGTCGTCCGTGGGAAGCTATCCAGCAAGCACGGCGAGCGTGAAGGGGAGGCTCCATCACACTCCGCACAGTCTTCGACTCTGCTTCGCGGCCCAGCGGAGCTGGGCCTTGGCCCGGCTTTGCCGGTGGAGGGGGGTGTGGCGACGACCGAGTCCGGGAACCCAGCGAAGCTGGGTGGACGAGGAAGTACCCGGAGGCGGAGCCGCAGGGTACGAGAGCCCCTGTAATAGACATTCCTCATTTTGAGAAGAGTTCTTGACGGTACGTTATTTTTTTAGCAACGTCGGATTATACTAGGTCACTGTTGTCAGATTGCGATGAATCGATGATACGGAAATCTCTTCACGTACCGGGTGCTGAAGCCGGTGGCTTCAACAATAGAGGACCGGGATTGACACCCTACGCCGCAAAGCGAACTCCAACATTCGTTCGCAGAGGACCAGAGCATCGTCCGTTTTTTGATGGATTTCTCCCTCAACGGGAGTGGTCGGAGCCTCGCTCTTTGACAGGGCGCCGAAGATCCCCTCCCGTACTCCCCAGGGAACCGCTGAAGGCAATATACAATAACCTTCTTGGCCTTGTCGGTTATGGGCTTGGGGCAATACGAGATGAGACCATCGGTGAACCGCATAGAGAACATCGCTTCCGCTCCTCGATGACATCGAAGCCATATCTGCAGCGACGCCGACGGGAAGATCTATTCATCGCAAGCGTCCATTTTTTTTCACATCTCTACGTGGGACGCGTAGGAAGACAGTTATACGACTTGTACACAGATCTCATCGAAACAGACCCCAATGAGCCACGCATCCCATTATTGCGAGATCTCCTCGAAACTGAGGTCGCATGGCTTCTCCTGCGCATCGTGCAGGAACAACTTCAGACCATCCTCGACACCGACCCAGGGCGTGTCCAATCATTTTTTACGTCTGGCCAGGGAGCGTGGGACAATGTCGTGCAGCGCATTGGTCAAGCGGCAAGTTGGATCGACATGGGAATGAAGTATGACGCTATCCCCATCGCACGCATTCCCAAGAAAGGAGTCATTTCTCGGTTGGTGGACCATATTCCGCAACAATTGCTCGGGACAGTCCCTTCCGAGTACCGCCGAGAGATGCCTGCGATACAGTCGTGGCCTGGCGTTCACGCCATGGTCCAGCTGATCGAAACCCCACGGCAAAAAAAATCATGGCTCATACCGATGATGCCGCGCGATCTGCGTCATGTTGGCGCCTTTTATACCTTGAACTCCGATTCCTGGATCGATGGCGTCACCCCACTCCCCGCCGCTGAAACGCTGACCTTGCTCCTCATCACGCATAGCCTGCGACTCGCACAGTTTGACCGGTGGGATGAGGTGTCGCAAGAGGCATTTGATCGCCATTTTGTACAGGTCATTGCAGCCGTGCAAGTCTATTGGGCAACCGAAAGCTCCCCATGGTCCATACACCATCTGATGCAGACGGTCGGTGGCATGGCAGTCCTTGTCAAAAAGAGGCGGAAGCTGGCATTAACACTCATCGATTCGGCATTGAACCCTGACGGGGAGCTGATTCGAGTGACTTGGGAATCGATGGCCCTGGAAGTCCGGAGGTACACACAATGGAAGGACGCGGAAACGCTGTCATTGAGACATTTGTCAACCCACAGCTAGAACGCCCCTATGTGATTTCGTGTGAGACGACCGAATTCACCTGCCTCTGTCCGCGTACGGGCCAACCGGATTTTGCCACGGTGCGGCTCCAGTATGTTCCCGATCAACGCTGCGTTGAACTCAGATCCCTCAAACGCTATCTTTGGGGATATCGAACGCGTGGGGTATTCCATGAGGCCGTCTGCAACCAGATTTTGAACGATCTTGTACAGCAGCTCTCGCCGCACTGGATGCGTATCACCCTCCGGTTCAATATCCGTGGTGGAATCGCGACCACAGTGACCACACAACATGGGGTCTGTCCACAAGATGCCAAAGAGATCACCACGAGCCAGCACAAATTGGAATAACCACATAACTTACTGAAATTATTCATTAATTATTCAAATCGAATGCCGAGATCTATGTCGGAGAATTTCTTCTTGCATCATCTACCGGTTTTGACTAACCGGATACGCACAATACACCTCTGGGGGAGGAAAGGATTGGGCACGGTATGGTGAATTCCATTGGCCCCAGAGTAGTACGTTTGTCAACACAGGTGCCTTCTCGAGGTGTTGGCATGTCGGGAAGAACACACGATAGAGGATACAGGGCGTCTTTTTTCCAAGTCGGTCCCCAAACTGCACAAGTGTCTCGCATCAATGGCCGCGACAACAGCCGCGGTCCAGCACGTGGCGGGAGTGCCGGTGGTGCTGGCGCTCCGTCATCAAATAGTGACGGAGCAGGGACGGCAGGACGCGTACTTGGGCTTGCCGCAACGCTCTTTGTCGTGGCATGCGGCGCCGATGTGGTAGTGGGCGGCGACGAAGAAGATGGGCGCCTTGGAGACGGTGAAGGAGCTGACGGTGACATTCGCGGGGATATCAGCGCACTGGCCGATGCCGAACCAGCGACCACGCCGGGCGGCCAATTGCCCGATGCAGCAGCGGGAGACGCCGGCGGCGATGCCCCCAGTACCGACGTGACCGTCGGCGATGCGGATGGGGCGGCGGCCGCCGATGCGTTGGCCGATGCCACGACACAACTCGGCCTCAAATTTTGTGCCACGACGAACAACACCTGTTACGTGGAGAATCCGAATGAGGTCGCATTTGCCCTCTATCTGAAGAATATTATCCTCAACGCTGGAACGGACGGCGAAGCAACCGAATCCCTTGTGGTCACGGATCTGAATACCCCGGAGAATGGACCTATTAAGCTCACATATACTACAAACGAGACTGGGAAATCGCGACCCGGGTTCGCGAACGCTGCACTGACGTATACCTATGACGCTTCCCTCTCCGTGATAATCGGGCTTCCGCACTGGTCGCATCAGCTTGCCGACGGCACATCGGTCATCGTTGCCCTCAGACCCAATGCCAATGGCCCGTACCGCGTTGGCGTCGAAGGGTTCGATGTCGCCAACGACTGTGGCTACGATTACGTCTTACCCTGTGAGGAGACCGTACCATGATCCGTGCATTCCGACTCACAATCCTCCTCACCCTCGGTGCGCTCGCCATCGTCCCGACGTTGGAGGCGCAGCCCTGTGCGCCGGTCACGTTGGCGAACGGTTCCGGCGCCGGATCGCTGCCGGCCATTGCCAAGACCGGCTGTTCGCCCATCACATTTGGCAGCGCGCTCGATGGCAAGACTATCACCGTCCCGGAGACCGTTGAACTCGACACCGGGATTGAACTCGTGGGAGGTGGAAAGATCACCCTCAGCGGGACCGCCATCACCTCGGCAAATGCCCCCGTATTGCGATTGAAGGGGAGCGGAAATCTGGTCAAGGATCTCAAGATCACCCATCCGGGAAAAACCGCCATGGTCGTGGTCGGGAGCGCCAATGAAATCCGCTCCATCCAATGTGACACGGCGAACATCGGACTCTGGATCTCCGGGACGTTTGGGAGCAACGGGAATCTGGTCTCAAAGAGCACCTTTGTGAACATGACGAGCAAGGCCATCTATCTCGGCCCGAACAATACCGGAAACAAGGGATTGGCCGCGCCGAAAAATCTGACGGCGAGTACGATCAACTCGTCGACATGGGAGTTGAGTGGATCGGTCACGCCAGGGGTCACGATGGTGGAGATCTTTGGCGCCGATGCCGCGAATGCGGCAGTCCCGCAAGGGAAGACCTATTATCTCTCCTCACAGCAGATCAACAATGGCATTTTTGTGGCGCATTTGGATATGGCCACTTTCAACCCCACGCTCCCCGTCACCGCGACCGCGATCGACAATGACGGCAATACCTCGCCCTTTGCGACCGTGATCAAACCGCTGGAGAGCAGCGATTTTGGGACAGACGGTGACGGCGACAGCGTTGCCGATTTTATCGACAATTGTCCCAACAAGGCCAATATCGATCAATCCAACAGCGATGACGACGGATTTGGCGATGCCTGCGATCTCTGTCCCAATGTGAGCGATCCGGATCAGGCCGATCTCGACGGCGACGGCGTCGGCGAGGCCTGCGACAACGACATCGATGGCGACGGGGTCCTGAATGGCGCTGACAACTGCCCGCTCGTGGACAATGGCAACCAGAAAGATGCGGACGGCGACGGCGTCGGCGATGCCTGTGAAGCCGGCAGCAATGGCAATGGAACGACCGATGCCGATAGTGACGGGATTCCGGATACCCTCGACAACTGCCCCGCCATGGCCAACCCGAACCAGGAAGATAGTAATGGGGATGGCATCGGCAATGCCTGCGACAGCGATACCGACGGCGATGGTCTTGTGAATGGCTCGGACAACTGTCCATTTGTCGAAAATCCCGACCAGGACGATCTCGACGGCGACGGACTTGGCGATGCCTGCGACCCGGAAGACGAGACGACCGACACCGACGGCGATGGCATTGCCGATGTGGACGACAACTGCCCCACGGTGTTCAATGCCGATCATAACGATGCCGATGGGGACGGACTCGGCGATCCCTGCGACCCGGATGATGACAACGACGGCATCCCCGATATTGTCGAGGGCGACGACGACATGGATAACGACGGATTCCCGAATCGCCTCGACCTCGACAGCAATGGCGATGGGATCCTCGATGCCGATCAAAAAGAAGATTCGAACAACGACGGCATCATCGATTTTCTACAACCCGACATCGTCCCGCTCCCAGGCACCCGTGGCTGCACGCTGATTATGCGGCAATGACCGCCTCCGGCGGTCCGATCGTAATCAGCTCTCAGAACCCGTTATAACCGCCACCGCATCGATCTCGACGCGCACCCCTTTTGGGAGCGATGCCGCGGCAATACAGGCCCGCGCTGGTCGGTGCGGGCCAAAGACCTGGGCATAAACGACATTGACTGCGGCAAAATCAGCCATATCCACAAGATAGACCGTCGTCTTGACCACGTCGGTGACCGACGCACCACCGGCCTTAAGCACGGCCACCAAATTCTTGAGTGCCAGCGCCGTCTGCTGCGCCACGTCTCCATCAAAGAGCCTGACGTCATTCGTCGTTTGGTCAATGGCAATCTGTCCGGAACAAAAGAGCCATGGGTGGACACGCACTGCCTGGCTGTAAGGCCCCACAGCGGCCGGGGCATTGGGTGTCACAATGCATTCGAGCATACATTCCTCCGGATGATGGGTGGTCGACGGGCCGGATCATGCACAAGATAGGTACCGAAAAAAATAATCACCGCACCAATCAAGACAGGCCAGGCGGGGATTTGTCGTAACCAGACGGCATCGATCAATAATGCCACCAGCGGCGCGGTAAAGGTCACACTCATGGTCGCGACACCACCCCAGACGCGAATCAAGTGGAGGGCGATGAGAAAGGCAAGCGTCGAGGGGAAGAGCCCGAGATAGAGGAGAATGAGATTCACGTCTGTCACCTGGAGGAGCGTTCTCGGCGGTGGCCACGACTCAAGGCCTGCGGAGACGGCCAGGAGAAAGAGCAATGCCCCAAGGCTCTGCCAGAAAAATGTGGGGCGCCCCGGCACACGATGGAGTCGTGTTTGCAGCAGACACGTTGCCACAGCATAGGCCACCGCAGTCAGGAGCACGGCAGAGAGCCCCTTGAGCTCCCCGGTCGGTTGTTGCAACCATTGTGGCGAGAAGACGAAGAGGATGCCGACGAATCCCGTCACGACACCGCCCCATTGACGACCCCGGACAATCGCCGCACGATCAAACAGGGGGAGCATCAGTGCGGTCAGCGTCGGCGTTGCAGCAATGACAATCGCGGCAATCGCCGGAGCAATATATTGTTGCCCCCAAAAAAGTGCCGACCACGCAACTCCCATAATCAATACACCCGTGAGGAGGCCCCACCATCGCTCAGACGCGCCGATGCGCGCACGAAAAATCGCACGCCATGCAATGCCGAGGAGAATGAGGAGTCCCAAACCAACCCGCAGGGCCGCAGCAAAGATGGGTGGATAGTGTTGGATGACCATGTGAATCGCCACATAGGCACTCCCCCAAACAACAGTGAGAAACATGAATAATACGACATTCATGGAGACGTTCTCTTACGAGATTCCCTCTAGACACACAAGAGACAACGGTCGTATGCAGCGGTATGCAACTCGGGCTCGATCAACTGTTGCAACACCTGGGAGCGCAGGCCGTAGGGACACGGCTGGGACTGCTCTGTCACGCGGCCAGTTACACCACGACGGGGATCCACGCCGTCGATCTCCTCCGGGGAGATCACCCATGGAGACTGACCACGCTCTTTGGGCCTGAGCACGGGCTTCGTGGGGAGGCCGCGGATATGGAAGCGGTCGCAACAAAGCGGGAGACTGTCACACAGCTCCCGCTCCACAGTCTCTACGGCACCACGGCAGCGTCGCTCCACCCCACGGCCGAGATGCTTGCCGGACTCGATGTGATGGTGATTGACCTGCAAGATATCGGCTCCCGCTATTACACGTACGTCTCTACCATGGCCTTCATGCTCGCCGCCTGCGCCAAAGCCGGCATTCCCGTGGTACTCTGTGATCGCCCCAACCCGCTGGGCGGTGTCCAGGTCGAGGGGGGCCTGATCGAAAAGGGTTTCACGTCATTTGTCGGTTGTTCTCCCCTGCCCGTCCGACACGGCATGACCATGGGTGAACTCGCGCGATATCTGAACACCACCCAGCAACTCGGCGCAGCGGTGACCATAGTGCCAATGACCGGGTGGGTGCGGACCATGACGTGGGAGGCCACGGGCCTGCCATGGCGGAGTCCCTCCCCCAACATGCGATCCATTGATGCGGCCTTTCTCTATCCAGGGTTGTGTCTGCTGGAAGCAACCAACATCTCCGAAGGACGAGGGACTGCTACACCTTTTGCACTGTTTGGGGCCCCGTGGATCAATGCCAACGCCTTGGAGAGGGCCGTGACTGCATGCCACTTCCCCGGACTGAAGGTCGAGCCGACAGCATTCGTCCCAACGACACGGAAGTATGCCGGAATAAAATGCCATGGTCTCCACGTGATCGTGACCGATCGACAGAGCGTTCGTCCCTATCTTTTCGGTCTGGCCCTGCTTGCCCTGCTCGCCCACAACCCGCACTTTCACTGGCGCACGCCAGAGGGCAACCCACCGCATGACGGGCTCGATGCAGGTCCCTACGAGTTTGTGACGGATAAACCAGCGATCGACCTCCTCACGGGATCGGCAGTCGTTCGAGAGGCATTGGCACGTGGCGTCGGCTGGCCTGCACTTGGCGCCCTTGCCGGCATTCCTTCCGAACGCTTTCTCCAACAACGTGCGGCCGCACTCTATTACTCATAGCACCATTGACACGATACTCCCTCCCCGAGTAGGCCTGATCGCAGTGCACAGGTAGGAACGCTCCATGGTCAAGTCGGTCGAAGGAAACACCTACATCACGTCGCTCGCAGCAGACGACCGTCGAGACTCCGCCGGGAGATATCGCCTCCAACAGGGGCGCCGCGTGAATACCCTCGACCGATACGCCGGCGTGGCAGAAGAGGCCTTTCAAAAAGCACGCCACGGGTTGTGTGCCACGGCGTATGCCTTGCGACACACACGGATTCCCCTCGAACGGCATCTCCTCGATACCGAGCATACTGCCCACACTGGCGAATTCCGCGATTACAACGGTGGGCGCATTCGGGCCACGATCTACACGCGATCAGGCAATCCGTGTGAAGAGGTCGTTGCCGTCAATATCTCCTGCGCGGGGGAGCGGATTCATCTGGCCACCGACAACCCCGACGATCTCCGTATGGTCCAAGAGGCCTTTACGCGAGGAATGCGCGCGTATCTGCCAGGATGAACGAAGGGCTACAGACATTCCCGCACTGTACGACAGATCGAGGCGGCATCGATTCCGTAGTGTGCCATCAATTCTTCCGGACGACCTGAACGCGGGACCTCGCGGATCCCGAGCCGTGTCACCGGCACACTCCCTGCCAAAACTTCACACACCGCACCACCCAGGCCACCATAGAGGCTGTGATCCTCAACTGTGACCACCGCACCGGTTTCCCGCGCCGAGGCGAGAATCGTCACGGCATCGAGCGGTTTGACGCTGTAGGCATCGATCACCCGCACCGCGATCCCGTCCCGCGCCAGCATCTCCGCTGCCGCGAGGGCCTCATGGACCGTGACGCCCGCGCCGATAATCGTGCAGCGATCTTTTGCGGACGTGCGAAGCACCTTGGACCCACCGATGGGGAATGACTCGGAGAGATCGTACAACACCGGTGTCTTCGGCCGCGAGGTCCGCACGTAGCTCACGCCGGGCGTGGTCATGAGGGCCTCGACCAGACGCTCGGTACTCACGGCATCGCACGGATAGACCACCGTACTTTCCACCAACCCCCGCATCATGGCAAGATCTTCCAGCCCCATCTGCGAGGCCCCGTCCTCACCAATGGAGACGCCGGCGTGACTGCCGCACAGGAGGAGATGCGGCACGCGCGAGATCACGGCCATGCGGACAAAATCATAGGCCCGTGCGAAGAAACACGCGAACGTCGACACGCACGGCGTCCAGCCCATGGCCGCAAGCCCCATCCCCACGCCGACCATATTCTGTTCGGCGATAAAACATTCCACGAAGCACGCCGGATTCACGGTCATCACTTTTTCCGAAAATGTCGAGTTTTTGGTATCGGCATCGAGGACCGCCAGTCGCGGATGTTCCCTGATCAACCGGACCAAGGCATTGCCATAGGCCTCTCGCGTGGCCACCGACTGGCCCTTGGTATACGTGAGCGGTGCTAGGTGCGCCAAGAGTTCCGCCATTTTCGGGGCTGTGGTCGCTGCAGAACAATCCCTCGCGCACGCGCCTGCCGGCTTCAGCGCAATGTCAATGTCTCCCAACGTCTTCACTGCCTCGTCGACCTTGTCGGCAGGGATTGGTTTGCCATGCCAACCCGGCTTATCTTCAAATAACGGAACGCCGTGCCCCTTGAAGGTTTTGGCAATCAACACGGTCGGTTGCGCCTCGTTACGCCGCGCCTCCTGGAAGGCCCGGCGCAAGGCACCGACATCATGCCCATCCACCACGAGCGTCTGCCAGCCAAAACTTGCCCACCGTTTGGCCAGGCCCTCGGCATCGTGTTGAAAATAACTCGGACCACTCTGGCCGAGACGATTGAGATCAACAATCGCACAGAGATGATTCAGCCGATGGTGTCCGGCAAACTGGGCCGCTTCCCAGATCGCACCTTCCGCATTTTCCCCATCGCCCATCACCACAAAGATTTGTTGATTGATCCCCTCGAACCGCTGTGCCGTTGCCATGCCACAGGCCACCGACAACCCCTGCCCCAGCGACCCCGTGGCAATCCGTACCCACGGATTGCGCGGCGTCGGGTGCCCCTCAATCGTACTCTCGAAGTGCCGCAGCGTCATGAGGTCGTCCGTGATCGCACCGGCCTCAAAAAGGGTGGCCCACAAAATCGGCGCCGCATGGCCCTTCGAGAGGACGAACTGGTCGACATCACGAGCCGATGGCGTCGCGGGATCAAATTGCATCTGATCAAAAAAGAGGACCGCCATGATCTCGGCCATGGAGCAGCAGGTGCTCGGGTGGCCGGAACCGGCAGCGGTCGTCATCCGTATGGAGTGGGCGCGGAGCTTACCCGCCATCTGGGCCAATTGCTGCTCGGTGGGATGCGACATCGTGAACCCTCCTCTATAGCATTTCAACGTTTCATGAGTACAAACATGCTCGTGAAACGTGAGAAATACTTCTGGTCCTTAGAATACATGTACTCAGGAAAAGTGAACGCACCATATGTTGCCGATTACCCACCGGGCAATCGATATTTTTCTCCATAGTCCGGGACCACGAACGACCGGACATACCCTTCAAAAAATATGCGGGGCCCCACGGCCCAGCGCGCACCGCGCGCGAGAGGGGGGGGACCCAACGGGCTTAGCCCGTTGGGGGGTCAGTGGCGACGACCGAGTCCGGGGACCCAGCGAAGCTGGGTGGACGAGGAAGTACCCGCAGGCGGAGCCGGAGGGTACGTGAGCCCCTCCAATAGTCTGGGAAAAAAGCGCAACTTTTCCTTTGCTGCACCGATAACGGCTCATGAGGAGAACACCGAGGGCCATAGCACGTCCCCGCTCATCCGGCTACTTTAAGGCCGGGCTTTGGCAACAACCCCTCGCCGGGGGGGCCAGTTATGACGTGACCTCGCACAGCTATCCGGGGACTTGGCGTCCGCAGCGCAGTGGTTCGCTGCCGCACCGGGTGGTGTACGGTTTTGGGCATGACATCGACGATTCGGTGTCGATACCGCAAGTCCTGGCGGTCGCACGGTTTCACGCGGATCACGGTGTCCGCCGGTTTGGCATCGAGGCGCGACAGGCAGATGTCGACATGGGCACTTCGCCTTATTTTTCACAACTGACGCGGGCATTACGGGCCCAACAATATTCCGTCGTCTTTCTCTTCCCCAATACCCCAGAGAGTCAAAGAAATTCTGACCAGGGCACAGGCGCCTCTCTGGCGCTCGATCTCTTTGGCCTTCGTGACTTTCGGCCAATACCCACAAAAGAAAAGCTGCGTACCGTCTATCGTGAAAAATTTGGTGCGAGGGCGATGGCAATATTGGAGGGATCCCGAGCAGACTCAGCATTTGAGCAAGCTTTTCGCCAAGCATCCAGACACGGGGTCGAAAATACGGCGGAGGCCTTCCACCACTTCAGATGCAACATCTGGCAGCTCTACCTCATGCGGGAGTGCCACTTTGATCTGGCCGGACTCGCCACCAAGTTAAGCCAGTTCGTTGCATGCGATAATGCCCTGATGGGTGAGACGATTCGCACGTCAGACGTTCAAGTCTCTTTTGTTGGCTTGGCCTATATGGTCCCTGTGGCAACCGCGGGAGAGGCCGATTCCTGCAATATGGTCCGACATCGGATCGCGGCTGATGGCCACATGGAACCACAGCCCATCGATCGGACACAACTCGGTCCCTTGACCGCCACGGCCGCCAGAGAGATGGACCATCAGTGGGATTCGAGGGCTTTCGACACAACGCACGGCGCATTATCACGCCTGTCTCATTTGAGGGATCGCCATTTCGAGGACTGCATTACGGAGGATCCCCTCTTTTTCGATCGCGCCTACTATGCCCTGATAGCGATCGGTTCGGAGATCTTGCAGTTGCCGCTCCCAGATCGCAAGATCGTAGGAGTACCTGGTCTCCATTTCCTCCATCTCGCACCGACCACCGCAGAACAGGAATGGGCCAAGGTGGTGAACACGATTCAGCACCTGCGATAGAGACGCCGATTTCAGTGGATTTCGGACTGTTTCGGACTGATGTCGGATGCAACCTTTCCGCCAGAATGACGATAGGGGTGTTGTATGGGCATTGGCAAAATTTCAGGAACACCTCCCGCACCGGTACGCAGTACCGGAAGACCGAAGAAAGGGAGTAGAACATGAGCATCACCCGTGCAGGATTGTTTCGAGGGATTGCGCGCCCATTGGTGTCTGGCACCCGTGCCATGCGATCGGCCGCTGTGGCCTCGGCTGCAACGCCCACCGCAATACCATTGGTTTCGAGCCGGCGCACTTTTTTCCGTGAGGCCGCAGGTGTCGTGGGGAGCGCCGTACTCGTTGGCGCCTGCGCCCCGCACACTCGATTCCAACTCACGCGCATACGGCAAACACCACTCATCCAGGCTGGACCTGGTGCCTCCCCGCAGTTCGTCCGGGCCGTGCTCTCGGCCTATTACGCATTGCCTGCCAAAGTCCGTGCGCATCTGGAGTCTGACAGGTATCATTACCAATTCTTTATCGTCCATTCGCTCAGCTCCAATGGGGAGGATGCCCTGGCAGGCGTGGCCGGTCTCCATATCCCCTCGAACATTGTTGTCGTAGAGGCGCCCACCATGAGAGATGGGACCACACATTCTGGCGGGCACAGTCCACGGAGAAAGTTGCAGCACGAGGTCGCTCATGCCGTAGATTGGATCTACCGCCGGAATGGATATGACGATTTGAGCAGTACCCCGGGGTTTGCCGCAGCCGTGGCCGCAGATCTTGCATTTCACCGGCAGGCGGGCAGTTTTTGGGGAGTGATGGAGGTTTTCCGTCACCTGGGGTTTTCGAGTCAGGAACCGCTCTCCAGCAAACGGAGCCTCGCGGAAATCTTTGCCATGATCCTTTCGGCGAAGATTGCCCCAGACCCTGACCAGTTCGAAACGGCCATGCTCCGTTCCTTTCCCAATGCCTACCGTTTTATCGACTACACCGTGCTCTGGATGTGACGCGAGGGGTTATTCACACTGAGCATCCTCCTTGCCCCCACGCACCGGCTCTGCTACACTATCATTATAATGATGCCGCTGGTGAGCCTCTTCGATGCCGTCACCCTTCTCCTCTCGCAGTTTCGTCTCGAGGTCGCGGTCTTGGACCGGCAACGGACGATTCGGCACGTCCGCACGCTGATTGCCTCTCTCATCCACGATTATTTGACGACCCGTCCGCCGGATTTACGTGAACTCCGTCTCAAGATCGAAGAGGGACTCAAACGAATTCGCCGCACACATAAGGCCGAGTACGAGGAACACCAGGAATATATCGACTACTGCCTCCGGGAAGTCGCACTGGCCTTTGAACTCGCCGACCAGATCTATGTCGAGTACCGCACCCAACCCGATGTCGCCTGCACCCTGATCGACGACCTTCCCATTCTCCGGCCGTTTGACTATGGGAGCCACAAACAGAAGGCCAAAGGCCCATTGGTCGAGCCCGACGAAGAGGCAGTGGTGGGGTAAAGTCCCGCTGATGCAAGAAGGGCGTTGAAAAAGGCCCATCACTCCGGACGGGCGTCATCCACGGCAACGGTCACAACCTCATCAACGACCTCGGCGTGACCTGCGCCAACCGCAAAACAACCACTTTTTCCGGTCGTCGTTTCATAGCAGAGCGATCCGGGTTGTACGAGACTCAAGAGTGCTGTGTGGCCTGGGAGGACCTGAAACTGACCGCATCGGCCAGGAATGGTCACACAACGGACCGTCGCTTTAAGGATCTCTTCTTGAGGTGTAATGAGGTGCAATTCCATCATTAGGCCGCCGCCTTCTCCATCTGTTGCGCCTTGGCAATGGCCTCTTCAATGGTCCCGACCATATAAAATGCCTGCTCAGGGAGATGATCGTACTCGCCCGCCACAATCGCTTTGAAGCTGCGGATCGTATCCGCCAGTTTGACATACTTTCCCTCGAGCCCGGTAAACTGGGCTGCCACGAAGAAGGGCTGGGAGAGAAAACGCTGGATCTTGCGCGCGCGCGCCACCGTCAATTTGTCCTCTTCGGAGAGTTCGTCCATCCCCAGGATCGCGATAATGTCCTGGAGATCTTTATACCGCTGCAAGATCTTCTGCACACTCCGCGCAATGGCGTAGTGTTCCTCACCAACCACGTCGGGTGACAAAATGCGCGACGTCGAGTCGAGGGGATCGACCGCCGGGTAGATCCCCAACTCGGCTATCTGGCGCGACAACACCGTGGTGGCATCGAGGTGACTAAAGGCCGTGGCCGGCGCCGGATCGGTGAGGTCGTCCGCAGGGACGTAAATGGCCTGCACAGAGGTGATCGATCCGTTTTTCGTGGTGGTAATCCGTTCCTGCAACTCGCCCATCTCCGTGGCCAGTGTCGGCTGATACCCCACGGCCGACGGGATCCGGCCCAGCAGCGCCGAGACCTCGGAACCGGCCTGGGTGAATCGGAAAATGTTGTCGATGAAGAGCAAGACATCCTGTTTCATGTCATCGCGAAAATATTCGGCCACGGTCAGCGCCGAGAGGCCAACCCGCTGACGTGCACCTGGCGGCTCATTCATCTGGCCATAGACCAGGGCGGCTTTGTCGATCACGCCGGATTCCTTCATTTCCGTCCAGAGATCGTTCCCTTCCCGCGTCCGTTCCCCCACACCCGCAAATACGGAATAGCCGCCATGATGCATCCCGACATTGTGGATCAATTCCATGATGACCACGGTCTTGCCGACCCCGGCCCCGCCAAAGAGTCCAATCTTCCCGCCCTTGGGATACGGGGCCAGCAAGTCAATCACCTTGATTCCAGTTTCAAACATCTCGACCTCGGTCGCCTGCTCTTCATAGGACGGAGCCGACCGATGGATCGGAGAGTGCTTCGTGGCATGGACCGGTCCGCGCTCATCGACCGGTTTGCCGACCACGTTCAGAATGCGCCCGAGCACGGCCTCGCCCACGGGCATCCGGATCGGACCTCCGGTATTCATGACCTCCATCCCCCGCACCAGACCATCGGTGGAATCCATGGCCACGGTCCGCACCGTGCTCTCTCCCAAATGTTGCGCGACCTCCAGGACCAGATTCCACTCTGTGGCATCGGGCAACATCCCCTCCGGAAACTCCACGTCGACCACCGGACCAATGATCTGCACAATGCGGCCCATCTCTCCCTTTTCAGCACCATGTCCGTTCTTCATACCGCCTCCATCTCCGATGCCCTACTGTTTGAGTGACTCCGCACCATTGACAATATCAAGCAACTCTTTGGTGATCGAGGCCTGACGTGCCCGGTTAAATTGCATGGTCAACATGTGAATCATGTCGCTCGCATTTTTCGTGGCATTGTCCATCGCTGACATGCGCGCGGCCAATTCGCCGGCGATACTCTCCAGACAGGCCTGGTAGAACCGCGCAATGAGGGCCTGATGCAACAATCCATGGACAACGGCTGCGCACGACGGTTCGTAGAGATAATCGACCATGACGCCCGCAGCATGAGGTTCTGGAACCATCGGCAAAAGCACCTCTCTCGTAATGTCCTGGGCAATGACCGAACGGAAGCGGTTGTAGACAAGTTCCACACGATCAATGGCCCCTTCAAGAAACCGCGTGGCAATTGGTTCGGCCAATGCTTTCACGTGTGCGAACGACAAGGTCTCGTAGAAACCGACCAGACTGTCGCGCACCGCCCGACCGCGCGCCTTCAAGGTGTCGCGCCCCTTGCGCCCGATCGTAGTGCAGTGCACCTCGACACCGTGCGCCGCATACGCATCCCAGTGGCGTTCGACCTCGCGCAGGAGATTGGCATTGAAACCGCCGCACAGGCCACGATCCGAGGTGAGGACGAGCAGTTCCACCCGTTCCATACGCTCGCGCGGCTGCAGATAGGGATCGATTTCGCCTCCCGCACGCTCGGCAATGCGGTGGGCCATCTCGGCGGCATGCTTTGCATAGGCCCGCGCATCGAGTGCCGCGGATTGCGCCTTGCGCAGCCGCGCGGCGGCAATCATCTGCATGGCACGCGTCACTTTTTGCGTATTTTTCACCGAGCCAATGCGTGTCCGGATTTCCTTCAAGGTCGCCATGATTACTCACCAAAACTCTGCTTGAATTCCTTCAAGACTGTATCAATCCGGGACTTCAAGAGATCATCGAGCTTTCCCAGTTGTCCGATCGCCTGCAGGAGATCGGGGGCCTTTTGGTGGACAAAGGTCCGCAGCGATTCCAGGAAGGCCTCCACTTTTATCACGGGGATATCGTCAATGCCACCACTCGTGGCGGCATAGATCTGCACGACCTGTTCTTCGACCGACATGGGAACATATTGTCCCTGCTTCAGAACTTCGATGAGACGCGCGCCGCGGTCCAGCTGTCGCCGGGTCGCGGCATCCAGATCGGACCCGAATTGTGCAAAGGCCGCGAGTTCCCGATATTGCGCCAACTCCAGTCGCAATGTCCCCGCCACTTGTTTCATGGCCTTGATCTGTGCGGCCCCACCGACACGCGAGACCGAAAGTCCCACGTTGATCGCCGGGCGCACGCCAGAATAAAAAAGATCGGCCTCGAGATAGATCTGCCCGTCGGTGATCGAAATGACGTTGGTGGGCACATAGGCCGTGACGTCCCCGGCCTGCGTCTCGATGATCGGCAGAGCCGTCAAAGAGCCACCGCCCTTGGCGTCATTCAACTTTGCCGCCCGTTCGAGCAACCGCGAGTGGAGGTAGAAGACGTCGCCCGGATAGGCCTCACGTCCGGGCGGACGGCGGAGCAAGAGCGACAATTGGCGATAGGCCACGGCATGCTTGGAGAGATCATCGTAGATAATCAACGCATGACGTCCGCTGTCGCGAAAATATTCGGCCATGGCACAACCGCTGTAGGGAGCCATGAACTGGAGCGGAGCGGGGTCCGAGGCATTGGCCATAAGCACCGTGGTATATTCCATGGCACCCTGTTGTTTGAGTTTGTTCACCACGCGGGCGACGGTTGAGACCTTCTGTCCCACCGCAACATAGAAACAATAGACGCCCTCCCCTTTTTGATTGATGATGGTGTCGATCGCAATCGCGGTCTTTCCGGTCTGGCGATCGCCGATAATCAACTCACGTTGTCCACGGCCGATGGGCGTCATGGCATCGATCGCCTTGATGCCGGTCTGCAGCGGCTCACACACCGAACGCCGCGCGACAATGCCGGGGGCCTTGATCTCGATTTTCCGGGTTTCTTGTGCGGTCAAGGCACCAAGACCGTCGACTGGTGCGCCGAGCGCATCCACGACCCGCCCGATCAGGGCCTCACCACAGGGAACTTCGGCAATACGGCCCGTCCGTCGGACGGTGTCGCCTTCCCGCAATTCCATATCCTCACCCATGATCGCTGCACCCACATTGTCCTCTTCCAGATTCAAAACAATCCCGCGAATGCCGTGCGGGAATTCCAGCAGCTCACCCGCCATGGCCTTGGTCAATCCGTGGATGCGCGCAATCCCATCGCCGACGGAAATGATCTCTCCCACTTCATCGCTCGCAATGGAAGTCCCATACTGTTCAATCTGCCGTTTAATAATCTGGCTGATCTCTTCTGCACGAATCTGCATCGCTCACTCCTTCACACGCGCCTTACTACTCCAGTGGGGCCCCACGGACTCACGCCCATGGCACCCTGGGAGGAGGCTTCGCCTGAGCACGACACCCCCCGGACTGACGTCCGGGGCCCCACGATCCAGCCGCACCGCGGCGTTGAAGGGGAGGCTCCAGCGGCTTTGCCGCTGGAGGGGGCGACGCGAGCCCCTCCAATAGTTGTATTACGCGTCGATCAATAACTCCTGCCGCATGCGTCTCAGCTGCGACGCAATGCTACCGTCATAAACATGATCACCCACGCGAACGGCCACGCCACCAATCAATGCCGGATCGACCGTGGCAACAATACGGACACGGTGCTGGGTTAATCGTCCCAAAATACTCTCGATCTGTGTCAAGATCGCTGTGTCAATCAGTGTGGCCGCCGTTGTGACCGTTGCCTCGACCACACCGCGCATATCATCGACCAATTGCCGATAGAGATGGACGATGTGCGGCAAGTGTTCCATGCGACGCTTGTCAATGAGGAGAGAAAGGAGATTCGTCACCATTGGACCACATTCCAACAACACGGCCACGTTGCGGGCGACGGCCTGGCGTTCCCTGGTGCGAATCCCTTCATCGGCCAATACCGGCAACAGTTCGGGAGCCACCTCCATGGCAACGGCTAGGCGTTGCAACTCTTCGAGATATGGAGTTACCAGATTGTGTTGACGCGCGACATCAAGCAGGGCCTTAGCGTACCGCCGCGCGATGATTGTGTGCGCCATAGCGACCTGACCTCATTCTCACACTTACTACAGTTGTAGTATTAGTGGAGAGACCCTAACTGTCGGACAAACTGCTGTGCCAGTCGTCCCTGATCATCGGGTGTCATCTGTTCGCGCAATAAGCGTTCTGCCATTAAAATGGCGAGATCGACGGTCCGACCCCGCAACACCTTTTTGACCTTGCGTAACTCCTGCTCCACCAATCGGTCTGTATCCTGTGCAGACTTTTCGGCAAACTCATGTGCACGGGCAATGATGTCGCGTTGCTCCTGTTCGCCCATCTCCCGCGCCTGTTGCTGCAATGCCGTGATCTCTTCCTCGATGCGGGCCAGGCGCCCCTGTATCTCGTGCGCCCTCGATTGCGCCGCCGCTTCCGCAGCCGCGGCATCAGCAACGGCCTTGGCAATGGCTTCGGAGCGGGCAGCAAAATATCGTGCCAATGGCTTGCGCAATAGCAGAGCCAGCACGGTGACGAAGAGTGCAAAATTGATCAGGGCAAAGAAAAATGTGCTTGGAACAGTCATATGCTAATTGGCCTTCCGCGCCTGAGGTTGTGCCCTGGTCGATTTTTGGACCGCCTCTTCCCGTTTTGCGATCTCCCGCTCCAAGAGCCGTTCAGCAATCATCTGCCCAAAAGCCGAGGATTCTGCCTGGAGCAGGTTCTTGGCCTGTTCGGCCTCGGTGTGCAATTCCTGCTTGGCCACCTCGATGGTCTGCAGGGCCCGCGCTCTTGCTGCGGCCATTACTCGTGCCGCCTCAGCAAAACCTTCGCGACGCAAGTGCTCGCGAATCTCGCGCGCGGTCTGTCGCGCGCCTTGCAATTCTTTGTGATACCGCTGCGTGAGCTCCTCTGCGGTGACATTCAGGGCACTGGCGCGCTGCTGCCTCGTGGTCGTGGCCTCGAGACGCGCGGCGAAGACCCGCGCCATGGGCCGCAAAAGCCATCGCGAAAAAATCGCCACCACCATGAGAAACAGGCCAAAATGGACGAGCAACCCGAACGGCTCGACGGCCAATGACACTCCAAATCCCATCATAGATTACACCACCAGGACGTTGTCTGAATCGTCCGATACATTGCGATCGAGAAATCCCTCCTCACTGCTGCGCGCACCAAAATCACTACTCAGCCGGGCCGGTTCCGGCTGCCGCTCCATTTGGCAGGATCCCTGGAAGATGACGCCATCTTCGACGCTGAGATGCTTTGTCTTGAGATTTGCGCTGATGACGGCAGGCACATGCATCTCGATGCGCGACTTGGCTTCAATATCACCGTCGATCTTGCCATAGACAATGAGTGTATCGACAAAGATCTTTGCACGAACCTGCGCGTTGGTGCCAATAACCAATGTCCCGTCAGAGTAAATTTCTCCCTGAAAATCGCCATTGATCTGGACCGTCCCATCAAAGGTCAGCTTCCCCTCAAAGGTGCATCCCTTGTCGAGCAGACCATTGACTTGATCGTGCCGCGGATTTGGTAATCGCGCGACTTTTTCACCATTCCCCTTGTTAAACATAGACATGGACTCCTCCCTACCAGTCGGTCCCTCTCACGCCGCGTACCATGCCCCCGACGCGCCGCGCGCTGCAGTAGATTGCCATGCCGTTTGCTCGCCATGCCACATTTCTCGCCATGGGAATCTACTTTGAGGCGATCTTCCTATAGATCCGATCGAGATCTTGCAAGGAATAATATTCGATGACAACAGCCCCACTCTTGGCAGAGCGGGGGCGTAAGATGACCTTTGTTCCAATCGCCTGCCGCATTTCATCAATAATGTATCGCATCTGAGGAGAAAGCGCATCTTCGGTGTTCGAGGGTGATATTTTTTTCTCCGACGTTCTTCCAGTTCTCGCCTGCACCATCCGTTCAACATCACGAACCGTGAGTTGGGATTGAAGAATTTGCTCGCGAACCGTGAGCTGCTCCTGGAGTCCATTGAGCGAAAGCAAGGCCCGTGCATGCCCCATGTCCATCCGGCCTTGCACGACGTCATCCTGCACGACTTTGGGGAGTTGAAGGAGTCGAAGGCTATTTGCAATATAACTTCTTGATTTTCCTAGTTTTTTTGCAACATCATCCTGCGTATAATCGCATTGCTCTATCATGGAGTGAAACGCCTTGGCCTCTTCAATCGGATTCAGATCCTCCCGTTGCAGGTTTTCGATAATGGCCAATTCAAGGAGCTCCTCGGTGGAGACCTCCTTGCGCACGATGACCGGCACCTCAGTCAGTCCCGCAAGGCGGGCCGCCCGCAGACGGCGCTCGCCCGCGATTAATTCATACCGGTCACCGACCGCATTCGATGGCGTCACAATCAGGGGCTGAATAATACCACAGGCGCGTATCGAGGCCGCCAGATCCTCAATAGCGGTCTCATCAAAGACAGATCTCGGCTGTTGCCGATTCACGGCGATATTCTGTATCGGAATGGTCGTTACACCAGTGGCACCTGGCGCCTCACCGCTCTCAATGACAATCTTCGGACTTGGGGTTTGCTCCAGATTCTCTGGCCTCGTCGATATCAGTGACGAGAGTCCCTTCCCCAATGCCTTCCGTTGTTGCATCATATGCGCTCCTTCGTTGTGATTCTTCTCTCGGTATCGCTCGTTCCGCCCTCGTCATGACCTCTTGGGCAACCTGGAGGTAGCGCTCTGCCCCAATGGAACGTATGTCATAGAGGATGATTGGACGTCCATGGCTTGGCGCCTCTGATAATCGGACATTGCGCGGAATCACTGAGGCAAAGACCTGGTCCTGAAAATGCGTCCGAATTTCCTCAGATACCTGTCGCGCAAGGTTATTTCTTCCATCAAACATCGTGAGAAGTATCCCCATCAGCCGTAATTTCGGATTGAGATGGGCATTAATCAGCTCAATCGTCTTCATCAGATCGGTCATCCCCATCATGGCATAATATTCACATTGCACGGGAATAATTGCCCAATCTGCAGCGGTTAAGGCATTGATGGTTAATAAACCAAGGGAAGGCGGGGCATCAATAAGGATATAATCGTATTTATCCCTGATGGATGCTAGGGCAGATGTGAGACGTGTTTCACGTGAAACATCACTGGCAAGCTCGATCTCTGCTCCAACCAAGTTGATATTCGATGGAATAATGTGCAGATGTCCCAACTCTGTCTCTACACAGACGGTGTCAATGGTAGCCTGACCAATTAACAGGTCATATACACTTGAAGAAATGGCATTTTTGTCAATCCCAAACCCGCTTCCAGCGTTGGCCTGCGGGTCCATGTCTACCAGGAGCGTCCTCCGCTCCGCAGCCGCGAGACAAGCAGCAAGACTAACTGCCGTCGTCGTCTTTCCAACCCCACCTTTCTGGTTGCAGATTGCTATGACCGACATTAGAAAATTCCTTATAGAAATATAGGTCAAAAGTCAATGAAACACCCCGAGGCAAGCCACTGGTTATCAGAGCTCGGCTACGCCGAGCTACTTGGTAACTATAAGTATTTCAATGTGTAATGAGTACAAATGTGCTCATTACACACTAGAAATACTTATGGTACCGTAAAACGCCTATACTCAGGAAAAGCTAACGCACCATAAAGGCTCTGAATTCTGTTTTCCGACGGAATGACGACGTGAAGAGCGGGAGCCCCACAGGCTCTCACGCCCGTGGTACCAGGGGAAGGCACCACCTGTGCCCCCACAGGACTGACATCCGTGGTCCAGTGGCCCAACCGCACCACGGCGCTCAAGGGAAACGTTTCCGGGCACACTGAGTCCGGTTGAGCCTGGCACACCGGGAACACGTCGGTCACTGTGCCGCTGGATTGGGGTGTGGCGACGACCGAGTCCTGGCACCCGCGAAGCGGGTGGACGAGGAAGTACCCCAGCGAGCACAGCGAGCGTGAGGGGGAGGCTCCACCGGCTTTGCCGGTGGAGGGGGGTGTGGCGACGACAGAGTCCGGGCACCCGCGAAGCGGGTGGACGAGGAAGTACCAGGAGGCGGAGCCGCAGGGCACGTGAGTCCCTCCAATGGATGGAAGTGATTCGTGTCACACTCCATTTTTTCAAACTCGATTTCATAGCGCACGCCAATCTCTCCGCCAATTCGCACAATCTCCCCCTCGATCTCGGGTACCAACAAGGCTCTCCGATACTTGACCTGAACAACGATGTGATAGCGCGTTTGATATACCCAATGCCCTGAACGCCGGACCGTCACGCAGTGGCGCTACTTGAAAATCTCCGGTTTTCAAACTTTTCATTCACACCAAGGTCCTCGGCAAGCCGCGGGAAATAAATTTTATGCACCATAGAGGTGTAAACAATGTTTCACGTGAAACATTCTTATCCATTTATGAATTTGCTGGTCCTCTCGCTGCACCCAAAAAGCCTGTGGCCTTTGGTCTGCGTCTAACACCATTGAAATCTGAGCGGGTCCTGTCTTGAGATCCAGAGCCTTTAGGGCCTGTTTGCACAATCATGATGATACGGGCGGGTGCAACTGGACAGGGAAGACCGTGCCGATCAGCACGTGACGGAGAGGGGCAATGTGTGCATGGATCGACGTCATCTGAGGACGTTGCACGCCCACGTCGATTTCGTCGTTTGAGACGATCGTCGGAGTTTCTGCCTTACTGGTCTGACCCTGTTCGGGTGACAGGACCAACACACGACTTCAGAGACTTTGCAAAAATGCCCTAATATTCCATCCAATACTTTAATACGGTCCGCTCTTTTCGAGAGATGGGGAGCTGGTATCTCTTGACCTCTGGGCCATAAAGACCGATCTCTTTTGCTACAGTCGCAGCTTGCGAAATCTCCACCGCACAATCGGCCCCTTTCATTGCCACGACGAGACCTCCGCGAGTCACATAGGGCCTTGCTATCGCAAGAAACGCTGCCAGATCCCAGGTAGCCCGTGAGAAGGCGAGATCGACGGGACCACACCGCTGACAGACCTCTCGACTCCCTGCATCACCCTGTAAGACCAATACCCGCTCTATTCCAAGGCTTCGACATGCCTGCTGACAAAAATTTACTTTCTTTAGGCGGGACTCGATCAGAATAGTTCGTATATCATGCCTGGCAATCTGCAGCGGAATAGTGGGGAGTCCAGCCCCAGCCCCAAGATCAACAATAGTAGCGTCAGTCGTGACAATAGAGGAGAGCGGAACAATGTCAAAGATTTGTTTGTCGTATAGTGTTTCTACGTCGTCATTACCGACAAGACGATGCACACGATTCCATTTTCTGAGAATATCAATAAATTGACTAATCAAATTGACTGAGATGTCGTCTAATGGAATCTCCATGCGTATTTCCTCAAGTACCCGATCGATATTTTTTGGTGATTTTTTAGGCATATTAAAGAATACGACGCAAAATTAGAATAGAGAACAAAATCGCAAACTACTAATTATAAAACATTAATATAGATTAAAAAATATACAAATCACGCTATGCGCCATAGTGATTGAGATGAATCATCAATATTGAAATTGCAGCGGGCGTGACACCAGAAATACGAGATGCCTGACCAAGTGTTATCGGTTTTGTCATGGCAAGTTTTTGGCGGACCTCATTTGAGAGCCCTCTTAACGTCGCATATTCCAATGATTTCGGAATCGTAATTTCCTCGAGTTCCCTCATGCGTTGTACGGATGCTTCCTCCATTTTTAGATAACCGGCATATTTCAAATCGAGCTCCACTTGTTCGATCACATCGGGCTGGTATTCACGAAGATCGATATTGGTGACTTGAGTCACCAAGTCGGTTAATGTGAGATCACTGCGCCGCATGAGGTCTGCAAGCCCCACTCTCTTTTTTATTGGTGCGCTCCCGAGGCCTGACAATTGGCTATTCATGGAGGGTGTTGGAAGCAGCCGGCAAGAGAGGAGGGCATCGGTCAATTGGGCAATGGCGTTCCGTCTCGTCACAAATTTATTATAGTCGGCATCTGATAACAGGCCGAGTTGATGTCCATGTTCTGAGAGACGCCGATCGGCATTATCCTCCCGAAGCAATAGCCGATATTCTGCACGTGATGTAAACATGCGGTACGGCTCATCGACCCCCTTGGTGACCAGATCATCAATCATGACCGCAATATAGGCCTGCGACCGATCAAATACGACTTCCGCTTCCCCCCGGACCGCCCTTGCGACATTGATGCCCGCCATGATCCCTTGGGCAGCGGCCTCTTCATAGCCGGACGTTCCATTGATCTGTCCTGCATGATACAGGCCGCGCACGTACTTTGTCTCGAGTGTCGGAAACAGCTGGTCTGGCAAGACACAGTCATATTCGACCGCATATCCAGGACGCATAATCTCTGCTCGCTCGAGTCCTGGAATCGTCCGCAGCATGGCAATCTGGACAGACAATGGGAGAGATGTCGACAGGCCGTTGACGTAGATCTCGTGCGTTTCCAGCCCTTCTGGCTCTAAAAAAATCTGATGACGCTCTTTTTCAGCAAAACGAACCACTTTATCCTCGATGGATGGGCAATATCGTGGTCCAATGCCTTCAATAACCCCGGCATAGAGTGGAGAGCGGTGCAAATTTGATCGAATGAGCTCATGTGTCGTATTATTGGTATAGGTCAAATAACAGCACCGTTGAGGAAGTGGTGTCTCAGTGGCATAGAAAGAAAATTTCGGCTTCGGTTCGTCACCGGGTTGGCGTTCGAGTGTCGAAAAATCGACGGTCTTGCCGTCTATGCGCGGAACGGTCCCGGTTTTGAGACGGGCCATACGGAAACCGGCTTGCTGCAGTGCAACCGAAAGCCCATGGGCTGCACGATCGCCTGCGCGTCCACCGGCAATCCGTCGATCGCCATAGTGCATCAGGCCATTGAGAAACGTTCCGGTAGTCAAAACGACTCCCTTTGCCAGACAGTGTTCGCCAAAATGGGTTATCACTCCCTGGACTCTGCCATGATCAATCAAGAGTTCTTCGACCCCACACTGCTTAATGGCCAGGTTCGGGCATTCTTCCAAGATGGTTTTCATCCGAATGCGATAGTGATTCCGATCCTGCTGGGCCCTAGTGGCCCGCACCGCCGGTCCCTTTGTCATATTGAGTCGTCGACAATGGATGCCGGCATGGTCTGCAACACGCCCCATGAGACCGCCGAGAGCATCGATTTCCCGCACGAGATGTCCCTTGGCCAACCCTCCGATGGCCGGATTACAGCTCATATGCCCGATCGTATCGAGATTGTGCGTCAGGAGAAGGGTCGAGCAGCCCATGCGCGCCGCGGCCCACGCCGCCTCACAGCCCGCATGGCCCCCCCCGACCACGACGACGTCGTAGTGATGTCGGACCGTTTCAGTCATAATACGCTCGTACGTGAGGAGTCCTCTCTACCCAGATTGGGGGAGGAATGTCTAGGGCCTTTGGCAGAGTCATGATGATGCGTGCGGGTGCAGCGAGACGGGGTCAGAGCGTGCTGATTAGCGGGACGGAGTGGGAGAGCGCATGCATGTGTCGACGTCGTCTAAGAACGTTTGAGATAGCGCGTTGCTTCCATCGTGTGTGGCGATCGCCAGAGTTCCCGCCGGACCGGTCTCCCCCCGTCCCGATGACAGGACTCGCATACGACTTCAGGGACTTTACTAGACGTGTTTGAGGGAAAAAAAGGGGCCCGAAGGCCCCCCAGACATCCCCCACATCATTCCACTGTTAGTGGGGCACCACGGGCTCACGCCCGTGGCACCCTGGGAGAAGGCTTCGCCTGCGCACGACACCCCCCGGATTGACGTCCGGGGCCCCACGCCCCAGCCGCACCGCGGCGTTGAGGGGGAGACTCCATTACACTCCGCACAGTCTTCGACTTTGCTTCGCGGCCCAGCACAGCTGGGCCTTGACCCGGCTTTGCCGCTGGAGGGGGGTGTGGCGACGACCGAGTCCGGGCACCCGCGAAGCGGGTGGACGAGGAAGTACCCGGAGGCGGAGCCGCAGGGTACGTGAGCCCCTCCAATAGCCGCTCACGATGGTTTGAGGAGAGGTCTTATTCCGCCACTTCAAAGACGAGGTATTGCAAGACCCGTTCTTGTGGCCAAAATCCCGCTGTCGGGCAGCTATGGGCCGTGTGATACGACGAGTAGAGAACCTTTCCACTGTTGCTCCCGATCGTGCGAGACACGGTCAACGGTCGCACTTCGTCGAGGACGGGTCCTGCATCGGAAGAGAAATCGACCGGACCCTGCAACCATACGGTGGTACTGGTATCATAGGCCTCATCCATCACGGCCCAGCCGGGGAGAAAATCCCCGATCCGGATCGTATTGTCGCTATTGAGTGCCGTGGCACTCCCACCCGTAGTGGTCGTACAGGTACCACTATTAGGACTCGTTGAACTATCGATTGTATTGGTTGCCCGTCCGCTGAGCCACGTCCGCATCTCTGTATCATTGACCGTGGCATCGGAGACAATCCCGCTCGTGCCGTCTTGTGCGGCGTCCGCAGTCTCCGCCGTGGTGGAGTCATCGTCCCCGCCGTCCTGAAAGTCCATCACCTCGGGAAAGGCCTGCTCAATAAAGTCATATGCCAGGTCGGTGACGTAAATCTTTCCACCGCCATTTACATACGACTGGATGTTCGTAACCGCCGTGGTATTCACCGATTTGGATCCGGCAAAGGCCTTGTGATAGGCATGATATTCCGCGTGGCTCAATCCCTTGGAATTGGGAACAGAGATATTGCTGAGGCCTGACACACTCTCATCCGCCCCGCAGTTAATAAAGATGATGTCATACTGTTGCATGGTGGCCAGCGTCCCAAAGAGCGCCGAGGCCTCGGGATAGGTCGTCTCGCTGATTGATGCGAGTGCACTGTCGTCCGATCCACCCCCGCGATAGATCGCAAACTGCTCTGTGCCAATATCGAGCCGGTTCGTGGCACTGTCGAGTGTCCCGTAGCCGAGTTTGGCCAATACGTCCTGGATTTCGTCGTAGGCACCGGTGACAACGGCCATGGTGAGTGCCCCCGTACCCGAGGAGGAGAAGGTCGTGTCGCTCGCACCGAGCGCACACGTGGTCTCCGTACAGCTGAGCGAGACCGTTTTTGATGTCGCTCCCTTTTCGATCACCAATGTCGTCCCCGACGTGAGTGAACTCACATCGAGCGAAAACGTCCCATCCGCACAGGAACAGGTGCTCACGGCGGCTGCGGCCGAAGGATCGGAACAACTTACCGAGGTCCCACTACAGGTGACGGTGACGGTTTTCGCCACCATGGCGGGCGTGGAGAGCGATGACGAACTGCTCGAGGGGAGATAGACCGTCGCTCCGGCAATCGGATCCGTGCCGTTTGGCGCAAAGACGGTTCCGGTGATGGAATTCGTATCGCTTAAGTCACCGTCGGTACCGCCACCACTACTACTCCCGCCACAGGCCACGGTGGTCGCCAGAGAGAGGACCACCAGACTTCCGATAATGCTCCGCCGCATGACATTCCTCCTTACGAACAGTTATTTACCAATACAAAAATGTTGAAAGATTTCCGTGAGTAATGCCTCTGTTGACACGACACCGACAATTTCGCCCAGTCGTTCCGACGCCACACGCAGATGCTCTGCCACAAACTCCGGCGCGCGGCCCTCCTCTAGCGCAACTCTCCCGTTTTGCAAAGCATCAACTGCACCATCGAGCGCAATCTTGTGTCGTCGCGTGGTCACCACCACACCTTCCGCGTCATGACTGACCGCACCACGGAGTCGCGTGCAGACGGTGCGCTGCAGGTGCTCAAGACCTTCGCCCGTTATGGCCGATCCATGGAGTATTGCAATCGCACCGAGATGATACCGCAATTCGGCATCGTCCCAAGACGGTCTCAAGTCCGATTTGTTGCGCCACACGATCAGCCGTTCAGTCGGCAATGATATGAAAAACGATCGATCGAGCGGGGTGTGTCCATCCAACACCAACACCACGAGATCGGCACGTGCGATCCACTCCCGCGTCCGTATCATGCCGAGGGATTCGATGTCATCGTGTGCCGATGTCGTAACCAGCGCACGCAGGCCGGCCGTGTCGACGAGCCGGATCGGAATGCCCTCCCAGCAGAGCGATTCCTCGATCGTGTCGCGCGTGGTCCCGGCAGTGTGGTGCACAAGCGCACGGGCCTCACCAAGGCACTGATTGAGGAGCGAAGACTTTCCCGCATTCGGTGGACCGGTCAAGACAATGCGCGCACCATCGCGCACCAACCGACCGGCCTGATAGGTCGCTGCGAGGCGCGAGAGCCGCTCATGCAGGGCAGTCACACGTAGGAGGATCCCGCCAGCATCGAGGTGCGTCGCATCCTCTTCGGGAAAATCGATCGTGGCCTCGACGTAGGCACGGAGTGTCGTGAGTGTGCCAAGGTCAGCACGGACTTGCTGCGACAATCTGCCGCTGAGTTGCTCCTCGGCCTGCCGCAGGCCGGCATTGCTGGCAGCCGCCACGATATCGGCCACGGCCTCAGCCTGGGCCAGATCGATGCGGCCATTGAGAAAGGCCCGGCGGGTAAACTCGCCCGGCGCCGCGAGCTCAGCCCCTTCGGCCTGGGCTACAGCAAGAATTTGATCTAAAATCAGTGGGTTGCCATGGACCTGCCATTCAATGACGTCCTCGCCAGTATAGGAATGTGGCCCACGAAAATAGAGGAGGAGACCGCGATCCACGACCAAGCCTGTCGAGTTATCAACAATACTTCCATAATAGATTCGATGACTTTCAAAGTTATCAACAACTTTATCCCGACTTCTCCACACCCGATGCGCAATCGCAACGGCCGCAGGTCCGCTCATCCGCACAATCCCGATCGCCCCCGGTCCTGGTGGCGTGGCAATGGCAACAATGGTCTCCTCTCGGCGTGGATCCCGCATAGGGCCGACTCTCTGTCGGAGCGAGCTTTCGCTGTCAAGGGGAGAGCGCAAATCTGCATCAAGACATCGGCACGTCAGCGCCCACACAAGACTGCGTCAAAACGCACTGCGTCAAATAACGCCGCACTGCGTATTTTGTTCTCTGCGACTCTCTGATACTTCTCCGTCCCAAGATGTTGAAACGTCTTACAATTATGATTGTACCGCTCCTCCTCTGCGCCTGTACGCAAGGGGCGTCGACCCCGTCAGTCAAGTCCTCTGGGGTTTTGCCGACCGCGGCTACGCCATCGAGTGCCAAACCGGAGACGACAACGGCCCAGCCAGGAACGAGTGCGAGTGTCGAAAAACAGACCTATCAAATGGGTCCCTTTGATCTCCCAGCGGGAATGACCACGGAAGGGATGCGGGAAAAGCCCGCAAAAATGACCTTCAAAGTCGACGAACCGATGTGGATCACCGCCTTTGAACCAAAACTCGAAGATGCCAACGGGGAGGCCGTTCCCGGTGAGCTCCTTCACTTTGCGTTCCTCGGCAACCGGAATGAAGAAAATCCTCTCTGCCAAAAAAAGGAGACCGCCAATCCCTTTGTCGCCGCCACATCGGCACTGAAAAAGATTGTATTTCCCACAGGCTACGGGTACGCCGTCCTCCCCAGCGATACGCTGGAGGCCTCGGTGGTCCTGCATAATCCCACAATGGACGCCTATCACGATGTCTACTTTACCTTCAAGATTGTCGGCGTCCCGATGGAGAAGGGTGGCGAGATCAAGGATCTCCAACCACTCCTTCTCGATGCCGACCCCTGTCAACATCTCCCCCTTGCGGTGGAACCGGGTGGCTATCTGAAGCGGAGTGAGCGCTTTGGAGTCCCCAGCGATGGTTCACTGATTGCGGCGTATGGTCTCCTGCAAGATTACGGTATTGAAATTACTTTGGCCAAGGAAACAGAGGCCGCGCCATTTTGGAAGGCCGCGGCCTCAATCAATGCGGAGCACCAAGTGGTCTCACTCCCCACGTTCGAAGATCTGGAGGGGATCCCATTTCAGGCAGGGGATGGTGTGGTCCTCACGGTCGCCTATCAAAATTTTTCAGAAGACTGGTTTCATGACGCCACCACGGCCGCCATGGTCTACCTCGATCGTGAGCAACAGACCACCGCCACGAGCGCCACTGCCAAACCCTATGCCAACACAAAGGCGTCCGCCACCTCGGTGGATGTCCAGACAACCTTGTTAGGGACCCTTTAGCGTTATCCATTCGCCGGGCGATGCGCCGGGGTGATGCGACCGCGGAGCAGATCACGGAATCCGAGGCCGCGATTCATCAACCACTGTTGCAACACCGTATACGCCGTATTGACCAAGATGTAGAACACCAGACCGCTGGGGAGAAAGAGCATGAAGACCGAGAAAAAGAGGGGCATGATCATCATCATTTTTTGCTGCGCAGGATCCATGGTGGGCGAGGGGGTCAATTTTTGTTGCAGAAAGAAGGCAACGCCCAATAAAATCGGGGTCACATAATATGGATCGGGCGCAGAGAGGTCGGTGTAAAACCAGAAAAACGGGGCACGATACAACTCCACCGAGTTCCACAAGACTTGGTAAAGCGCAATATAGACCGGAATCTGTAGAACCATCGGGAGACATCCCCCCATGGGATTGGCCTTGTGCCGTTTAAAAAGCTGCATCATCTCCATGTTGAGCCGCTGTTTATCCTCCTTGAACTTCTCTCGCAGGGCCTTTAATTCCGGCTGAAGCTGCTGCATCCGTCGCATCGACTGCATCGATTTTTTTGTAATCGGATGGAGGAGGAGTTTGATCAATACGGTCAGGAGTATGATCGCGACGCCATAGTTGTGAATCAGTAGATAAAAGAATTTCAGCAGATAGAGGATCGGAACCGCGATCACGCTAAAGAACCCATAATTGATGGCCTTTTCGAGCTCGACGCCCATATGCTGCAGTGCCTCGATTTTTTTGGGGCCGGCATAGACGACAAACTCTTGCGTCACCGCTTCTTTGGCGGGAAGCACCACCGGTGCGGTGGCCAGACGCGTCTCCACAATCTCTCCCGTCCCTGCAGGACGACGCGCGATGAGGAGCCGGGTCTGCGTCGAGGCCTCGCGTGGAAGGAGTGCGGTCAAAAAGTAGCGGCTTTCGATCCCTCCCCAATAGATATTGCCATCTCGACTACTCTCCGCCTCCTTCGTGGACCGCGAGACCTCGCCATCGAGGAAATAGACCGGATGCCACTGATCGACCGGCTGCATAAAGGTAAAAAATCCGCCCTTCTTGACCTCGGGATTGGCCATGGTCCAGCCGAGGGAAAAACGCCCTTGCAGGGGTGCGGTCGTCCGATTCTCCACACGCACCGTGACACCGACGCCATAATCCTGGTCCAACAGGCGATAGCGCTTCTCGATCGCCACGGTCTCGGACTCCCAGACCAGGGTCACGGACTGCGCATCGGCATGGCGCACGACATAGCGCGGTTTCAGAGGGACGAGTTGTTCCAGTCCGAGCAGGGCAAAGGAGAGGGGGGGTACCTCCGGCGTTGTGACGAGGTCGATCGGATATTCGCTCTTGCGCGCCCCCTGTTGATACTCGTGAAGTCGCCACGTGATCGGGACCCCGCCGTCGTTGGTGATCTCGATGACCGCCTTTTCCCCCTCTAACGCCACGGTCTGCACGGCAAGATCGCGCTGGGGATCGACCGGACCGTCGGTCGTGGCCGCAACCGGTTGGTCGGCGATCTTAGCACGTGAGGAAGGGGCCCCACGCTCAGCGGCGGCCTCGACGACGGCATCACCCACTGATGGTTCCACGACGGGCGGTTCCGGGGCGAACCAGTAGGACCAGCCGGCAAAAATGGCGATACTCGCCACCACGGCGAGGAGCATACGGAGTTCCGTTTTCATGATCGCATCCCTCTTCTTTCACTCCACACTCTCATCTGCGGAACGGGGTCGAATCCGCCAGGCCGATAGGGATGGCAACGGACAAAGCGGCGGATGGAGAACCAGGCCGCCCGCCATCCGCGATGATGTTGAAAGGCCTCGTACGCATAGGCGGAGCAACTCGGATGGTACCGGCACTGCGCGCCCAACAGGGCGCACAGGGGGGCCAGCAGGACTTGATAGAGGCGGATTGCACGAAGGGCTATCTGTTGCATGAGCGCTTTCTGACTGATTGACTTAACCTTGTCAAATCGTCCCAAATGTCCTCTGTTGCCCGCTGGCGTATGGTCGGAAAGGCCCGAATCACAAAGTCCCCTTGGGGAAGTACGCCGCGATGTCGACGAAACCATTCTCGAATAACGCGCTTTACACGATTGCGGACCACGGCCGGCCCCACACGGGCGCTGACAATCATCCCTAATCGCACCGAGGCACGCTGCTGCGCCGGTGCAGACCAGGAGAGCTCGCAGCTGCGGCATCGCGCTCGACGACCCGACCGCTGAACCGCGAGAAACTGTGAGGGGCGTTGAAGACGGTCCGTACGAGAGAGGCCCGACATCGGTCAGCGCGGTTTGGAAACCGCGAGCGCCTTTCGGCCGCGTGCCCGACGGCGGGAAAGGACGCGCCGACCACTGCTGGTCTTCATCCGCGCCCGGAATCCGTGCTTGCGCGCGCGGCGGCGTTTACTCGGTTGATAGGTACGTTTCATAAAATCCTCGATTGATCAATTGGTTGCGCGCGGTAGCGGTTAGGCGTGAATGCGAGAACTGTCAAGGTGATTTTTTTTCGAAGCCATCACAAGGAGTTGCGTTGGCAAAAAAAAATTGTTGTACAAGTTTTCCACAGAAGAGTATGCGCATCGTCACTTTCTTTGAAAAGATGTCGGCATTGAGAGAGCGGATGTACACTCACTCCTGCTGTTGATGTGGTGGTGGCGGTGAAGAAGTATTTGCGTGGCGCGAGAACTCAATGGTGATTGCCATATTCTTGCCCCTCGCAAAGTTACTGCCATGTGATCCTTCCCACTCAACAGAACGTCCTCTCAGTACTGTCGTGATCGGACGTCTTTTGTATAATGCGTTTTTTCTGCGTGGGTGTTTGTTATCCACAGCGGTGGATATGTCTGTGGATTTGGTGGCGAATGTCGGAAATTTGGCAAGAGATCCTCGGTAAAATCCGCAGTAAAATCAGCGATGTCAATTACAGTGCCTGGTTTGGACAGGTCCATTGTGTGGAGTCCAACGATGAGAACCTTCTTTTGGCCGTTCCCAATATTTTCACCAAAGATTGGTTGACCGATTATTACAGCGATACGATCCGTGAAGAATTAAAAAAACTGACCGGCAACGACGTTGCCCTCCAATTTGAGATTCGCGAACCCGCACCCGACAGCGCGGTCCCGGTGAAGGGCGAACAATCAAACTCGCGTCCATCCTCACCGCTTGTCACCTCAATCGTCCGTGCCCCGATTGCCGAGGCCCTCAATCCGCGATACAGTTTTGACCGATTTGTCACGGGGGCCAATAACCAGTTTGCGAGTGCGGCGTGCAAGGCCGTCGCCGAGTTTCCCGGTGGCCACTACAACCCCCTCTTTATTTATGGGGGGGTTGGTCTCGGAAAGACCCATCTTCTCCACGCGATTGGTCTCAGTGTCCAACAGACGCATCCGAATCTGCGCATCCTCAACATCGGGTCGGAGCGCTTCATGAATGAAGTGATTCACGGAATCCGGTTCGACAAAATGGGGGAGCTGCGACGAAAATATCGCGAGAGTTGCGACATCTTGCTCATGGATGATATTCAATTTATTGCCGGCAAGGAGCGCACCCAAGAGGAATTTTTCCATACCTTCAATTGTCTCTACGAGGCGCAAAAACAGATCGTCGTCACAAGCGATCAATTTCCAAAAGATATTCCACTCCTGGAAGAGCGGCTCCGCACGCGATTCGAATGGGGGCTGATAGCCGATATGCAGCCTCCCGATCTCGAAACAAGGATCGCTATTCTGCACAAGAAGGCCGAGTGCGATAATGTGCGGCTCACGGACGAGGTCGCCTTCTTTCTGGCCCAGCAGATCCGGACCAATGTCCGTGAACTCGAAGGATCGCTCATCCGTCTGTCGGCCTATTCCTCGCTGAATGCTCTCCCGATCACGGTTGAGCTGGCGCGTGAGGTACTCCGAAATCTCATCAAGGATGAGCCGAATCGCTGCTCCATTGAAAACGTGCAAAAATTGGTCGCCGACTTTTACCAGATCAAACTCTCCGATATGAAATCGGCCCGTCGGATGAAGCATCTGGCCTTTCCGCGGCAAATTGCCATGTATCTCTGCAAGAAGCATGTGAAGAGTTCCTTTCCCGAAATCGGCCATAAATTCGGCGGCAAGGATCATACCACGGTCATGCATGCCTGTCGGAAGATTTCTGCACAAATCACGACAGATGCTCGACTGCGCGGCGACATCGAATTCCTCGAAAAAAGTCTGGTGTAGTTATCCCCACGTTCGCTGTGAATTCCTGTGCATTTGCTGTGCATTGGGCATGATTCGATTGTTGACATTCCCGCAATAGCAATTCTATCCTCACAGCATGTGCATAGCTCGGGATAACTCACGGACGTCATCCAGAGGCCATTCACAGACAATTGTCGTTCGACATCACCACATTGGATCTGTTACCCACATATTCACAGCCGCTACTACTATTACTACTGGTTTTATATATTCATGATTAAAAGAAAGAAGAGCGGGGATTCTATGGACATAAAAATTCAAAAAAAAGATCTCGTACAAGGGTTAGTGTTGGCGAGCAGTATCGTAGAACGAAAAACCACCATGCCTCTCCTCGCCAATGTCTGTCTATGCGCACATGGAAAAACCCTGACCCTCAGCGCTACGGATCTTGAAGTGGGATTCGTGGCTGATCTAGCGACGGAAGTGGTCACAGAGGGGGAATTAACGGTCAGTGCGCGGTCACTCTTTGATATTGTCAAGGAACTCCCCGATGATCGTGTCCATCTCCATGCCTTGCCGAATCATTGGATGGAAGTGAAGTCCGGAAAATCGCATTTCAAGATCGTTGGTCTTTCGGCCGAGGAATTTCCCAAATTGCCGGAGAGTGGAAAAGAGCACTTCATGATCGTCGATGTCGCCGACTTTCTCGACATGGTGACGAAGACCGCCTATGCCATGTCGACCGATGAGACGCGGTACACACTCAATGGCGTCTTGATGGAACAGGTGAAGGGGGACGACGGGACGGCGCGTTTGCGACTGGTGGCTACAGATGGCCACCGCTTGGCGTATGCAGACCGGGCCGTTAAGGGGAAATGGAAACTGGAGAGCGGCGTGATTATCCCGCGCAAAGGGATCCTCGAGTGGAAGCGCCTCCTTGAAGGGGTCGATGGGACCTTTCAATTGGCCATCGGGACCAAGCAGGTCACCGTGCAGAAAGATAATGTCACTCTGATTATTCGGCTCATCGACGGGCAATTCCCGCCATATCAGCAGGTGATTCCAGACAGCCACAAGTGGGTTATTTCCGTTGGGCGCGAAATCTTGCAACAGTCGATTCGGCGGGTGCAATTGGTCACCACCGATCGATCGCGTGGAATTCGGTTCAGAATCTCCCCAAAACACCTGGAATTGACCGCAAAGAATCCCGACATTGGGGAGGCGCATGAAGAGTTGCAGGTGAAGTATCAAGGCGAAACCTTTGAGATCGGCTTCAATGGACGGTATTTTCTCGACCTTCTGAATGTCATGGCGGATGAACAGGTGGTGATGGAGCTCAAAGGGGAGATGGGGCCGGCACTCTTTCGCTCGGAATTTGACCGGAACTTTCTTGCCGTGATTATGCCAATGCGCCTGTAATGATTCTCCAACATCTCTCACTCGTCCATTTTCGCAATTACCAGACGTTGGAACTGGCCCTGCACCCCCAGGTGACGCGCATTGTGGGGGATAATGCGCAGGGAAAAACCAATCTGCTGGAGGCGCTCTATTACCTGGGCCGCGGCGATTCCTTTCGCACCTCGGAACGGCACGATCTGATCGCACATGATCGGGGAGCGGCCGTTATACGGGCGCAGGCCATGACCGGGGGATTGATCGATCAGTTTGCTGTAGAGATTGCCGGGCGCCGCCGGTTCCTGAAAAACGGGAAAGGCGTCCGACGACCCGATCGGACATGGCCCTATTGCATCCTCTTTGCCCCGGAGGAGACGCTTCTCTTTCGCACGGGACCGCAGCATCGTCGCGAATATCTCGACCGGCTCATCAGCGGGATTGATCCGAGCTACCGTAATCTCCTCCGCAACTACGACCGCGTGCTGCGCCAACGCAATCGCCTCCTCCACGACAGCATGGAATGGGCCCAGGGCGCCCGCGCCTGCCAACTGGAGCCGTGGACCGAGCAGCTGATCGCCTGTGGTGCCGAGCTCGTGGTCGCCCGCCGGAGCTGGGTAGAACGCTTGCAGGCGTTCCTTCCGGCCATTTACGCACAATTTGCCGCATGCGATGGCGAAATTGTCTTGCACTACTCGCCGCATGTGGCCGATGCAGCGACCTTTCGCGCGGTCCTCGCTGCGCGGCAGGATGAAGAGTTCGTGCGGGGGATCACCGTGGCAGGGCCACAGCGCGACAATCTCGTGGCCATGGTGGCCGGAAACGACTTACAACACTTTGGCTCGCAGGGACAGCATCGCAGTGTGGTGATCAGTCTCAAATTGGCCGAGGTCGCGTTGGTGCAGGACACCTCGGGGCGCCTCCCAATCTTGCTGCTTGACGACGTGGCGAGCGAGCTCGACCCGCAACGCCTCGCAGCCCTCCTCGAGACCCTCCATGCCATGACGTGCCAGATTGTGCTGACCACGATCCATATCGGCGAGGTTTTGCAGCGGGCTATCCCCGGCGGGGAGACGGTGACCGTGACGGGTGGCCACGTTGCCATCGCGCCCCACGACCGTGCCCTCTCTGCTGAAGCCCTGGATACCGACGCAGATCGAGCACGGCCTGCTGGCGTGAGATAGAGTGATCAAGAGCGGTCAGATATTGATCGGTCGTAATGACGTTTGTTCTGTGCAATAGTCGATGAAGAATACGTGACCGCGTTTCAGGTTCATATCTTCCACATGTCGTTTTTTCCCGTTGATCGATGATCGGTCGCTCTGTCGCCAAAAATCCCCACCGCCGAAATTCTGCCAGGGATTCTTCTGCTGTACGCTGAGCGCTGGCCGTTCCTGGTCCGTGGAGGAAGTGGAAGAAAAACTGATAGGGAACCCTGGCATACCCCCGAAGAAGATATTCGTAATAGTAGTGACACTCACGATCGGATGTTCGAGCGTGAAAAAATTCCGCAAGGACACCAAAAACCTGTGGGGTCCACATTGTGGCCATGGCCCGGCGAAGTCGTACCGGATGAAAGGTCGACCACGAGCGCCAGAGAAATTCCACCAATGCATCGAAGAGACGAGGATCGTAGCGCGAACAATCTGCCGCGAGGGCCAGCAGTTCCTCCGCGTTTTTCGGCGAAAATTGCCATGGAATCGGTTGGCCAACAGTGCGAACCCCGAGGCGACCGAGTTCGTAGTAGAGATGGGTTAGATCTGCAGCAGACGGAATCGTGAGATGCACAATTATATCCCTACATCTTCGAGCAGGTCTTCAAAAAAGGTGATCGCCGCCTCTGCTCCCGGAAGATTTCGGTCTCGTGCGGCATGTAAATGATCTTCGACAATACGGTAATCGGGGATCTTCCGGAGCAGGGCACGGGCATGGCCCACATCCTTTTGGCGACCGGCAAAGCACTTCAGGACCAGCAAATCTTCCATGCTCAGCGCATAGACCGTGAGCTGTTGGCCGGAAAAAATCTGGAACAGTCGCGAGCCATAATCGCGTGGCAATGCAAAGAGAAACGTATTGAAATAACTATTGAGCCAGTCCGCGGGGAGCGCGTGTTCTTTCGCGACCGCCTTCACAAGCGGATCGAGTTCAACCTGCGTGATGTCACTCTGGAAAACAAGGCCATCGATATCCAGAGTGGACACCGGAAAACCGTAGGCGAGGAGCATCGCCGCGCCGCCGCCAATCAATAATTTCGTGGGGACATCAAGATGATGGTCCAATGACTTGAGTGCTAATAACATGATTTCTTTATTCATTGCCTAAATTGTATATTTATTTGTATAATTGTCAATTACCATTACAATTTGTGCTCAATTCTGCTGCGGAACGGCGGCAATCATGATTGAACAATCGCGCCTTTCCACAGTTGGCGGCAAAACGTCTGCCAATGCATCAGTTCAATGCCCTCGCCTGTTTTTCGGACTCCCGGATCACAGGAGACGACGAGTAATCGCCTGGCCCGATGTTCTTCATGGAACGCACGGATACCCTTTAAATGATTGGCAAGGATCTTTTTTGCCGATTTGAACTCAATGGCCACATCCAGGTCCCCAATAATGAGATCGACTTCAAAACCCGAGGCGGTACGCCAAAATGTGAGGGGTGCGTCGTGCGCACAATAGGAAAGATACGCCCGAATTTCCCTTTAATTTTCCTTTACTTCTGGAGTTTTTCTTGTTACGATTTTCTGGAAAGATGCGGCGCCAGCTGGCGCCGTTCTTGATCTTGCGGTGATACCGATCCACACGTGAGAAACGACCACATATGACGGCGAAAGAGACCAGCGCTGCAAAAAAAGGGACATACGACGCCTCCTCCATTACGGTGCTCGAGGGGCTCGACGCAGTCCGCAAACGGCCCGCCATGTATATCGGCTCCACGGGCGAGCGCGGCTTGCATCACCTCGTCTATGAAGTCACGGACAACAGTTTCGATGAGGCGCTGGCCGGATTTTGCAACGAGATCACGGTCACGATTCACATCGACAACAGTGTGACGGTCGAAGATAACGGTCGCGGCATTCCCGTCGACCTGCATAAGACCGAAAAAGTCTCGGCCGCCGAAGTCGTGCTCACCAAGCTGCATGCAGGCGGCAAATTCGAAAACAATGCCTACAAGGTCTCCGGCGGGTTGCATGGGGTTGGCGTGTCGTGCGTGAATGCCCTCTCTGAATTATTGCGGCTCGAAATCCGGCGCGATGGACAGGTCTATCAACAGGAATATGTCCGTGGTGTCCCGAAGGCGGCGCTCAAGGCGGTGGGGAAGAGCAAGCATGCTGGGACAAAAATTACGTTTAAGCCCGATCCCAAGGTCTTTGAGACCCTGGTCTACAGCTTCGATATCCTGTCGCAGCGGCTGCGGGAACTCTCGTTTCTCAACAAGGGCGTGAAGGTCACCATTATCGACGAACGGACCGAGAAGACGCATGAGTTTCAGTACGAGGGCGGGATCGTCAGTTTCGTGGAGTACCTCAATCAACGGAAGATGCCCTTGCACAAACCGATCTACTTTCTGGCCGAGCGGGACGAGATGACCGTCGAGATCGCCATGCAGTGGAACGAGGGGTACAAGGAAAACATCTTCTCCTTTGCGAACAACATCAATACGCACGAAGGTGGAACCCATTTGTCGGGATTCAAATCGGCGCTCACACGGACCATCAATTTTTATGCTGCCAAGAACGAGTTGATGAAAAAACTGAAATCGCAGCCCGAGGGGGACGACATTCGCGAGGGGCTCACCGCCGTCATTTCGGTCAAATTGCCGAGCCCGCAGTTTGAGGGGCAGACCAAGACGAAACTCGGCAATTCCGAGGTCGAGGGGATTGTCAAACAGGTCGTGAACGAAAAATTCTCGGAGTTTCTCGACAAAAATGGGCCCGTGGCGCGCAAGATCATCGGCAAGGCGATCGAGGCGGCCAAGGCGCGCGAGGCCGCGCGCCAGGCCCGGAACCTCGTGCGCCGGAAATCCGCGCTCGAAAACAGCACGCTCCCGGGCAAATTGGCCGACTGCCAGGAACGCGACCCGTCCAAGAGCGAACTCTTCATCGTTGAAGGGGATAGCGCGGGGGGAAGTAGTAAACAGGGGCGCGACCGCCGGCATCAGGCCATTTTGCCGCTCAAAGGAAAAATTCTGAATGTCGAGAAGGCCCGCTTCGACAAGATGCTCTCGTCCGAGGAGATTCGCACGTTGATCACCGCGCTCGGTGTGGGCGTGGGGACGAGCGAGGAAGAGCAGCGCGATCTCTCCAAGCTGCGGTACCACTCCATCATCCTCACGTGCGACGCAGACATCGACGGAGCACACATCCGGACTCTCCTGCTGACGTTTTTTTACCGGCAGATGCCGCAGGTGATCGAATCGGGACACCTCTTCATTGCGCAACCGCCACTCTATCGGGTGAAAAAGGGGAAGATCGAACGCTATTTGCGCGATGATTCCGCGCTGGAGGATTATCTTCTCAACTTTGGGGTGGATGGCGTCCGCATGCAGTCCAAGGGGAAAGAGCTTGCCGGAAAAACCCTGACTGTGCTGGTGAAACAGTTGATTCGGTACGACCGGGTCCTCGACCTGATGAAACGTCGCAGCGATCCGCGCGTCATCGATGTCTTGGTCACCGCAACGCGCATGACAAAAGAAACCCTGGCCAATGCCAAGGCGCTGGATGGAGAGCTCGATATCTTATCGGCGCATCTCTCGGAGGCCTTTCCCGAGGTGGGCGATTTTCATGTCGATATCGAACCGGACGAAGAACACGAGACGCACCGTGTGGTGTATCGGACGACCTGGCAGGGGTTTCAGCGACAGACCGTGATCAATGAAGACCTCTTCAGCACGCCGGAACTGGCTGAGCTCGGGAAACTGCGGGAACGGTTTGCCGAACTGGGCGGTGCCCCGTTTTTTGTGGAGACCGCCGAGGGAAAAGAGGAATTCCGACTTTTGCGTCCCATCCGCGATTTTATCCTCGAGCGCGGAAAGGCCGGCCAGGTGATTCAACGGTACAAAGGTCTCGGCGAGATGAATCCGCAACAGTTGTGGGAGACGACCATGGACCCGGAGCGACGGACGCTGTTGCAAGTCCGCGTGGATGACGCGGTCGAGGCCGACCAGATTTTCACCGTGCTGATGGGCGACGAAGTTGAACCACGGCGCCAATTTATCGAGACCAACGCACTGAATGTGCGCAATCTGGATGTCTAACGCGAGAGGAGTGGTATCATGGGGAAGGGCGATCAACGGACCCGACGGGGCAAGATTGTGAACAAGAGTTATGGGAAACGACGGCCACGCGCGGCGAAGAAAAAGACGAAGAAGTAATACGCAGTGATTGTGAGAGGTCCCCTGCGATGTTGTCCGCCCTTACTCGGCGATCTTCATGCTCTTGAGGAAAAGCTGGAAGGGACGATAATAGACATCGAACTGCTCGGCAGGAAAACTGGCGGTCATGTTGATGGCCAAGGTCTCCTTGAGCAAGGTCACCTGGATCTGCTTGACGAGTTGGCCTGGTTTAATATTGGCCGGGGCCTTTTGCTCCGGATTTTCCCGCTGCAGCATGGCGGCCATGGCCGAGACATCCCAGGAACAGACCATGATTTTGCCGCGCACGCCGGAGACCACAATTTCGCGTTCGTCGCTGATCTTGAGATCCTTGATCCCCCGCTTTTGGATCGATTCCTTGATTCGGGTAAAATACTCGGCCAAGGGAATCGGCCGCGGGAGAAATTCCTTGGTCAGAATGACGTTCGGTTTCACGTTCTTATCGGGCGACGGCAGCGTCAGCGTCAGCATCCCCTGACAATTCCAATTATCCGGAATTTCTGCGGTCAACCCTGAAAGATCGATCATCGGCATGCGGTGGGCCGTAGCAGGGGTCTTGGCGGATGGCAAGGATTTTTCGACGGCCTATTCCGGGGGTTCATTAATGACAAAGCCCCCTCAGTGCCACTGCGCGGCGGTAAATCTATTGTCAAAGGCGGGGGAATGTGGTTGGGCTCCAGCCACCATGGGACACTGGATTGTGACCGCAGAGGATGGGGGGACGCGGCTCGATCTCTGGCTCGCACAGCGGGCGGGGATGAGTCGGAAGCTGGCCAAACAGCAGCTTGATGCCGGTCGTGTGGCAATCAATGGGCGGAGAGTCGCGATCGCCAAGTGGTCGCTCAAGGCCGGGGACCGGGTGGCCTGCCATGCGGCCAGGACACCGCAGGAACGCGAGCGTCGTCTCTCCCATCGGCGGATCGACGTTCTCTTTGAGGACCGCGACCTCATTGCGGTCGCCAAGGCACCCGGTATGCTGGCGGTGGCCACGTCGACGACCAGCGAACCGACCATGGTCGATCAGGTCCGTGCCTACTTGCGGCGACGCCATCCCGGGGCGCGTGGCACGTATGCGCGTCCCCTCCACCGCCTCGATCGCGACACCTCCGGAATCCTCCTCCTGGCCAAATCGCGCGCAGGAGAAGGGGCCATTGCCCTCTTTAAGGCGCACAAAATTGCGCGTGAATATCTGGCCATCGTCCGTGGGGGAGTCGAACAATCAGACGGGACGATCGATCTCCCGCTCACGAAGGGGGAATTTGGGCATGGGCGCAAGGTCATGCCGGCAGCGTGCGGCAAGTCGGCAGTGACGCACTTTCACGTGGAAGAGCGTTATCCCGCGGCCACACTACTGCGCCTCCGCGTCGAGACAGGGCGGACCCACCAGATTCGTGTCCATTGCGCTGCCATTGGGCATCCAGTGCTCGGGGATCGTCGATATGGACCACCAGACGATCCGCTCCCGGTTGAACGACTGACGCTCCATGCCGCGCGGTTGGCCTTTCGGCATCCCGTGACGGGGGCCAAGGTCGATCTGGCATTGCCACTCCCGGACGATTTGACGGCAATCATTGAACATCTGCGCGAGACCGTGTAAATACGTCACGTAGGAAAGAGGAGACCGACATGATACGAAGCATTCTGCAATATGTCCTGATGGTGTCGATAGTGATCGGAGGCGTTGGCTGTCTGCAGCAGGCGCCCATGCAAAAGAGCCCGCTCACGCCCGGAATGGCCAAAAAATATATTTATCGCGGGGAGACGACCGAGGCGGAGGTGCTGGAGATCTTTGGGCCGCCCGATTTGGTCGTCCATAAGGAAGGGCGCGAGCGATGGACCTACGACAAGATCTCACACGATGTCACCAGCAGCAGCGGTTTCTTGACGGTTCTCCTCTTTAGCTATGGCAAAGAATCGTCGCGGCGATCGAGTCGGTCGATCATGCTCATTATCGACTTTGATCGGCACGAAGTCGTGCAAGAGTACCGGTTGCATTCCACACAATTCTGATCGGAGGGGAGACCATGCGCCATGCGATGCGACTACTAATCTTCGTTCCCCTGTTGGTGGGATGCGCCACATGGGGGGAACCGCCGCTCAGTCAGGCGGCCATTACCCAGCTGGAGACACGGACCATCGACGCCCCCTTTGAAAAAGTCTATGAGGCGGCAATTGAATCGCTCTTTGATTTGGGATATACGCTCACCCATTCCGATAAGGAGAGTGGGGTGGTCGTGGGGGAAAAACAGCACCGTCGTGCCATCTCGATTTTTGTGGATGAGAACATTCCGCAGCGGGAGTTCGATGCCTACCAGGTGACGCTGCTGATTCGCCCGGAAGGGAAGCGGCAGTCGACGGTCCGCATCAAGACCTCCCGCAATAAGGAGCGGCGCTTCGACAAGGCCGCGATCAATGAGGTGTGGGTCTATATCGAGCGCCAGGTCTTAATGCATTAAGGGTACGTCATACGGTTTGTAACTATTTGAAGTTTATTGTGTTTTTAGAGTGTTTTTGTTAAAGCAGAATCACTTCATCATCGTGCATGGCGCGCGTGTTCGGGAAAATGGCCTTCGCGCGTGTCTCCGCGTCGGTACGGTCTCCCCGCGTACGGTAATTGTTGGCATCAAAATGGATGAGCGCGAGCGCACGGGCCCCGGCATCGCGCGCCGCCGTGGCCGCGTCTTCGGGGGCCAGGTGCGGCCAATCGGGCCGTTCGTTTGGATGCTGCCACGTACACTCCGTAATCAGCAGGTCCGCCTTGGTGGCGAGGGTGTGCAGGCCAGCACACACGCCCGTGTCCGTGCAGTACGCAACGGTTTTGCCCTCGAGCGTGAGGCGATAACCAAAGCAGGGATCCGTATGCACGAGGGCCGTGCAGGTGAAGGGGATCGGTGCATCATAGGTTCCGGCGTCGATGTCCTGAATCCGCACCGGGATCTTGAGCCGTTCGATCGGGCAGGTCCATGGCCTGGCGATCAAGGTGTGTAGCAGTCGTTCGGTCCCCGGTTGTCCATAGATGGTGAGGCCTTGAGGGGAATGAAACAAGGGGAGCGTGTGGAACCCATAGGTGTGGTCCAGATGGAAGTGGCTCAAGAAAAGATAGATCGGTTTCTCGGTCGTGATGAGCGGAGGGACCTTTCGCAAAGACTGACCGGCATCAAGGATGACATAGGCCTCAGCCGCATCAATGAGGATCGAGGGCGTCTCGCCCATGGCCGTGGTAAACCAGCCGGTCGTGCCGAGGAAATGGATCTGCATTCGCAATAGTCTAGCGGATTTTTACAAGACACGAAAGGATTGAATAATCCGGAAGTCAGTATCGGCGGTGAGCCGTGTGGTTGCCATGGTTTCGACAATATCGCCACGCAGGACGCGGTCAAACTCCGCGTTGGCTGACGATCGGTCGCGATCCAGACGGGTCAGTCGCGTGAGAGCCTCGGGCGCTGCGGTTGCGGGGCAGAGGAGGAGTTCGGTTTTTCCTTTGGAGCGGAGTGGCGCACTGACGACGCGATACTGTGGCAGATGCTGGTTGAGCCGGGACGTCTCGGAGCCTCTGTTGCTCAGGATGAGATAGGAAAATTTCAGATACTCTTTCCGATTGCCGATGAGATGATCGAGTTTGGCAATCAATGGTGGTCGCTCCCAATCGAGATAGGCGTGGCACCAGTCACGCCGGGAGGGCCGGAGCATGGGGCACGCGGCCTGGTGGAGACAGGGGGCGAGGATATGCGGAATGCGCGCCAGAGAACGGGGAGAACGGGGAGAACGGGGATCGGTGTGTGGTGTCGTGTGTGGGGCGAGCAACTGATCATGGAGCACCATGAGTGCACGGGTCGGTTGGCGCAGCGCCGGCTCGAGGATCAGGGAAATGCCATGATCGGTCAGATGCTGTTGCACCAGGGTCGACACGAGGCCGAGGCGTTCTCTCTCCGAGGGGATTTCATTGAGCAGGTTGGCGCACAGGATGACATCAAAGGGGCCACCGCGGAGTGACGGGAGCGTGTTGGCCGTGATGGTGCGTGGCACGGTTGTGTGCGAGACCTGCGGGAAGCAGCGCGCCATGAGATTTCGGGCATCCTCGAGAATCTTTCGATTCTGATCCACGCCAAGGATCGTCAGCGTCCCTTGCTGGTGATGCCCCTGCCACCACGCGGCCATGGCCAAGGCCCCGGTCCCCGGGCCGCAGCCGAGATCGAGGACGCGGAGCGAAGGTTGCCGCAAAAGGCGCGCCGCGATGTGCGACATCGAAAGGCAATGGAGAATCTTTGGCAGGTTGACGGCCACAAAATAGAGGAGATAGCCAGAGCGATAGTCCGGCCGGTTGAAGTAGTGTATTGGCAACGTCCGACGCTCGCTCGTAAAGGCCGCAGAGACGAGGGCCGCGCCTTTGGCCAATGCCTGGAGCGGACGCTTCTGCAAGCGCGGCGGCAGATAGTGCGCAACCACGTATTGATAGATCTGCGCGGTGAGGTCCATGGCGGTCTTCGTATGTACATACGGAGAGACTAGTCAAGGTCCGGGCACTTTGCTATGGGGAGTGACCTATGATTTTCATCATTGGTGGTGGCGTGATCGGGCTCCATGTGGCGATTGCCGTAGCAGAGGACATGCCGGGCCATCCGGACATCGTGGTGTGCGATCAGGCCCCATTTCTTGGCGATCACACGAGCGGCCGGAATAGTCAGGTGATCCATGCGGGCTTTGCCTACCCAATCGGTTCACTCAAGGCCCGATTGTGCGTCGAGGGGAATCCGCTCAGCTACGAATGGCTGTTACGCCTCGGCGTGACGCACCATCGGTGTGGCAAATGGGTCGTCGCTTTTCACGACGAGGAACTCCCCGCGCTTGCCAAGGTCCTCGAGATCGGGGAGGCCTGCGGTGCCGCCGGCCTGCGCGAAGTGAGTGCGGCGGACGTCGCGGCGGCAGAGCCGGCATGCCACCGATTTGCGGGCGCCGTTTTTTCCGGGACCTCCGGGATGATGGATGCCGCGGGGTATTTGCGCGCACTCGAACGGTACCTGACTGCGCAGGAGAATTGCCATCTCCTCTATCCGTGTGCGGTCACGGCCATCGATCCCGTGCGGCATGTGGTGGAGACGACTCGCGGGGCCATGGAATATTCCCTCCTCATTAATTGCGCAGGATTGTGGGCCGATGACATCTACGCCATGACCGGCGGAACACGGCGACTGCGGATCAAACCGTTCAAGGGGGAATATTACATCTGGAAAGATGGCAGGGTGGCGTCCATGATCTACCCGGTGCCGCGACGCTATCTGCCGGGCAGGGAGCATGACAAACGATTGGTCAGCAGCATGGGGGTTCATCTCCATCGGGATACGGGGGGACAACTCTTTGTCGGGCCCACACAGATCGAACTCGATTGGGACCAGAAAACCGACTATGCCGTAACCACACCACGCGAGGCCTTTGTCGAGCAGGCCTCGCACTATGCGCCGGTGATGCATCCGGCCAGTTTCGAAATGGCGTACGCGGGGAACCGGCCAAAGATCTACGAAGATGGGAAACCGCTCGGCGATTTTCTCGTTTTTCGCGAGGGAGACTGTCACCTCCATCTGCTGGGGATCGACTCCCCGGGGTTAACGGCCGCCCCAGCCATGGCGCGGTATGTTGCGCAACTGGCCAGGGGGTGAGTGTTATGCGCGTGCAGTGCCTTGCCGCCATGCTCCTCGGTTTCGCGTCCTGGAGCCCGGCGATTGCCGAGGCCAAGCTCTCCCCCGATCATCAGGCCATCGATGTGGAGCACTATCAACTGACCCTCGATCTCGATGCGGCAGAGGCCATCTATACCGGTACCGTTGCCGTGACCTTTCAGGTCACGGAAAAAGGGCAGCGGGGGCTCTGGCTGCACGCCGACGGGCTGACCATCGATGCCGTGACCACTGCGGACGGAACAGCCACCCTCCCATTTCACCATCGCAAAAATCGTGTGGAGATCGCGTTCCCGGAAAAACTGACGCCGCAAGCCCCCGTGACGGTGGTCCTCGCCTTTCATGGTCAGGCCAATGCGCGGGCCCAGGAAGGCCTCTTTGTGGTCCGCACCCCGGGCCAGTTGCCCGCATATTACACCCAGTTCGAGCCGCAAGGGGCACGACGGGTCTTTCCCTGTTACGACGAGCCGTTTGACAAGGCGACCACCGAAGTGACGATACGCGCCGATGCGCGATACACGCTCCTCTCCAACGGCCGCAAAGAACATGACGTGGTGCAGAAGGGCCGCCGAACGGTCACGTTTCGCAATGAGGCACCGATCAGTCCCTATCTCATCACCCTTGTGGCCGCGCAGCTCGAGGCCGTGGAACGCCCCTACCGGTCGACAAAAGGATTGATCCCCCTCACCATCTACACCGCACCGGGGCGCTCGGGTGACGCACAGGTCGCATGGCATGCGTTGCAGGAGTCCATGGCGTTTTTCGAGGACTACTTCGGCATCCCCTATCCGTGGGAGCAACACGGCATGGTCGCGGTGGAGGGCTTCACCTGGAGTGGCATGGAGAATATGGGACTCGCCAATCTCAATGCGACTGCGCTCTATTGGAATCCGGATGAACCCTATCAGAAAGAGGCCGAAATCGTGGCCCTCGTGGCCCACGAGCTGGCCCACGAGTGGTTTGGCAATCTGGTCACCATGCAGTGGTGGGATGATCTCTGGCTCAACGAGGCCTTTGCCACCTTCATGGAGCAGAAGGTCGTGGCGCAGGTCTTCGGGGACGACTATGTCGCCATCGAGAATTTCTTCTGGCTGGAGAAAGGGTATTTTCTCCAGGATCGCGGGCCGTTCTCGCATCCTGTCCTTGTCGAAAATCCGGCGACCATTGAAGAGTTGATCGACACCATCACCTATAGCAAAGGGGTGCAGGTCGTCCGCATGCTGGAATCGCTCGTGGGTCCGGTGAACTTTCAACGGGCCATGCAGAGCTACATGACGACGTTTCAGCATCGGAACGCAACCACGGCCGATTTTTTCCGCACCGTGACCATGGCCACGGGCGTTCCCCTAGAGCACTTTGCCCATCAGTGGCTCGAGCGCTCGGGGTTTCCGTGGGTTGAGGCCTCGTATACCTGGGAGGAGGAGGATGCGCAGACGGTGATCACCCTGCGCCAGTACGATTTTTACGGTCGACCGCTCGCGGGACCCTTTCCCGGCGTGATCAACGTGGCGGTCATCGGCGACGACTACCATCACCAGATCGATGTCGGGGTGGCGCAAAGCGAGGAGCGCTTTGCATTGAGCGTCCCTGCCAAACCACGAGCCGTGAGTGTGAACCGGGACGGCAGCTTTCTGGCACAGTTTCGCGTGCAAGACGAAGCCGGGGAGTTGGCCGCGGTCCTGAAGGGGGAGCCGAGCGGTGTTGCCCGCGTGGCCGGGATCTATCGCTTGCTGCGGGACAACGTCCCGTTATCGGCAGTGGCCCCACTCCTCATGACCGCATTGCGCGATGAGAGCCTTGCCGTCCGAGCCGGTGTGGTGGAGGGGATGCTGCTGGCGCGCAACCATTATCCCGAGACCAAGGCGCTCGTGCGGACACTCCAGGAGGTGCTGCTGGGCAATCTCCAGCTTCATCCACTGGAGCCGATTGCGGCACAGTTGCAGGAAGGGTGTCTGACGTTGCTCGGCGAACTGGATGATCCGGACCTCTATCCGCTCCTGCATGCCCGTCTTGGCCATGCGGTCGTCGATATCCAGTTGGGTGCATTGGCCGGAGTGTTGCGGACGAGCGAACCACACCGCTTTGCACAACTTGGAGCGATGCTGACCGCTGCGCAGGGGAATCGGAGCCGTCAGCTCCAGTTCCTGCAGGTCTTGGCACAGACCCCGGATCCTGCCATCATGCCGCCGCTCATCCGTTTCTTGAGCGACACCACTGTGGTCGCGCGCGACGATAGTTCCACGCCGATCCGGGTCTTCAAGACACTCCATCGCAACAATCGCGGTGTGGCCAATACGAGCGACGGCGTGACGACCATCCTCCAATTTGTCGAGACCAACCGCGACCGTCCGCTCGTGGCGGCTGCCGCGTTACGCGCGCTGGAGGGCCTGGCATCGGCATCCGCAGAGGTGCAACGGGAGGCGCGCAAAGGGCTCCGTGCCCTCCTCAAATCCTCGCCACCCCCGCTCATTGCATCGCTCGCAAAACAATTGTTGTAGTGGGCATTGGCCACGCAAGACCCATCACACAGGGCGCCAAATCAGAAAGAGAAGGAGCATGGCGCAGACGGCCATGAGCATGCCGCGTACCAGGCGATCGCCGCGCCGAATGGCGAGATGACTCCCGCAGTATTGCCCGGCAATGCCGGCGAGCGCCAAGGGAAGGGCGAGGGTGTAGAGAACCTTGCCGTGGAGGATGAACGTGACCAGCGCCGCAGCATTGGAGGCGAGATTAAAGAGGCGTCCCACGGCAGCGGCATTGAGGAGTGGCAGGTGTGTCAGTCCGTAGAAGGCGAGGATCAGGAAACTCCCGGTCCCGGGACCAAAGAAGCCATCGTACCAGCCGATGCTGAGCCCGATGATGGGGACGGACCACCAGAGTCGCGGTGAGCGCCACGTCACGAGATGCGCCGAGATATGTTTCGGACGCGGGGCCAATGTGAGCCCGGCGGCAATCGGGAGGGCGACAAAAATAACGGTACGGACATATTCTTGCGGCAGGAGGGCGACGGTGTGCGCACCAAACGCCGCGCCGACGAGCGTGCACGGGATGCCGACCATGACCACGGGCCACACCATCCGGCGTCCCAGGATATATCGTGCGGTCGATGCCATGGTCCCGATCGTCGAGACGCACTTGTTGGTCCCCAGGAGAAACGTCGGCGGAATCCCGGCGAGCAGATAGGCCGGGACGGTAATGAGACCCCCACCGCCGGCAATGGCATCGACGAATCCGGCAACAAACACGGTCGGGATGAGGGCAACAAGGAGGGGGTCAACGTGCATACGGGGAGCGGCCTAATGCAGGATGGATGAAATCGTCAATCAGGAACCAATTGACAGACGGTCGTTTGGGAGTGATAGATGCCGGAAACCGACCACGAAAGGACTTAAGCCCATGGTTAGCACGTCAACAGCACGCAATTCGGGGAGTGCCGGGCAACGCGTCGCGCAGATCGCAGCGACATTCAGAGCGGGTGATACCCGGGCGCGCTTTGCCATAGGCCGGGAAGCACTCCCCCACATACAAGGGAAAATTGATGCAATTTCGGTCGGACAACTCCGTGCAGCCGGTTGTGGTCAGACTCCACGTTACCCACAGGTATTGGATGCCAGGCGTGGTATTGTCCAGTTTGGTCCGGACCGGATGCCAACCCGTGGGGTATACAGCCAACCGGTCGCGGTGCTGAAAGAAGTGCTTGGCGTGCAGCGCTTGCCAGAACCTGTGCACAGTACAGGGAACCTCATTTTGTCATTGCATACCACCGTGAGTCAGGGGATGCAGCAATTCTTCTCCGCACTTCAGCTCGTCGGGGCGGAGTGCCACGTGAGGGCCTCAGAATATGACCTTCGCACTCTGCGCACACGGGGATTTGGCTCTTGTTGGCCAGTGGCGACCTTTGGTCGCTGATAGGGCATCGGTCCGGCTCTCTCCCATGACAAAGCGGGATTCTGCTACTCTTGCGGCCAAAAGTTTCACTACATCAGGGGAGTTGGTGATCCGGTATCAGCCTCCGTCAGAAGAGGTATGGGATCTGATGGAGGAAATCAGGGCCCTCATTGGGTAACCGGTCTCATCCCCTTACGTGAGTCCATGCTGTCGCAGGAGGGCGCATGCTGCATCGATCCAGCGGCTGGCCGATGTCCGCCGGGCAATGATCAGTGGCAGTGAGTGGTCGAGCGGTGAACGGATTTCGTCAACGAGCGTCATGCCACCGAGTGTCAATATGGCGCCCATCTCTCCGGCCATGGGTGTCTCCGCAATCCTCGTGTCTTGATCAAAATGATTTGTCACCAACAGCCCACCGCCGTCAGGTCCCCCAATCGGCAAACTTGCAATGACACGGACGAGGAGCGCGGTCCAGAGCGGATCGGCCATATAGGCATAGACATTGGTCAGCCACGCCAGATCATAGGTCTCACGAATCGGTTGCACAGTGATATAGTATTTCAACGTTTAATGAGTACAAATGTGCTCATTAAACGTTAGAAATACTTATGGTACCGTAAGACGCATGTACTCAGGAAAAGTTAACGCACCATATCGGCGTGCATGACATGGATCTGCTCGGCGAGCGTGAGCGGTAATCCCATCCAATAGCCCAGAGGAATCGTCGCAGTGCCGCGTTGTGCGGCAAGTTCAATGCGCTGTTCGGGATAGTCCCTGATAAAGCTGTCAAGATAGTCCATCCATTGATCATAGATAGCCACGGCGTCAGTGTCTCCTGCTGCGAGCTGCGATGCGGTGATACGTCGGCAGGCGCCCATGACTGGTTGGTGGACGGAAACGACCATCTGGTGGGCCGATGCGGAAACCGTAGTGGCAATCCGTGCGTCGAACTCCACCACGTCCACACGACCGTCAGACGGCAATAACGTCGCCAGTTCGACCGGCTCGTACGAAAATCCCTCGGCGACATACCCATAGTTTCTCAGGATCTGGGCAAGGCCGGGAATGCAATTCTCCATGCTGAAGAGAGAAAAAATTCCTGCGCCCACGTCAAGAATGCGTCGGGGTTGTGGTTCGCGTTGATACATCGACCGAAGACGTCCGATGACCGTGTGGTGGCGTCCAAAACAGGTGCCGCCAAGGGGGAATTGTTCATCCCGCATGGGGGAGACCCCTCGGCGGGCATCGGCGGCCTGTCGCATATCAAGAACGGCTCTTCCTATGCTCTGAACCACGCCATCCGGTCCACAACGCCGGCGTGCGGCCATGGCGGGCCCCAACACCGTTGGTTGCAGGCTGGCCGTCAAAAACTGCTGCACAGGGGTTATGGAGGATCGTTTGACCATACGGACCTTTTATCGGCCACCGCCGATTATCGGCCACCGCCGACAAAAGTTGCGCGCTCACGGATCATTCATGATGATTATTGGAAAAAAGGGCGGGAGGGGCTATCTATCGTCGTGCTCTGTCGAATGACTGCGAGAGTTTGTCCAACAACGTCGAGGTTTCCTGTGCAAAACGGACGATCAACTTCAGATATTCCGACATCAACATCCCGAAGTAATCATGCACGCTTCCATTGCGGGCATCGAGTGCGACGGCCCAAAAATCTGGATCGGTAATCCATCCGAAACGGACGCCTTCACGGATGGCCGGACGGGGACCAGGGGCTTCCACCCCTTGATATTCTGCCGCGGCCTTCAGTAATTTCCACACATATTCAAAGAGCACCTCGAAACGTTTGACAACCGCGTCTTCAAGAATATCTTGCAGCGCTTTGTCTGAGGCGGCTTGTTGGAGATGTTCCAACGCCGCATGCAGACACTGCAACGCTGCGATGGTCTGCTGTTTCATGCTGTCAACGTGGGTCAGTGGCATCGATATGCTCCGTACAGGACAACATGGTGAGCGTCTACCGACTTTCGAAACCACGGCGGCGCCTGATTGAGGTTCACCACATCAATGCGATAGGGAAACGCACGGTCCACGAGTTGCTGTTTGAGGACTCGCAGAGGGTAATCATCTATTGTCCTGCGAAACCAGACCCCAAAATCCCAATCCGCCTGAATCGTCATTTTCCCTCGTGTCCGCGAACCAAAAAGGACCAGGTCGGCATGATGGTGGCGACAGAACTCAATGAGTTGCATGGTGACCTTATGGATTTGTATGGGAGCCACCGCCATCATGGTGTCGCCGACAGACATGTCTTTGGTAATCGCTCGATAATCGATATGCAACGTATCCAACACTCGCTGAAAGGGGATGGCAAACACTGGTTGATTTTTGAACATCAGGTAGAGACTCTGTCGAGAGATTCCCGCCTGCCGTGCAAGCGCCGCAAGCGAGAGCCCGTGGCGTCGCAGCACCTCTTCCAGCTTGGCTCGATCGAGATATAACATGTTGCGATTGTAAATCATAAAATACATAATGTAAATTATAAAATACATAATGAACTAAACGATGTTTTGCGAAAGTGGCCGGTGTATATAGCCTTTACACCCGAAATGCGACTTTGAGGCTCTGGTGGCGGCGCTTGTCGAGGGCGGTGGCAAAGGCCTTGCGATATTCGTGGAGCGGGAACCAGTGTGTGACGAGCCCCTCGCTCTGCAGGCGGCCGTCCGAGAGCATGTCGATCACGTGTTGATACGTCCGTTGGCGGAGGCCCCCAATCTCTGCTGTGGAACAGAGCGCACTCCCGGTGAGCGTGATCTCCTTGAACCAGAGGGGCGAGGCATCGACGCGCGACAAGGCCCCGGCCGTCCCGACCACGACCACCGTCCCCCGTTTGCGGGTGATGCGGAGGCTCGTGTCGATACTGTGCGATGACCCGATGCAGTCGAAGACGAGATCCACGCCACCGTCGAGCACTGGTGGACCGAGGGTGGGCCGTCGCACCGTGGCGCCGGTCAGTTCGGCGAGATAGTGGATGATGTTGCGCAGGACGATGGCGCTGGCCCCGAAGCGTTTGGCGAGCATTCCCTGAAAACGGTGTCGGGCCACGACGACGAGTTGGCCGGTGAAGCCCGTGGCACGCAGGGCCTGCACGACGTGGAGACCGATGATCCCCGCTCCGAAGACCAGCACTGTGGCACCGGGCGCCGGCCGATGGTGGGCCACCGGCTGGAGGGCCGAGGCCAGCGAGTCGATCAGGACCGCAGCGTCGAGCGGTACGTCGTCGGGGAGGGGAAACAATTGGCTCCGGTGTGCAACCACATATTTGCCAAAGCCACCGCCCAGTCCGCGGGTAAAACCGAGACAGACACCGGGAGGAAGGGCGCCGCACGCAAAGTGTTCGCAGAGGGCATAGTCGCCGCGGGCGCAGGCCGCGCACGGTGGTGTCATCCCGCGCGGGGCACACGGGAGGATGTTTTCGACGGCCACCCGCGTTCCCAGCGGGACCTCGGGCACCGCGTCACCACACGCCACGACGCGTCCGACAATTTCATGGCCCATTACGGCCGGAAAGCTCGCGTACGGCTCCATGGAGTAGGCTTCGTGGCCGCGCAAGGCATTGAGATCGCTGCCACAGATTCCGCACGCCTCGATCGCCACACGGACCCATTCGGCATTCGGGAGCGATGGCACGGGGACGCGGCGCTCGTGGAGGAGGCTGACGCGCGGAAAAAAATGGTGGGGGGCAAGGTGGCAAAGTGTTTTGTTGAGCAGATACCTGGGGATAGAGAGTTCGAACTGGAGAGCGTGCATGGTCTCTCGTGCTGCACGGACAGAGAGATTATCAGACCTGTGGTCGCTTGACTTCATGCAAGCCACTGTATAAAGGTCGCGCCAACCCAATGGCAAAGGATTTATTCGAGAAGTGTCACGAGTTTTACCAACAGCCGCAACTGGTGAAGGCCGCGGGGGCCTATCCGTTTTTTCAGGAGATCGAGGAGTCGGCCGGCGCGCATGTTCATTGTCATGGCAAGCGTCTGATCATGGCCGGATCGAATAATTATCTCGGATTGACGCACCACCCCCGCGTCAAGGCCGCGGCAGTGGCCGCCCTCGAACGCTATGGCACGGGGTGTAGCGGTTCCCGGTTCCTCAACGGGAACACCAGCCTCCACGTGCAGCTCGAGCGCAACCTCGCGCGATTTGTCGGCAAACCGGAGACTCTCGTCTTTTCGACCGGATTTATGGTCAATCACGGGACGATCGGGTGTCTCTTTGAATCCGAGGATTGCATCTTCAGTGATGCCGATAACCATGCCTCGATCATCGACGGGTGTCGCCAGAGTCGCGGTCGCGTCATTCGCTATGCCCATGCCGACGCGGCCGATTGTCGCGCCAAAATTGATGCGACGCCCTGTGCAGGCGGCGCGGGGATCGTGACCGACGGTGTCTTTTCCATGACCGGCAACATTGCGCCGCTGCGGGAACTGGTGGCGATCAAGCGTGCGCATCCCCACGTCCGGATCTACGTGGACGATGCCCACGGACTCGGCGTGTTTGGGGAGACGGGCCGCGGTATTACCGAACATTGGGATGTGCAGGGAGAGGTCGATCTCCTCATGGGGACCTTTTCGAAGTCCTTTGCCTCGATCGGCGGGTTTGTGGCCGGCGAGCCGGAGGTGATCGAATATATCCGCCACAAGGCGCGACCTCTCTGGTTCAGCGCGTCGATCCCCGCCGCCAGTGCCGCGGCGGCCATCGCCGCCCTGGAAGTCATGTCCACCGAATCGACCCATCGTGAGCAATTGTGGCGCAATTGTGCGTTTGCGCGACACGGATTGGAAGAGATTGGTATGTACATCATGCCCTCGAAGGCCCCGATTTTGGCGCTATGGGTCGGTGCCGAAGGAAAGGCCTTCAAATTGACCATGGCCCTGCGTGACCTCGGCGTTTTTGCGACACCGGTGGCGTATCCGGCCGTGCCGTATGGCCACGCCCTCATCCGAACGTCGTACATGGCGTCGCATACGACCGAGGATATCGCCGCGATCATCAAGGCGTTTGACGCACTCGCGGATCCCTATCAGATCAGGACCACCCACTTTGCCCAAGATCCTGCCACACTCCCACCGGCCGACTATTATGATTTGAGCGCCTTGTTTGCCTCATGACGCCGACGATCGTCCACGTCCGCTCAGCGCGGAGTCGCCGGGCCTTCCTGAATCTCCCGCGGCGCATCTATGGCCGCGGCGATGCCTGGATCGAGCCGCTCCGCCTCGAACTCGCACAACGTCTCGATCCCGAAAAAAATGCCTTCTTTCGGCAGAGCGATGCGGTCCTCTTCCTTGCCACACACGGACGGACGGTTGTGGGACGCATCAGTGCACAGATCGACCGGTTGGCCCATCCAGGCGATGCGCCGGGAGAGGGGAATTTCGGGTTCTACGAGGCGATCGACGATCGATCGGTCGGGGCCGCGCTCTTTGGCGCTGCGGAGGCGTGGTTGCGGGAGCGGCGGGCAAAAAAAATGGTCGGACCCTACAACTTTCGGCTCGAAGATCCGGCCCCCGGTTTCTTGCGCGAGGGGTTTCACCTCCGGCCCATGTTCATGATGCCCTATTCCAAGCCGTACTATCTGGACCATGCCCGGCAGGCCGGTCTCACCGAGACCATGCGACTGAACTCCTACTCGGTCACGAGCGAGTTTCCCCTCCCCGCATGGATTGTCGAGCGCGTGGCACAGGCGCGGCGCGTGCCGGGGCTCGTGGTGCGACCGATCGATCTCGCGAAACTCTCCGAAGAGGCCGAGATCATCCGGCAGATCTTCAACGAGGCGCTCAAGAATAACTGGGGTTTTGTCCCCTTCACGGAAAAGCAGGTCCGTGCCATGGCGCGCGACTTGCGGCGAATTGCCGATCCCCGCATCATCTTGATTGCCGAAGTCGACCGTCGTCCCGTAGGCGTGGTGATCAACCTCCCAAATTACAACGATATTCTTCACGATTGTCGCGGGCGGCTCTTTCCGAAGGGGCTCTATCGGATCCTCTTCCGCAAGTCCGACATCCAGAGCATGCGCGGCTATGCGTTTGCCGTCTTGCCGGAATATCAATCGCAGGGGATCGGCGTGTTGCTCATCGCCGAGTCCTGGGAGCGGTGTCCGGCCGCCGGGTATCGCTCTGGCGAGATCACCTGGGTCCTCGGCGACAACACGGGGATGAACAGCCTGGCCGAAGGGTTTGGCGGCAAGGCGGAGAAACAATACGCTATCTATAATAAAACACTGTGAGGTCTCGATACGCCCATGAGGAAGTTTCTTGACATGACATGATATTGTACATTATCATGTACGCTCAAATTTGGAGGCTGCTTCGATGACCCACAATGTGACGTTCAGCGAATTGCGCAATAATGCACGAAAGTACTTTGATGCGGTGGAACGGGGGGAATCATTGGAAGTATACCGGAATGGCAAACCCATCGCCATTGTTTCTCCGGTCAGCAATAAATCCTTAGCGCGCTGGAAAATCAGTCAGCCACGCAGGGTTCGTGGGGCATCGCTCAGTGCGGCAATTGTGCGGGAACGAGCGGAGTGACAGCATGCGCCTTTTTTTGGACTCTTCCGCCTTGGCGAAACGGTACGTGGAGGAATCAGGGACAGTCGCCGTTGCAGACCATTGTGCGCAGGCCACCGAAATTCTCCTCTGCATCGTCACGATTCCAGAGATGATTTCCGCGTTCAACCGGTTGCGGCGGGAAAAGAAACTCACGGCAAAGCACTATCGGCAAATGAAAGCCGATTTTGCACGGGATATCGAACAGGCCACTATTCTCGATCTTTCGGAATTGGTTTTGCAATACACCATCCAATGTCTTGAACGTGCGCCACTCAAAGCGCTCGATGCGTTACAGCTCGGCTGTGCCCTCTCCGCACACTGCGATCTTTTTCTCTCCGCTGATCAGCGTCAATTACAGGCGGCACGACGGCTACGGCTTCCGGTGGAAAGTGTCTAGTCCTCACGATATGTCCCAATGGTGGTTTTGCAAAGGCAGGCGGCTCATCGCTCCCCGTGCTGCGCAAAATGGCTTGCTGTGGTCTCGATGACCCGCCGCAGGGCATGACGCAGTGTATCCGCGAGCGTATTGAGTTCACGGGCCTGGCGCTCCGGCGTGTCCTGCTCGCCGAGATTCCAGGGGAGAGAGATGGCGGCGCGCAGGGCCGTTGCCCGTGCGCCCGGTGCCAGTACGCTCCTGAGTATGACACCGTGGCGATCGGGGCGGAGAACCCCCTGTGGGATGGAGAGGGCCGTGTAGGTGACTTCGCCATCCGGCGAAATTGTGGCAAGGGTGAATCCGGTGCGATGGCCAGCGATGGCTGCCCCGCCCCTGCAGGCCGACGCCGCGATATCCGCAGACGATTCGAGGGCAATCCGGACCGTGATCGCATGGCCTGAGAAGGCGTGGCCCTGTTCCGCCATAACCCGGGCAAGGGTCCTGGCAACCGCGGCGCTGTCGACCCGGCTGGGTGTCGTCACGATAAGCCGGGTGGCGCCGTGCGTCAGCGTGATGATGGTGGTGGGCGTGCTGCTGAAGACGTCGGAGGTCTGCCGGATCGTAAAAGCGTCAATGGGAAAGCCGGCCTCCTGCGCCAGTGCGCCGAGCAAACTCCCCAATTGCCGGGGCTGGGACGGTGTGGCGTGTGCAATCGCGGCACGCGCCGCGAGCGGCTCCGATTCGACGAGCCTGGTGGGGATGAAATTGTGCGAGGTCTCTGCGTCTGTTGCGGCCGCGGGTGCCACCGTGTCCTTGGCAATCGTGACCTGCACGGCCAGACTCAGGGAGAATCTGACGGGCCCATGATGGAGGGACCCCGTGATGAAATGGACGCTCTCTCCGTCCTGAAAGGTGCCATTTTTCGATCCCGTATCAGCGATCTGCACACGGCCATTCGGGTGAATGTCGACCCGCGCATGTTGGCCTGAGACATACGGACTCGAGAGGACCACACTGTGACAATTGGGTGTTTCTGGGGCACGATGCCGCCCCAGAAAAATCTCCTGCGAGGCCGTGAGCCCTTGCGGGACCGTGATTATGACGTGATGATCCTCTTGGGCAATACGCAACGGCGGTCCTTCCAAAACCTCCGTCCGACCCGCCCGTGGGGAGACGACATCGAAGGCGACCGTGTGGCTTATGGCCGAGAAGGCGGCGAGGACCGCGGGATCGGCAGCGTTCAGACGGATGGCTTGCCCCTGCCTGGCGACGGCGGACCGCTGCCATCCGACGGAGAGCAACCCCTTCATCCAGGCCGCGGCCCGCACAAAACGCGTGGCAGATGACGTTGCGGCCGCGCCATCGGGGGTCGCCACACGGCGGACCTGGGGCATGCGGGAGAAGCGACTCCGCACAGGGTAAATTGGTGCCATCATACACCTCGATTATCGCGAGCAAATCCCCTCTTTCTCCATTATCGGCACTCTCGAAGAAAAGTTGCGTGATAAGTGACAACCCGTTAGGAAGACGCGATGCGGATCCTGAAATTTGGCGGAAGCACCCTCCGGTCGGCGGCGGACTGTCTGGCTGTGGCCGAAGTGGTGCGGCAGGCCCAACGGCGCGATACGACCATCGTGGTGGTCTCCGCCCTCTCCGGGGTCACGAACGCCCTTCTTGCCTGCATTGCGGCGGCAGAACAACAACGGCTACCGACGCTCCGCGCGCGGCTGCGGCAGATCCTCCGGCACCATACGGTCCTGTTGCGCACGGCCATTCCTGCGCGCCTGCGTACTCCCTTGCAAAGAACCCTTGTGACAGCGGGAGAGGAAATCGAGGCACTACTCCACGGCATTGCGCAGGTGGGGGAGTGCACGGCGCGGACGCGCGACCGCGTGATCGGTTATGGAGAGTTGCTCTCATCACAGCTGATCGCGGGCGTGTTGCGGGGGAAGCACTTGCGGGCCGTCCCGGTGGATGCACGTCAGCTCATCGTGACCGATGCCGACTTTGGCAATGCCGTGGTCGATGCCGCGGCGACCCGTCAGCGTCTACAGACGGCCCAGGCCACGTGGCGCGGAGAGATCCCGGTGATCACCGGCTTTATTGCCGCCACGCCCGATGGTGTGCCGACGACCGTCGGACGCAACGGGTCCGATTACTCTGCGGCGCTGATCGGCGCACTCCTCAAGGCCCGCGAGATCGAGATCTGGACCGATGTGGATGGGGTCATGAGTGCCGATCCGGCGCTGGTCTCCGAAGCGTTTCCGCTCGAACAGCTCAGTTATGCCGAGGCCATGGAGCTGGCCTATTTCGGGGCCAAAGTTCTCCACCCGCGCGCCGTGATTCCCGCCATTGAGGCGGGGATCCCGCTCCGCATTCGCAACCTGGGGCATCGCGGGTTTTCCGGGACGCTGATCTCGTCCGCGACCGGCCGGTGGGCCCGTGCGGTGAAAGGGATCACCGCCATTGCCGATGTCACGTTGCTCAGTCTCGAAGGCGCGGGGATGGTGGGCGTGAATGGAGTGGCCGCGCGGATGTTCGATGCCCTGGCGCGTGCGCAGATCAACGTCATCCTTATCTCCCAGGGCTCATCGGAACAGAGCATCTGCTGCGTCATCCGCCGCCAGGATGCCGTGCGGGCGCGCCGTGTCGTGCGCGAGGTCTTTGCCGCCGAGATGGCACGACACGATATCCGTCGCATCGACTGTCGCAATGATATTGCCGTGGTCGCAGTGGTCGGTGCGGGGATGCAGGGGGCGCCCGGTGTGGCGGCCCGTCTCTTTGCAGCGCTCGGAAAAAATGCGATCAATGTGGTGGCGATTGCACAAGGATCGTCGGAACTCAATATCTCCGTGGTCGTGGCAGCGGCCGATGCGACCAAGGCCATCAATGTAATCCATGGGGCATTTCACCTGGCCCGTCGGCATGTCAATGTCGTGCTGATCGGGAAAGGGACCATCGGAAGCAAGTTGCTGGAGCAGATCGCCGAAAACCAGGAGCGGCTTGTTCGCGATCGTGATCTGCAGGTCAATGTCGTGGGGATCCTCGGTCAGCGCGAGGGCTGTTTCACCCCCGCGGGGCTCAAGGTGCGGCAGTGGAAAAAACTGGTGACACGTGGGGAGGCATCGGCGCTTTCACAGCTGACGAAGACCTTGATCGAGAGCCGTCTCGAAAATTTGATTCTCGTCGATGCCACGGCGAGCGATCACGTGGCGGCGCGCTATCCCGAGTGGTTGGCCGCCGGAGTGAGTATTGTGACGCCGAACAAAAAGGCCAATACCATGTCGCAGCCGTTTTATGACCGATTACAACAGTTGATCCGTCGGCGGAACGCCTATTATCACTACGAGACGTGCGTCGGTGCCGGATTGCCGGTGATCTCCACGCTGCAGGATTTGATCGACAGCGGGGACACGATCCTCCAGATTGAGGCCGCGCTCTCGGGAACGCTCGGTTTTCTCTTCAGCGAACTCGAGGCGGGCCGGGCCTTCAGTGCGATTGTCCGCGATGCCCACAGGCGCGGGTTTACGGAACCCGATCCGCGCGAAGACCTGTCGGGTCTCGATGTGGCGCGGAAATTGCTCATTCTGGCGCGGACCATGGGTGTGCGGTGCACGCTGGCGCAGGTGGCGGTGGAGCCGCTCCTTCCCAAGGCGCTGCGTCGTGGAGGAACAGTTGCCCAATTCTTTCGGCGCCTCACGACCATTGACGACGCCTACCGCGCGCGCGTGGTCGCGGTAGCAAAGCGGGAAAAGGTGCTTCGCTACATCGGGCTGATCAAGCATGGCCGGTGTTCGGTGCGCCTCACGGCAGTCGAACGGGACTCGCCCTTTGGGAGTCTGCGTGGTGGCGATAATCTGGTCGTCTTCACGACCGCACGGTATCGCACCAATCCGCTGATCGTGCGGGGACCAGGTGCCGGGCCGGATGTGACCGCGGGCGGGGTTTTTGCCGACATCCTCAAGGTGGCCCACTTGTTGACCACAGGGTAGAGTGCATGAAGGAGAGCAGCGCAACGAGAGAGGAAGGGATCAGCGCATGGGCCCCCGCAACGGTAGCCAATGTGGGACCAGGTTTTGATGTCTTCGGCTTTGCCATGGCCGAGCCGGGGGTGACGGTCACCGTCCGGTTTGGCGATGCCGGGGGTCGGGGCATCCGCATCCGGACGAATCGTCCCGAACTTCCGACCGACCCGACGCGCAATACCGCGGGAGCCGCGGCGCAGGCCCTCATGGCCCATTACGGCGTGCAGGAGGATGTAGAAGTCAAAATCGCTGCAGCCATTCCGATCGGTTCCGGCATGGGGAGTTCGGCGGCGAGCGCTGTGGCCGCGGCAATGGCGGCCAATCAACTCTTTGGCGGGACCCTGACGCGCGAGGCCCTCCTCCCATTTGCCGTTGCAGGCGAAGGAGTCGCAAGCGGCACGCCGCATGCGGACAATGTGGCGCCGGCGCTCTTCGGTGGATGGCAGCTCGTCATTGCGCATCAACCGACGGAGGTCATGGCCCTGCCAACCCCGCACGATCTTCACTACGTGGTCGTGCATCCGGCGGTGGTGGTGGAGACGGCAGCAGCCCGCAAGATCTTGCCTGCCGCCATTCCGCTGGGCGATGCCGTGCGCCAATGGGCGCAAGTGGGGGCCCTGGTGGCGGCCCTCTACGAGGAGGATCTGCCACGACTTGGGAGCCTCCTCGACGACCGCCTCATTGAACCGCTCCGCAGTCGCCTGATTCCGGGCTATGCGGCGGTGAAACGGGCTGCCACAGCGGCGGGGGCCCTCGGTTGTACCATTGCCGGTTCCGGGCCGGCCATGTGTAGTGTGGTGCGCCGCAGTGATGCCGCTCGCGTCGAGACGGCCATGTCGGAGGCCTTTCGTGCGGCGCATGTCGCGTGCACGAGCTGGATTGGGGCGTTTGGAGCGCCGGGAGCCCATATAGCTTCCCACGGACAAGCGCGCGGTCCTCGGCAGCTCGCGTCGCCCGTGGGAAGCGATCCAGCGAGCACGGCGAGCGTGAGGGGGAGGCTCCACCGGCTTTGCCGGTGGAGGGGGCGACGCGAGCCCCTGTAATCAAAAACGGTCATCTGCAGGCAACGAGCCGTCATCCCCCGGCTTGACCGGGGATCTCCCGATCCGCACGGGATGGACGTCGCACGCAGTCGGGAGAGTCCATGTTGTATCAGAGTACGCGCAATGCCCGGCATCGGGCCTCACTCAAGGAAGCGCTCCTTGCCGGTCTGGCACCAGGCGGGGGACTCTACCTCCCCGAACGGGTTCCTGTGGTGCCGTGCGAGACCGTGAGTGGATGGCGTCACCGGGCCGATTTCCTGACCATTGCCACCGGGATCGCCACCGCGTGGTTTGGCGAGGATCTCGCGGCTGCGTGGCTCGACGCGATTGTCCGAGAGGCCTATTATTTTCCCCTGCCATTGCGCTCCTGCGGACCGTGGGAACTCGGCGAGCTGTTTCACGGGCCAACGCTCAGTTTTAAAGACATCGCCGCGCAATTTCTGATGCGGCTCCTCGACCGCATCATGGCACGCGACAATGAACAAGCGCTCATCCTCACCGCCACCTCGGGCGATACAGGGAGCGCGGTCGCCGCAGCCTGCCATGGGCGCGAACGGCTCCGTGCCGTGATTCTCTATCCACTCGGGCGGATCAGCCGGGTCCAGGAACAGCAGATCGCCACATGGGGCGGCAATGTCACTGCCGTGGCCGTGCCCGGCGATTTCGATGATTGCCAGCGATTGGTGAAAGAGGCGCTGCAGCATGAGCGTCTCGACGGATGGCATGTGACCTCGGCCAACTCGATCAATATCGGCCGTCTCTTGCCGCAGACGATCTATTACTGGTATTTCGCCCTCCGCACCGCACAGCCGTCGCCGCTCACGATGGTGGTGCCGTCCGGCAACTTCGGCAATCTCACCGCCGGTGTGCTGGCCAAGCGGATGGGGGCGCCGATTGCCGGCTTCATCGGCGCAACCAACGCCAATGATGCCGTGCCACGGTATCTGGCTACGGGCCGGTATGCCCCGCGATCGACGGTTCCGACGATGGCCAATGCCATGGATGTCGGTGCACCGAGCAATTTCGAACGACTACGAACGCTCTACCATGATGATGCCGGGGCCATGGCCCACGACATCACCGGCTGCGTGATTACCGATGCCGAAGCGCAGGCTGTCATGCACGAGATCCATGCACGCCATGGCCTGGTAATCGACCCGCACACGGCCATGGCCTGTGCGGCAGCCATGCGTCATCCTGCGGCGCACGCTCTGATTCTCGCCACCGCGCATCCGGCCAAGTTTCCCGACATCGTGACGGCGACCACCGGGGCAACGCCGGAGAGGCCGGAATCGCTCCAGGCGACCTGCGCGCGTCCCTTGCAGCGGGTGATGTTGCCGGCCGCAACCCCCTCGGCACTGCACGACCTCCTCAAGGACTACTGATATTCGATGGCCCCCAGGTCAAAGGCCTTGCCCAGCGGACGGGACTGACCGAGCAAATCCTTGATGGCCTTCCCATTCGGCGATGCCGCTGGCGGCGGTACCTCGCCCTGATCGATCGCAATGGCTTGATGCCCAGGGATGAGAGAAAAAAGTTTCGCCGAGAGAGGCAGTCCGGCCGTGACCGGGGGATCTGCCATGAAGGTACCCCATTGCATATTTGCTCCCTGCGGAGCGGTATTCCCCACGGAAGCGCTGTTGCGCCACTGGATGTAATTGGGATAATCGCCATAAAAGGCCTTCTGTGCCTCTTTGCTTAGTACCAATGGGACGACCTGCGATTGTTGATCGAGCGAGATCAGATTGTTGATGACCTGCAGCGCCGTCGGTGTCGCGATTTTGATTCCGGACATGTTGTTCGGCGTCCCGGCAGAGACGAGACGAACCGTGTTCTGCCAGATGCCCGCCGACGTAATCTCCGGGCCGAGCTCAATGCCACTGAGAAACGTGGTTGATGCAGTGGCGGGGAGTGTGAGGAGGATCCCATTGGTCCCGATGACCAGCTGTTTGATCGTCTTTGCGACGATCCCGCCGAGTGCGAATGACGTGGCACCGTCTTCCATGGTCATCGTGAGGGCATTCCCCTCTATACGGACGTTTTCCGCCTTTAAGGCGCCGATCGCGGTCCCGCCAGCAGAGGTCCCGACACTGCCGCGGACATGGTTATTCGCGATCTTCACGGTTCCGCTTCGCCATATCTCGGCAATGATGCCCATCGACATTGCCCCGGAGACAAGGACGCGATTGGACGCGATCAGGAGCGAGACATTCGGTGTTTCGGTGTATGATGCGTAAATGGCCGTCCCTTGTGCTCCCTTGATCACAATCCGATTGAAGAGAATGGTGGATTGGGGATGCGGGTCGTCGGCAGCAACGAGCCGGGGATTGACGGAAATTCCGTACACAGCGTCCGTCGATGGCGTGGTAATGACGATCGTGGAATTGAAGAGATCGGAACCCTGAGCCATGGCGATCGCGGCAAACGGACCCTTGCCAGCAGGGGGCGAGAATTGCATGTAGAGATTGGTCAGTGAACTCCCACGGAGTGTGAAGAGCGATTTGTAAGAGGTGGCGGAGAGACAGGTCATAGTGGTCTCGACGCAGGAGACGGCATAGTTGAGCGGGTGATATTCGGTGCCACCACCTTTTGTGACCGTGAATCCCCCATGAATCCCCTTTTCTATGTCCGAAAAGTCTTCGGTGATGGGCACCACATTGTATGTACCCGCGAGCATGCCGATCATCGGCACTGCGATCCCTGCGGCAATTTGAGTCTTCGCAAATTGAATGGCCTGTGCCAACGAACCGAAGGGATGCTGCAGTGTGCCGGCGTTTGGTTCACTTGCCGTGGCCGTTCCGGTCCGGGCAACCCACACCGTGCCTGTTGGTGGCGTCGCGGGTGCAGAGATCGGGGTCAGTGGGGTGACCGGTTTGCTGAGGGGTGGCGGTTCTTCGGCAATGGGGGTTGTCTCATCGGGGGTTGTTGGTGTCTCATCAGTAGATGGCGGTTCAATGGGGAGCGAACCAGAACCGTTGTCTGCCGGCGTATCGACCGGAAGTTCGACTGTCTCCTCCGCGATCGGTGATCCGGCGGCACTCTCTTCCGATGTCACACTATCGGTCGTCCCTGCGACATTTGTTGCGTCAAAGGTTTCGGCCCCTGGTAAAAGCGGTGGGATAGGGAGCGGTTGTGGTTGTGGCGTTGTTTGGAGTGGTGTGGTGACGGCTATGTTGTCGGGAAGGGTGATTTCGCCAGATTCTCCCGATTGTGCGGCAGGAGTGGATTGTGTGGCAGGAGTGGGTGGCGCAGCCCCCTCTTCACAGGCCATGAGAAAGATGGGGAGGCCTATCATAAGGATGGATCGTACATATCGTCGAGTCGGCATGGGAGTACTCCTTTCAGTAAAAAGAATCTTTATAGGTGCAAAATTGGTGCCACGGTCATCTTGGCTATATCCATCAGGAGGCTCTCAAATCTGGAATGGGAGTGGTGAGCGTCAGAACATTGACGGCCCAGTCCTACCGCAGCATGCCTTGTGCTAGCACAGAAATCATGATCTAATGAAAAATCTATGCGGCAGTGGTGGTATTGGACGATTCTGTTTCTCACGATTGGACGTATGGCGGCGGCACTTCCGGACCAGCCACTCCCGTTACCGAATGCGCCAGCTTGGGTGATTCCAAGTGGTTCCACGACCGTTGAGATCGATAGCGAGGCCAACGCCGCCACCATCCATTTTGCCGGTTGGAATGGAGCCACGGTTCGTTTTCGCTTTGTCCCATCGTTGGATCTCTCCATGTATCGCTATCTGACCTTTTCCCTCCAGGTCACCAACCTCACTGGCAATGTCACGGGGGAGACGCCGCTGACCCTCCAATTCTACGATGCGGCATGGACCGCCGGTGCGTCGCAGGCGTTCGTCATTCCCGCGGAGAATGCCCTTGGCGAGTCCGTGTATGTTGGGACCACTGCGACAGTGTCGATTCCGTTGCCGGAGTTTGCCACCGAGGCATTTTCTCCAAACAAGGTCACAGATTTCATCGTCACCCTCACGGGGAGCGGACCGATCAGCGCGGAGGTTGTGCTCACCAATCCGACAGCCACGGGCGGTCCGCCCGACACCGCGGTCCTCCTGCCGGCGGTCGTTCCCCCGACGCAAGATGCCGTGCGCGTGATTACGGAAAGGGTGTTGATGGTGACGCTCGATGGAGCGCTCAATACCCTGTTCGCAGATGATCCCGCGCTCTGGACCATAACGTCGGGTGATGATCCGCAATATGCCGGGGGAGAGAGTCCGGTGGCCGTGGATCGGTTCAGTTATACGCTCGATGCCGACGATCATGATCAAAATGGCCAGACGCTCGCTGATGTCGTGCTCCGCCATGAACTCTACCTCCAACTACCGCACCCGCTGGCGCTCGATGCCTCGTACAGCATTGTCGTGCAGCCACTCCTCGGTATTCCGCAGGCCTTGTCCCCGGGTTCGGGATATGCACTGACGCCACTAAGTGCGACAACATATGAGGTCAATGCCGCAGCCGGCGAGGGACCGGCGGTCGTCTATTATTATCTCACGCCCGAGGCCTATTGGTCCTACGCATTGTCGACCGAAGGTTCATGGACCATCGAGGTCCCGACTTTTGCGCCCTGGTCGGTGACCATGGGGCAAGACGCAGACGGGGCTGCACGGGCGATCAAGATCAATCAGTTCGGGTACGCCGGCGCGAGCCAGGTCCGCTATGCCTATGTCGGGGATTGGCTCGGGAGTGGCGGGCCGCTCCTCCTCAGCGGTCTACTCCGCTACGATGTGCACCATGCCACAACGCATGCCGTGGTGGCGAGCGGCATGGCCGTGGATCATGGATGGGATGCCGACAGCGGCGAGTGGGTAGAGGCGATCGATCTCGGTCCGCTGGCGTCCGGGAGTTACTATCTGGAGGTCGATGACGTGGGGCGCTCCCTGCCGTTCCGGATCGGCGGGACCAGTTTTGAGGCCTTCTATCACGCCGCCCGTGGTCTCTATCACCAGCGGTGCAGTACGGCACTCCTCCCGGACTATACCCCGTGGCCGCGCGCGACGTGTCACGAGTCGACACTCTTTTCCGACGACTCGCTCAAAGATTGGGGAAAATTTTTCTCATCGGCAACACCCAAGGACTCTCCCATCACCATCGTTGGTGGTTGGCACGACGCCGGAGATTTTGATCGTCGGCCTTTACATCTCGCGACCGTGGAACATCTCTTGATCTTGACCGAGCTCTTTCCCGATCGCTTTGGCGATGGCCTGCTCAATATCCCCGAGAGTGGCAATGGCCTCTCCGACCTGCTCGACGAGGCCCTCTACGGGCTTGCCCTGTGGCAGCAACTGCAGCAAGACGATGGGGGGGTGGGGGCCGGGACCGAGAGCTACGCGCATCCATCGGGTGTCACTGCACCGAATGACCCGCTCCCCTACTGGACCTATGCGGCCAATCGGTGGACGTCATATCAATTTGCCGCATCTGCCGCGCATGCGGCACGATTGCTGTCTGACGGGGCCCCGTTTGGCGGAGATGCGGACAAAGGTGCGCTCTTGCTGAATGCTGCTCTTGCAGCGTGGCAGTGGGCCGAGGCGCAGACAGAGTGGGGGATCACCAGTCCGGTACCAAATAGTGATGCGAGTAAGGAGAGTGCCATCCACCGTGCCCGCATGTCCGCAGCCGGTCAGTTGTTTGCCGCGACCGGCGTCCCCACGTATCAGACCGCCTTTGCGCAGGAGTGGGTTATTGTGAAGGGACCGACGAATTGGGACAGTGTCACGTCGCTTTGGGGGATGTTGGTCGCGAGTGGACCAGCGGTCGATGCGATGTTGCAGGCCGATGTGCACAAGCGGTTGGCCTCCCTCTCTGCGCAGTTTATGGGCTATATGTCGAGTCACGCGTATCGGAATGCGCTCAAGCCGGAGTATCCCCTCGACTGGGGCAATGGGACGCTCGCACTCAAATTTTTGCTCCCGGCCATGCTGCAGTACCATTTTGCGCCCGATCCGGCGATCATCGATGCCGTCGCGCTCAATGTCGATTTTCACCTGGGCGCGCACCCATTGGCGCGGAGTTGGATGAGTGGGCTCGGCCATTTTATAGCCTCGCCGCTCCACCTCGATTCTCTGTACGATGGTGAGGAGCAACCGATCGCGGGAATTCCGGTCAATGGACCATTCCCCAATTCCTACTCGCCATCATGTATGCCAGCGACCTATTGGAAGTGTCTCGTCTACAATCACTTTGATCCTGCGGCCACGGCGGATCCGGCCACCAGCCCCACGCCGCGCATGCGACACTACTCGCCGTGGGTGAATATGGCGCCGATGAACGAGTTCACCGTGTGGGGCGACATGGCCTACACGGTCTTTGCCTACGGTTTTCTCTACGCGGTGAGTGATGAGTCACCGGTTGATCTCTCACTGCTCACGGCCAGCGACTTCCCGCGCAATGCGGGCGTGCTGATGGCGTCACCGACCGTGCAGGAAGAGGAAGACGGCGAAGACGAGGCCGACGACGGAGTAGAGAAACCCGTGGTCATGGATCCGGCCCCCAGCCCGCCGGCCGGTCCCTCGACTGTCGGTCCCTCGACCGACGGTGCCTCAGGAGAGGGAAACGATCAGGGGAGCCAAGCGACGGGAGTGTCGGATCTGCCAGCAACAGGAGGGTGTGCACTGCGAAGATAGCGAACACTCACCCGTTGTGGTCCTGTTTGGATACCGTTGTACTGATCCACGCAACTTCTTCTACAAACAACCGACAAACCAGTTGGTATGAAAGGAGTAACGTGACAACAACGATTGCGATAAGCCGCGTACCATTGGATGCTGCCGTTGAACAACGGTACGTGAATCAATTGCGTCTCGACGCGCTACGGACCGGGCGGGCCTGGCGAACTTTTTATCACCCCCTAATCCCGGCATATTGTGATCCTCGTGGCAATGTTTGTGTACCGCTGCAGGTCAGTGATGAAGCAATCGCTACAGGGATCTTCTTCGATCAGATCAATGGGACCGTCAGCTATGACAAATCATTTGATCGGTATGCGCCACTTCTTGCGAATCGGGTCAGTCGAGTGCTTGTTCATGAATCACGCAAGGAATATGAAACCGTCCACCGGCCCTTCTCGATACGGAGTGGCGCTTGTCGCATGATCGATGAGACCTGCGAAGCTTTTCAGCGGGCATGGAATGGGACGCGTCTCGAGGTCAACGGGATCGACGTGGTACCGCAGCTGATTCAAGAGCTGGAGATACGATGGAGTGCCGTCCGTTCGTTGTATGGCCTGGCGCTGTATATGCCTATGCTTCAGTTCGATAAAAATGACGCGGCTTATCAATCCGAGTTGGTCGTGATCGCCGGGTCGGAATTGTATTGGCTCGGAGAACAATTTGCGAAGCCGGCGCTGACCATTATTGAGCGTCTTGCCTATGTCTTGGCTGGTACATATATCCACGCCATCGTACATCATGGCATGTTGGATAAGCGGGTAGTTGCTCCTCACGATGGGACACCGCCCCTGGTATTGTATGATGCCTGGCATGATCTTGGCCGTGAGATTCCTATTTTAACGCACCGATCCAATGACAGGACTTTGGGGTATCAACGATATCAGATGACCGAAGCAGATCGCGGAACAACCCACATTACGATGGGTATTCATGGCGTGAACACTGCGACAGATGTGCCGAGCAACAACGGGACTCCGTCGATGGCGTCGAATCTGGAACGTGTGCGACTGTTGGGGCTCGTGACTTTGGCACATCTGGCGACGTTTGCGACGAACCCATTGCAATCAGCGGATGTCAGTGCCTGGCTGCGAGAGTTTGCTGACTGGTCGGCACCCGACAGTGGATTCGCGTGCCAGAAAGTCGCACGCGCGATTGGCAGGCGCTTTCCAGGGCTTGATGCAGAGACCGCTGCCAGTTGTGGATTGTATCCCTCAGGAGTTCTGATGAATCTCCATGATTTCAGTGTGACAAATGGACGACGCTACCCCTTTGGAACCTATCCACTGCCAACGCCCTATCCTCAACCCGTAGCCGGTATGCCTTGGACCAGGGAGTTGTCGAGCGATGGTTGTGTCAATTAGCCAAAATCCCCAATATGTCCCTGGGCATTGAACCAGGGTATGACGCAGAATCTTTATTTGCCCCGGGCCGAACAAGGGAATAGTGAGGACCTTTCGACAACAAGGAGTGTGCATATGCCAGCGATGAAATCCGCAGTGGTCGGACAGACCCCCGCTCTTCGTTCGGCGCGGGCGCTGTTGCAAGAGGCGCGATCAGCGCCCAACGTCCCAGCGGCTGCGGCAGAGGTGTTTCGTCGGCTGGCGCCGACACCGGAGGTCGCCGGCCATGTGGCGCAGCTCGTGCTAGAGAGCGTCTCACCATCGACCCCATCACACTTTCGACACATGAGACCCAATCGATGGTTTCGTCAAGACCCGCCAACCCCGCTGGCAAACTATCTCCGGTCGCCGGATCTCTTCGCGCGTCAGATACAGGATCTCTCTACAACGGACGTACAGCATGCGCTCGATGGCGTCATCACGGCTCTCCCTCGGTGGGATAAGGGCCTTCCGCAATCGCTGGCGGACGTCATGACGCAAGTCGACGCCCTTGCCCGCGAGATGCTGTCACAACTCGCGCGCGGGATCAGTTTTCGCGGGGTGAGTCACGATGACACCCTGTGGGATGAAGTCCGACGAACGGCCAGCGAGTGGGTGACACCACTCCTGCAGGCCGCCGGGCCAGATCGGGTTACTACGGTGACGCCGACCGGTGGACTCCCCACGGTCTATGCCGTCTTTGGATCCGATCCCGCAAAGGAGACCGTCTGGCTGTATAGCCACCATGATGACCAGCCCGCGGACCCGAAAGAATGGCGCTCCAATCCATGGGTCGCGCATGCAAGCAAAGGGCGGCTCTTTGGTCGCGGGGCCTCAGACGACAAGGCCGGTTTCATCGCGGCACTCACGGCCATTATGGCCTATCGGAATGCGGGGATTCCTCTCCCCGTGAATGTGGTCGCGGTGGTCGAGGGGGAAGAGGAGATCGGGTCGATCCATATCGGCGAGGTCTTGCCGCAAATTGACGCCCAGCCTCCGGATCTCTTGCTGGCGGTCGACGGGTGGAATCTCCAGTCAGGCCGACAGACCGCGACCATTGCCACACGTGGTCTCGTGCAATGCGAGATGGCCGTTCGCACGGTCGCGATGGCCACCCATGCAGGGGGCAATAGCATGGCGCCGGGGGCATCGACCGAGAGCGCATGGATTGTCGCGCAACTGATGGACGTCAATCGGCGCCTCTATCTTCCCGGATTCACGGACCGAGAGATTGCCATTCCCGAGGTCTTTAAGGCCAGTGCTGCGGCTGTCACCGATGTGACGTACCTACGGAGAGCGGCCGGGATGCCCGAGGGCATGTCCTTTGTCGTCAACTCCGAGGGGCATCCGTTGTTGACGACGTGGTGTGATTGGGCCATCCATCTGCTGGCCCATCAAGGGCAGGATCTCGCGAACGTGGCAGGGATTATTGTGCCGGAGGCGCGCTCGGTGGTACAAGTGCGTATTCCGCCGGGTGTCGATGCCGCGGCCGTTGAGCAGGCATTATACGCGCGTATTCAATCGCTGCTGTGGAAGGGTGCGACGGTGGGGTTTTCCAAGAACGGCTCCATCCCTGCGTGGCTGGGGGATACCGATGCGCCCGCATTTGGCGCCATCCAATCCGCGGTCATGCAGGCCACAGGAGAGCCGCTCCTTGTCAGCGGGTGCGGTGGCAGCATCGGCTTCCTGCAGCCATTTGTCGATTTCTTCCCCGGAAAGCCCGTGTATGTCTGGGGCATCGAGGATCCCGAGACCAACGCCCATGGGCCGAACGAGAATCAGGGGATAAACGCGCTCTCCGGCACCGCCCGCACCCTGGCCGCCATCCTCTGGGCCATGGGACACCACGCGGAGAAGAGTTGAGCGCTGGAATGACAGTTGCAGATATTGCCCTACGCAACAGCATACGATTCTGTGGTGAGCGCACCTTGTTGATAATCAATGGTCACACGAAATTGCCGGAAAAAATCGAGACCAATCAGGGCATCAATGCCCCATGATTTCTCAAAATGTGAGACATAGACGGGAAAATTTTCAATGCGATGAGAACAGATTTCAACAAGTGGAAGCACGATATACCGTCCCTCTGGATTAAATGTGGTGACATTTGGCATGCGCTCTCCACCCACCAGGAAAAGTCGTTTCGCCAGTGTACTCAAATGCGCACTCATCTGCCGGTATGGGACGGCGATAGACCTCGAACTTCTCTTTTTAATGCCGTCGAACAACACCATGTTCTACTTGTCCGAAGTCATTGAGTTCAAATTCTGTGATGAGCAACCACTCATTCGGATATGCTTGCTTCATCTCTTCCCAGGTCATTTGGTGTGGCATGCCAACCTCCACTCGTATCGATGCGAGAATATGCTGTGTATCGAGAAATGTAAACGGCACAGGCGGGTCTCGTCTGGTCCCAGCCGACAATGACCCTTAAGGGGTTTTTTTCTGTGCCGCGGGTGAGACTCGAACTCACACGGTTTTACCCACACGCCCCTCAAGCGTGCGTGTCTGCCAATTCCACCACCGCGGCAAGCACCGAAGGTGCCCTCTATTTTCGATTTTCTATTCGTCTATTGTGTTTCGTCTTTTGTAGCCGGCTCCTTCACGCCTTCCATCGGCGCTCCTTCCAGGGGATTCCCCTCGTCGGACTCCGGCGCTAACGTATTGATGGGAACACTGTCAATCACGGAGCTGCTCCGTTGTTCCTTGGCGTACCGTGCCAGGCTGATCGACGTGAAAAGAAAGACCACGACCGCGCCCGTGGTAAACTTCTGAAAAAACGTGGCCGGGCCGCGCGCCCCAAATAGGGTCTGTGCCGATCCGCCGCCAAAGACGGCCCCAATGCTCGCCCCCTTGCCGGCCTGGACCAAAATAACGGCAATGAGGACCAGACAAACAATGACATGCACGATCAGTAACAGTGGTTGCATAGACACTCCTCACCTAGGGTCAGACCCTTACGATTCACTCGGTCGTCGTTCCATGGCCCGGACAATGGCGGCAAACTCGGCGGGTTCAAGCGAGGCACCCCCCACCAGGCACCCATCGATCGATTTTTCCGCGGCGAGCCCTGCGGCATTCTCGGCCTTGACACTTCCCCCATAGAGGATTTTTACCGTACTGGCCGACGGGGCATCGAACAATTTTTCCAGCAGGTTCCGGATAAAGGCATGGACCTCACTGATCTGTGCGGCACTTGCGGTCTTGCCGGTACCGATGGCCCAGACCGGTTCATACGCCACCACGAGATGATCGAGCTCCTTCATGTGCAGGCCCGCCAGACCGCGTTTGACCTGTGCATCAAGGATCTGCCAGGCCGTGCCTCGTTCACGTTCCTGCTCGGTCTCGCCGACACAGAAGATCGGCAAGAGGTCATTGCGCAAGGTGCTATGGACTTTCCTGTTGATCATCTCATCGGTTTCACCAAAGAGATGCCGCCGTTCAGAATGGCCGACAATGACATAACGGCACCCCAGATCTGCGAGAAAGGCCGGCGAGACCTCCCCAGTCAGTGCGCCCTTCTCTTCCCAGTGGCAATTCTGGGCCGCCAGCAAAATGGAACTCTCCTGCAGCGCCACGCTGACGGAGTAGAGGGCCGTGAACGGGGGCGCCACGGCCAGATCGACATCGGGCGGGGTTTTAATGTGGTGTTCGAGTCCGGTCACAATTTTGAGTGACTCCGGGACCGTCCCGTTCATCTTCCAATTCCCAACAATCAGTCGTCGTCTCATGATTCAAGCGCCACAATTCCGGGGAGCTTTTTCCCCTCGAGAAATTCAAGACATGCCCCACCCCCTGTGGAGATATGTGTGATCTCTTCCGTCAATCCGGCACGCGTCAGCGCGGCCACCGAGTCGCCGCCGCCCACCACGGAGGTCGCGCGACTTTTGGCGACCGCCCGCGCGATGGCCAGGGTACCAGCGGCAAAGGCCTCGACTTCACAGCGACCGAGCGGTCCGTTCCACAAAATCGTCCTCGCCTCCCCGATCACGCGCGAAAAGGCCTCCACCGTCTTGGGGCCGATATCAAGGCCCAACCACCCTTCGCGAATCGTCACACCGGTCGTGGTCTCACCAACAGTTGCCTCGAGCGACTGGGCAATCAGATGGTCCTTCGGTGTGAGCAACTTGATACCTTTTGTATTTGCCCGGTCAAGCATCTTGTGGGCCCAGAAGACCTTGGTCTGATCGACCAGCGAGGCTCCAATCGGGACCTCTTTGGCCTTGAGAAAGGTGTAGGCCATGCCACCCCCGAGCAGGAGAGCATCGACCGTGCCGAGGAGATGCTCGACAATGGCGAGCTTGTCCGTGATTTTGGCGCCACCAAGGATTGCCACAAAGGGGCGTGCCGGATTTTCAAAGAGCCGGCCCAAGTGTTCCAACTCTTTCTCCATCAGGAAGCCTGTACCGCGCTTGTCTATCAGGCGCGGCAGGGCATCGACCGAGGCATGGGCGCGATGGGCGGTCCCGAAGGCGTCGTTCACGTACACATCGGTGAGCGCGGCGAGTTCGGTGGCAAAATGGTCCTCGTTTTTCTGCTCCGCCACATGAAACCGGAGGTTCTCCAGCAACATGACCTGTCCCGGATGGAGATCGTGCGCCAATTTGCGTACGGCATCACCAACACAGTCTTCCGGAAAGAGGATGTCGATATTGCCCAACAGTTCGGCGAGGTGTTCGCCCACCGGGGCGAGCGAGAACTCCTCCTCGAAACCAATCCCCTTTGGACGGCCCAGATGGGAGGCCAGAATGAGTCGCCCCCCGTGTTCCAGGATATAGTGTATCGTCGGCAATGCTGCGCGAATGCGCGTGTCGTCGATCACCTGGCCGTGGTGGATGGGACAGTTGAAGTCGACGCGACAAAAAACGCGCTTTCCTGTGCAGTCGAGCTCTGTGAGTGAGTGAATCATCGCACGATCATCCTAGCGGAGTGTGCTTCCCGCATACTTGGCCATATCGAGCATCCGGCACGAGAAGCCGTACTCGTTGTCATACCACGCCAGCACCTTCACCATGGACCCATTGGCCGCTGTGGAGAGGGCATCGACAATCGACGAGTGGGGATCACCGAGGAAATCGGTGGAGACCAACGGCTCGGCACAATAGCGGAGCACGTGCTTGAGTGGGCCCTCGGCGGCGTGACGGAACGCATGGTTGACCTCATCACCCGTCGCAGGTTTTGCGACATGCACGACGAGGTCCAGACAGGAGACGTTCGGCGTGGGGACGCGAATGGCAATGCCATCGAGCTTTCCCTTGAGTGCCGGCAGGACCAGACCGACCGCGCGGGCCGCACCGGTCGTGGTCGGGATCTGCGAGAGGGCCCCCGCGCGCGCGCGGCGCAAGTCTTTGTGCGGACTATCCATGAGCCGTTGATCGTTCGTGTACGAATGGATCGTCGTCATAAATCCCCGCTCAATGCCAAACGTATCATGCAAGACTTTGGCAATGGGCGCCAGACAGTTCGTCGTGCATGAGGCATTGGAGATGATCGGCGTCTCTCGTGGGTTCCATGCCGTATGGTTCACGCCAAAGCAACAGGTCATGTCGGCGTCCTTTGCCGGCGCGGAGATCAGAACCGACTTGGCGCCGGCCGTGAGGTGGGCCGCTGCCGCCGCTTTGGTGACAAATTTGCCGGTACATTCGAAGACAATATCGGTCTCCCGTTTCCCCCACGGAAGCTGTGTCGGATCTTTCTCCGCGCTGAGCGGGATCCGCTTGCCGTTCACCACGAGGGCCTCTTCCTCGACTTCAACAGGCCAGGGGGCCCGGCCAAAAATGGAATCATATTTCAGGAGATGGGCCATGGTCGGACCATCGAAGAGGTCGTTGATCCCGACGAATTCGATGGCCGGATCATTCATCCCGATGCGCACCACCGCGCGACCAATCCGCCCAAACCCATTAATTGCAATCCGTGTCGGTGCCATCACTCCCTCCAAGGTTGATCGTGAGTACGATCGAGCAGAAATCCGCGCCCGCCCTAACACGGGGTCGGGGCCGCGTCAAATACTCGCACGCACGCGCTGTGGTGCCAACGTTGCGCGGAGGTGGGCAATGTCGTGGGCAAGTCGGGCAAATGTGGGAAAGTCGAGCGATTGGGCCCCATCGCTTAAGGCATGGCGCGGATCGGGATGGATTTCGATCAGCAACCCATCCGCCCCTGCGGCCACAGCAGCCTTGGCCATGGAAGGGACGTACGCCGCATGACCGGTCCCATGCGAGGGATCGACCATGACCGGCAGATGCGTCAACGCCTTCAAGACCGGAATGGCATTCAGGTCGAGGGTGTGACGGGTCGCGGTTTCAAAGGTCCGAATACCACGTTCACAGAGAATGACCTCGCTGTTCCCCTCGCTGACAATATATTCCGCAGCGCACAACCATTCGCGAATGGTCATCGACATGCCGCGTTTCAGGAGTACGGGCCTGCGCGCGTGACCCGCTTCCCGGAGCAAGGGGTAATTTTGCGTATTGCGCGAACCGATCTGGATGACATCGGCATATTCGGCGACCAGGGGCATGTCCCGGGGGTCGAGCACCTCGGTCACGATGGGGAGGCCTGTGGCCTCTCGGGCCTCGGCCAGGAGGAGCAACCCCTCTGCACCAAGTCCTTGAAAGTCATAGGGACTTGTCCGTGGCTTGAAGGCGCCCCCGCGCAAGGCGCCGGCCCCGGCATCGCGGGCCGCGCGTGCGCTCGCCAAGAGTTGCTCGCGACTTTCCACGGCACACGGACCGGCGACGAGGAGAAAGTGCCCATCGCCGATGCACGCCGTCTCACCCAACGACACGCAACTCGGACGTCCCTGCGCACTCCGACTGACTAATCGCGCATTCCCCGACGACACGCCGTGGCTCATAGAGAGCCACCCCAATACTGTCAAGAGTGTATCCCGTAGAGGGTCGGCAGAAAAAACTTATCCACACCCTCTTGACTTTCTGGAATCCAGATCATATATAGCCGCCAGTTTCGATTAGCACTCGGGTGGTCCGTTTGCTAACTTATTGAAATAATTAACATAACAGGAGGCCATTCTATGGCAGCACCGAAGTTCCGACCGCTGGGTGACCGGCTCTTGGTCCAGCGCGTGACGGAAGAAGAGAAGACCAAGGGGGGCATTATCATCCCCGATACGGCCAAAGAAAAGCCGCAAGAGGCGAAAGTGGTGGCGATTGGTAATGGCAAGACCCTGGACAATGGCCAGGTGAAGGCCTTGGAAGTCAAAGTCGGCGACAAGGTCCTGTTCAGCAAATATAGCGGGAGTGAAGTGAAGATGACCGGTGAAGACTATCTGATTATCCGTGAGGAAGACGTGTTGGGCATTGTGCAGGGCTAACGCAAGATAACGAGGAGGAATACGTATGGCAGCAAAAGAGATTTTGTACACGCAGGATGCCCGGGATCACATCCGCCGCGGTGTCGACAAATTGGCCGACGCGGTGAAGGTGACCTTGGGCCCCAAGGGACGGAATGTCATTTTGGAGAAGTCGTTTGGATCTCCGACCGTCACCAAAGACGGGGTCACAGTGGCCAAGGACATTGAACTCTCGAACAAATTCGAGAACATGGGCGCCCAAATGGTGAAGGAAGTGGCGTCGAAGACCTCAGATGTCGCTGGCGATGGGACGACCACTGCAACTGTCTTGGCACAGGCGATCTATCGCGAAGGTGCGCGGTTGGTGGCTGCTGACCACAACCCCATGGCCCTCAAGAGAGGGATCGACAAGTCTGTCGAGACAGTCGTCGCTTTCTTGAAGAAGCTCTCCAAGGCCACAAAGGATCGCAAGGAAATCGCCCAAGTCGGGACGATTTCGGCCAATGGCGATGAGACCATCGGCAACATTATTGCCGAGGCCATGGAAAAAGTGGGCAAAGAGGGTGTGATTACCGTGGAAGAGGCCAAAGGTCTCGAAACGACCCTCGAAGTGGTTGAGGGAATGCAGTTCGATCGCGGATACCTCTCGCCATATTTTGTGACCGATTCCGAGCGGATGACCACCTCGCTCGATAATCCCTACATCCTGATCCATGAGAAGAAGATCTCGATCATGAAAGATATGGTCCCGTTGCTCGAGCAAATCGCCCGTTCGAGTCGTCCGCTCCTCATCATTGCGGAAGACATCGAAGGCGAGGCCCTGGCCACGCTGGTGGTGAACAAGCTGCGCGGCACGTTGCATGTCTGTGCGGTGAAGGCCCCGGGCTTTGGCGATCGCCGCAAGGCCATGCTGGAAGACATTGCCACACTGACCGGCGGCACCCTGATTGCCGAGGAGCTGGGCCGGAAGTTGGAAGATGTCACGTTGAACGACCTTGGCCAGACCAAGCGTGCGACGATTGACAAGGACAATACGACTCTGGTCGATGGCGCCGGCAAGAAAGAAGCGATCGAAGGCCGGGTGAAGCAGATCCGTGCCCAGATCGACGAGACCACCTCGGATTACGACCGCGAGAAGTTGCAGGAGCGGTTGGCCAAGATCGTCGGTGGTGTGGCCGTCATCAACGTCGGTGCGGCAACCGAGACCGAGATGAAAGAGAAGAAGGCCCGTGTCGAGGATGCGCTCCACGCAACCCGTGCGGCGGTCGAAGAAGGGATCGTCCCGGGCGGTGGTGTGGCATTCATCCGTTCATGGAAGGCCCTCGACGGGTTGAAAGTGGCCGTCGACGAGCAGTTTGGCGTCGATATCATCAAGCGCGCACTGGAAGAGCCGTTGCGGCAGATCGCGGTGAATGCCGGTGTGGAAGCCGCTATCGTTGTCAACAAGGTCCGCGAAGGGACCAATGCCTTTGGGTATAACGCGGCAAAGGATACCTTCGAAGATCTGATCGAGGCCGGTGTGATCGATCCGACCAAGGTGGCGCGCACGTCGTTGCAGAACGCCGCGTCCGTGGCGAGTCTCATGATCACCACTGAGGCCATGGTGGCCGAGAAGCCGAAGGAAGAAAAGGGTGCAGGTGCCCCGGACATGTCCGGCATGGGGGGGATGGGCGGGATGATGTAAACCGCCTGCTGCATCGTAGGAGTGTGTTACGGGGCGTGGAGCAACTTCCACGCCCCGTTTTTTTGTGTCCGTGTCAAAAAGCCCCTTCCACCCTTCCACGCAACAATTGCTCACAATAAATTGACTCTGCTCCGAGCCTCATCCGTACGTCTTCTACAGGGTCTCTAACAGATCCAGCATCTGTCGCCACGGATAGATCTGAACGGTACCTCTGCGAATTGGTCGCGGCACCGTGGCGACACAATAGAGTTTCGCATGGGGAAATTCTTCGTGAAATGAGCGTAGACCTCGTACATGTTGGTTCGTCACATGATCTGTCGATTTGATCTCGATGGCAATGAGGGTATTGCCCGGTGTCTCAATGACTAAGTCGACCTCCACCCCATTTTCCGTCCGGAAATAGGAAAACCGAAACTCCTTGTTTCGATAATCATTAAGCCGCATGATTTCCAAAAGGACAAAATGCTCAAACGCCTCTCCATAATCTGGCGTCTTCGGCATGAGTTCAACGGTCAGTCTCTGTTGTAGCGCCCCGACGACCCCCGTATCAAAAAAATAAAATTTTGGATGCTTTGAAAGCCGCTTTCTCTGTGATTTTAAATAGGGATACAGAAAAAACCCGATGAGGGTATGCTGGAGTAGTTCAAAATAGGATTGGACGGTTTTCGGAGAGACTCCGACTTCCCTGCCGATATTGGAAAAATTGAGCGTATGCCCGTTTTCATAGGCCGCCAAACGGAGAAAATGAATAAAACTGTCCATTCTTTTTAATTGCGCTTCCCGTTCGATTTCCTCTTGGAGATAGGTATTGACATATGACTGGAGTATCTTGACCTTCATCTGCGGTTCTGCGGTGACAACAGGTGGAAGGGCGCCAAACCGGAGGAGAGTTGATAGGGAAGTGCTCTCTAAAAGCTCCCGAATGGTCAAGGGATGAAGATGATACGTTAATGCGCGACCACCCAACAAGTTGACTTCATCGGATTTTAATTTCCGCGCACTCGATCCTGTCATGATAAAGACCAGCTCTGGACACTCCGCCATCAGCGAGTGTACTTCATTTAACAACATCGGGATTTTTTGGATTTCATCGATAATGACCCAGCGAATACCCGCAGGCCGTGATATCACTTCTTCTCTGAAAAGCGATGGGGTCGCCTTGAATCGAAGATACTCGCTCGTTATTAGCAGATCGTAATAGTAACTTTGATCTGCCGCATAGAGATGCCGTAAGAGAGTACTCTTTCCCGTCTGTCTTGGGCCAAAAAGGAAAAAGGAGCGTTTTACAGGGAGATCTAACTCTCTTTTATACATAGACTGCTATTTTACGCCGTAATTTCATACAAGCAATAAAAAACGTGGTGCGAAAGTTGCTCCACGCCCTGTGTATTTCTGCCCGTGCCGAAAAGCCCCTTCCACGCAACAATTGCTCACAATAGCCGATAATAGCATTAGGAGGCGAAGGGCTCGATATCACAGTGCCAAAGGTCACATATCGAGAGACGCTCTCGACCGGGCAACAGCTCACTCCCCCTCCAATAGCCGAGGTCCGTGACAGAATTCGGCAGATCTTGGCACCATTTTATCCATCCGCAAAAATTGAAGAACTGGTAGCCAATCGTGAAATTGTCGAGATTTTTCGGGGACTTCTCGCAATAACCACTCCAGAAGATATCCTCAATCTACGCATCGAGGACGCCAATGGAAAACTCGTCGTTCATGCCACGCTCCGGAGCGCGGTGACCCAATGCATTTCTCGGCCGGATTCGCGCGAACGTGCCGGAGAGATGAAGTGTACGACGAGCCACTACACCGCTGCCGAACGACAGTTGACATTGGAACAGGTCAAAACGGGTCACCACTCCCCGAAAGCCCCGAGGAAAAAAACGCCTTCTCCGCCCCCAGCATCAGAGATGTCCCCGCCGCGCGAATCTGCAACGGCACCGGATCGTCAACACCGAGAGGAGGCATCCACACCACGGCCTCTCGACGTGATCGTGCGACCGCTCTTACCGGAGAATACGGAAGCGATGTACCGCGCCGCAGTACGGGCCGAGGCGGAACGCATGGCAACACCATCGGTGCAAATTGCCACGATCGATTTTGAGCGGAAATGCGTCACCATACGGCGATCCGGTGTGCTGATGCGGAACGCGCATGGAGAACCTGCCTGTCTGCCGCGAGACGATCTCTTCAATCTGCAATCGGATCTGCCGCCAGGTGGAAAGGCTCGACGATTCTGGACGAATGAACCGGTAGATGGGTTGGAACAGATGACATTGAATCAGCGGGTCGTTCTGGAGGAATCATGTGTAGGGGGGAAGTGCGATTATCCTGACACACCGACCTCCTTGCCATGCCCGCTGGAAAATTATTATCAACGGTTTCCGAACAATAAAAGGGAGGCCGAACAGGAGTGGTTGGCGAATGTTCGCTTCATACTGACTCTTCATCCGGAGCGTCTCAGGTGGTACGTCTGGCATTTCAACCCTTATGAGCGGGTCCTCTTTAATGCCATGAGAATCGCCGGTGGCGAGGCGCCGATACACGAATAATTGCCGTCCATCTCAAGTGACACCACCCACCAAACTCCTTGCCCCGTGTGGGCGTTCGGTATAATGATGCGCGGCATGCGCAAGGGGTGGGGGATCATCGGGAGTCTGCTTGCAGTGCTTGGGGTGGCGGCGCCGGCGTCAGCCCTCGATTTTTCAGCCCACGGCTATTATCGTACCCGTTTTCACGGGTTGATGAATCTCGACACGCAGAAGCAGAGTGCGCTGAGCAACGGGCGCTTTAGCCTGATCCAATTCAACCAGATGCGCTTGCGTGTGGAGCCGACGTTGAAGCTCAACGATCAGCTCTCGCTCCATACGCAGTTTGATATCCTCGACAATGTCGTCTTTGGTTCGTCAACGACCAAACAACTGCAACTGCACGATCCGATCGTCGGGACGATCACGTTGCCGGCCGGGGCCGGGAGTTTAAGCCTCGTCGGGGGTGCGGCCGGAGAAAATGGGAGCATCAATGTGCGCCGGGCGTGGATGGACATCCTGGCACCGATCGGCAAATTCCGGATCGGTCGCCAGCCGATCCATTGGGGCCTGGGGATCATCCAGAACGATGGGAACAGCGCCGAAGGCGATTTTGGCGACACCGTCGATGGCGTGACCTACCTTGTGCAAAAGGTTTTTGCCGATGGGGCCGGCCTGTCGATCGGTGCGTTGTGGGATATCCCTTTCGAGTCGCAATTCGACCCACGGATTGGCGGATTGGGCGGCGCGGTGCGGGACAACGGCCAGGACACGAATCAATGGGGGCTCGTTCTTTTTTATGAACGGCCCGATTTTGATCTCGGGTTCTTCGGCGCCTTTCGCAAACGGGACGGAAGCAACGGTACGACCACGACCGCGACCAACCTGGCGGGCACCTCTGTGGCGGCGGGGATCGATGGGGATACGCGGATGTATATCCTGGATGCCTATGGCAAGTATCGCGCTGGCGATATTTCCATTGCCGCGGAATATGTGCGTATCGGCGGGAAGGTCTCGACCGGGGTCGCACTCGATGCCATTCCTTTTTCCGGGCTCTCGGGCTCGGGCATTATCGAGCTGCCGGCCAAACAGGATGTCGCGGTTAACTTGGCGGCGCTGGAGGTCGAGGGGAATTTTGATTGGGGCGGGGAATTTATCGTGCAAACCGGATTTGCACAGGGCGATGGATCCCCGCTTTCGCAACGGATCACGCAGTTCGGCTTTCGTCCCAGTTACCAGATCGGTCTCCTCATGTTCCACTATCCGTTGGGGACATCGCCGACACTCCGGGATGCGACGACCGGTACCAGTCTGACCGGTGGCGTCCCGATCACCGGGAATTTCATCAACAACGCCACCTACGGGGCATTGACCTACAAACACCGGCTCGATGTGCGCAACGTCATCCGACAGGCCAATGAGTTTAAGGTCGGTGCGCGCGTGCTGTCGGCCTATGCCCACAAAGATCCGGTCAGTCTCGATTTTGCCGCCTTTTCGTATCAGAGCGGTACGGGCGGTACTGCCGCGCTGCCGGTGTTGCAGAGTCAGGGCAAATGGTACGGCATCGAGGCGGACCTCCTCGTTGAGGCGACCTTTTTTGATCACCTCAAGACCAATCTCGAGTTTGGGGTCTTTGTTCCCGGTAGTGCGTTTGATATCAACACGAATAATCCCGGCGGCATCATTGCCGCCATCCCGACCGATCAGGCCGAACTGGCCTATGGCGGTCGTCTCAGCGTGACCATGGAGTTCTAGTGTACTGCGTCAGAAATTCCTTTATGCTTCGTTACCCCCTCACTCGCGATCCTCACGTACAACCCAATACGCTCCGGTCGCTCGTTCGCGGGTGCCTTGCCTTCCGGCTACTGAGACGGGTCATCACGGTTGGATGGCCAGGAAGAGTCGGCTCCCTTGACGGTCGACGAGGGCCAGAATCCCCTCGTCTTCCTTGAGTCCGGACGCCGCCTTTTTGAACTCTTCGACATTCGTGATTGTCTGGCGATTGAGCTCCACCATGACATCGCCCTCGCGAAGGCCGAGTCGGGCCCCAAGACCACTCCGGTCGAGTTCCACAATGACCACTCCGGCGTTGACCTTGAGCTGGTATTTCTCGACAAGTTCCGGGGTGATCGTGACCGCAGCGATGCCGAGGCGCTCGGCGGATTCCGGCTCAGTTTTTGTCGCTTGTTCGTCGGGCCGCTGTCCCAAGGTGACCTCCAGCGTCTGGCGTTGCGCAGTGCGGATGATCACGACCGGGACGGATTTCCCCACGGGAGAAAACGCAACGCGATTGCGGAGTTCATGGACGTTCTTGACCGGCTTGCCATCGAACTCCACAATGACATCGCCGGTCTTCAGCCCCGATGCTTCTGCAGGCGAGTCGTCGATGACTTGCGAGACGAGCGCCCCCTCCATTCCCTCGATCTTGAAATTTTTTGCAAGCTCACTTGTCAGATCCTGGAGATAGACTCCGAGATATCCGCGCTCGATTTTTTCACCGGAGATCAACTTGTTCATTACGGTTTTTGCCATGTTGGAGGGGATGGAAAAACCGATCCCCTGATAGCCACCGCTGCGCGAAAAAATCGCGGTATTCACGCCGATGACGCTGCCATCGACATTGAGGAGGGGTCCACCGCTATTGCCGGGATTAATGGCGGCATCGGTTTGGATAAAATCCTCAAAATCGACAACATTCACATTGGCCCGTCCCTTGGCGCTGATGATCCCGACCGTGACGGTCTGGCTCAGGCCAAAGGGATTCCCCACGGCAATGGCCCAATCCCCCACCTCGACGACATCGGAATCCCCCAGGCTGACCGCGAGGAGATCTTTCGGCGGGTTCTTGATTTTCAGGACGCCGACATCCGTATGCGGATCGGTCCCAACGACTTCGACGTCGAAATCGCGGCCATCGGCGAGCATGATTTTGATCTCATCGGCCCCTTCCACCACGTGGTTATTGGTGAGGATATAGCCCTTTTCCGCATCGACAATCATCCCCGATCCGAGGCCCTGGCGGCGCATTTCCTGATCGTCCTGTTGCGGAAGATTTGGCATACCAAAAAACCGGCGGAAGAAATCGTTGTCGAAGGAATCCCCAAACGGGTTCTCGAAGGGATTGCCAAACGGGGTGCCGCGCGACTGCTGCTTGATGACCTGGACCGTATTGATGTTGACCACGGCCGGTTGCACGGCCTTGGCAATAGCGACAAAGGCGCTGGAGGTCTTCTTCAGCTCCTTGACGGCCGGTGCGGGGAGATCAATCGGGATGGATGCCGTTGTTGTGGATGTGGCGGACGGATCAGTCATCTCACCGGACTCGCGATGTGTGAGGAGATAACCCCCAAGGGCCACACCGCCCCCAATAATTGCGACGGCCAGGTGGGTGATGATCGATCGAATCGGTTGCATATGCGCTCCTTACGTTTCTGCGGAAGATGCTTCAGGATAAGACGTGCAACAATAGTGTCAAGTCATCAGTCGGTTTTTTGATGACCGAATTCAGTCCACGGATCGCACCGTTCCGCCTCGACGGCGGTCACCCGCGCCGCCAAACGTTCCATCCGGATGGCACATGACCGCGTGGAGGCCGCCGAAAAAAATGTTCTGCGCCTTCCACTGCACGACATGTGGTTCGAGCCGGGTCAAGATCCGGCGAACCGGTACGGGAAGCCCCGGCTCGAGGTCGAGTTGACCGCGTTCCCAGTGGATCCGCGGGTCGTTGACAGCGCGGGCGATCGGGAGGTGCAGGTCGAACAATCTGGCGATGGTCTGGAAAATGGCCGTGCGCAGGCGATTGCTCCCGGCGCTCCCCAGCACCAGCACTGGGCGGCCACGGTGGAGTATGAGCGTTGGCGCCATCATCGACGGAAGGCGTGTGCCGGGTGGCCATTGATGGAAGCCGTTTGGATTGATGTCCTCCTCGCCGAGGAGATTATTCAGGACGATCCCCGTGCCGGGGATGCAGATCCCGTTCCCCTCGCCGTGCGAGGTCGTCACCGCCGCCGCGTTTCGCTCGTCATCAAGGACGCTCAGATGTGTCGTATTGCCGGGCGCCCGATGGGCATCAGGAACGGCCTCGGATGGCAGTGGTGTCACGCCGTGCAAACGCGCCTGCAACCACTTCTGATAGCGCCGCACCACGGTGGGCGGAAAGCGGCGGACATGGGTGCGGGCGTGATTGGTCAGCCACATGATCTCCACGAGCGTCCGGTAGAAGCATGGATCTCGGGGCGAGAGGGTTTTCGGCCACGACACGGATTCCAGCAGTTGGAGCGAAAACGCGATTAGTTGCCCGCCGTGCGAGGGTGGGGGATTGGTCAGGAGCGTCTTGCCGCGAAAATGCGTGAGGAGTGGTGTGCGGACGATCGTGCGGTACGCCGCCAAATCGCGCCGTGTGATGAGCCCGCCCCGATCGCCGATTTCCCGCGCAATCTGTGCGGCAATGGCGCCCCGATAAAAGAGGGGGCGTCCTTCGCGTGCCAGTTGGTCGAGCGTATCGGCCAGTGCGGGATTGCAAAACAATTCCCCACGGCGCAACAAGTGCCCCTGCGGGGCGTAGAGTGCACGGGTCCCCGCAGTGGCCATCACGGTCCCCTTCACGACATTGAGGACCGTTGCCTGTTTCTCGGTGATGGGGACCCCCTCACGCGCCGCGACCATGGCGGGTTCAAGCAGGACCCGCAGCGGCAATCGCCCGAGGCGTTTGTGTACGGTCAATAATCCGTGCACATTGCCCGGCGTTGCCGCCGCGCCGCGCCCGATAAAAAATTCCTGCAAGGTCCCGCCGAAATCGAGATGGACGGCCTTGAAATCGAGGTCGCTTGTGCGAATGCGTCGGCGGTTCCGACCGGGCATCTCGGCGAAGAAATCGAAGAGACGCGCGCGCCTGGTGCGGCCTTCGTGCGTCATCATGAATCCCGCACCGCAAATGGTGGTGAGCGAGGGCTCCGCCACAAAACTCATGAAGGCCGCCGCGACCGCGGCATCAAAGGCATTGCCGCCCTCGCGGAGGGCATGGCAGCCGGCGGCCGCCGTCTTGGCATGCCCGGCCGCGACGATGCCGCGCGTTTTTCCGTATCGGCGACGTGCCATGGCGGGGAGAGCTATCATGGGGAGTGACGAAACGCCAGCCGTCCTTAACCCCTTGCCTCGCCTCCGACGACCCGATATGATGCAGTCCATGGCCAATCCCGCACGCAGTGAGGCATATACCAATCTCGATAATTTTCTCGAGACCTCGCTCAAAAAGGGTGAAGTCTTGGGATCGTGGGGGATCTCCTCCAACATCGATTTTACGCGCATGACCTCGGAAGAGAACAATGTCTGGTTCTTCGAACAGGTCTTCAATTTTTTGCGGGCCTTTTTTGGCGTGATCATGCCCGATACGCTCGAAATTATCACCCATAATGCCAACCAACAGCTGACGCGCGAGAAGCTCGACCAGATGACCTTTCTCGACGAACTGATGTTGATCATGAAAAATTTGAAAGAACCGATCTGGTCGCTCCGTGTCAACTTGAGCATCGTCGGGTTTATCCGCGATGATTGGGATCCCGACAATCCCGTCCGCGTCCGCATCCAGGAACCGGCCCATTTTATCGTCTGGGGCGGTCCCGATGAATCCGGCTTTCAATCTTTCAGCGTGAGTTACCGGCTCTTTAGCATGCAGGAGGTACGGGGCCAGGGGGTGGCGCTCTGGAGTCTCAATCAGCCGCTGCTCGAAAAGACGTTGCGCAAATGGGAGCAACAGACCGGCCGTCGCATCGATGTCGTGCAGGGTAAT
>JACPFF010000025.1 GCA_016183065.1 Deltaproteobacteria bacterium | reverse complement strand
ACTCGGTCGTCGCCACTGCCCCCCCAACGGGCAAAGCCCGTTGGGTCCCCCCCCTCTCGCGCGCGGTGCGCGCTGGGTCGTGGGGCCCCACGCCGTCGTTCAGGCTCCGGATTCCGGCAAGACATCCATGAATGCGGAGACGGAAAAAACGGCCCTGCCACGGCCTGTCGGACCATACCCCGGCGGGAGCGGAAGACCATAGCGGTGAAAGGTCTCGCAATAGCGTTGCAACAATCCGGCGAAATAGGCGAGCGGCGGTGGCTCGGGATTGGTTCGCGCCAGTGTGGTGTTCGGTTCCACGCACCAGACCGTGAATCGCGGGAGGATCCCGCGTGCCATGAACCAGTCCAACCCCGCACCGGTCGACTGCAGGGCCTGATCGATTGTGGTAAATCCATGAGGCTTGGCCATTTCGACGCCGGCGACGAAATTCGGAATGACATGTGTCGGCCTGAAAAATTCCGCGGCATCCATGATCCGCCGGATCCATTCCTCGCGGCCGACATGTCGGGCCTTGCCAGGACAGATTCTGTCGAACAACACGGGGTCCCAGACCTCGAAGTTGGGATGATAGATCTGGTAGCCTGCGGTCCGCAACCTCCGGGCCTCGTCGCGCGAAAGGGCCTGCACCACAGCCTTGCCGATCCATCGGCCCGGAAAACGCGACTCGATTGCCTCGGCATACCGCGCGTAGAAGGCCCCCTCGCTGAGCCCCTGGAGCTGCGTGGTAATGCTCCCTCCCGTGACGGTATAGGTCCGGCTCTGTCGTTCGACATCGAGTTCGTTGATTATCGCGAGCGCTTCACAGACGTCTTCCGGTGTTTTGACGCCGGTATATGAGCGTCCTTCGGCGCGCTGCTGGCGGTAGTTTTCGTTGATGTCGCAATACTGGCACTCTTCCTCACGTCCCCAATATTGGCAGAGCCGGAATGTCGTGAGATAGATCAGATATCCCCACTCCAGGGTGGGTGCGATATCGGTGACCGGCTTTCCATTGGCAAGCGGCCGGGCGTAATAGGCGGGGAACGTCGGGAGTTCGATGGTGCAGAGCGGTGTCCCGTCGCATTGCAGTGTCAGGGGGTGCTCATCAACAGCATCGATCCGGTACGGTGAATCGGGATTCAAGCGGACGGAGACAATCGTCCGCTGACAATCCCACGGGCCACCGATGAGGGCAATCTCTTCAGGAGCGCAGTGACGTTCTTCGGGTGACAACTCCTTCTGAGATTTGCGATCAAACGAGAAGATGAAATAGGATTTTGGCTTGGCACTCGCGCAGCGGCACAAAGCCGCCGGCGTGAAGGCAACCCCCAAGCGGAGAAGATCAGTCTTGAGGATCGCCTCCCGCGGGAGGTCGGGATAGTGTTTCACCAAGGCGTCCAGTGTCCGTAGCGTCATGCGCGTACCATAGGGAAGCCTCGGATCGTTGGCAAGGAGAGAGGCCCTATAGCTTCCCACGGGCAAGCGCGTAGTCCTCACCGGGAACGCCCTGCACAATGCCATCTTGCGCCCGCAGATTGTACGGGACCCTCCGCGCACAATGCTGGCGAGCGTGCAGCAAAAAAAGCCGTGTCGGTTGTGAGAACGATGCTACTGTACGTGGTGGCTGTGACCGGTGTCAACCCGTGAACGCCGATCCGCCAAAACAGCGCCAATCATGAGTCCAAGAAGCGCGATGGCGCAGAGCGTGCGTACAGTCAGCGAAATCGGATGATGGCCATGTCCGATCGAGGCGGAAAGGTTGATATGGAATGTCGCGTAGAGGGCATCGGTGACCAGGCCAAAAGCGAAGGTGCAGACGGCAATAGTCGTGAGATAAATGGCAACGCTCCGCCACCCCAAACCCTTGGCAATGACCGGCAGTGCGGTCATGTTTGTGGCAGGGCCGGCGAGGAGAAAGACAATGGCCGCACCGGGATTCATCCCCTTGAGCAGCAGGGCCGCGGCAATCGGCGTTGAGGCCGCGGCGCAGATGTAGATCGGGATGCCGGCAAAGAGCATGACCAGCATCGATTGCCACCCCTGGCCGAGATACTGTTCGATGAATGCTGTGGGGACCAGATAACTGATGAGGCCCCCCAGCAGAATGCCGAGGAGAAATGTCGGCGTAATATCCGCAAGGAGATCGATGAAGGCATAGCGGAGCCCGCGGGAGAGGGACGATAGTCGGGAGACGGTAGTGGCGGGACGTCCGCCGTCTGCGCAGGTGCAGCACGTGGCGGTGGCCGTGGCCTGGGGAGCGGCCGCCGGCATTACATCATCGTCTGTGCCAAATATCAGCTGTGCAATACCTGCACAGAGAGCGGTGACAAAGGCGGCCACCGGACGGATGACGGTCATGAGCGGATCGATCAAGGCATAGGTCACGGCAATGGAATCAATGCCCGACTCAGGCGTGGCAATGAGAAATGCCGTGGTCGCCGCCTTGGAGGCCCCCTCTTTGCGCAGACTCATGGCGGTGGGGAGGACCCCGCAGGAGCAGAGCGGGAGTGGGATGCCGACGATCGCGGCCTTGAGGACCGCACGGATGTTTCGAGCGCCCAGGTGACGGCCGATCGTCTCCTTGCGGATAGAGAGATGAATGATGCCGGCAATGATCAATCCGAACAGGATATAGATCGCAGCACCGACAAAGAGTTGCCACGCGGCGATCAGAATACCAAAAAAATGGAACACAAAACCTTCCATCCATTTCTCCTACACCCCAAAGGCAATGCCAAATTCGTGGACCAGCAGGCCACCCAAGTGGCTGGTGAGCGCCACGAGAAGGCCGCTCGCCACGGCACCCCAGGCGACCATGCGTTGCACCGTCGGTGACGCACGCCGCATCGCGACCCCGCCAAGGAGGACGAGCACCCCGGTGAGGATCGTGATCGCGATGCCGAGCGATTCGTGCCACTCCATGATGTCATGGATGGGGCCGTCATGCCGGTGTGTGACCGTCGCCTCGAAATAGAGTCCGCTGGCGAGCGCACAGACCGCGCCCACCGTCCCCGCGACGAGCGTGCGATACAGGCGCCGATAACGGGCTGCGGTCGGCTGAACCATGTGCAGGATGCCGAAGACGGCAGCGGCGAGCAAGAGGACAATGGGGAAGTGGACGAGCATGGGGTGCAACGGGGGTGCATGGAGCAGATAGGCCTTTGCCGGTTTGAATGCGGGTCCCTGTGGTACCGACTCGTGGATGTGCGCCCCTCCAGTCGTGTCATGATGGTCGACGGCCCGGGGTGCTGTCACCGGCGGTCTCTTCATCGGCGCCAATTTGTCGGCATCACCGTGTCCCCATGCGGTGACAGATGCAGACCCGACCAGGAGCATGGCCATGCAGATCATCGTCTTCATGTGGCCCCCTGATGTGCGAGATGCCGTTGCTTCCAGAGGAAATAGATGGCGGGATAGACGATAAGTTCCATCAGGAAGGATGTTGCCAGTCCTCCGACCATGGGTGCGGCAATCCGCTTCATGACGTCGGCGCCCGTCCCGAATGACCACATAATCGGCATCAGTCCCATGAAGGTCGTTGCGACGGTCATCACTTTGGGCCGGACCCGCTTGACCGCGCCATGCAGAATGGCCTCGCGGAGATCGTGCATGGTTCGCATGCGTCCGGTCGCCTTGGCGTCATCATAGGCGAGGTCGAGGTAGAGGAGCATGAAGATGCCGGTCTCGGCATCAATGCCGAGCAGCGCAATGATGCCGACCCAGACCGCAATGCTCATGTTGTAGTCGAGGAGCCAGAGGAGCCAGATCGTGCCGATTGCCGAAAAGGGTACGGCCAGGAGGACGATTGCCGTCTTCGTTGCGGAGCCGGTGTTGATGTAGATGAGGAGGAAGATGATCACGAGCGTGATCGGCACGACCACGGCCAGTTTCTTGCGGACGCGGACCATGAATTCGTACTGGCCGCTCCAATCGAGAAAATAGCGGTCGGGGAGCTTCAACCGGCTGGCCAGGAGGGCCTTCGCCTCGTCGACGTACCCGCCGAGGTCGCGACCTGCAACGTCAATAAAGACGTAGCCGGCAAGGAGGCCGTTTTCGTCGCGGATCATCCCCGGACCGGTCGTGAATTGCACGGTCGCGATTGCCGCGAGCGGGATCTGTTCACCGCCGGGGGTGGGCACCAAGACCCGCTCGAGGTCCTGGATATCGTCCCGCAGTTCCCGTGCATAGCGCACGTTGACCGGATAGCGCGCTCGTCCCTCGACCGTGACGGTGATGTTCTTTCCGCCGATGGCCGTTTCCAGCACCTCCTGCGCGTCCTCAATGGACATGCCGTAACGGGCCAGTGCGGATCGCTGCAGATCGATGTCGAGGAAGTACCCGCCGGTGACACGCTCTGCAAAGATGCTCCGCGTCCCCTTCAGCGGTTGCAACAATTGCTCGATCTGGAGGCCGATCTGTTCGATGACCGCCAGATCTTCCCCCAGAACTTTGATGCCAATCGGTGTGCGGATGCCGGTCGACAACATGTCGAGGCGTGTCTTAATCGGCATGGTCCAGGCATTGGTCGTGCCAGGAAACTGCATGGCCGCATCGAACCGATTGATCAGCTCCTCGGTGAGTTTGACGCCCGGTTTGAGCAGGACCACGGTCTCGGCCATCGAGAGCGGGGCCGGATCGGTGGCGGTCTCCGCGCGGCCCGCCTTGCCGAAGACCCGTTCGACCTCGGGAAATGACTTGAGCATCGTGTCCTGATTTTGCAGGAGCCGCTCGGCCTCGCTCACCGAGATTCCCGGGAGCGTGGTGGGCATGTAAAGGATCGTCCCCTCGTTGAGCGGTGGCATGAATTCGCTCCCGATCTGGAAGTAGATCGGCAGTGTCACGATCAAGGCCGCCGCAGCGCCCCAAATGACCTTCCGGGGATGTTCCAAGACCCAATGGACGACCGGTGCATACCAGCGATGGAGGCGGTGGCTGATTGGATGGTCTTCCTCCCGGTGAATGGTTCCCACCAGCACGCGGTTCGCCCACCGTGAAAGCCGTGGGGATTTGAGGCGGAGCGGACGCATCCGGATCAGTATCGTGATCAGCGCCGGCACCAGCGTAATCGTCAGGATCGCCGCGATCGCCATGGCGAGGTTCTTGGTGAAGGCGAGCGGCTTGAACAGTCGGCCCTCCTGCGCTTCCAGCGCAAAGATCGGCATAAACGAGACGGCAATGACCAGCAGCGAAAAGAAACTTGCGCGGCCGACTTCCTTGACCGCCTGAATGAGGACGGGATGATAGTCTCCCTGGCGTCCCCCGGCGATCCACTGTTCGAGTTTCTTGTGGGCGTTTTCAACGACCACGATCGACGAATCGACGAGGGCGCCGATGGCGACGGCGATCCCGCCGAGCGACATGATGTTGGCCGTCAGTCCCATCATTTTGAACGGGATAAATGCGATGATCACGGAGATCGGAATCGTCAGGATCGGGAGGAGGGCGCTGGAAAAATGCCAGAGGAAGAGGAGAATCACGATGCTGACGATGAGCAACTCTTCCGTCAGTTCGTGGCGCAAGGTGCCCACCGATCGCTCGATCAGCTCCGATCGGTCGTAGGTCGTGACAATCTCCATCCCTGCCGGGAGTGTCGGCCGGATTTCGTCGAGGCGCTGCTTGACGCGGTCGATCACGGCCTTGGCGTTCTCTCCATACCGCACGACGACAATGCCCCCCACGCTGTCGCCGCGTCCGTCGAGATCGGCAATGCCGCGGCGAATGTCGGGACCCAACGTGACCTGCCCGAGATCTTGCACGCGGATCGGCGTGCCGTTGTCGTTAACGGCCACGACGATCGCCTTCAGATCCTCGATGTCGCGGATGTATCCACGGCCACGCACCATGTACTCTGTCCCGCCGAACTCGAGCAGTCGTGCGCCAATGTCGTTGTTCCCCTTGCGGATCATTTCGACGACTTTGGTAATGGGGACGTTGTAGGCCAGCAGGGCATTCGGTTCGATCTGGACCTGGTACTGCTGGACAGAACCGCCGATCGTCGCCACCTCGGCTACGCCCGGGACGGACTGAAGGAGATAACGGAGATTCCAGTCCTGATAGCTCCGCAGATCGGCAAGGTCGTGTGCGCCGGATTCGTCGGTCAGCGCATACTGATAGACCCACCCGACGCCCGTGGCATCAGGGCCGAGTTCTGTTTTCACGCCATCGGGAAGCTGGGGAAGGATTTTGGAGAGATACTCCAACACCCGACTGCGCGCCCAGTAGATGTCGGTCCCGTCCTCGAAAATCACATAGACAAACGAGTAGCCGTAATCGGTGAGGCCGCGGACGGTCCGCACCTTTGGGGCGCCGAGGAGCGACGTGACAATCGGATAGGTCACCTGGTCCTCGATGATGTCGGGGCTCTGCTCCCACCGGGAGAGGATGATTACCTGTTGTTCGGAGAGGTCGGGAATGGCGTCGAGCGGGGTGGTGCGGATCGCGTGAATGCCGAGCAGCACGGCGCTGACCGTGAGGAGCAGGACGAGGAACTTGTTCCGTGCGCTATATTCGATGATCGCATTGATCAATGTTGGTGTCCTCCACTCGGTGCGCTCTCTGGCGCGCCGAGTGCCGACTTGAGCGAACTCTCGGAATTCACCAAAAACGTGGCGCGGGCGACAATGACATCACCTTCCTGCAGTCCGGCCCGGACGATCCAGGCATCGCCCAGATTGACACCGGTTTCGATCTCCACCGGCTCAAAATGGCCCTTGCCGTGGCGGCGGATGACGAGGATGCGCGTCCCCGTATCGATGACCGCGGTGGTGGGGACGGTGATGGCCATGCCATGGTCGACGACGATAGCGGTGTTAACGTAGGTGTCGGGGCGTAATGTCCCGCCGGCGTGCGGAATTTCGATACGTGCCCGTGCGCTCCGCGTCTTGGGGTCGATGATCGGATCGATCGAGCGGATGGTCCCTTCAAACGTGGGACCCCCGGATTGCAGGGAGACGATGGCACGCATCCCCGGTGTGACGGCGGGGAGCTCATGTTCGTAGAGGGGGGCATAAATCCAGACCGAGTCTCCCTTCTTGGGGAGAAAGAGGCCGTGCGATTCCTTGCGCGTCTGCCGGAGACGTCCGAGTTCGGCCTCGCTGATCCCCATATGCTGCAGATGCAGCACCACCGCTTCGATGAGGGAGCGGTCGCCGAGGCGCAAGGCCTCGATGTACTCCCGTTGCGCAATCATCAGGTCGGGATCAAAAGCGACGTGCCCCACCGTGCGGATTTCCTGCCTGGCCGGTTGCACGGCAATTACGAGGGTTTTGACGCCGATCAGCTGTTGACGTTCCGGCGAAATGTAGACACCATTTTCTGCCGCGCGATCCGTGGTGTCGGTGGTGGCTCCTGCAGCATGCCCCGCATGGGGCTCCGAGGCTCCGGGCGGTTCGGCGGGCAACTCGGCGGCAAGCGGCACGAGTCGCATGCCGCAGATCGGGCAGTCCCCGGGTCGATCCTGTCGGATGCCGGGATGCATCGGGCAGGTGTAGAGCGGGGCATGCTCCCCGTGCTGCGCCTTTTCCGGTCCACCACGCTGACAGCCGGTGACCGCCATACCGCTCCCTGTGAGGAGCAGGGGGATGAGCAGCAGGAGGATCGGAAACAGACGCATGTCGGACTCCTTTACCGGGTGCCGTGAAAAATTACTGGGCAATCCCCGCCAGTTGTTCCAGTCTGGCCCGCATCAATTCGTATTCCGTACGGGCCTCCCAATAGCGGATCTGGAAATCGCGCTTTTCGCGAATGGCATCGACGAGCGTCAGGAACTCGACCTTCTTGGCCTGATAGGCGGTCTCTGCCGCACGAATCGTCGCGTCTGCCCGCGGGATGATCGATTGCTGATACTCCGTGGCGACGCGGCGGGCTGCCGTCATTTTGCGGTAGAATTGGCGTATGTGAGCGCTCAGTTGTTGCTCGAGATCGTCTTCCAGTGCCTGCTCCGATCGCCACTTTGCCCGTGCCTCGGCCACCATCCCTCGCTGACGCCCGAAATAGAGGGGAAAACTGAGGCCTACGCTCCCACTCACCGCCTCGGTCATCGTGTGATAACTCGCCTCGGTCGTGATATCGGGGCCGAAGTGGGCCTTGGCATACCCGATGCCGGCCTCGGCCTCGCCAACGGCCGCAGCGGCCGCCCGCAGGCGGGGATGGTTTGCCCTGGCATAGGCGACATAGTCGTCCTGTGTCATCGCCGGCGCTACGGGTCCGCGTGGTGCGGCGAGACGGATGGGCGTTCCACTCGGGAGATCGAGGAGGTACGCCAGTTCCTCGGCAACGGCCTCGCGCGTCAGTCGCAGTTCCGCCACGCGGGCGGCCATGGCCTCGGCCTCCACGCGGGCCTTGAGTGGATCGCCGAATAGGGCATCGCCGGTCGCGTACCGGACTTCTGCGGTGGCAGAGAAATGGTCAAAGAGGCGCTGGTTTTCCTGTTCGATGGCCAATTGCTGGTCGATAAAATGGACCGTGAAAAAGGCCTCCTGTACGGCCGCCCGCAGATCGACCAGACTTTCCAGATGACGTGCCTTGGCGCGGTTGGCCGCCTGATGTGCCATCTTTCGTTCAAAGATCAATTTTCCGGGAAAGGGGATCGATTGGGTGAGTCTGACCATCCATTCGTCCGAGGGGGATTGCGACCGATCGAGGGTCACCATGGCCATGGGGTCTGGCAAGAGGCCGGTGGTGCGCACGTGGTGGGTGGCGGCATCGGCGGCTTCGGCCTTTGCGCGAATCCGTGGATGCTGCGCGAGCGCCCGCTCGATGGCCCAGAAAAGCGAAATGGCCGTAGGGTGGGGGGATGAGGGCGCGGCGCGGGTTGGAAGACTGCTCCCCAGGCTCAAGAAAAGGGTCAGTAGGATACAGGTCGCATGCCGCATACGTTCTCTCTCCGCGTGCCGGTGGCTAGCGCAGGAACTGGTCGATGGTGCGCATCAACTCCTCGATTTTTTGTGTCCCCTTTTTGGCGCTGATGGCCTCGGAGACGCAGGTGCTCATATGTTGTTGCATGACGAGGAGGGCGGTCTTTTCCAGGGCGCGCCGTACGGCATTGAGTTGTGTCAGGATGTCGATGCAGTATTGCCGCTCCTGAATCATCGTGGCGATGCCTCGGATCTGACCCTCGATTTTTCGGAGTCGGGCCAAGGCGTTGTCTTGTGTGGTGCGGTCGAGCATTGATACCCCATACCGGTATAAAGATAGGCTACCCCGGTGGGGTATCAGTTGTCAAGCGGGCTCTCGGGCGTTAGGTATGGCGCCGGCGGTGTGACACCAGGAAGGAACCGATCGCGAAGAGGAGTACGGCATAGAGGAGGCCACTGGCGCCGACACGCTGGGAGGGCGCGTGGAGCGTGCACCCCTCACCACTTCCCGGGATGCCGGTCCCGAAGAGTCCCATCTGGGCGGTCTGCACGGGCGGGATCGGTTTGGCGAGTGTGGTCGGCGTTGGTCCGTCCCCCACGATTCCTTCCTCCGGCTCTTTGGCCTCGAGGCAGGTATTGGTCGGATCGTAGAGGTCAGGGCACGCATCCTCTTCGCCGAGGACCCCGTCGTCGTCCGGATCATCCCCAAGGAGTGCGACATCTTCGGAATCGAGCCCCTCGCAGTCATCATCGATGGCGTTGGCATTGACATCGGTAAATGTGCGGGTGGTGCACGGGTCGCCTTCGTTGTCGTACGATTCGCAGAGGAGTTGGAAGTCGCTCGGCGAACAGAATTTTTGCTCGAGACACTTGACGACGGCAAAGGGTTCTCCGTCGGGCCGGGCCATTCCTTGCTCTGCTGCGGCAGTGATGAGTCCCGGGCAGTAGACCTCAAAAAACCCGAGCCGATCGGCCTGTGCTACCGCCGTCCATAACAGGCTGCTGCCGAAGATGAGCACTGTGAATAGGCCATGTAGGGGGTGTTTTCGAAGCGATATCATGGTCCCTCTCCTTTCACCGGTTGGTGAAGTCTCTCTCTCCTTATCTTGTATCGGATAATTTCTGAAAATGTTGCGGATTGGCGGATATTTTTTTTTGCGGTGCCCTTAATAGGGATCACCATTTACCCATTGTGTGTCAACGGGGGGACTTGGGCCAGGACCTCGCGGAGAAACTCGCTCCGATGGCTCTGCGCGATGGCAGACTCGATCGATTCGAGGGCATAATCGACGGCCAAGAGGAGCCGGCGCACGGCCTGAGGTTCTGAAGTCCTGAAGTCTAACTGCTCGAGTTGAGTGAGCATTTGATAGATGAGGTCGGTCGGGACCCCGGCATGGAGCAGTTCATCGGCCAAGAGGTCGCTTGTCCTGAGGACCCGGCAAAACGAGCGGAAGGTCTCCGCAGCATTGGCATATCCATGGCCATAGCGGTTGATATAGTGGGCATAGTACCGACCCATGACGGAATCGGTGGCGAGATATTTGCCGATCGGTATTAGGCGTCCCTTGGGAGCTGCAAAGAGTGGGCTCGTCAGGCCGACGAGCACCGCAAAGACGCATAGAATTTGTACTAGCCGTTTCATGGACACCTCTCACGACAAGAATGAGCAAGAGGTGTGCCAATGATGTTGACAGTGAAGTTAGTGAAATAAAATTAATGATTTCGGTAAGTTAAATCGTTTATTCATTATCAGACGATAAATTATGCATCTGTTATGGGTTATTGAATACCCGAAACTGCGGTCCATTGGGTCGAAAGAGACCTTGGGGAGAGTTTTTATTCGACGTATGAAATTCGTAAGATCTCGAGCTCCCGGACCCCTTTGGGGGTCTGGACGCGGGCCTCGTCACCGATTTCCTTGCCAATCAGCGCACGGGCAATCGGCGATTCGATCGAAATTTTTTGTGCAGAGATATCGGCCTCATGGATGCCGACGATTTGATAGGTGAACCGTTCTTCGGTGGCGAGATCGCGGAGCTCCACGGTTGCACCAAAGACGATCCTCGAGTGATCGAGCTCCCGTGGGTCGATGACCTCCGCATTGGCGAGCGCCCGCTCGAGATCGCCGATGTGATGGTCGATCTGCGACAAACGCTCCTTGGCAATGTCATATTCGGCATTTTCCGAAAGGTCGCCGTGCGAGCGGGCCTCCTGCAGGGCCACCACCGCGGCAGACCGTTCCGGTCCCTTGATCCGTTTCAACCGCTCTTGCAATTGGCGGAGCCCCGCCGGTGTCATGGGGACTTTCCTGGTGAGCATAGAACCCCTGTTAGCATGGCATTATTGGAGGTCAAGTGGGAAGAGCCCTTCACTGGTGCGTTCGCGAAGACTCATGATGAGTGCGACTGGGCCAGGACTTGGCGGGGCTTGCTGCCATCCGGGGGTCCGACGATCCCATCCACTTCCATCCGTTCGATGAGCCGTGCCGCGCGATTATAGCCGATCCGGAGACGCCGCTGGACCATGGAAATCGAGGCCTGGCCACTGTCGGTCACAATGCGGACGGCCTGATCGTACAGTTCGTCGTATTCTTCCTCTCCACCAGCCGCACTCCCGGTCTCTTGCTGCTGCAAAATGGTCTCGTCGTAAATCGCCTCGGCCTGCTGTTTGCAATGGGTCACCACACGTTGTACCTCGTTTTCCGTGATAAATCCCCCATGGATGCGGATGAGGTTCGACGTGTTGGGGGCCAGAAAGAGCATGTCGCCCATGCCGAGGAGTTGTTCGGCACCGACCGTGTCGATGATCGTGCGCGCGTCGTGTTTGGAGCTCACTTTGAACGCGATGCGCGAGGGGAAATTGGCCTTGATGATCCCGGTAATGACATCGACCGACGGCCGCTGTGTGGCCAGAATCAGGTGAATCCCCGAGGCCCGTGCCATTTGCGCCAGCCGGGTGACGGTTTCCTCGATATCACGGCCGGCGACCATCATCAGGTCGGCCATTTCGTCGATGACGATCAGGATGTAGGGGATTTTCCCGGTGTGGGGCGCGGCGTCGGGATTGTCGAGCGTGAGGGTCTCGGCCTCTTCTTCGGAGACGAGTTCGAGGAGGCCTTTTTCGACCTTCTCGTTATAGCCGATGATATTGCGGACACCGGCGTCCGAGAGGAGGCGATACCGACGCTCCATTTCCCGCAGCGCCCATTTGAGGGCCAATGTCGCATCTTTCGGTTTGGTGACCACGGGAAGGAGGAGATGCGGGATGCCGTCGTAAATCGAGAGCTCCAACATTTTGGGATCGACCAAGATCATCCGAACATCCGCGGGGGTTGCCTTGTAGAGGACGCTCGTGATCATGCAATTGATCGCGACACTTTTGCCAGAGCCCGTGGCCCCGGCAACGAGCAGATGCGGCATCTTGGTGAGATCGGCCACAATGGTATGGCCTTCGATGTCCTTTCCCATCGCCAGCGGGAGTTTGGAGTTGGCACGACGGAATTTGGGGTCGCCGATGATTTCCTTGAGCCAGACGGTCTCCCGTTCCATGTTGGGGACTTCGATGCCGACCGCGGCCTTGCCCGGGATATGCGAGACAATGCGGATGGCGCGGCCGCCCATGGTGACGGAGAGATCGTCTTCCGCGCCGACGATCTTGTTCACCTTGACCCCGGCGGCGGGTTCGTATTCGTACATGGTGACGACGGGACCGGGGTGGATCTCCGTCACCCGTCCGTGGATCCCGTATTCGACCAGCTTGCTTTCCAAGAGGCGTGCGCGTGCGCGGAGATTGGCTTCATCGATCACCGCAGTCTTTTGCCCCTCGGCATTGAGGAGGCCCAACGCCGGAAAGACATAGTGTCCGCTGATCCGTGTTAATTCGAGTTGGGACGGTCGGAGTCGGCGCGTGCGATCCTGGCGTTCATAAATTTTTGGTGTGGCCACCTTTTCTTCGGAGGTCTCTCCGTCTTCATCGCCGGGACGGTCGTCGTTTGCGTCGTCCATCTCTGATGCCTCGGCGTCCTCCTTGTCTCCGTCCGCGCCATCTCTTTCTTCATCCCCTGCGGTCGGTTTTCGGCGGGCCATGGGGGGGGGCGCGGCCTTGGCCGTCTCGTCCTGTGCCGACAGTGGCCGCGATATCTTGACGGCTTTGTTCTTGCGACGGGTCTGTGCCAGGGCCCGTGCTTTCATCCATCGCAGCCACCAATCCCCGATGGCATGGAGGAGTTTGGGCACCGCGCGGGTCAGGCGTCCGGCGTAGATGACCGACCATTGCCAGGCCCAGGCAGCGCTCGCGTACAGGAGCTGCCACGACCAGCGACAGAGCAGCATGAGGGAGAGTTGCGTGACATAAAAAAACGCCACGGCAAAGAGGGCGCTGGCGAGAATGTACGCCCCGTAGATATTGAGGTACGTCGTGGCCAGGGCCCCCAGTACGCCGCCCACGAGCCCACCGGCCTCAACAGGCTGGCCGCGGATGGTGACCATAGTGAAACGAATATGGAGCATGGCCGCCGCCGCAAAAATCATGACCAGATAGGCGAGGCATTGGCGCCAGTTGAGGTGGACCTGTCGCCCCAGGAAGAGGAGAATGCTGATCAGTACACAGACGGCAACGACCACGTAAGCGCTCACACCGAAAATCGTGAAGAGGATGTCCGCCGTGTATGCCCCGACCGGTCCGCCGAGATTGGTGACCTCTGCCATGTTGGAAGCGACGTTGAGTGCCGGATCCGCGGGGTCGTAGGAGATCAGACAGAGGGCGAGGAAGACGCCGATCGCCAAGGCAAAAATGGCCGAGAGTTCTTTTCGATGTTCTCTTCGCAGGCGGGCACTGGCAACCATGACGCCTTTCCTTGGCATGCCGCGTGGCATTCTGCAACAGGAAGATGCGCAAATAGCACGAAATACTTATGGGAATGCGGGGTGCGTGTCTTCACAAAAAGTGACCGCACCGAAAAAGCAATGGTCACGCGAGTCAAACGCTCTCACCGGGAGCACGACATTGACCCGGTCCTGCAAAGCCGGTAGAGCAGTGTGCATGGGCATTACCATCGTCCAAAAGAGCGATCTGACGGTCGTCAAGCCGTGGGCCAAGAAGGCGCTGATCCTTTCAGGTGGGGCGGTGACCGGGGGTTCGTTCAAAACTGGCGGCGTCAAGGCCTTGAATGACTTTTTTGCCAACTTTACCGTCAATGATTTTGACATCTATGTGGGGGTGAGCTCCGGGAGCCTCCTGGCGGTGCCGTTGGCAGCCGGATTGACTCCCGAAGAGATCCTCCGCTCGCTCGATGGGAGTTCGCGACACTTTCTCCAGTTGGCTCCGTGGCATTTTTACTGGCCCAATTACCGGGAATGTATCACGCGCCCGGTGCGATGGTGTTTCGACGCCCTCGGTTTTCTTCCGCGGGCCGCGTGGAATCTCCTCAAGGGATGGCGGGAGAGCAGTCCGGAGCTTGTGTCGCGTCTCTGGCGGGTCATTCAAGCACCGACGACGCACCACTATACGGAGCTGTGGAATCTCGTGACCTCCATGGTCACATTGCCGACCGACGGACCGAGTTGGTTGCAGCTCCTCCCCACGGGTCTCTTCGACAATGCCCCGATTGAACGGTATCTGCGGCGTAATATCGAGCGCAATCATCTCACCAACAATTTTCAGGTGGTGGAGCAGCTGCGCCAGAAACAGCTCTACATCTGTGCCATGACGCTTGATGGGGCCAATCGTGTGGTGTTTGGTCCGGATGAATGTCATGATGTGACCATTTCCGAGGCGGTACAGGCCTCCACCGCAATGCCGGTCTTTTACAAACCGGCGCGGATTCGCGGTATCGACTATGTGGATGGCGGATGTTTTGAAACCGCCCACATCGATGTTTCCGTGGCCAAAGGTGCGGAGTTGATTGTCTGCTACAACCCGTTCCGTCCCGTCGAAAACACCGTTTTTTGGGAATATATCCAGCGCGATCACCGCTATGTGACCCATGGTCGCCCGCTCTCGACGAACGGAATTAGCGCGGTGCTGAACCAGATTTTTCGGGCCATTTTTCATACGCGCCTCCATCAGACGATTCGCAACTATCGCCAGAGCGAGACGTTCAAGGGGGACATTATCCTGATTGAACCGTATGCCTCGGACATGGCCTTTTTTGAGCTCAACCCCTTTATCTATCGGCATCGCATCAAGGCCGCCCGGATCGGATTTGAATCGGTCCGCAATTCCATCGATAAGCGGTATGCCGAGATCGAGGCGATCCTGAAATCCTACGGCATTGCGTTGACGCGCCAGAAGATCGAGGCGGATAGTACACAACTCGACCACGCCGGAAAAAATTCCGTCGCCATGCAGAAGATCCTCGAGGGAATACCGTAAGGGTCTGACCGGAAATACCTATTGCAGTGAAGTGAATACGGCCTCGACGTGCAGTGGCACACGAGCGACTTCTAACCAGGTGTTCTCTTGTTTCAGCTCTGTCACAAAAAAATAGTAATCATTGATCTGTTTCGGTATCGGCAGTGTGTTCAGGCGTGCTCGCGTTCTCATTCGGAGGTGTTGCGTCAGATCGATCACCAATATCAGCGTTCGAGTTTCGTGGTCGGGAATCTCGAGTCGGATGCGGGCCTCTCCATTTTTTCCAGGGGTATTCTGGTCACGATACCATAAAGATACAATTTCAATACGTACGGGGAGAATGATACCCCTGCTTTCTTCGGGGGGTGTCGGTGCCTGAATGTGCAGATGTTCCAAGATGTCTAACGAGATATTATTTGTTTCCTGAGCCGTGACCGTTTTCTCGCAAATTGTTGTCCATGCATGTTTGATCATTTGAAATTGTCCCAAGCGTGTCGGTTGAAACTCTTATCATACGTTGGCGCATCAGAACTATGGGAAATGTCAGGTGGAGGATCGATGGTGCTGGGGCATGTCATCCATTCAGGTTCCACATGTGGCACGTCCGCTGTCACCTGGAAGAACTCAAACGTCATCCATGGCGGTCTGTGGATGTTCCTGCTGCGCAAGATGGCACTCGTCGTTTGTTGCATCTCCAACAGCATTTGGAACTTTTGCTCGAGAGGGAGCCGTGCAAAGAGCCTCCGCCGAGCCTTTTTCCTGCGAAAAAAGACTGTAAACTTACCCATGCATTTTCTCCCAGCGCTCAGTCAGATCGTATCGAGAAAGTATGTCCAAAAGGAGGTCTTGATCGAATGGCACTTTCCCTTCCAAGAGTATGCCGATGCGTTCTCGATCATATGTCGTCGCTGGTTCTGCATAAAAGAGGAGCGCTGTCGCTCCGCCTAGCGCATACGCCTGAAGAGTCCCCCGTTTGACGAGCGTATTAAAAATGATGAATGTCGTTTTCATTAGCGGAGTTCCTTTATCTCAATCATCGCAGGGGGTCCAGTGCTTGGCTAGCATCTCTTCCGTCGTGGGGTCTTGATGGCAACAGATCCTTCGCAGGGAGTGGGGCCCCACGACCCAGCCGCACCGCGGCGTTGAAGGGGAGGCTCCATCACACTCCGCACAGTCTTCGACTCTGCTTCGCGGCCCAGCAGAGCTGGGCCTTGACCCGGCGTTGCCGCTGGAGGGGGGAGTGGCGACGACCGAGTCCGGGCACCGAGCGAAGCTGGGCGGACGAGGCAGTCCCCCAGCGCGCACCGCGCGCGAGAGGGGGGGACCCAACGGGCTTGGCTCGTTGGGGGGGCGACGTGAGCCCCTGTAATAGTTGTGGCAGTTTTCCCGACACGACACGTCGGAAGGGGTGACGCGTTGTGCAGCGCGCATCGCACGTGCAGGATTCCGCCCGGTTCGAGGTTCCTCTTGCGTCTGGGGGGGGGCTTCGGTAGAGCCACCGTATGGTGACGCCGGTCGGACAGTTTTCGCTCGATTTCACTGCGTCGCTTCCTGCGAGCAATGCGACAATCCCTGCTGACCAGCCCGTGCCATCGCAGGCGCCGCACATTTGGACCGTGTCCGCGCTGACCACGCAGCTGAAGCTGGCGATCGAGGGTGCCTATCCCGATGTCTGGGTGGTGGGGGAAGTCTCGAATTTTCGTCCGCATTCCTCCGGGCACTGGTTTTTTCGCCTGAAGGACGAGCAATCGATTATCGAAGCCGTGGTCTTTCGCGGCGTGAACCAGAAATTCTCGTTTGCCATCGAAAACGGGATGGCACTGATCTGTCATGGGCGTCTCAATCTCTATCCACCGCAGGGGAAATACAGTCTCTTGGTCGATTCTGCAGAGCCAAAGGGCGTTGGTGCGCTGCAGCTGGCATTCGAGCAGTTGAAGAAGCGTCTCTCTGCCGAGGGGCTCTTCGACGCGCGACATAAAAAACCACTGCCACCCTTTCCGCGTCGCGTCGGGATTGTCACGGCAGCCACGGGTGCGGCGGTTCAGGATATGTTGAAGGTGTTGCAACGGCGCTTTCCGGCCGTCGCGATCCGTTTGGCCCCGGCCAAAGTGCAGGGCGAGGGCGCCGCAGCAACGATTGTTGCGGCACTGGAACATTTGGATCACCATGGTGCGTGTGATGTGATTATTGTGGGACGCGGTGGAGGGTCAGTCGAGGATTTGTGGGCCTTTAATGAGGAAGTGGTGGCTCGTGCAATATTCGCGTGCCGCACCCCAGTGGTGAGTGCGGTGGGCCATGAGATCGATTTTACCATTGCCGATTTTGTTGCGGATGTGCGTGCACCGACGCCCTCTGCCGCGGCGGAGGTTGTTGTGCCCGATCAGCAGGAATTATTGCTGCAAGTTGCAGAACGGCGTTACCAGCTGAACGTTTCGTTGCGACGCTGGTGGGAAGAGCGACGCAACGTCTTGAACGATCTCCACCAGCGATTGCGACCGCCAACGGCCCGATTTCCGGATTTGCTGTTGCAGATTGCCCATGGCCGCGAACGGTTGGTGCAGGCTGTGGGTACTCGATGGCGTGAGGGCGAAGGACGCTTGCGCGGACTCGCTGGTGAATTGCAGCACCTTTCTCCGCTGGCCGTGTTGGCCAAGGGGTATGCCGTGGTGACAGATACCGTCCGCGGAAAGGCTGTGCGTCGAGCCGCAGATGTCGCGCCGGGCGAACAACTCCATGTCCGTTTTGCAGAAGGCGGACTGAAGGTGACGGTGAAGGAGAGAGTATGACCAAAACAACAAAGGGTGAAGATCAAACGTTCGAGGATGCGCTCAGTGCGCTAGATCAGCATGTACGCCAACTGGAAAAAGGCGATCTTTCACTCGATGCATCGCTTACGATCTTTGAAGAAGGGACCCGGTTGGTCCGTCTGTGTGAATCCATGCTCCAAGCCGCAAAGGGTCGCATTGATCAACTGATTGCCGATACGGATGGAAACATGCGCACAGAGCCGTTCACCGATGATACCACGACTTCGGGTCGTGCTCGATGAATCTCGCGACGTATCTGCAGGAACGAAAGACGTACGTCGAGGCGGCCATGGAGGCCCATCTGGCGCAGTGCACCGAGATGCCGACGCGGCTGCGCGAGGCCATGCAGTACAGCCTGACGGCCGGGGGAAAACGTCTCCGTCCGATTTTGGTCACTGCGGCCGCCGAGGCCGTTGGTGGAGACGCGGCAGCAGTGTTGTCGTGTGCCTGTGCCTTTGAAATGATTCATACGTATTCGTTGATTCACGACGATCTCCCGGCCATGGACAACGATGATCTGCGACGCGGGCGCCCGACCAGTCACAAGGTCTATGGGGAGGCCATGGCCATTCTGACGGGCGATGCACTGCTGACCGAGGCCTTTGCCGTCTTGTCCGAGCCGAGTGTTGCCGCCTGCGTGGCGCCCGAGGTGTTAGTTGTCGTGATCCACGAAGTGGCCATGGCCGCGGGGGGCGCGGGCATGGTCGGCGGTCAGGCACTTGATATGCTGGCGGAACATCGGCAGCTCACGCTGCCGGAAGTGGAGCAAGTGCATCGTTGCAAGACCGGGGCGCTGTTGCAGGCCGCGGTGGTCTGTGGTGCGCGATTGGCGAGGGCCGAGAGGCCCGCCGTTGCAGCGCTGCGTCGATACGGTGCGGCCATTGGACTGGCTTTTCAGATTGCGGATGATCTATTGGCGATCGAGGGGACGACCGAGATGTTGGGAAAAAAGGTAGGGAATGACCTTGCGCGTGACAAAGCGACCTATCCCGCGATGCTCGGTGCCGAGGCGGCGCGGGCACGGATGCATGCGCTGGGTGCCGAGGCGGTGGACGCCTTGACCGACTTTGATGAGCGGGCCGCACCGCTTCGTGCGCTTGCGCGATATATCATCGAACGAAAGTCGTGACGTGCGATGGTGACCGACTACGACATCCCCGCTTTCTTCGCCGAGTGGTCGCAGTTGGATCAGCCGGCGTATCTGCGCTTTCTCTATGAATTCGTCCCAACGATCGATCCGCGCAAGGCCGTTGCAGGGCTCTGTGCCGAGCAGAGTACCGCCATGTGGCAGCGTGTTGGGGTGGTCGAGGACCTTCGTGAACGTTTTGGCGCGAAGGTCATTCGCCTGGAACCGGTGGGTGACGTTGCCCAAGGCCGGTGGCTGGTGGAGATCGCGCATCCGCATCGCAATTTTGGCGCGCGTCTGCCGAACCTGCTCGTGGCGGCGGCTGGAGAGGGGACCTTTTATGCCCCAGGGGTTGCCGCAATCACACTGCTCGATATCACCTTTCCGGCGGGTTATCTTGCCGAGTTTGCCGGGCCTCAGTTCGGTCTCCATGGTGTGCGCGAACAATTGCAGATTCATGAACGCCCGTTTTTTATCGGCGTGGTGAAACCCAACCTCGGACTCTCGCCCGCCGATTTTGCGGCATTGGCCTTTGAGGCGTGGTGTGGTGGCCTCGATATGGCCAAAGACGACGAGATGCAGGCCGATACATCGTGGTCGACATTGCGCGGGCGCGTGACATGTGTGTCAGAACGCCGGCAGCGCGCCGAGCAACTCACGGGCGAACGGAAGGGGTTCATCGCCAACTGTATCGACGAAGTGGACCGGATCCCCGAACAATGCCATATCGCCGAACGTGCCGGCGCAACGGCGGTGATGATCAGTCCGGTGTGGACCGGTCTCTCGGCGTTGCGTGCGTTGCGGCGCGTGAGTGGCGTGCCGGTCATGGCGCACTTTGCCGGTGTCGCAGTATTGACGCGACGGCCACAAGGTGGCATTGCCTCGGCGCTTCTGACCAGGCTGATGCGCATCGCCGGCGCGGATATGATCGGTTTTGCCGGGTTTGGCGATCGCATGCAGACCGCGCCCGATGAAGTCCGTGCCAATATCCATGCCTGTCTGGAACCGCTTGGCGCCATTGCTCCCGCGCTTCCCATCCCGGGAGGTAGTGATTCTGCACAGACTCTCGCGCACGTTGCGCAACAGGTCGGGCATGTCGATTTCGGTTTCATCGCCGGCCGCGGCGTTTTTGGCCACGCCGAAGGCCCCCGCGCCGGCGCCCGCAGCATCCGCGAGGTGTGGACACAACTTCACGTGTAGATCACCGGAATGCCCAAGCCGACGCAATTTTGGCAAATCCGATCATCGAATTGAGATAGGTGCTGAGCGTGTTTTTCAGTTCCTTGTCAAGCAGGCTGCGCCGAAGAACAGAGAGGCGTGCAAGCATTCCATTGTTCCGTTTGCGGATCGTAATGAATCGTTTCACATGTCCCGCGTGGTGACGTAATCGGCGAGTTGGAAGAGTGCCGCCTTTTCGAGGGAGTGTTTGAAGGGGGCGAGGTGGGATTTGGCGCGTTCGACGTAGGTCAGGGTCTTTTCCTGAGTGTAGGCCATGCCGCCGCTCCGGTCGAGGATCTGCAGGACTTCCGCGAGCTGGTCGTCTCGTAGCGTCTGCGCGAGCAGGGCCTCCTTGATCAGCGATTGTTCACGGGCGTCGCAGCGCTGCAGGGCAATAATGAGCGGCAAGGTCATCCGTCCCTCACGGAGATCTGTGCCGCGCGATTTGCCGAAGCGATCTTCATCCGACACATAATCGAGCGCGTCATCGGCGAGTTGAAAGGCCATACCGAGATCAAAGCCGTATCGTTGGACCGCGTGTTCGAGCGTCTCTGAGACACCGCCGAGCATGGCCCCCACATGGCACGAGCAGGCCAGGAGTTTTGCGGTCTTGTGGGCGATGATTTTGAGATATTCCTCTTCACTGATGCTGATGTCGTTACTCTTGATCAGTTCGAGGACCTCGCCCTCGGTGGTGCCGACGACCGCATCGGTAATGGCCCGCAAGATGCGGTGTTGCCCCAGATCGACGATGATCTCGCAGGCCTTGCACCAGAAAAAATCGCCGACCAGCACGCTGATCTGATTCCCCCATTTGGCATTGGTCGAGGGCCGCCCGCGCCGCGTGGGGGCATTATCGACCACATCATCGTGAAGGAGTGATGCGGTATGGACCATCTCCATGGCCGCGCCGACCTGTGCCGCGGCATCACCCACATACCCGGCAAGTCTGGCCGCCAGGATCGTCAATGCCGGACGAAACCGTTTCCCCCCATTTTGGATGATATAATGGACCACTTCTGTGATCGTGGAGATCGATGTCGTACAGCGATGGCGAATGACGGTCTCAACGGTGGCCAAGTCTTCCCGGATCGGAAGAAGCATCTGATCGAGCTGCATGGAGGGGGCATAGTGTGCCTTGCATGCTCCGTCAATCACGATGCCGCACGATGTGCCGTCACATCCGCGTTCCAGCTGGGCGCCACAAGAGGACCCGCTTTTGCGGGGATGACCGCTCGTGCGGTTTCCTTGTGTCGACAGATGGGCCGCCGTGTGGCACAACCCCGGCATGTCTCGTGCCGCCCTGTTGATACATGGGATGACCGGTGCGCCGGCGCAGTTGCAACCGCAACAACAGGCGCTGGAATCTGCCGGCTGGACGGTCGGCAATCCCCTGCTGTTGGGACACGGCACCGATATCCGGACCATGGAGTCCCTGCGATGGGAGGAATGGTATCAGGATGTCGTGCGTGTCGCCCGTGATCTGCAACAACGGACCGCAACGACGGCGATCGATCTGGTCGGCCTTTCATTCGGCGGGCTTCTCGGCCTTAAGCTGGCCATTGATCATCCGACATGGATTCGACGGATGGTCTGCATGGCGGCACCGCTCTGTTTTTCCCGCGGGGTCCGCTGTTTGTTGCCGTTGGCGCGCTGGACGCCTCTTCGGTTTCGGCGTTACTGGAAAAAAGACTACGCCCGTGCCGTGGCCGATCCCATAGGGCGTGCGCGGTATCGGGCGATGGGCTATGATCGGTTCCCCACACGGGCGGTGTTGGAAATGGCCCGATTGCAGCGAACGATCTGGCCGCAGTTGTCGCGCATTACCACGCCTCTGCTCATTGTTCACGCGCGACACGATGCGACCGTCCCGCGGGAGAGTTCCCGCATGCTGTTCGATGCCGTGCAGGGCCCGAAACGGTTTGTGGTGTTAGAACAATCGTTGCATGTGGTGACGCTCGATCGGGAACAGGCCGCGCTCAATGCACATATTGTGCGATTTCTCTCAGAAGCTCTCCCTGCGTGACGTTGGCCACTATTGGAGGGGCTCACGTCGCCCCCTCCAGCGGCAAAGCCGCTGGAGCCTCCCCCTCAACGCCGCAGTGCGGCTGGATCGTGGGGCCCCGGACGTCAGTCCGGGGCCCCACGTATCTGGCTGGTGTTGCCGCCCGTCCCTTGTCACCTACGGCATCAGCGTACACCCTCCGGTATTGGGGCTCTTTTGCAGCGGGGTGATTCCCGTAACCGGCTTTGGGAGCGGCGTGCAGGCATCACCGAGGCCATTGCCATCGGTATCGGCTTGGTTGGCGTTCGCTGTGGTCGAGCAGTTGTCGCCCGCGTTCGCAATGCCATCACCATCGAGATCGGGATCGCACAGGTCACCGAGCCCGTCCCCGTCCATGTCTTCCTGATGGGCGTTGGAGAGTAAGAGGCAGTTGTCCGCGCTGTCATCAGCATTGTCCCCGTCGGCGTCGTTGTCGCATGCGTCGCCGATTTTATCGAAGTCCGTATCGAGCTGGTCGGGATTGCTTTGACCAAGGCAGTTGTCTGCATCGTCCCGAACTCCGTCTTTGTCTCCGTCGGGGACGCATCCAGCGTCCACGGGAAGATAGGTGGCCTGATCGGTGTTGGCGTTGAAGGGACAATTGTCGCCATCATCCATGACGCCGTCATTGTCATCATCCGGATCACACGCGTCACCGGAGCCATCGAGGTCGGTGTCGATCTGCGCCGCATTGGCGGACTTGGGACAGTTGTCGAGTGGATTCATGAGGCCATCGCCGTCCATGTCATCATCGGCCACATCGCCGACGCCATCACTGTCAATATCGGACTGATCGGTATTGGGGATGGTGGGGGCATTGTCATTGATGTCGATTACGTCGTCACCATCTGTGTCGAGGGATTGGAGATTCTCGATCACCGTGACGGGTGCGGAGAGTGTGGAGGAGATCAAGGCCTTAAAAGGCGGATACGGCTCCATGTGGACAAGGAGTGAAAGCTTCATGGTCCCCCATTTGGTGAGTAGGGTCTCCGACCAAGAGTCAGGGAATGCAATTGTCACAAAAAAGAGTTTATTCCCGTCGGCATCGGTCACCTGCGACGGTGTAAATGTGCCGATCGACTCAAGCGTGATAGGAGCTTTTTTCGAAAAACTCACATACGCTTCGACGATGGGCGAGAGTGTCGCAATCTCTTTGTTCTCAAATGTTGTCGGATTCATCTTGAAATAGACCTTGGCGGTCATCTGGGAGAAGTCGAACTGGACGGCGTCAATCAGCTCCGGCGTTGCATACGGTGCGGGAGTCACGGTGACGAGTGTCGGCACTGTGTCAGTGACCGTAGCCTTTGTCACATAGGGATAGGCATTTTTCATGACCAGGGCTTTATCGCTGATTTTTTTGAACGTGGGGACGGTCACCGTCACAAACTTTTTTGCCTGCAAGGCTATGCTGGCATTCCGGAAGGTCACCTGATCGAACACGTGCATCATCTCGTCGACGACCACCAAGGTTGTGGGTGTCTGATTATTCGGCGGGCCACTGAGAGTGAGCGCGTTGAACTGTACGAGGGGCTGCGTCGACCAGATCAGCACGTCACTGGCGAGGTCATCCGGCGCCGTATTGTCGAATCCGTGGGTTTTGGTCACGGTGGCGGGGCCTCGAATCTTCAGGTTGTTGGCGGTGATTTTCAGAGTTTTTGTGAGTGACAATGCCTGGGCATTGTCCGCAAAGAGAATGCGAATCGTATGCTTTTTTCCCGCTTTGCGCTTTTGGGTCGCATAGGCAATAGCGCCACGCAGCGAGCAATCGTCGGCGATTTTTGCAATGCAGTCATTCTTCGTGGCATCGTCTTCAGCGGTATCCACGATGATTTCTTCGATGCCGAGCCAGTCTGCAGAGACGAGCGACATGGGGGCGGACACCATGGACGTTGCAGGAAGCGATGCTTCTCCCACAGGGATGGGACAGGTCATCGCCAGAGCGACACTGAGTGCGTCAAGGTCCTCACCGGCGTATGTCGTCGCGTGTGCGGCATCGAGAAATGTGTCTGCAACGTATCGACTATAATCTGCGCCACAGTTTGTACACGGTTCAGCGGAAAACGTGTCGAGTGTGACTGGATAGTAGGAGGTCCCATTGCTCCACCAGAGTTCCATCGATGTGCAGCCGGCAAAATATTTCGGGAGGGTGACCTTCAACCACCCCGGCTTTTGCCAGTCGCGAAGGAGGAGAATGGCCGGTGCCGGAGACGGCGGTGTATCGAGGCCCATGTTGGCGGGCGGGACGGGCCCCCCGGTGTTGAGGGTCCCATCGGTATAGATGGCCGGCGCCGCGGTGTTGTATCCGACTGGGGCAACTGCCATCTGTTCAAATGTCGTGTTCGTGAGGGTCAGTCCCTGCGGCGCTGCCAAAGATCCTGCCGCGGTGACAATGCCATAGATGCCCTGCGACAAGGTACTATTACTGATTGCCACCTTCGAAATGTTGCCAAGCAATGCAATGCCAATGGGAAACGCTTCGCTCTTGAGTCCGGTGATCTCCATCGTGGCTGCATTTCCCATGGGAGAATCGTGCTTGATCTGCAGACCGGCTTTGACACCGGCTGGATCCGTGCCAAGGAGTGTGACGTTGGAGAACGTCAGACCGCTTCCCATGGGATTCTGCAGAAAAATGCCATATTCGCCCGAAGAGATGGTGAGGTCCGCAAAGGAGAGCTTTCCCACAAATCCGGCCGGCTGGAGGGTAAAGCCCACACTCTCACTGGTCAGTGTAGATTGGGTGATGGAAAATTGATTGAGTGTCGCACTCTCCACGGCAATTGCGGCAAGGGGGCCAGTGAATGACGAGTTGCTGATGGTTCCGCCCAGGGCACTTTTCTGAATCAGCATGCCGGTGAATTCGCCCTCGATTGAACTCTCCAACATCGTGAGTGTTCCGTTGACGTAAATTTCTTTGGCAACAAGACCCATCGTGCTTCCGGTAATGATCAGATGGTCCAACGTGAAGTGGCCACCCTTTGCCTTGTTCAAGAAGAGTGCGAGTCCGATGCTTCCACCGTCGAGATGGAGATGACGGATTTCAATGTCGGTCATGTTCTCGACCGCCGCGCACTCGTTCAGGCCATTGGTCTGGCACTCGATGGTGAGTAGCAGCATATTCTTCGGTATCTGAATGGTAGCATCACTCCCGTTCGACTGCAAACCATCGAGGATGAGACGTTTCAGCGCGGGAGGTGGTTGTAGTGCGAGTGGTTGTGTAATCGTGAATGTTGGCAGGGTCAGGTGGAGCCGCAATGTTCCCGCCTTCAACTCCGTCTCGGTGCACTCTGTGGTGAGCAGGGTGTTGACGCGAGCGATGACGCCGTAGAGGCTGCAATCGTTGGCCTGGCCGGCATCGCACGTGGCGATGACCTCGGGATCGTCGGGGTTGCCAAGGCTGTCAATGGCCCAGAGCGTTTCTCCACCAGCCGTCAATGGACACGCGGCATAGGCGGACCCGATCATGCTGCCGAGGACTCCGATTGTGAGGAGTACGCGCAAATGCCATCGTTCGAATCTCATGTGACCCTCCGATTACCATACGGCGATGTCCATCTATAGCATGGTAGCCAAGTGTAACTTGCCATATCGTGGTATGTCAAACATTTGTCGACGGGAGCGGCTCTCCCCTTGCACCCCGGAAGGCCTTCATGCTACGCCACCATGCCTATGCGGTATCTCCTGGCCATTGACCAAGGGACGACATCGTCACGGGCGTTTCTGGTGGATCAGAATCTTCATCTCCACGGAGTTGCGCAGCAGGAATTTCCGCAACGCTTTCCGCAACCGGGCTGGGTCGAACACGATCCGGAAGCGATCTGGTCTTCTCTCTGCGCAACCATCTCCGCTCTGTTCCAGCAGACCGGCGTCGATCCGCGACAAATCGCGGGGATCGGCCTGACCAATCAACGCGAGACCACGGTCGTGTGGGATCGCGCATCTGGTGTGCCGATTCATCCGGCCATTGTCTGGCAGTGCCGTCGGACCGCTCCACTCTGTGAGGCGCTCAAGCGCGCCGGAAAAGAACCGCTCTTTCAGCAACGGACAGGCCTGTTGCTCGATCCCTATTTTTCCGGAACGAAAATCACGTGGCTCCTCGACCAGGTCCCCGGTGCCCGCACCAGGGCGCGCAATGGGGCCCTGGCCTTTGGAACCATCGACAGTTTCCTGGTCTGGCGGCTGACGGGCGGGCAATCACACGTGACCGATGTCTCGAATGCCTCGCGCACCCTGCTCATGGATCTTGATACCTGTGCGTGGTCGCCGGAGTTGTGCGATCTGCTGCAGGTCCCCATGGCGCTCTTGCCGACGATTGTCGACTCATCGGCCGTAGTGGGGACGACACGTCACGTCCCCGGACTTCCGGATGGGATCCCCATCGCCGGGATGGCGGGTGATCAGCAGGCGGCACTCTTTGGGGAGTGCGGATTTGCCCCGGGCGATGCCAAGTGTACCTATGGCACCGGGTCCTTTTTGATGATGAACACCGGCGATCGTCCCGTGCGCTCGCGCGAGCGACTCCTCACCACCGTTGCGTGGCGCAAAAATGGGCGGGTGACGTATGCCCTGGAGGGGGCGAGTTTTATTGCGGGTGCCGCGGTGCAATGGTTGCGGGATGGGCTGGGGCTTGTCAAACACGCATCAGAGATCGAGACATTGGCGCGTCAGGTGTCATCGAGTGGGGGCGTGGTCTTCGTCCCTGCCTTGGCGGGGCTGGGGGCCCCCCACTGGCGGGCCGATGCGCGGGGGGTGATTACCGGCCTCACGCGGGGGACCACTGCGGCACATCTGGCGCGGGCAACGCTCGAGGGGATTGCGTTGCAGCAATGCGATCTGGTCACGGCCATGGAGCGCGACAGCGGGATGTCACTCACGTCGCTCCGTGTCGATGGTGGGGCGGCAGCGAATGACTTGCTGTTGCAAATTCAGGCCGATCTGTTGGATCGGACGATTATTCGTCCGCAGCAGATTGAAACCACCGTGATCGGTGCGGCTGCGCTTGCGGGATTGGCCGTGGGAGTCTGGGATTCAGAGGAGGCGTTGGCAGGACATTGGAAAGAGGACCGCCGCTTTCAGCCCATGATGGAAACAGGGGAACGAACCGAACAGATTGCGGCCTGGCGACAGGCAGTTGCCAAGGCGTAAAAGGAGCATCATCATGCCATCATTCGATGTGGTCTCGAAAGTCGATCTGCAGGAGGTCGATAATGCCATCAATCAGGTCATGCGGGAAATCGGCCAGCGATATGATTTTCGCGGGAGCAAGAGTCAGGTGACTCTCGACAAGGAGGGGATCCGATTGGTGGCCGATGATGAGTATAAGGCCAAGGCAGTGCTCGACATGATGCGCGAGAAGTGCGTCAAACGGAATGTCGATACCAAGGCCCTCGATGTGGGGACGATCGAACCCGCGGGCGGCGGTCTGGTGAAATGTCTGGTCCGGCTCAAGGAGGGGATTCCGACCGAGACCGCCAAAGAGATGGTGAAGCAGATCAAAGACCTCGGACTCAAGGTCCAGGCGCAGATTCAGGATGAGCAGCTCCGCGTCTCGGGGAAGAAACGGGACGATCTCCAGACAGTGATGGCCACCGTGCGCGGCGGCAACTACGACGTGCCGCTGCAGTTCACGAATTTCCGCGAGTAGCCCGTATCGCACAGGCAGTAGGTGCTGCGGCAAAGGTCCGACGAAGCCGCTTTCTTGTCACACCGTGACGGCCAGTTTGCCGAAGAAATTGCGGGCGCGCATCCGTTCTTGTGCCGCACGGGTTTCGCGGAGCGGGTAGGCCGTATCGAGGATGGGTCGCACGACCCCGGCTTCAAGCAGCTTGAGGCACTCCTGCAATTCCGCCTTGGCCCCCATGTAGGAGCCCAAGATGTCAAACTGGCGCACGAAGAGAAAACGGAGGTCCATGGTGACCGTCGGCCCGCTCGTGGTACCGCAGAAGACGAGACGTCCGCCCGGGTCCATGGAAGCAAGACTGGAGGTCCATGTGGCTTGGCCGATATGCTCGAAGACCACATCGACCCCGCGACCCGCGAGCACGCGCCGCACCTCTTTGTGAAATGCCGGATGCGTCCGGTAGTTGATCCCGTAATCGGCGCCGAGGGCCCGGGCCTTTTCGAGTTTTTCCTGGCTCCCCGCCGTGGTCACGACCGTACAGCCGAAGTGTTTGCAGAGTTGGATGGCCGCGCTGCCGATCCCGCTCCCCGCACCATGCACGAGGACGGTCTCTCCGGCCTGCAATCGCGCGCGGGTCTTGAGCATATGCCAGGCAGTCAGGAAGACGAGCGGTGTCACCGCCCATTCGGCCGGCGACCATCGGTCGGAAATGCGCAGGACATCACATGCGGGTGCGACACTGTATTCGGCGAAACCGCCCTGCAGTTGCAATCCGTGGACGCGATACTCGGCACAGGCCGAATCATTGCGGGTCTGGCAGGCGCTGCAGGTGCCACAACTGTGGCCGGGCGAAACCAACACGCGATCGCCCACGGAAAGCCCGGCCACCTGCGCACCGAGCGCGGCCACCGTTCCCACCACCTCGCAGCCGCCGATATGGGGCATCGGGATGTCTATCCCCAACCCTTGTCGGACCCAGAGGTCGAGATGATTCAGGCCGCACGCCGCCACCTTGACCAGGACCTCGTCCGGTCCCGGCGAGGGGTCCGGCAGATCGCCATATTCCAGGACCTCCGGACCGCCATGGGTGCGAAAAAACACTCCCTGCATATGAGGATCCTTTCCGTTTAGGCGAAGCCCAGGGTGCCACGGGCCTGAATACCACTGTAGTATGAGGCCATGGGATCCCCTTTAAGGAAGGCGCGCCAATGATTCCGACAATCTGTTTTTATCACGCAACAGTTCGCAGTCGACACTATGGAGCCGTCGCGCCGCCGTCCCTTCCGGGATCCGCGTGGGGAGCTTCCTGCCAAAGGCCACCAGGAGCGGGTGTTGCAGGGTAAACGTCTTCTTCCGCTCAAACCGTTCGTCGATCACCACCTCGGGCGATGGGGTACCCCCATATTGGCGCTGAAAATCGGCAACGACAAAACAACCGGTACCACTCGGTTCCACAACGGTCGTCATCCCCTCGGTGATGGTCACGTGCAGTGCGGCATCACCGACGGTGACGGTCTGCTCGCCGACCGGTGTTGTGGCGAGCGACCAGGCCTTGCCGGGACGGACCGTGAATGCGGTGTCATTGGCCGTGCCGGTGAGGGCTTCTGTGCCAATATTGACGATCATCAAGGTCCCGACCGGTTTCGCGCAGGCGCAGCAGCATGCGGCCATGGCGATCAGCAGTCTTTTTTTCATGGCATTCCTTTCTGTGTCATGAGGCGCTCGATGAACGTACTGTCAATGTATCCCCGCACGTGGACGATCGCGTCGTTCAACTCCACTGTAATTGACCGCCAGATCGTCGTCAACCAAGGGCGCAGCCGGGAGGCAAAATCTCCGGCCGTGACCAGCTCTCGGAGATGAGGTGCCAGGGTCTTCGCCAGCAATGGGGTTTTGCTGATCAATTGGAGATGATACTCGCTGATGGCATCTATCTCCCCTTCGATGACCACGCGGTCAATGGCACGGAGCGATGCCGGCAGTTGTTGGCGCATTGCGGGCGTGAGGACAACAAATCCGAAGAGCCGGGATCTCTCATGTGGTGGCGAGAGGAAAGCCATCCATGGTGCGACTATTGGAGGGGCTTGCGTCCCCTCCGGCTCCGCCTGCGGGGACTTCCTCGTCCACCCGCTTCGCGGGTTCCCGGACTCGGTCGTCGCCACTGCCCCCTCCAGCGGCAAAGCCGCTGGAGCCTCCCCTTCAGCGCCGCCGTGCGGCTGGGTCGTGGGGCCCCGGACGTCAGTCCGGTGCCCCACGTCTTGGATCGGTCGGAAACGGAGTCTCCGTCTGCCCAGAGGATCGGCGATGGCGATGACGGCGGGCGCGAGGACGCGGAGGTGGAAGGGCGGTGGGAGTGCGACGATGAATGCCGGAAGATCGAGCGGTTGCCGATATGCCAGGAGGAGAACCGTGCCGCCGTTGTTGAATTGTGCCACCAGCAATCCATCGATCTGCGACGTGGTTGCAGTGGCCTCGATCAACGCGAGTGGCCAGAAGAGATCGAGCACCGGCGCCAACAGATGGTGTGCCCGCAAACGATCGTTGAGTTCCTGTGGATGGAATGCCATGGCGCGTTGCGGCGTTCCATCAATCCACTGTGACAGTGCAATGAGGGTGTCGTGCGGTGCCGGTGGCTGCGGTGTTTTCCAACGCGGGCTATTGCTCTCGAGAAAGAGGAGGAGACCGCAACAGAGGAATATGGCTAGGCGCCGAGCCATGCCTGTGAGAGTTGTGCAAGGAGCCCGCGCCCCCGCGTTGCCGCGACGTGCAAGGCGGAGAGTTGCGGAAAGATCCGCGGATGCCGGAGACAATACCCGGCGGTCTTTGCCAACGACAACCGGCCATCGCGCTTGAGCGGTGAAAAGCCGAAGGGGAGAGGACATTCCATTTCGTCCACAACCACACGGATCATGAGCCATGGGATCTGTGCCGCCGTGGCTGCTGCCGCAAAGCTCGACCCTTCCATGTCGACCGTGTCTGCCTGATGTTCTGTGCCGAGAAAGGCCTTCTCATGCGGCGTCGCCACCGGATTATCGACCGTGATGGCGCGGCCGGATTGTGCCTCGACACCCGCTGCCTGGCAGGCAGCGAGGCCACGGGCGAGTGCCTCTGGTGCAGGAGTCCATTCCTGGCGGGTCTTGGCGTCGATGATCGTCTGACTGCACACCACATGACCCTGATGCAAGAGCGGTGTGGTGGCCCCCGCAAAGCCGACCAGCAGGGCAGCCGAAGGGCGCAGGAGCCGGAAACAGCTCTCGGCACTCACGAACATGGCCTGCCGTCCCATCCCTGTACGCCCCAGACAGACCAGTTGTGCGGCAAGGCGTCCCTGCCAGAGGCGGCCCGGATGGAGAAAGACGGTCGTGTCGACCTCCAAATTCTCGCGAAGAGATTTGATTTCGAGATCGAGGGATGCCAAGATGGCCCGCATGCGGTGGCATTATCACTGGAGAGAGGATCATGGCAATGAACAATCGGGAACGCTCTGCCCGTTATTTTGCGGAGGCTGAACAAATTCTTGTCGGCGGTGTCAATTCGCCCGTGCGCGCCTTTCGCGCCGTTGGCGGGACGCCGATTTTTATCGAACGCGCAGAGGGCGCCTATCTCTGGGACGTGGATGGTCATCGGTACATCGACTATGTCGGGAGTTGGGGCCCGGCGATTTTGGGTCATGCGGCGCCGGGCGTGGTGCGCGCGGTGTGCGAAGCCGCAGCGCGGGGGACGAGTTTTGGCGCGCCGACGGTGGCGGAAACAACGCTCGCACAATTGATTCGGGCGGCGTTGCCGTCCATGGAACGGATCCGTTTTGTCAACTCCGGGACCGAGGCGGCGATGAGCGCCATTCGGCTCGCGCGCGGTGCCACGGGACGGGATGGCATCATCAAATTTGCGGGATGTTATCACGGGCATGTGGACCATCTCCTCGTCAAGGCGGGTTCGGGGGCGCTCACGCTCGGTGAACCGGATTCCGCCGGTGTCCCCGTGGACTTTGCACGTCACACCCGGATTGCGCCCTACAACGATCTCGCCCATGTGGAACGCTCTTTTCAGTGCGCGCCACAGACCATTGCCGCGGTGATTGTCGAACCCGTGGCCGGCAACATGAATCTGGTGATGCCCGCAGAGGGCTTCCTCGCCGGCCTGCGCGCGTTGTGTGATCGCCACGGGGCATTGCTTATTTTTGATGAAGTGATGACCGGCTTTCGTGTGGCCTTTGGTGGGGCGCAGCGACGTTTTGATGTGACACCCGATCTGACCTGCCTGGGCAAGGTCATCGGGGGGGGATTGCCGGTGGCCGCGTATGGCGGACGGCGTGACGTGATGGCACATCTCGCGCCGCTCGGGCCCGTCTATCAGGCCGGGACACTCTCCGGCAATCCACTGGCCATGGCGGCGGGGATTGCGACGCTCACCGCGCTGGCAGTCCCTGGGACCTATGCGCGTCTCGAAACGCTGACCCAGCGTCTTGCCGAGGGATTCAACCGCCTCTTTACTGCGGCCGGACTCTCCCATCATGTCGATGCGATTGGCGGGATGTGGGGCCTCCATTTTGAGGACCCTGCATCTTTCCCGCCCTTTTTCCATGCCATGCTCAATGCCGGGATCTACTTGGCCCCCTCGGCATTCGAGGCCGGATTTGTCTCGCTCGCCCATGCCGAGGCCGACATTGATGCGACACTCTCGGCTGCAGAGCGCGCATTGGCGGCGACTATTACAGGGGCTCGCGTCGCCCCCCCCAACGGGCAAAGCCCGTTGGGTCCCCCCCCTCTCGCGCGCGGTGCGCGCTGGGGGACTTCCTCGTCCACCTAGCTGCGCTGGGTCCCCGGACTCGGTCGTCGCCCCCCCCCTCCAGCGGCAAAGCCGGGTCAAGGCCCAGCTGTGCTGGGCCGCGAAGCACAGTCGAAGACTGTGCGGAGTGAAATGGAGCCTCCCCCTCAACGCCGCGGTGCGGCTCCACAGGCTCAAAATGAGAATGACATTGTGAGAAATTCTCATTCTGAGACGTTCTTGATGGTCAAAAATCCGCTTAAATAGTTGATGTTATTGTTCTTTATTTTCCATCTTCTGGTACGATTCTTGCTGCATTCTCTGTGAGGGGAGAAGGAGGCATCTATGCGCGACCATCAATATGTTTTGGGGATCGTCTGCATGGTGGCCATGGCGCTGGGAAGTTTGGCCACGGGAGGGTGTGGCGGTGGCGCCATCGATTATTCCGATCCGCTTGCTGAGGCCCCGCCGCCATCTGCGGGTGGAATCATCGGAGAGGAGGCCAAGGAACCGGCCATGGATGGCAGCTTGCCGCTCACGGCCCCGATTATCTCACCCGACGTTCCCACACTGAATGCCTTGGGAAATGTTTCGGCATCGGTGGTGGAAACGACGGCACCTCCGACAGTCCCTCCGAAAAAGGGACTGTACGAATATCTCCCCGCGACGATCGATCTGCTCGCGCAGCTCTCCGTGAACGATGTGCAGGGTCTTGTGAAGACCTACGGTCAGTCGCTCCCGGACAATGCCGGAGCTGTTGCGAAGGCGGCCTTCCAGTTGGTTCCCGAAGGGACGACGATGATCGTCTCCGGCATGCGTCTTGCGCGCGAGTATGGTGTGCAACACGCCCCGGGAGCGATCCGCAAGGATGACATCAATATCGATACCACGGTCATGCAATCTTTGCTCAACCAGGATCCACCGCGCGATGCGCCAGTGGAGGAGAAGGCGCGGCAGTCCCTGGCCACGGCAGCCAATGTCGGGCCGCTTAACATCGCGAACAATGCCGATGTGTCGAGGGCGAGCGGTCCACGCTCGACAGCGCATGCCGAACGGGGGACACCGCGCGAAACGCCCACGGACGAAAGGGCGCAAAAGACCCCGAGCGAGCCATTTGATTATGTCGCGCTGGTCCTCGGACGCGATGAGGGAACCTATACTGTTGCGGCACTCGAATCGGCATTTGCCACGGTGGCACAGAGTGCAACCTGGGAGACGAAGAGCATCGATGGACAAGAACTGTTCGAGCATGCGGGCCCGAATGGAAAACTGACTCGCGGATTTCTGGCGACACCGTCGGTGATCGTCCTGCTCCGTGGTGATCAGGCGCTCCTGGATGCCTATGCCAAGGAGAAGGGACTCACGGCAGACGCGCCGATTGTGCAAAAAATGCTCTCGCTACCGGCCAGCGTACGGGCCGTGATACAGTTGGCGTCGATCAAGCAACTGCCGGAGTCGGCGTACACCGCCGTGCGCGATACGGCCGAGGCCTTGCCGGCCATGGCCGCGTTCATCGATCAGGGACTCGGTCTTGGCGGGGGACTCGATCTCCAGTCTGGTCTGGGAACGATGGTGCGATTCTGGCACGGAAACGACGTGGGGATCGAGGTCGAGACGACACTGAGCAGCAAAGTCCTCGATGCGGTGTTTAGCAGTCTTGCCACGATTGTCGAGCAGATGAAAGCCGGGCCGCAAAAAGACGCCGTGCGTGATGAAGCAGAACGCCCGCCGACGATTGCTGCCGTCCTGTTCGATAACAACGGGATGGCCATTGCCGACGGGACATTAAAGGTGGTGCCGACGAGTGAGTGCGCTGCCTATGCGCGGATTGTCGGGGACGAAGCGGCGATGGCGGAGTTGACTGACTGGGATATTGAAATCAGTCGTCGTGGCGATGAGAGCGACGTCCAGCATTATGACATCGTGCCGAAAACCGAGGGGGATGTGACCAAGGCCTGTCTGGCGTCGCCGATCTTTTGTGGTCCCACGGGAGTCGTGTCGCTCTTGGCCTCGACCGGCCCGTTCACGGTCCGTCTCTCCTACGATTGCGGAAATCCGGAGCGGTGTGTGACGCCCGCGGGCGGAATTGGTGCAGTGGCGTGTGAATAAAAGTTCAGCAGAGTGATTACAGGCGCCAGCTGAATCCAAGCCCGGTTTGCACGTCGGGCGACGACTTACTCAAACCAAAGCGTCCGAAGGTGTCGAGCTGCATATTATCGCGGATGCGGAATCCAACGCCGGTCCCGAAGAGGTGCGTGCCGCTTTTCTGGCTCTTGAGTGGCACGGCCCCGGCGAATTCCACAAAGGCATTGAGGCGATCGCTCCAAAAAGGGAGTGGTCGTTCCACCGCCGCCCCATAGGTGAGACGGACAAACCGGTCACCCGCGGCATCCTTCGGGGGGAGATCCATGCCGAGATTGCCATCGAGGGTCATTTCCCACGGCATGTCCCATGACATAATCGTTTCGGCCTGTGGTTGCAGGGCGTTGCCGGAGACGCTGTTGGAGCCGGTCGGGAGCCCGAGACGCCCGGCAAACCCGAGCGAGGGGAGCAATCCGCCACCATCGAGGGCGGCCCATTTTGAGCCGAAGAAGAGATCTCCGAAACCGTTGACGTTGCTTCCACCGCTGATGTTCTGAAAGGTATACATGTTCCCCTGCATCTGCACTTCAACGTGCTCCGAAAGCCCGTAACGGAGCAGGGTGGGAAAGCTGATCTGCTCTCTCTTGGCCGCCGTATCATTCTCGGTTTGATAATCAACACTCGTTTCCATCTGGAAATGGCGTGAGCCGACCGGTGCCAATCGGCGCGTGGCCCGTGGCCGTTCCGCAGCGATTTCTTCACTGTCGGTGGCGTAGCCACCGTGTGGAGAGGGAACGCGACCTACTGCAGGAGCCGTCCACTGTGTGGGCGATCCCGGTTCATTGAGTGACGGTACGGCGACTTGTGCCACGGCCAGTTGGGCCAGCAGCAGGGTGCCGGCAACTGCCATGGCAGAAAAAAGTCGATGGGTCATTGTCCCCTCCTCACGCGCGTATGGCATCCACGATGCGCCCTCTCTGTATCGTGGTCAGGAACACACGTCAAGGTGCCGCAGCGAGGGCGAGCGATTTTCTGCCGATCTTGAAGCGCGTGCCGAGATGTGCTCTAGGGAGGCGATCATGCCGCGCGATGACTCTCGGGAATGGATGCGGACATACGGTCTCTTGAGCGGAGCGGCCCTGCAACTCGTCGGTGCGGTGGTGGGGATGGCAATGCTTGGGTGGTGGTTGGACGAACAGTGGCAGACCGCACCGCTCTTGACCGTCCTCTGCGCGATCAGTGGGGCGGTCGGCGGGTTTTGGAATCTCTGGAGGATCCTCCAATGGAAGGAAGAGCGGGAAAAAAATCGCGAGTGATCTTCCTCAGTTCGGCCATCTGCGGCCTGCTGGCGGTTGGGGCGGCCTGTATCGGATGGGAGGGGAAAATCCCCTTGTCAGTGGGGGTGGGCGGTGTTATTGGCCTCGCCAATTTGGCCCTCTGGGACCGGCTTGTTCGTAGTGTCGTGGCGCATCGCACGGAGGGAGATGTGGGCGCGGGAGCCTTGGCCGTCCGCATGGTGTTGAAGGTGATCCCGATCGGGCTTCTGCTCTGGGTGGTCATGCGAACGTCGTTGGATCCGCTCGCTGTCATGATCGGTTTTGGCAGTGTCTTGTTTGGGATGGTGTGGGGCGGTGTGGTTGAAGGGAGTGGTAAGGGAGAATGCTCTTAGCCGGTGGAGACGATTTCGGGCTCATTCCGTGGGTGGCGCAGATGCTCGGCGGTCATGCGTATCACGTGCAGGCCGTGGAACATTATTACAGTGCGGCGCTCGCGGTCTCTATTTTAAGTGTCCTGGCCTTCATGGTCTGGCGGCGAGTCCGCCGTCCGGGCGAGGCGATCATCCCGCCGAAACGGACCGGGGTGGTTGCACTCTTCGATACGGCCGTGGAGTGGTTGCTGGGGTTGCTCGAGGGGATCATTGGCCCCCACGCGGGGCGGCACTTGCCACTGCTCGGGACGGTCTTTTTTTATATCCTCTGCAGTAATCTCATTGGCCTCATTCCAGGGATGTCACCGCCGACGAGTAATCTCCACACCAATCTCGTCATCGCGGGGACGGTCTTTGTCTATTACAATTATATGGGCATTAAGGCGCAGGGGTTGGGAAATTATCTCAGGCATCTCATGGGGCCGGTGATCTGGATTGCGCCGCTCCTCTTTGGGATCGAGGTGATCAGCCACGTGGTGCGGCCGTTTTCCCTCTCGATCCGGTTGTTGGGGAACATGACGGCCGATCATGCCGTGCTGAGCGTGTTTACCGATTTGACCAAGGTGATCGTGCCGGTCGTTTTTTTGGGATTGGGACTATTTGTCTGTCTCGTGCAGGCGTTTGTCTTTACGCTGCTCTCGGCGGTCTATATTGGACTCGCCGAGGCGCATGGTGAGGAACATTAACCGCAGCGTCCCATCGGTTCGCGCATCGTCTGTATTCCATGTTGGCTCGTTGCCAGTCGGCTGTAAGCGAGTCCGTCATAGAACTCATACGAGAGAGCGAGCTGTGCAGAGGGGATGCGGAAAGGGGAGGAGTATGAAACGAGTACTGGTGGCGCTCAGCGCAGCCGTGAGTTCGCTCTTGGTGGCGGGAGCCGCCTTTGCAGCAGAAGGGGAGGCCGCAGTCTCCGGCGATGGTCGCGGATGGGCGATCTTTGGCGTCATGCTTGGGATGGGACTGGCGACATTTGGCGGATCGCTCGGCCAGGGCAAGGCCGCCGCGGCTGCGTTGGAAGGGATTGCCCGCAATCCCGGTGCAGGGGCCAAGGTCATGACCCCCATGATCATCGGTCTTGCGCTGATCGAATCGCTCGTGCTCTACAGCTGGGTAATCTCGTTCTTGTTGCTGGGGAAGATTTAAGGGCCCCTCTATTACAGGGGCTCACGTCGCCCCCCCAACGGGCAAAGCCCGTTGGGTCCCCCCCTCGCGCGCGCGGTGCGCGCTGGGGGACTTCCTCGTCCACCCGCTTCGCGGGTGCCCGGACTCGGTCGTCGCCACTGCGCCCCCCCAACGGGCAAAGCCGGGTCAAGGCCCAGCTGTGCTGGGCCGCGAAGCACAGTCGAAGACTGTGCGGAGTGTGATGGAGCCTCCCCTCATGGCGAACCTCATGAGTTTGGTGAGGTTCACTCTCCCGGCCGCTTCATAAAACGTGGAGCGGCCTTCTTTTTTCAGAGTCATCTTCATCTGCTCTGGGAACAGGCCCTTGAAGTAGGCATTGGCCTGTACCACGTCCTTGGTGAGAATCTCATCCAGGTTGATCAGCATCGGTTTCACGGCGTAAGGGGTCAGCAAGGGACCGCTCGGCTCCCGGGCCTTGAGGTTTTGCAGTTGCGCTTCGAGCATTTTCTTGCGCTGTTCTTGCCTGCCGATCGCGCTCGAGACGCTCTCCGAGGCGTTCCCCTGAACGATGTAATCCACGAGATTGTCCAGGGCCTTCTGAACCTTGCCGAGTTCCTGCATCACTTCCCTGATTTGCGTCGGAACGACCGATAGGCGCTCTTTGATCCGGTCGTTGGCGTTCTTGCAGACCACTTCCATGGATCGCGGATCGTCGATCCAGTTGCGGATCAGTCCCGTGAGCGTGGCGTTGATCCATTCCGTCTGCACAAGTCGCCTGTTGTCGCAGGTTCCCCTGCGATAGGCGTTCCGGCACCCGAAGTAGCCTCCGTGCCGTCCCGACATGGAGATGAAATTCCCTCCGCACGATCCGCATCGCATGGTTCCCGTGAACAGGTGATTCGCCGCACCGCGGCTCTTTCCCCAGATCGACTCGGGCTTGTTGCGGGCGTTTCGCCGCGTCTCTTCGACTTCCTTGAATTTCACCTGCACCCTGTCCCACAGGGTTTGGGGAACGATCCGCAGATGCTCGTAGGTTTTCACGATCCATTCGTTTTGCGGCCGGGGGACGTGGATGAGCCGGTCTTTCGCCGAATCCCGTTTGATGTGCGTCTTCCCGTAGATCCAGATGCCGATGTATTTGGGCTGGCGCAGAATCAACCGGATGGATCCGCCCGTCCATGAGCGTCTACTTGCGGAGGGAATTCCATCCGCATTCAGGATCTTGGCGATGCCATCGACACCGACGCTCGACGCATCATACAGCTCGAAAATCCGGCCGATCACCTTGGCCTGCTCCTCGTTGATGATGACCTTCTTGTTATGCGGCTCGCGTATATCCCGCGGCCGGTTCGGATCCTCGTAGACACTGCTGTAGCCGTAAGGATTGTGCCCTGTCGATTTTCCCGAAATCGCCCTCAGTTCCAGACCGCGCTTGGTCTGCCTCGAAGTTGATTCCGAATACATCTCGTTGGCCATCCCCTTGGCGATGAAATGAATACGGGCTCCTTCAGTGTGGGAACTGATCCCCTCCGAAACGGAAATCGTCTCGACGTTATAAGCATGGGCCAGATCATAAGCATCGAGCAGGCTTCCCAACTCGCGGGTCAAGCGGGAGAGATCGAAGACCAGACCGATCTTGAAGAGACCACACTGGATCGCCGACTTGAAGGCGTCGTATTTCTCCCTGCCGACCCGTCCCGTTTTCCCGCGATCGGAGAAGATCATGTCGTCCGCGATCACGATCTTGCATTCGCGGAAGAGTGAGGAGCGCACCTGCGCAGTATTCAAACGGTGCCGGATGAATTCCAGTTGCTCCTCCACGCTTTCATAGTTTTGCCGGTTGACGGTGCTCTGTCGCAGGTAAACCCCCGCCCTGAGTTCCGTCCCCGGTGTCATGACCAGGCCGCTCCTTTCCGGATAGAGGTCCTTCAATACCTGATTGATCTGTTGGTTCATGCGCCAATCCTTTCTCTACGAAATAATCACCGATGCACCTCCCCAAAAAAGCGAGGAACTTCTCG
>JACPFF010000026.1 GCA_016183065.1 Deltaproteobacteria bacterium | reverse complement strand
GATGATCGTAACGGGCATCTTCAGATCGTCGAATTTCATCCTGTAATATTAATCCCGCGTGCGGGACGGTTATTTTTAATGTCATGCCCCGGCATAACACATCCTAAATATATCGGCAATTACTTATGGCGTCGTGTATAATAACAGCCGACACCGCTCGAAAGAAGCAGAAGCGCCATCACTGACAAAAAAAGCATGTTCCATTGTGTGCGAAGACTGTTGCCAAAGACTGTGTGAGCAAATGATCGTTTCATTGGTAGTGTGGTTGGATAACTTTCACCAGCCGTGTGCCTGCTGCGGCATGTTGGAAAAGTACCACGGGTTTAACCGTTTTGCCGTCACGACGAAGGGCACGCCCTTCCAGGGTCTCAAACTGGCTCACGTGAACCAGAGCTTGATGCAGCGCTTCCTTCGTCAGAGGGCTTGTGGGAGAAAGGCTGTCGACTGCTCTCAATAAGAATTGCGCCGCATCATAAGAAAGCGCACTTGAGTTATTAGGGTTCTTTCCAAAGGTCGTATGGTACGCGCGAACGAACTGTTGATTACGTGGATTGAAGAGCTGTGCTGTCCACTGAGAAGTTGAAAAAACCTGTACGGCGGAGCCTTGTGGAATCGTAACCAGCGACACGGCATCCCCGCCCCAACCATCCCCGACCAAGAAAACCCCTTGATACCCCATGGCAATGGCTTCACGAACAATAGCCCCGCATTGGAAGCCATGGAGGGGTAACATGATAGCCTTGAATCCAACATCAATAATTTGTTTGAGGAGTGGTTGAAACCGTCGATCCTCCTCAGCAATGTGGTAGACATTTGATATCCCCGTCCTCTTTGCAAATGCTTTTTGGAATGCTTCCGAGAGGGAAAGACAATATGTGCAATCCGTTGCCTCAATAATGGCAACACGCTTGTCAGCGAGAGTCTCAGCGGCGTACTGTGCCAAGACCGTTCCCTGAGCGGAATCATTAAAACTGGCTTGGAACAGGTACGAAGATTTTTGAGCAAGGTTGTCCGCAGTGGCTGATGGGGTGATGATCGGATACTGTTTTTGATCGGCTGCCAGTGTTGCCAGCATGGCATAATCGGAATAGGCAAAGCCGATGGCGCCCAGTGTTTGCAATTCTACTCCCTTTTGCACCGCGTCCAGTGCCCGCATCTTTACATCTCCGTGATCAATGGTCACCAGTTGAATCTGAAATTTGCTGTCTGACCGTGTGTTGTATTCATCAATAGCGATTTGTACACCATTAAGGAAATGACCACCGTAGGGATTGCTGGTGCTCGGATTCGGCACCGAAAAATTCGCAATCACTGCGATCTTTATTGTGGGCTTGACTTGAATAGGCTTCTCCTCCCCCCAAAGGCTGAAAGGGAAGAGCAAATGCCATCCAACACACAACATGAGTATTTTATACTTCATAACAGGCAAAATCCTTAATGAGCCGCCCATCCACTTGCACAACGGCGTCGCACTCAACTTCAAGGGCGTGCACGCTTTCCACCAATCGTTGCCAATAAATGGTTGCTGCCACCGGAATATGCATGTTCTTCGCAAACGTCAGGCATTCTTTCTGAGTGAGAGTCGTAATGGCGAACGACAATGCCGGGCGGGGAACGACTTCAAGCGCTTTTGTAATGAGTTGCAGAGAAGTGTTATGCATGGGACCTGTGGAAAGTTTGATCTCCAAGTTTGGCAAAGTACACCACTCATGGAGCTTGGGACCATTGTCTCTCAACATCCACAATCCATTGGTCTCCAGGATAAACCGGACACCACGTTCTGCAAACGGTCGTAAAATTTTCCCCAACGCCGGATACAAAGTTAACTCGCCACCACGCAGCGCCACGCGTTGTCCAGGCTGGCATGCGTTGAGATATTGTACGAGGGTTTCCTGCGGAAGGATTTTTCGTTGCTCAGCGAGTCGGAGCAGTTCATCCTCACTCAAGGTTGTCTCTCGAGTGAAGCGATTTTCCGAATAACACCCCCCAACGCGCATGTTGCACAATTTGATGATTTCAATGATGAGATCAGGGGAGAATTTTTTGAGATGATATCGCTGCGGTTGATAAACGACAAGGAAGGCGCCCACGAATAATCCGCTTGCTGCAAAAACATATGTTTCCGGAAACGATTCCGCCAGCAGGATCGTTCCTAAAATGATGGCTATTGGCAACTTGACGGCCATGGCGGTCGCAGAAATAACCGCGGGGATACGGCTCGTAGCCCAATTCCAGGCATAAAAACTGAACACAGTACACACGAGACTCAAGTACAGGAATGCGACTACGTGTGACATGGTGACATGTGCGAATTGCCACAAATAACTTTGCGGTGTCTGCCACAAGAGGAGAAAAGGGAGTCCGATGGCGAAAGAGACCAGCGTGGTAATATGTGCAGGGATAGCAGTTAATTGGGCCCGCAGCCAAATGGCGCTTGCCGCCAGCGAGGTGGCCGAGAGCAGATTGAGCACCAATCCATAGCGGTTGACCTCGGTTGGTATGGTCAAGAAAAAGACTGATGCGAGCAGAGTGCATACAAAACCGAGGAATCGTCGTTTCGAGATTCCCTCGTGTAATATCATCATGGCGAACAGTGCCGTAATCACTGGACTCACGTGACAGATAATGGCCGCCTCACTACTGGCGATATATTGTAGACCAATCAGTTGTGGGAGATAGGTACCTGGAATCACAAGTAAGGAATAGACACCGAGGTTTATCCAATTGGCACGTGAGATCTGCCGGAAAAAAGCACGTCCACTCTGCTGTACAAGGAGAAAGCACGCAAACATGAGTGAGGCCAAACCAAATCGAGCGACCAGGATAAAGTGCGGAGAAAAATCCGCCAACAAAACCTTGCTCGCAAAGAAGGTGGTTCCCCACGCCACGTTCGCCAGAAACGATGCGACAATTGCCTGCCACATGTTCATACCTCAAATCGGTTGACCATCAGCAATGTATCCAGCGCACTCCCTGGGTAGCGCAGCGAACCGATCGTGCGAAATCCGAGTGGTGATACCATTGACATAACCAGGCGGCTTCAGCAACCGTCTCAATAGCCAACCCGTCGGCTTGACGACGCCGGGTCACCTCTTCAATCATACGATATATCGCTGTGCCAATGCCACGGTGTGCCAATTCCGGCTGCACCGCAAGTTTTTCAAAGAGCACCATGGAATAATGGACGGGGTCCGCTGGCTCCCGCACATTCGGTGCGGCAATGTATCTGACAAGTGTGCTTTCATCACACGTATCGAGGTTCCATTGTTGAATCGTGGAGTCGAATGCAAGGTCGATAGGATATACCGTCACTGTGGCCAATGGAACGAACGGTTCTTGCGCCTCAACAAAAACATAGCCACCTCGGACGAGATGCGCCCACGTCTTTTCGTCGGTCTGGCTGGCTGGGCTCACATTTACTCCATGCTGCGGCCAATAGGAAAAAGCCGCACGAATAAGCGCTGCCACTGCCGCGGTGTTTGCATACACCGCCTTGTGGACCAGCAATGATGTGTGACCAGACGGCAGAGGTAGGGTCGCGGGTAATGCTATCGGAGAAATCACACCTTGGGATGGACTAATTCGCATATGCTGCCCCTTCGTCCCTGATGTTAACCAAGACCCACTGTGCTGCCGCGCGGAGATGTATGCTGCGGCACGGTCTCATCACTGCTTTCTTCATCAGTTTCAACCCAGAATAGGTCTCGTGCAACTGTTAATCGTTTCGCAATTTCAGTATAATCTCTTCCACGCGCCAGGACATAGCCGAACATTCGACTCGAGCGCGTAGCAGCGGCGAGAGCATCACCGACATCAAACCAATGCGCAACTTCGAATATTCCAGCCTCAAATAGTCTTGCTGTATCAATAATGGAAGTAATACGCCCTGCACGTCGGGCCGGTAACATTTGACCACCGACTTCGTCATTACGCACAAGTACTGGCATATAACTAGGGTCTAGTTCCAAGCGAATACGTGCATCAAAAAGATTAATACCCGTGGCCGCTTCTATCATCTGGACGGCGTGACCGCCACCAACCCGTGCGGCCGCCTCACCAAAGATAACCTCGTTATTACGCACGTAATATTCATTATGACTAACGCCATCGGTAAACCCGAATGCCCGTAGGAGACCGGCATCAGATTCCAGGATCGTTTGTTCACCCACTGATAGATTTTTTAGACGAATCACAGAGGCAGGCGGGCAGGTGCGAAAATCCAAAACGTGTCCTAAGTAACGACAAAGCCGAACAAATACAATGCCACCGCCTCTTACGATTGTATCGACATGATACTCAATGCCAGCGATATATTCTTCAAATCTCCAGCGAGCGAGATCGATTGCAAAAATAGACCAAAGTCTATCAAGCTGTGCTGCGGATCCAATCTCTCTGATGCCATCCGATCCGGCGCCGTCAATGGGCTTGACAATAACCGGCCATCCGACTTTCTCAGCAAAGGCCCTAATTTCCGAACACGAAGTCGCAGGATGAGAACGCGGAACATGTAAGCCGATTGTCTGCGCAGTACGTCCCATGACATGTTTGTTACGGAACGGCAGAGCTCGCTCCGGCAAGAGGCCAGGGATTTCTCCAGCCTGGCGGCACAGTGCGCCTAGCATTACAGTACATTCCTGTTCGGCAAAGAGACGATGTAATGGCGTCCGCCTATGATACGTGGTGACTGCAGCAACTACATCAGAAATGCCTTCACCGGAAAAAGAGGTTGGGCAAACTACCAATTCACAGTTTCCCTTTGGCAGTGATTCCCGGGCTACTCCAGCCGGAATAAATACACGGCTCTCATAGCCATGCGCTGAAGCGGCAGTGATCATACGTTCAACCCCAAGTCGGTATGGATTGCGTGGCGAAGGGTTGCCGAGTGGCTGATAGAGGATACCGATAGTTTTCACTACCATGGGCGCTTCTCCTTTCTCCACAGCTGGTGTAGCATATGATACTCTGTATATCCTGCTTTCCACGGCTTAAAAATTATGTCCAATATTTTTTGTGACGATTTTTTTCAAGTGAGCCCAACCGAAGATCATCGAGCGGACTGGAGATACGCCCATTACGGCAATATGGCTCCGAGTTTGGCCCATGAGAGGGCATAGATCGCCGTGCCGACATATTTTTTGGCAATGCCGTTTCTTCGTGTGACGACGGCGCATGGGACTCGAAGCTCGCTGCTGAAACGATGCACGGCTGAGGAGACCTCAGGGGTCCCTTCTTTGGCCTCGATCAATAGCCATGGCTTGCCTGAGCGGCATAACAAGAAATCGACTTCGGCACCATCGTGCGTACGGACAAAATGGAGAGAAAACGGGTCGCCGTAGCGATCAGTGAACAACGTGACCACGCGGAGTAACGATGCCGCCACATAGTTTTCAAACAGATTCTGCTCCGCCACGCGCCAGTCCATGAAGTACCATTTTTTTTCCATTTTATACGCGCGACGGATCTTACGCGAATACGGGGTCACGGGAAAGACCACATGCAACCGATGCAACATTTCCAGCCAACGTCGAATGCTGTTGTGCGAGGATTCCAGATCATTGGCAATATTGCGGTAACTGACCAGCTGGCCCGCACAGGGCCTGAGCAGATCGACTAAGTGCGCGATTTTGTCAATTTCCATCACCTTGGTCAGATCGCGCAGGTCCTCGCGCAAAATGAGATCGAGATGATTATGAGACCATCGTTTCCAGAATGTGTCGCTCCCCCTGAAGAACGGCTCCGGAAATCCACTATATCGGAGCAAATCCTCCAGTCCCGTGACCTCCTCTGTTTCCGCCGCCATGGAAAGAAGGTCTGCACCATTCGCCGCCATTGCCGTGTCTGTTTTTTGAAAATCCGCAAGGTTCAGCGGAAACAAGTGGGTGTGAAAATATCGGCCAACCAACGAATCCCCGCTCTTCCGAAAAGTTTCCAGCCGCGCACTTCCGGTCACGACAAAGCGGAAGCGATCTTGGTAGGTATCGTACAGCCCCTTGAGAATGTCTTTCCACCGCGGCCGTTTGTGAATTTCATCGCAACAGATCCATTCTGCGGTCAGAGTGGCAATAAAGTCGGGATCGCGTTGATAGGTCCGTCGTACGCGCGGATGATCCCAATTCAGATAGGCGGCCTTCTCCGTGCATAATGTAGTCGTCACGAGTGTGGTCTTGCCCACCTGACGCGGTCCGGAAAGAAAAAGCATCCGTCGTCCCAGCCACTCGGGGTCGATCCAAAAGTGCTGAATGGAGCGAAAGGAATCGTAATTTGGAACCATCATGGACCATTTTACACGTAAAATGGTCCATGTAAAGCCCAAATCACTCCCGTTGCCATCGGACGATAACCCCGACAGCCGAGAACATCCCGCGCAAGGCGCATGGATTACTGAGGAACTTACGTCGGCAGTTTCTGCGGGATTTTCATGGGGATGATCCCATCGACGGCGGCACAGAGCGGATCGCGCAGGAGCTCGCGCGCGGATTCCCCGCTGGCGACGAACACCTTCTTCACCCCGTTTGCTTTCAGGTGCGTAATCACTTGATCAACGCGCCACGTGGACTCGGGAATATTTTTATCGACGAACGCGAAGTCGAATTGGGCGTAATCGAGTTGGGCCGCCTCACACGCTTCCATCGACGCAAACGTGGTGATGGTGTCGAACCCGAGCCGCTCTCCTTCCATCGGCCAGACAAACCGGATCCCTGCATCATCGTCGAGGACCAGGGCAGTGGGTTTCGCGGTTTCGCTCTTCGATCGTTGAGGGGAGGGTGCCGTGGCCCTGGGTGCCCTGCTGGTCGCTGCCATGGATTCTGCGACCGGCGCGACCCGAACCGGCACGAATCCCGCCAAGCCTTTCGGGATCAAGCGTACGCCCATCGCGGCACAGCGCGCTTGGATCGGCGCTTCTTCATAATGACTCGTCACCAAGGTCGCGCGGTCGGCAACGTCCAACTGCGCGATCAACTCCAACCCGTTGTTCGGATGCCCCAGAAATTCGTAATCACAGAGGAAGTGGGTATCGGCCTGCCCCTGATACCAGGCCACCACCTCGGTCCCGGAGGAAAAGTGTTGCAGCCCGATGTCATGGGCCGCGAGATCCAGCACCTCCAGCCGCTCCTGCCAGATCTGATGAATCGAGACATCGTCATCGACGATCACGATCGTCTGCCCCGTCGTCAGCACCAACTCCGGCACAAACCACGGCGGGGCCGCCGCGCGCGGCACGGTGAGCGTCACCGTGGTGCCGACGCCCATCGTGGAGGTCAATGCCACCGTCCCACCCCACCGCTCGAACGTCGTCCGGGCATGATACAACCCGAGCCCTGAGCCCCCCGCCTTCCCAAACGTGGCTCCGGGGCGCATCAGCCGCGCCAGAATGTCCGGCGGAATCCCGTGCCCTGTATCCATCACCGTGATGACCACACCCGCGTCTTCGGCGCGCACCGTCACCGTCACCAGGCCCTGGGCCATCGCCTCCACCGCGTTGTTGATCAGATTCGAGAGCACGCGCTTGAACTCCACCGGCTGCACGTTCGCAAAGACCCCATAACTCGCCGCATCCAACGCCGCATGAATTTCCACCCCCAACTGCGCCCGGTGCTGTGTCCGCTTCTCGGAGATCAACGGTTCCAGCAAGCTCGACAACAATTGCACCGAGCACATATCGGCGCCGCCCGCTTCTCCCGCCTGTCCATGCGCTTGCTGTGCACACAGATCATTGGCAATATCCTCGATCCGCTGCACGGCATTCCGCATCATCACCCGAGACTCTTCCGACACCTCCGCCACCTGCCCCACCATCGCCCGCAAGGCCGTCAATGGCGACCGGATGTCGTGGGCGACTTGGGAGGCGAGTTGTCCAATCTTGGTGGCCATTTCCGCTTGCGCCTCCAATAGTATTTGATGATTCGAAATATCAACATACGAATCTTTGATTGCGAGGATGTGTCGACAGATCATGCACATCACGAGAAGACTGATACCAATATCAAATAAGTATGGCAGCCGCACACTGGTGGTCGACAACATCGTGTCGAACAAGCCCAGGGCGGTGAGTATCCCCAGCCCTACCGCGAACAAATGGCCGACTTTCCGTCGCCGAATCCAGGCGATAATGAACGAGAACACGAGCATGGTCGTGCCGACAACGAACCAGGGGGCATACCGAGTGAAAATGGCATTGACAGATGTTTCAAACAAGACCATCGAGCTGAAATACATCAATGGCAGAAAAACACCGGCACACCTCCATGCACGCGCTCTTTTTCCAGCCTGTGCGACATGCAGCAGAATTAACGTCACGCCAAGGATGTTGGAGACAATGAGAATTTTATAGGCCGTGACGACATCAAACAGATGAAATGTGACACGGCTGCGGCTGATGCCGAACAGGCCGAAACTCAGGGCAATACCAATATAGATAAGTGCGTGCTGTTTCTGGCGTATGAGATTGAGCGATAGAAATACCACGATCGCCAACACGACGCATATAAACGGCATCAACAGTCTCACGAGATACCATCGCACTTCACGAAAAAATTTCATGCGCTGCAAGGCAGTGTGGTCACCGATGCGTACGACCGACAAATCGATTCCTTTTTTCGCGGGATACTCCACATACACGACCATGCGTAGAATATTCGCCTTCGCGGTCGAAAGGATGGCGCTCGGAATGAAATACTCTCGCGCATAATCAATGTATCCTTGATAATGTGGAGGAAATCCACCGGTGCTGCCAATCAATGCATCATTCATGTAGATGCGATCACTGTCCGAAATGTCCCCAAGGTAGATGCCCAGGGGGCGCACGAGATCGGTGGGGGTGACAGATAACTCCGTCACATATTCAATGTAGCCGATGTAGTGTTTTGAGATCGGGAGATCCTGCGCAGCAACCCAATCTCCTGCGTTCGGGGTCGCTGCGGTGGTTGCCTGTGATATCAGGCGTGCTTTCCATGGGGAGAGCGTCGGGGCTCCTTCGCATATGCGGGGGAACGAGACCGCCCAGAGCAGCAACATTACCGGTACAACAGCACGCATGACGTGACCTCGTCACTTTTGTGCGACCACCAAAACCCGATTTTGGGTTGTCCGGATTTTTCCATCTCTCACTAATGAAGCTTGGATGGCGTCAACATAGGGTTGATCGTGTGGTAACACGTAATTGCGAATCGTCGGGGTGTGTGCCAAGAGGACCAGCAATTCGCCCATGGTATATGCTGTGTCCCAAAAACCATTCCTTGCGGTGGCGTGTGAGAAGCACCCTTGAAATTCTTCCGTCATCATGACTGCCCGTGTTCCTACTTCATAATGCAGCAACTGCCCACGCGGCCCTTCGGCATCACTGCCAAAGTATTGCTTGATATTCACTTTGTCTCTGTCCCCTACACGTTCGACAATGGCCCAACCTCCGGGTTTGAGGACACGGTGCATTTCTTGGGCGTTGTGCGGTGCGAGCAATGCTGTGACGACATCGATGCTATTATCAACAAAAGGCAGCGCGTCACACGTGCCAGTCATAAAACAGACGTTGAATGCACTCGCGGTCATGGCATTCTGCACAGCCTGTCCGATCATCTTTTCGTTGGGCTCAAGGCCGATGAGCAGCCGTATCCCCGCAGCATGCCGAATTGATTTGTAGGCAGTGCCACATCCAACATCGACCATAACCGCAGTGGGTGACAGAGACCGTGCGATGATCGCGTAGATATTCCACGGGCGCCGGGTGACATCTGTGCCTTTGAGCGAGAGATTTTGATAACTCTGTCGGTAGACATAATCTCTATCGTATTGCGGATCTGGAGACAGATGCGCTGGTTGGAGCCCTGGGATATCTTGAGAGACCGCTGCAAGTGCCGTGCGGAGTGCTGACACACCCCGCGCACCTGTTGTGGGGTGAGGAACAAAAAAGACTCTTGGCAGGGTCGTTGAGGATGCCGTCATTTATTATAACTCCTTTTGCGACAGCGGATGCCTATGCCATGAATGCATTCATGTCCAATATTCATCTCAACTCGATGAGTGCCTCTTTCATTTGCACGATTGTTCAACATTCAGGCAATATGTCCGAAATGTCGGATTTCGGACGGTCTGCAATAGCTCACCTCAATCCAGAAACTGATTAAATTTCGGCATGTTAGAAAAATAATCATAGTGGCACGAGAATTGCTTAATTTCACAGCGGCGAGGCCGAGCATGCAAACCCAGGTGTTGGTGATCGACGATAACCCCGAGTTCCTGACCGCTCTCCGCATCGGACTCCGGTCGCAGTGCACCCTCACGACCGCAGAAAATTTCGACGACGGCGCTGCGCTCCTCCGCCGACACCCCATGGAGATCGTCCTGCTCGATATCTCGCTCGGCCAGGACAACGGATTGCAACGAATTCGGACGATCAAACAGATCTGTCCGGCGGCCGATGTGGTCATTGTCACGGGGCACAAGGATCCACAGCTGCTCGTGACGGCGGTGCGACTGGGGGCGGCTGATTACCTGATCAAACCGTTTGCGATTGACGAAGTGGTCGCGATTCTCGAAAAACTCGCCCCCTACCGCGACATCCGGGAGAAACACGCAGCCTTTCTGGAAGACCTGAACGAGGCATTCGGCGACCGGTTGATCCTGGGTCGTTCCGCCTTTCTGCTGGGCCAACTCGAGCGCGCCCGGAAGCTCAAGGGCCACCAGGCCAATATCCTGATCGAAGGGGAATCCGGGACGGGCAAGGAGCTCTTTGCCCGCTATATTCATCGGCTCGACCAGCAACCGGATCGACCATTTGTCGCCATCAACTGTGCCGCGATTCCCGAAAATCTGCTCGAATCGGAATTGTTCGGTCACGAAAAAGGGGCCTTTACCGGCGCCGCCGAGCGGAAGGTCGGCAAATTCGAACTCGCCCACAACGGTGACCTCTTTTTGGATGAAGTCTCGTCGCTCAAGAAAGACCTGCAGGCCAAGATTCTCCGGGCAATTCAGGAACAAGAAATTGTGCGAATTGGGAGCGTGAAGTCCATCAAGGTCAATTTTCGCGTCATCGCCGCGTGCAACGACGATCTCGAGGCGCTCGTGGAACACGACCGGTTTCGGCGCGATCTTTTTCATCGTCTGCGGGTGGTTACGCTCAACATCCCCCCACTGCGCGATCGACGGGAAGACATTCCAATCCTCGCCGAGGCCTTTCTCAATAAATACGCTCGGACCCCGGACTGGACCTTCAACAAGACCGCCATGATGGCACTCCAGCAATATGCATGGCCTGGCAATGTCCGCGAGCTGGAAAACCTGATTCAAAGTCTGGTGATCCTCATCCCCGGACCGACCATCATGCTCTCCGATCTCCCGGAATGGCTCTTTCACCAGCGGGGCCCATCGACAAACGGCGCGCAGACCCCTGCGAACGGCCTCCTGGCGTTGCCCGATGCGCCCGGCGACTTCCAGGCCTTGAAGGCGTATGTCACCACTGCAGAGCGCGTCTACGTTGCGCGGGCGTTGGAAGTCATGTGTGGCGACAAGAGCAAGGCCGCTGCCATCCTGCAAGTCAGCCGCTCCCGGTTGTATGAAAAGCTGAAAGACTGGGGGATGACGAATGGGGACTACGTCTCAGAGTAACGTGAGCCGGCACCGGAGAAACACCGATGAGTGTCACTGATACGGAACCATCCTTTCTCGACGACTCTCGTATCGGCAAACCGGTCGATGCCAATGCCCTCTTTGACATGGAAGCTGTGGATGCGAACCATGTCACCGCCCATTCACGTTCCGGACCAGCGTGTACATGACAACGTGTCGTATCTGCGACATGGTCCAAAATTGTACGGATGGGAGATTGCACAATCAACAGTCCAGGCATGATGGAGGTGTTCCAATAAACGCAGAACTGATGCAACGGATTCACGACCTGCGAGGTACGTTGCAGGTCGTGACGGGATTTCTGCGATGGCTCGACGCACGCACGTTGACCACGGATGGTCAAGCGCTGCATGAGGCGTGCCGAGTGAGCCTGGAGCGGATGGCCATCCATGTGGAACGGATTCATGCACTCGTACAGGAAGTTCTTCCAGCGGTGTTTTCCGGAGCCGCACCCGTCCAATCGTCGATCAATGACGCGCAGAAGTCACAGGCAATGTCTGATGATTGGTCGTCAAATCCCGTTTTTGTGTCCGATTGCTCGAGCAATCGGACGAGACATGCAGCAGTCCGGTAGCAAACAAGCATTTCACCGCGTTTTCTCGTCAATCTTTTTTGGCACGGTGCTTGCTAATCCAAAACATCAGAATTGCGTCACGACATGTCTGCGTTTGTTACGGCAACCACGGCACGAATGGCACATCCAGAAAAAACCCCGGCCGCACTCTAAGGTCTATGGATGTCGTACATATGACGGCACATGAAAGAGAGGGCATAATAGACACGCAGTCACAACAGGCATGGTGGGCATTGGCGTTTCAACAACGGGCCACAACACAGGGCTTGGAGATATTGCGACAACGTCTCGGGCAAAAAATCATCCGCATATTCCAACCCATGCGTCTGTTGCTGGAATACCATCGGGGAGCATTTCAGTTACGCCGACGACCGCTCTATCCGGGATACGCATTTATTCAATGTGCTCCAACTGTGCTGCGGCACGTGATCGACAACAGGCCTGACAGTATGTATGGCCCTGTCCGCCTCGGAGAGTCACTAATTCCCGTGCAATCGCATGAAATGGATCTGCTGCAGGCGTTAACCGGCAATACGGGGACAGCGGGGCTCTCCCATGGTGAGTTACAGGGCGATCGCGTACATATTATCTCAGGCCCCTTACAGGGAAAAGAAGGGATGATTCTCAAATTCTCCAAACGAAAACACCGCGCAACAATTTGTGTTTCGTTAGATAATAAGCGCATTCGGTTGGATCTCGCATGCATTACCCGCCCCAGGATCACGCACGACCACTGAGGAAACTGCCGACAATGACTTGCATGATCGAGGGGGCCCAAGACAGATTTCAGTGGGAGTTTACACGCACCAGTCCACCATTCGCCTACCGACTGGTCCGCCACGCAACGGATCAACCCGTCGTCCTATTTCTCCACGGGGGACCCGGTGACAACTGTGCATACTTTTCTGCCTGTTGTGGTCGCCTCTTGGAAGCCCGCTACACGGTGTTATGGGTGGATCAACCGGGATGTGGACATTCTCCACGAGACATCCCGTGCGAGGATCATGATCCGGATGCATTCCTTGTGGGCCTGTGCCACATGCATGAGCAGCTTGCCCTTCCACCGATGATTGTCATGGGACATTCGTGGGGCGGCATGCTCGCCGGGCTCTTTGCCAGTCAGATGCCCCGACGGACACGGGCGTTGATCAACGTGTGCGGGCCCGCCTCGTTTCCGGAGATGCTGTATAATCTCCTCTGCCATCTCCGGGGTTTTTTCTCTGACAATGCCAAGGCCCTGCACAACCTGACACGGATTACTCAACTCCCATTGGGATTCGCGCGATTTACACAGTTGTTCCATTATGCTCGCATCGCGGGTTTGTACTATCGGGACCACGATGCCACTCGCACGGCCATGGAGGCCAATATCCGCAGCACGCTTAGCACCGGGGAATATGATGCGAACAGTCTGCAGGATGCCGATGACACCTTGTTCGCAGCCTGCGAATATCACAGCGTCATGACGAGGGATATTACCCCGCAACTGCTTCGTGTCGAGTGTCCGACGTTGGTCATCGGTGGCACGCATGATCGCATTGTCGATCGCGCGTGTCTGGAGACCTATTGGAAGGCGATACACCATGCCCAACGCATCATATTTTCCCACTCGGGACACAATCCATTCCAAGAGGAACCCGAAAATTTTCTGACCGCTATCGATCATTTCATTACGCAACTGCCATGAGAGACGATATCACAACGCAACCGATCGGTCGTGCCATTGCACGACTTTCAGCACCAATTTTCGCCAGCATGGTGATCAATAGCCTCTGGCTCTCGGTCGATATCTATTTTTTGGGAAGACTCACAGCCGACTATATTGCGGTAGCCACCTATTTGTCGCCCTGCCTCTTTGTCGTGTATGCGGTGCTGGAAGGATTCAGTATCCCATTGATCGTACTGATTGGCCGGGCGGTGGGAACGCGTGACCCGCAGCAATTAGCAGAGGTGCGCGATACGGGATGGGGGCTTCTCGTGGGAGTGGGCCTCCTCGTGACCGTCTGCGGATTTGCCCTGCTCCCGATTGCGCCTCGAGTGTTCACCATGTCTCCCGTAGTCTCGAAGGGGTTTACCCTCTATGCCTTGTGCTTTGTGGCCAGCATCGTTCCCTGGTGCGTTCGGGCCTATCAAGCGGCCCTGTGCGGTGGGACTGGCCATACTTCACCGTCCTATGTTGGATCCCTGACGTTCATAGGGACCAAAGTCGCGCTCCAAGGCGCGTTATTGTGGTCGGGCCATCTCTCCATCAGTGGCATCGGACTTTCGACGATTGTCGCCATGTGGATTTCGGTAGTGTGCACCGCGGTCTATATGCGTTGCTTGGCCATCCGCGGGCGTCCTGCGCGATGGATGGCCGTTTCTCAGAGATGGCTGCGGCAATTTTTGTTGATGGCCGTGCCGGTAATGGCAGGCAATCTTCTGGGGGCCATCGAGGCCGGAATGACCGTCGGATTTTTTTCCCACTATGGCACAGAAACGCTCTCTGCCCTTGGTCTTCTTGAACGAGTCCGCACCATGGCGCTGTTCCCCGCCATTGCCATCAGTGTTGGCATAAGCATTTTTGTCAGTCAGCACCTTGGGGCCGGACAAATAGCCCGCGCGTGGCATGGTGTGTCCGCCACATTTCGTGTTATCGTGCTCGCATATATAGGTCTGGTCATCATTTGCTATTGTGGAATCGCGCCGGCCTTATCGCTGCTGGCTCCCGATGCCACCGGGGCCCGTGAATTTGCCGTTCTCGTTTTTCAGTCTGAGGTCGTCGGATTTCCGTTTCTTGCCCTCGGATTTATTGGTCAGGGAGCCTTTGAAGGGACGGGGAAGACCTATCCCAATCTCATCACCTTGGTGATCGTCGTGGTCTTTGGCCGATTACTTCCCTATCTGATCATCGTGCCCGTGATGGGGCCAATGGCGTTGCGGTATATCTTACCATGGTCACATGTCTTGCATGCAGTGGAGGCCATCTGGTTCATCCGATCCTACCGCCGGCTCATGCAATCACAACGTGTTGGACGACCGCACGTGGCTGTCGCACAATGCGCCGTACAATGACCGTCATGGAGGTCCTGATGACAACCCTGGCATTCATCAGCTTATTCGTGATGTTGTTGATCCTTATCGTGCTCCTGATCAACCTTGTGATCTTCCTTGTCCCTGGCCTGACTTTCGTGGTTGCATTGGCACTGCTCATTGGTCATGTTGCGCAGGCAATGAAGGCGGTCACTGACGGCTGGCCTGTGGTGGCCGATAATGGATGGTGGCACTGTGCCATGCAGTGGATGAACGAGGTTCCGTTTTAGGACGCAGCCGTACGCATACTGAGGAGGTATATATGCTCTACTTGATGGTCACAATCATGATCAGCGCTCTGTCGTGGAGCAGTCTTGCGCGTGCCGGTGAGGTGTTGCTGGATCACACCGTTCCGCAGGCAGGCGTGACAACCGTATGGATCAAGCACGAGGAAGGGACGGTGCGGATCGAAGGAATGGAAACAGAGACGATTCACGTGCGGGCAGAGAAGGTCAAAGGCGGACTCAGCTGTCTGACAAAAGTGCGCACGGAAGGAGACACCGTGCTCGTGAAAACCGCACATGCCCTCTTTTCCGGCCTGAGCTGTGAGGTGGATCTTGTGGTCACGATGCCGCGCACACTGGCGGTGCGTGCCGACAGTGGAGCAAGCAGGGTGCAGCTCGCGCATCTCCGGGGGCCATTGCATATTAACATGGGTGCGGGCCATGTCCGAGGCACCATCGATTCGGAGGACACCCACATCAAGCTGGGCGCGGGCCACGTCGACCTTGTCTGGGGCCACGTGCCACAGCGCGGAATTCTCGCCATCAAGGCGGGCGCTGGGGTCGTAACATTGACCTTTCCCCGCGGCACGACCATCCGACCGGACCTCGTGCAAGGTTTTGGTCGCATTATCAATGCATTACAAACCAGTAGCACCTCGGGGTTTTTGCTGCAGGCCAAGGTGGGTTTTGGCAGCGTCACACTGCAGTATCCGCAGTCATCATAACACCATTCCGCGGCATCGTTCGTATTGCTGACTGATGGCGATATTCACTTGCTTACCTGACCAAACACCAAAGGAGGTGTCTCATGGGAGACCTACGCACCTGCAGTAGCAGTACAAATGTGCCCGCATGTTACATCGAGCGATTCATCGCTGACGTGACATCTGGCGTGCAACAAACCGCCGCATCTTTTGTTGACCATGTGGTTGAAGCGGTCGACGAGGTACAGACGGCCATGCAATGGCTTGGCGGGACCAGAGCATTGGCTTCCCGCTGGGATGAACAAACCATATGGGCGACGGCACGCAATACTGCCACCAGTGTGGCGCACACCGTCGAGCACAATGTGCGTGCAGCGGTTGCATCTTTTCGCGCAAGCGTTACGCAATTCGTCGGCACACAGCGCGACATGTCCACAGAGGTCGCAGAAACAACCGGTCGAAATGCCGCTTTTGTCTTTGACACCAGTACGGCACCCGATATCACACGGGTGATTCCGGCAGTGCAGGTCGATCACCTCACTGTGCGGCATGATGTGGGCGTGGTACATGTCGCCGGTATTGCGACAGACACCATCGAGCTGCGCACCTACCCACGCAAGAGCAGTCCAAGCTGCCAAACCGAAGTGACGACGGAAGCAGATAGCATCGTTGTCAAAACCGAGAAGGCCGTGCTGGATCCTGGTGATTGCGAGGTGGATGTCGGTCTCATGGTCCCCTCGGGCCTTGCGATCACTGCCGAAGTGCGCAAAGGGACACTCCATCTCACCAACCTGGCAGGCCCACTTGCAGTAAAAGTTGGCGTGGGAACCCTTTGGGGAGAGATCCGCTCGTCAACTGTCGAGGTCCGCACAGGGCTGGGAGAATTGTTTCTCCGCTGGATACAGATGCCGTCGTCCGGAGAGGTCGACATTCGTGCGGGTGCCACAGATTCCACGCTTGAATTCCCCGAAGGGGCCGTCGTGGCCCCAACCATCAAAAGTGGCCTGTCAGATGTCCACGTTGACGTGGCCACGAACCCTGCGGCCCCATTCAAAGTACGCGCTGTGACCGGATTGGCGGATTTGCGTCTGCGATATCACCAATAAGGGACGAATGCCATGTGCACAAATGAAATGACCAATGCGTTGTTGCCACCGGTTGAAGACTTTGCCGCGACATGCGTGGCGCCCATGTCACGGCGCATGGAGCGAGATCCAGCCGTGTGGTCAGCAATTGCCGCGCGGGCCAGTGAACTGGGCCTGCACGACATCGCCTCGGGGGGATTCTATCACAACCCATATTGTGATGCAGCGGCCCTTGCACAGATCATCGGGTGCGTCGGGCAGCGGGACGCCGCCATCGCCCTCCGTCTGTTTGCTGGACTCATCCACAGCGCCTTACAGTCGAGGGCAGCGCATCCGCTCGTCACGGCCCCGATTTTCCCCTATGAGCCGTGCGCATTTGTGATGGCGATGAATGTACCGGTAGCCGATAGCTATATGATTCGGTCGAGTGCCAGTGGGCACGAACTCCTCTTGATAGGTACGACCATGGCCGCCACTCGCCAGTATATGGGATTTCGCGGCATTTCATGGTTCGCGCCACAATCCGCACCGGTGCGTGTGATGCTGGGAAATATCTCCACATCCGACTATGCAAGCTTCCTCGACGAAATCAGTCTGTTGTACCAATGTGTGACATTCGGTCTCCTGCGTGCAACGATTCAATACGCACATGCCTATGCCCATGAACGTCAGACATTCGGACGCGCCATTGTCCGGTGGCAGGCCGTCTCACAGAAACTCGCCAATATGGCCATTGGGTATGAACGGGCAACAGCGTGTTTTGATCATGCGTTGCACCATCCGCAGACACCGGGTGCGGTATGGCAATCACAATGTCTGCTCTGTACTGTGCTCGATGACATTGTTGAAGGTGCAGTACAGGTCTTGGGTGGTCATGGCTATCTCGAGGATCATCCTGTCGAAAAATGGATGCGTGATGCCCAGGTGCTGAAAACGATGTTGCGAGAACTCGGAGCCATCATTGCAAATGACACCAATACCCACACTGACACCTGCACAGCACGCGGCGTTGCGTGAAGAAGCCCGCTGTTTTGCGCGAGAGCACCTCCGGCCTGCGGCAGCAGTGGCAGACCGCACAGGAGAGATCCCCCCGCGAGTCCTGGAACATCCTTGGGCGGACATTCTGAGCGCTGCCTACGTTCCCTGCAGGTATGGTGGGGGCGTACCGATTCCGGGCAGCGACCGGCGGATTGAATGCTCCTCGCAGATCAGTATTCTGCTGACCGAGGAGCTCGCGTGGGGTGATCCCGGTTTGACCTGCGGGTTGCCGGGCCCAAGTCTGACGTTTCCGGTGCTCTGCGCATTCGGATCCGAAGCGCAGCGTGAGCGCTATTTTCGGAAGTTCAGCACACAGCGCAATGTATGGGGCGCATTTGCCATCACCGAAAGCCATGCCGGATCCGATGCAACAGCATTGCGGACCCGCGCCCGCAAGGTCGACGGCGGATACATCCTCAATGGGACAAAGTGCTTCATCACCAATGGGGCCCGCGCGGATTACACGATTGTCTTTGCGACGATTGATGCATCCCGGAAACAATTCGGATTGCGTGCCTTCATTGTCGACCGTGATGCCCCAGGATTTTCGATTGGAACCGTCGAGAAAATGATGGGCCTTGGCGCGGCGGGCATTGCCGAAATCGTCCTGGATGAGTGCTTTGTACCCAAATCGCAACTCCTCTGCGGCCCCGACAGAAAGGCCTATCTGGCTGGATTCCATGGTGCGACGGCCGCGTGGAGCTTTTTTCGCATCGAAGTCTCGGCCATCAGCGTGGGAATCGCGCGTGCCATTGCCGACACATTGCGCAGCGAATACGGCAAGACACTTCCGGAGGTGGAACGTGACATCCACATAGGACGGATGCTCTGTCAACGGGCCGCTCATGCCCACGATACCGGACTCCCGGCCCAATACGCCGTCTCGATTGCAAAGGCATACACGGCACAATTCGCCATGCGGATGGCCGTTCGCGGCATCGAGATCATTGGCGCAGAGGCATTGGTCGAAGGACACTTGTTCGAACGATTGTACCGGGCGGCCAAGGTCTTTGATATTCTCGAAGGGACAGGAGAGATGCAGCGCGAACATATCTGCACGCATCTCCGTATCTGACATTTTCATTCTGCACACGAAAGGAGGAACGATGGCCGCTATCGGCATCCAGGATTGCGTGTACGTCCCCGCACCAAAACGCTACACTGTTGAACAGGTCATTGCCGTCGAACGGGCCCGCATTGCAGCGGGAACGCGTCTCGACACCAACTATGATCATGTCTCAACCCCCTCGCTCGATCCCGCATCGTATCGCGCCGCAGGGTACGCCTCTGTCCCTATCGCGAGCAGCGAGCGCCCACTGGATCTGGCCGTGATGGCCGTTGAGCAATTGCTTGCCAACAATGCGCTGCCACCCGCGGCCGTCGATGCCTTGCTCTATTATGATGCCATTCCATGGCCCGAGGATACTACGATCAATATGCCATCGCGCCTTGCTGAACTGACAGGCATGATGGATCTGCGCTACGTCGCACATGTCACTCAGCGTAATTGTGCGTCCAGCATCGCCGCGATTGAAGCCGCGTGGTATGTGATGTCCGCCCGTCCCGACATCCATCGGGTCATCGTGGCTGGTGGAGACTGCGTGGCAACGCATTGTGGTGAACCACGGGTGGTCAACCATCTGATCTTTGGAGATGCTGGGAGCGCCGTCCTCCTGAGTCGCGAGGGTGGCCCCATTCACTACGTGGCCTCACGCTGCATTCCCCAGGGCGGCCGACGGTATCGCGAACCATTGGAAACGCTGCGCACACTGGCCGTAAAGGGTGTGCAATGGTCACTCCACGAATATGAACGGGCCTTCACTCAGACGGGCTTCACCGCCGACGATATGGAATTCATTGTGACAAACAATCCCCCATTGAACCGGGCCATGGACCGACTGACATCGTATCCCCGGACAAAGCGGACTATTATTGACGACCACGTTCGGGAATACGCACTGACATCTGCACATATCGCCATTGGATGCCTGATGGAAGTTTTGCGACGAGGCGCAAAGAAGCCGGTGGCACTGCATGCAACGGGCCTCGGAACGACTCTCTGCACAATGATTTTCACCCCGACACGTCCGATGCACTACGGACACGAGAAAGGCACGCACCATGAATGAGCAACAGATCATGACGATTCTGAACCCCATGATCACGCGGATCGTCAAACTCAGTGCAACAGACCATTCGCTTTCGCTGGAGACGAACCTCTTTGAGATCGGGCTCGACTCACTCGGGGTAATGGAATTGATCGTTGACATTGAAAACCAGTTACACGTTGTTTTTGATGATGACGAACTCTCACCAGAACTCTTCGAGCGCCTCAGCGCCTTGGTATCTCTGCTTGTGCAAAAGCTCTTAACAGTACCGCAACAACAAGAGGCTGGTGCGGCATGAGGCGCCACACACAACACCTGGCACCATATGCGTTCATACGCATGTCACGGCGATGGGCACCACTGACTGTCACTGGGGGACAGCATATCGCGGCGATGTTCTACCGTCACTGCGGTAATGCCGGAGTGCTTCGTCCCGAGGTCTTTTCCACTACTGCACGGCCTGACCAGTTCGTGTACATCCGCGCACCACATGTACATTATGGCCTTTCCGGCGCGATGCTGCAGATACATGGAGAAATGCGACTGGTCCTTCGAGAAACGGTTCCGCTCTGGGTTCTCCTCCATCTCGATGGTCCGGCCGGTGAGCTTATGAGTTGGCTCAACCTCCGGCGACTGAACCCTGAGACCTGCGAGATCATCCCCTCCGTAGTGTTCCGGATCGCCGCGGACACGTCATATCAACAATATCACGTCCGATTGTATGGTGTTGATATCAGTAAATATGCCTTTGTCTTACGCCGCTATCTGCGGCGCGCATGGACCGCATTCGAACAAGATGCCGGAAAGGAAAGCGATGCTCCACTTTTCTCCGATAGCACTTCCACTGCTCCACTGGATCGGTCCCCATCCCGTTATTTGGGCCATCGAATGTGAAGTGGAACGTCACTGGCCACGAAAAAATCCACTGAACATTATGGGGCCCTCCGTCGCGCCGCGAACGGAGCGCCAGGTGATTGCCGCAATGGAGGAATTGGTTCTCCTGTTGGCACGCCCACAGGATATCGTGATTTTGCGTCGCGCGCCGGATTCACAGTTCCTTGCATATCTGCAGGAGTACGGATTGGCGCGTTGTCGCATGCTGATCGTGCAACACGACGATCCAACGTTGGACATCTGCGAGCTGATCTGCCGTGATCCGCCGACTCTTGCAGCCCTTGCTGCCCATCCGCTGCGCAATCGTCTCCGTTTCTTCTTTTATGGCGCCACGATCGCAGCCGATCAACTGGTGCAAGACACGGGCATCCCAAATATCAGTGCATCCTCTGACGTGACCCATCGCGTCAATGATAAGTGTTTTTCCTCCCGCCTGACGGGATTGCCGCATACCGTCCCTTCGCTGATCGCCAATTCGCCGGCAGCGCTGTATGACATTGCCACACGGTTGCTTCAAGAGACACATGGAAAGGTGTTGCTCAAAGATCCAATGGGAGTCAGTGGACGCGGCATTCGCATGTGCGCGTCCACAGCCGAACTCGAGCATTATCTGGAATATCTCCAGCGCCGAAGCATCAATTCATGCACAATGATTGTTGAAACCTTTATTGAAAAGCGCCACGACCTCAACTATCAGTTCTTTCTCCACCCGTCCGGTCGTGTCAGTTATTATCTCTACAAAGAGGCCCTGGTCGAGGGATGTAAACATCTCGGTCATTTTACGCCAGCGATGCCCGATGCGCACATTGAGGCAACGTGCCGTCATGCGGCCGACGTCATCGGAGCGGCACTCGCCTCGGCCCGCTATACGGGCCTTGTTGGGGTTGATGGGCTAGTGGCTCAGAATGGAACCGTGTATCCATTGCTGGAAATTAACGCACGACTCAACAACTCGTCCTTTCAATGGGCCCTGGATCAGGCGCGACATCACGGTCTATGTCTCTTATCAAACCAGGTGATGTTTACATTGCAGCATCGTCCAACGTTCTCCGAGTTTCATGACCGTGTCGTCAAAGCACTCCCCTATCGCACCGATGAAGGGCTCATGATCATGAATTGGGCCACGGTCAGTCGACTACGGGAGATCCCCGCCAGATCGCGTCTTATGTACGCCGTGTTCGCCTCGACTCGCGACCGTTGCCTCATACTGCAGCAGATGCTCGCACAACGTATACATACATTTTTCACTTCGGACGTGCTCTCCTCACCCCTTTGTCCAGCACAAGGGTGAAGTCTGATACCGTGTACGCATAACCGCCATGCAGTTTCCCTACCTAGAGCAACTGACGCAGTGGGTACGACGCGGCCAGGAGGCGTTTGTCGTTGTTGACATCCCACAATTGGAGGCAAACTGCCGCACAGTGGGGCAGCAATATCCCCCATGGATACGGCATGTGTACGACCTCCAAACAGAGCCAACCCTTGCCGTTGTGCGACGGATTCACGAACAGCTGTGCTGCCATGTCGTCATTCCGACAACAGCGTGGATCTCCTATCTTCAGTTGACGAATATTCCGCCATCTGACGTGTGCTGTCTGAATGAGCATGCTCTGTGGATCGAATCCCCAGAAGACTGGACACGGCTGGCACTGGCATCCTGTCCAGCCTCTCACTCGATCGCCTGTATTCCCCATCATGTCCTGCCGAAGCTCATTCAATGCGCACCCCTGCGGTCTATCGCACAACGCCCTAAACAATGGCTTGTTGATGCGCGGGGGGCATCAATCCAGGACCATGATGCTCTGTCACATTGCATACAACAGTTCTGCGAACATCATGACATTCGCTGCATGGTGTTCCATGGAGAAGCACTGCTGCATCAGGCCTGTACCTTGTGGCTGGTGGTACGCACGGTGAAGCAGGTCCACGGACGTCAGTATGCAATCATGAGTGGTGGAACAAACGTGCTCTGGGATGCCGGACAACGGGGAAATGCGTTGCGCAAGAAGTACCCGATACTCTTCCCGTACAGTGCAGCAGAGGCGACAGTGCGTCCAACCACGTTCTGTGGACCGCTGTGTACGCCGCAAGATCTGTTGGCGGTCGATATACCCGCTCCTGCACTTCACCCAGGCGATCTGATCGCACTGCCGAATGCCGGCAGTGCGCACTATCGAAGCCCGTTGTATTTTATCAGCCATCCCGCGCCGCTCGAGATGCTCTATACGCATGGCTCCCTTGTTCCGGTCCAGCAGGTTCCCTCGCCATTTCTCTCAGCAGATCCCGTGGATCCATGAATCAGCAGAAGCGTCAACGTCGGATTTATGTACATGGTGCCTATAGCGTCACGGGGACGGTGCGACGGTTGCGTCGTGCGATCATGCGTATAGAGGGCATCTCTGCAACGCAAGAAACAGCAGGTCATGATCGCACCGTCGCATGTCTGGCAGCATGGTCGGCCGATGCAAAGATGTCATTGCTGCGTGAGGCCATTACGGGTGCGCTCGAACGGGCATCGATGCCGGCGACAATAATTGATGGCACCGTATTTTGTTGCACATTGCCGATGACGCACTTCCCCGCTGGACGCTCTCTTGTTCGATCCATATTGCAGCCCATTGGCGTTTCGGGACCATACCTGCATCTCGGCGGACATCAGTGTTCAGGCACTATTGCTGCCATGCGACAGGCTGCGCACTGGTTGACGACACGGCCATATTCTCACGTGTTGGTGGCCACGGTCGACGTTGTGGATTTTACGACGCACCGCACATTGGGCAACGGCGTGATCCAGGGCGATGCGGCGTCAGCGGTGATTCTGAGCCATGCCCCCGCGGAAATCGCGTATGTGGGAACGCACGTGATCACCGATGCATCGCGATATGACATGAGTGGAGCTGGCGATGAACTCAGCTGGCGATATTTTTTCACCCTCCGTTCGCTCGTTCATGCGCTCTTAGTCCGGCATGGGATCACCATTGAGCAGGTTGCACATGTGATTCCCCATATCAGCAATCCGGTGACATGGCAGCGTATCCGAGAGCTTTTGCAATTTCACGGCCAGATCCTACTGCAGCGGGAGATGGAGACCTTGGGGCATCTTTTTGGAACGGATTGCGTGCTGGGGTTGATGCAATTCGTTGCGCAGCATCCACCGACATCGACCTACGCCCTCGCACTGACCTATGGCATGGGAGCAAGTTGGGGCGGTCTCCTCGTACAAGCGCAGTAGCACTCATGACAATGGAGGAATGTCGACAATGCATCTGTGCGACGCACATCACAATGGACGAGCACTCTACACGGCATGTGTCACCGCTGAGCTGACGGCAGGCTATTATTATGATATGGACATCGTACGATCACGTGTGCGCACGATGCAGAGCGCACTGCCAGAGAATATGCATCTGCTCTATTCACTCAAGGCGAATCCAGCGCCGCCGCTCCTCACATTGCTGGCGCAGGAACGGTGTGGGGCCGATGTCTCCTCTGGTGCAGAGTTATTACTGGCGTTGCGCAGTGGATTTGCATCGGAAACCATCTGTTTTGTCGGCCCCGGAAAGAGCAGTGCGGAGCTCACTCTAGCGGTCGAGCGCCAGATCGGCGCGGTTGCCGTGGAATCCGCGTCCGAGCTCCACATGTTGCGGCATATTGCCACCACGCGTCGATGTCCGACAACGGCCATCGTGCGCATTAATCCTACGTACGAGGTTCGGGGCGTTCGCATGGCGATGGGGGGTCGCACCACACAATTTGGTCTCGAACGCGATGAGGCCCTTCACTGCATGCACGATGCCATCCATCGACAATCTCCTCTCCAGGTCTGTGGCATCCATATCTATGTGGGGACTCGGATTGCCTCCGCAACGGATGCAGCATGGAACGTAGGACAGGTCATCGCGCAGGCGCGTCAGTTTGGTCAGACAGGCGCCATATGCACCAAAGTTGACGTCGGGGGAGGTCTCGGCATTCCCTACTACGAAGACGAGCATGAGTGCGCATTTGAATCATTCGCCGAGGCAGTACAGGAACATGTCCGCGCCTATCACGCGACCGGACTCCCGCCCTGCCTGTTTTACCTGGAGTCAGGCCGTTATATTATCGGTCCGGCGGGGTGTTTTTTTGCACGCGTGCAACACGTCGCAATGGACGGCGACCTGCAACAGGTGGAAGTCGCGGCGACACCAGCCCTTCACGGATTATCCGCGGGAAGTTTTCTCGCAAAGAATCGCCATTTTCTTGGTGCCGGGCTGCATCGTGACGGCTGGAAACGTGGAAAGCTGCCAACTGCCGTCTCGTACCGTCTCCATGGACAGCGTCTTCCATGGCCCACCCGTGTAACAGCACCTCGTTTGGCCATCGGCGATTACCTCGTCTTTCTCAACTCGGGAGCCTATGGACCAACGACCAGCGCGGTATGGCGCGCCCTTGAGGGTTTTCCCGCAGAATGGGCTGGCAGCAACGGCTGTATCCATATGCTCAGTCCCCAAATGACATGGCGTACTCTCGCAAAGGGCCAACAGCTGGTTACCGGATATGCATGATGTCTATATCCATACACCATCCGTACTACCGGTTGGTGAGGTATTATCCCTCAGATCCTGGGCAGAATATCTGGAAGGTCATAGCGAAGATCCCTTTGATTCGTTACACTATTTGCATTTGTGTACCCATGGACTGTTACCTCGCCACCATGTCCCTCCGATGGCGTGGGAGGGACGGTCTCACGCATTTGTGCAAAGCCCTCGCCTGAGTCAGGTCGAACTGGCCGCCGCAGTATTGAAGGCCTATCCACACGCTTCCTGCCAACAATTTGTCTACTGCCATCAGACCTTCCCGGAAGATTTGCACATATGCCCTGCGGCATGGTTGCAACATATCACCGGTATTCGGGCATCGGAGACATTTACGGTAGAATACCAGGGAGGCGCCACATGGGGCCTCGCATTCCAGGAAACCATTGACTGGGTCCAGTCTCAATCGGCCTCTGCGACGAGCCTCATTGTGGGGGCTGAACGGGTCCTTGCGCCAGCGCATCGCGCCTTCTCGCCGCTGGGATGGCTTTCGGATGCTGCGGGGGTGGTATCTGTCTCGACAGATATTCCATCAGAAGGACCGACGTATGTGTATGAAGATTGTATCGCATATTATCATCCACACCCGTTCGCCTGGGCTGATCATGCATGGGACATGATGTTGGATGACACGATGACACAGCTGACGCATTTTTTTCGCCAGCATCCACCGACATGCTCGCAGGTCATTTATCCCGCGTGTGCTCCGCTCGTGCTGGAACAATTTTCGCACGTACGTACCGGTATGGCGTGGCACAACGGTTGCTGTGGCATGGCCCATGGATTGGAAATCCTGGCGATGCTTGCCAAGAGCGATATGCCAAATAACACACGATGTCTGTGTCTATTCATCGAACCCGGCGAGGTCATCATTGGTCTGACACTCCGCCGGCTACAATAATATGTCTCTGTGGAAACACAATTACGAGATGCTGTGCACATTATGGCATAGCACAAAAGGATTTGCCGCCACATATGCCTCACCGCTCGTCATGTGTCTGGTCTTTGCCCAAGTCTCGGACCGTGCCATCATTGTCTACGGACTGCTCCTCCCCTATCTCCTCCTGGGGTTCGCCATTGCCGAGGGAACGGAAATGGCGATCTTTTATCTGATCGGCCGACAGTCACAGACCAACATCGTGGCACTCTTTGCCTGGCAAGCGAGCCTGGCACTGATGTACTATGCTGGTGGTTTTCTGTATCAACCAGGGGGTGTCACGACATTTGAAATGACCCTGATCGCTCGACCGCTGTTCATCATGGCGGCACTCAGCATTGCCTCAGCAGGCTGTATTGGTATTTTGCGTGCGCGTGGGGCATTTCGTCGTATCTATCGTGCGAATTTCGCGTTTCTGTGCATCACGATCGGCATGGCCATATGGTGCGCACTGCACGACCTGCTCGACACCTCGACATGGGCGCACACGATGGCATACGTGGCAGTCCTGGAATCCATCGTCTGGTTTCTGTTGCTACAACCCTGGCACCGCGCGTTGTGGCGTTGCACACTGCAGGGACACTCTCTGCATCTCTATAGTCGATTTTCGATTCCCCTGATCCTCAGTTGGTCTGTCGTCGCACTGGACCGTCATTGGCTCAATGGCATCGTCGGTCAGTGGGATACCGCCTACGTTGGGGTGTTTGCCGGTTGGTTTCAACTCAAACCATTCTTCCTCATTCCCGCACTTGCCCTCGGTCAAGTTCTCGCGCAACGCCGCCAACACGACCATGCGATGTTTCACTGGTCGCACATTCGACCGATATCGCCAGCACTTTTCCTCTGGATCGGCATGACGGTCTTCCTCGCATACCGCGTGTTCACGCATGTGGAGCAGATTCTCTCTCTGTGTACGCCACATCTCGAGGACGCCGTGCACGCGCTGACCATAGTGATCTGGACTGACGCAGCCTTGATTCCCTTTATGGGTGGTATGCATGTCAGTCGATATCTTCTTGAGTCAGATCAGAAAGGGTATGTGGTCGCCGCCATCTTTGCAGCAGCCATGATCGTGGCACGCGGGTTCTTACAGCTCACCGCACACCATGCCTCCATGCCCCTCCTGATCACCTCATTTCTTCTGCACGCGGCCATTGTCATGATGATCCCAATCTATCTTGGGCTGCGCCTTACACACAACAGAGTATTTCTTGCACATGCGACCACCGCTGCACATTAAACAGGTGTATGTAGGTCCCATCCTGCTGCATATGCCGGAAGAGGCATATCGATCCTGTTTTGACGACATCGAATGGGCACATATTCAAACGCAGCGCCATCCCGATCGTCGTGCTGAACGGTTATTTGGCCGATGGTGGATCGCACAGACGCTCTACGCATTATCGTCAGTCACGAATCGACGACACCGACATAGTTTCGATCCGCAGTTGCGCTGTCGCAACAGGGGATGCCCATTTGTCGTCACACTGGCACATGCAGCGGGATGGTGTTTTGCTGTCATTGCGCATGTGCACGCGCGTTACCTCGGTCGTATTGGTATCGGCTGTGACATTGAATGCCGCGACAGACTCCACTCTATGCAACATGGAATATGGCATCCACATGACCGCATCGTGCCGTCACGCCGCAAGGTACTCTGGTGTATCAAGGAAGCCTGCCTCAAGGCGCTCCCACCCACCCCGAATCTACGATTGACCGATATCCGTGTGGATGACCCCCATCGGCGGGCCCATTATGGACCATGGGAATGCCATTATCGTACCGCCACGCACGGAAATTTTGTCTCTGCCTTTGCCATCGCAGCGCAGGGCGTGGTCGACAACTGATCTCTGATCCATCCTGGCAGAGGTTTTTTTAAGATGCCCTACACCTTCCTCCCCCGCCGGGCCATGAGCTGCCAGGCAATGAGGAGGGCCACGCCGCCACAGAGGAGGACACTGATCCATTGGTCGCTCCCCCAGGCGCGGGACGCCGCGTCATGCTCCATGTCACGGGGCGCGGACGGCGGCATCGCTTCACCGGCGGTCGGGGCGAAAGGTGCGATCTGAGGAGCTGCCGCGCGATCCGGCGAGGAGGGCATGGCCATCGGGGCCGCAACCCCAGGCACATCGCCCGCGGAGGCATCGCCAACCGGGGTCAGCACAAGATCCCGCGTTGCCTCCTTCACCCCGCCTGGCAACTGCAGGGCTGCTGAACGATAGCGCCGTCCATCGTGGGTCACGCGGAGAAAATAGTGCAAGGCCGGATTGGCAATGACGTTGCGGATCTGAAAGCGGCCCTGGGCGTCGGTCGTTTTCTCGACGGCCACGACCGCCGCACTCCCCTGCATCACCTCAATCGTGTAGGGATGCGAGCTCAGCAGATGCGACGCAGCCTCAGTCGCAGGTCGCACGGCCAGCGTCCCGGAAATGGTCCCGCCCTCCGGCATGGACTGGTGCGGGGCGGTGTCGCCACCAACTTGCGCCTGCACAACGAGTGGCCAGGCGACCATCGCGCAGAAGAGGAGACTTTTGACGAGCGGTCCGCTCCCGCACTTCTTTCCAGCATCGGATGCCCTCGACGACTGCCACCAATAGGGGGCCGCAACGTAGGCCCACACGAGAATAAAGAGTACCGTGGCAAAAAATCCTCCCTCACCCATACACCCTCCCGAATCCCATTGAGCCTGCTGTTACTGTCGCCGCTGGCGATTCCGCCGAATCCAGCGACGTGCAGTCAGACTGACACCGCCAATGGCCCCACCCAACACGAGCAACGGCATCCAGATCGCCGCAGTCTGCCAGCCGCGCAACGGCATCTCAGCCAAAATCTCTTCCCCATATTTTCCGATCATCGCGACAATGACCTCAGCCGCATTCTTGCCGGAGCGAATAAGCGCCATCACTTCTTCACGCCGCTCGCGGGCATAGCCGCACCCGCACTCGGCCAGATTGATCCGCGGACAGGTGCTGCAGAGGCAGACCATCTTGGAGGCCGCGTCGACCAGCGTCCGTTCCTCCGGCGTCACGGTTTTGAGCTGCACGGCCTCCTGATGCCCCTCCGGCATCGTTTGTGCCACGGCACTTGGCAGGGCAAACCCGCTCCCCAACACCGCGACGAGCATCACGGCCGTCGCGACCCGTCTGGCCGGTTCCGCCTGGCGTTTGCGCTGGCCCATCGGCCATGCCACAATGCCGGTACCACAGAGCAGGAGCAGGCCCCCGATCCACATCCAACTAACCATGGGATTATGCATGACCTTGAACTCGGCCTCGTTTTTTTGCACGTCAAAGGCACCGATGATGGTGTAGAGATCGTGGTTCCATGCCCGGTGAATCGCGGCCTCCGTCGTCGGCTGGTCGGAGGCGCGATAAAAATTGCGCGCCGGATAGAGGGTGCTGATGTGCACGCCATTGCGATGCACGGCCAGCGCACCGGCAATCGTCTCCTGGTTGTCATCGGCCTTGTAGCGCAGGCCCTGAAATTCGATCTGGTATCCGTGCATCTCCAGGCGTTCGCCGGGCTTGAGCGTTGCGGTTACTTCAGAATGATAGACCGCACCGGCAATCCCGACGCAGATCAGGAGCATGGCCACATGAACCAGGTAACCGCCATACCGCCGCGGGGCGTGACGAAAGATCTCGATAGCCGCGGCCCCGGAAGAAATCTGTTCGCGACGGCGTATGACCTGCATGCCGCGCCCAAACTCTCCGAACGTAATGAGTAACGTAAAGGCAATGCCCGCTGTCGAGGCCAAGACGTACCACTCGCGCGCGCCCATCACCCAGGCAATCGTCAACGCTGCAAGCCCGAGCGTGGCCGGCCATCGCGTCAGTTCCAGCAGATCGCGCCGTTCATGTTTGCGCCAGGCCAGTATCGGACCAAACCCCGCGAGGAGAATCAACACGATCCCGATCGGCGCCAACATCCGGTTGAAAAATGGCGGCCCCAGCATCATCCGTTCGCCGATCAATGCCTCGGCGAGTGTCGGCAGCATGGTCCCCCAGAGAATGGTAAAGGCCCCGACCGTGAAGAAAACGTTGTTCAGGAGAAAGGCACCCTCTTTTGAGAGGAGCGAATCGAGATCATGTTCGCTCGCCAACAGATGCCGCCGGGCAAGGATCAGGAGAATGCCCGCGGCAGTCATGACCGCGAGGAAGGCCCCAAAATAGACCCCGAGCGTCGAATTCGAAAAGGCGTGGACCGACTGTACGACACCGCTCCGCGTGAGAAATGTCCCGAGGACGGTGAGGATGAACGTCAGTAACGCGAGGGTGACATTCCACACGCGGAGCATCCCCCGCCGCTCCTGGATGATGAGCGAATGGAGCATGGCCGTGGCAGTAAACCACGGCATGATCGCGGCATTCTCCACCGGATCCCACGCCCAAAATCCGCCCCAACCCAACTCCACATAGGCCCAGTGCATCCCGAGCAGATTGCCAACGCTTAAAAAAAGCCAGCAAAAGAGGAGCCAGCCGCGCATCATGCGGAGCCACCGCTCGCCCATCTCGCCCGAGAGGAGCCCGCTCACCATGAGCGCAAACGGGATCGAGGCACTGACATAGCCGAGATACAACGAGGGCGGATGGACGACCATCTCTGTAGCCTGCAGGAGCGGATTGAGTCCGCGACCATCGAAGGGAAAATCGAGGCTCGTCGCAAAGGGATTGGCCTCAAAGAGGAGGACTATCCCGAAGAAGCCGATGATGACCATCGCCGCGACATTGATGTACGGCACATGCCGTGGCAAATGCCGTTCGGCCTGCACCAGCGCAATGCAGGTCATCACCCCGAGGAGCCAGGCCCAGAAGAGGAGCGACCCATCCAGGCCCGCCCATAATCCGGCGAATTTGAAGAAGAGCGGCAGGGCCCGGTTGGAATGACTTGCCACATAGATGATTTCAAAATGATTCCCCACAAAGCCGGCGATCAAGAGCAGGCACGCGAGTGTCAAGAGTCCGCATACGGCATAGGCCGCATGACGCCCGGAGCGATAGAGCCGCGCGTCGGCATGACGCGCCCCAATGAGCGTCATCCCGAGGCTGTAGAACGAGACGGGGAGGAGGAGCATCAAACAGGTCGTACCGAGTTGCGGGATCACGGGGCCTTTGCCTCATATTTCGAGGCGCATTTTGCCAGGATGTGGGTGGCCTCAAATGTCCCGTCAGCGCCCAAGGTGCCGGTCGCCACGACCTCGCCCCCCTCTTTGAAGGTGTCGGGGACCATCCCCGTGTATCGCACCGGCAGTTCGTCGTCGCCTTGGGCCACCGTGAACTGATACGTGACGGGCCGGGAGCCGGTCTGGGTGAGGGTTCCTGACTTCACCGTCCCTCCAACCTTGAGAATGCGGCCCGGTGGCGGCGGTGCGGCCTGAAGTTCTGCCACGGTGACGTAATACTGGATGGCCGATCGGAAGGCGCTACTGAAGAGATAGCCAATGACGCCCCCAATGAGGAGCAATGGAATGATATACCGGATTTTTCTCTTCATAGCTCCTCGTGCGCAGATACCAACATCTTCGCAATCAGGCGACGCCTTGTGAGGCTGATCTTCGAGAGAACAATGCCGCGCCTGTAGCCAAAAACCGTGAATGTGTCAAACCGATCTTCAGTAGACGTTCCCCAGCGCGCACCGCGCGCGAGAGGGGGAGGCTCCAGCGGCTTTGCCGCTGGAGGGGGCGACGTGAGCCCCTGTAATGGTTGCGTTCCTCGGATAATGACCCAGATCAGACGTGTGACAGATCTGTATCATTGTCTCCCCTATTTTGGTATGTGAGAGAGCGGAGACATTGTTGGGGGAAGGCCTGTGAGCACCGAGGAAGCCACGAGTCCGATGCCGAGACGACCGCGACACCGATTGGTGGTCCCATGCCTCTTGGCACTCGCCCTGCTCCTCGTGGCCGCCCCACGCCATCTCCCCGCCTCCCCAACCTCCGGGGACTGCCTCACCTGTCACGGTACCCCGATCGATGGCATCCCGCATGTCGATGCGGCGCGCTATCAGTCCTCGGTGCACAACGCGTTTTCCTGCGACACGTGCCACCCGAATGTCACGGAGTATCCCCATCCAGCCCCGGTGGAAAAGCTCGCGTGCGACACCTGTCATGGCACGATCGGCACCGAATACGGCAACAGCGTGCATGGCCGTGCCCAGGTCGGCGGGGTCGCGGAGGCCGCGCGGTGCGAGTCCTGTCATGGATCAGTGCACAACGTGCTCGCCACGGACGACCCGCAATCGCCGGTCTATCACCTGAATCTGCCGCGCACCTGCGGCACGTGCCATGGCGATCCGGAGCTGGCCCGACGCAACCGCATCCCTGTCGAAAACGCCTATCAACTCTACATGGACTCAATCCACGGACGCGCGGTCATGAAGAGTGGCCTGCTTGTGGCAGCCAATTGTTCCGATTGTCACGGCGTCCACGATATTACGCCGCACCAGGATCCGTCCTCACACATCCACCGCCAGAACATTGTGAAAACCTGTGGCACCTGCCATGCCGGCGTGGCCGCCACCTTCCAGCAGAGTGTCCATGGTTCGGGCCTCTCCGCCACCGGCGAGGCCACGCCGGTCTGCACCAACTGTCACCGCGGCCATATGATTACGCGCGTCGGGAGCAAGGCCTGGAAACTCTCGATCATTGAAGGATGTGGCGACTGCCATGTGGAGGCCCTCGCAACCTACCGTCACAGCTATCATGGCAAGGTCACGGCGCTTGGGTACACGGCCGTGGCCCGCTGTTCCGATTGCCACGGGTATCATCAGATTCTCCCCATCGACGATCCGGCATCGACCTTGAGCGCCACACACCGTCTGGCCACGTGCCAGCAATGCCACCCCAAGGCCACCGCCGGCTTTGCGCAATTCCTGCCACATGCCGATTACACGCGCCCCGACCGGAATCCCGGGTTGTACTACGTCTACAAGGGATTTAACGTCTTGCTGATCTTGACCTTTGCCACATGGGGCCTCCATGCGCTGCTCTGGCTCACCCGGTCGCTCATTGAGCGACGCCGCCTCAAACAACTCGATCCGGCGCGGTTTGCGCGACGCACAGTCGGGCGGCCGGAAAAATATTACTGGCGCTTCGATCTGTATCATCGCATGACCCACGCGCTGATCATCATCAGTTTCCTCGGGCTCGCCTCGACCGGACTCCCGCTTAAATTCAGCGATCGTCCGTGGGCAATCTGGCTGGCCCACGTCTTCGGCGGCTTCGAGATCGCGGGCTTTATTCACCGCACCTGCGCCATCATGACCTTCGGCTACTGCATCATGCACCTCGCCTTCCTCGTCCGGCGCCTGGTGAAAGAGAAGGACTATCACATCCTCTGGGGACCGGACTCGCTCGTGCCGCAGTGGCACGACGCCGTGCAGATGTGGCAGCAACTCCAATGGTTCTTCGGCCTCGGCCCGCAACCGCAGTGGGGCCGCTGGACCTATTGGGAGAAGTTCGATTACTGGGCGGTCTTCTGGGGTATTGCGATCATCGGCAGCTCCGGAATCATCCTCTGGTTCCCCACGTTCTTCACCACCTTTCTCCCCGGATGGGTGATCAACGTCGCCACGATCATTCATAGCGACGAAGCGCTCCTGGCAGTCGGCTTCATCTTCACGATCCATTTCTTCAACGGCCATCTCCGTCCGGACAAATTCCCGATGGATCCGGTCATGTTCACGGGTCGCATCACGGAAGAGGAACTCGCGCATGAAAAACCGGCCCAATACGCACTCCTCAAGGCACGCGGCGAGCTCGAACAGCTCGCGGCGCGGCCGCCAGACCGTTGGTTGCGCAATTTTGCGAAAATTTTCGGGTTTACGGCACTCGCAATCGGTCTGATATTGATCATCCTGATTGCGCTGGTGCATTAACATTCACATTGACCTCGACCGGGAGTCCTCACCATGTGGCATACGCGTCTCTGGGCGGCCATCCAATCGGCTCTTCGCACCAGTATCCTCTGGGGAAAGATGCGCTATGCGCAACGGACCTGGCTTCGGACAACACGGAGCCGGATCATTGCGGGATCGATCCTCTGTCTCATCCTGCTGCTCGGCGCGGGAGCCCGTTACGCGGAAAGCCCCGCCTTCTGTAAATCGTGTCACATCATGGATCCGTATTACAATGCCTGGGCCACCTCGAAACACAACTTCGTCCCGTGCGTGCACTGCCACTATCCGCCGGAATCGTTCAAGAGTCACCTATGGCGCAAGTTTCAGGCGCTCTCCCAGGTGGCGAAGTATGTCACGCGCACCTATTCGTCGAAGCCGTTTGCGGAGATCGAAGACGCGGCGTGTCTCCGTTCCGGCTGCCATTCGACGCGCCTGCTGGAAGGTCGTGTGAAAACCGCATCGGGAATCAAGTTTGACCACCGTCCCCATCTCACCACGGAGAAACGCGGTCGCCGGTTGAAATGCGTCTCCTGTCACTCACAGATCGTGGTGGGGAATCACGTCGAGGTGACCTACGGCACGTGTTATCTCTGCCACTTCCGCGGGCGCGGCACCGAGCGAACACTCGATCCCATTGGCGGCTGCCTCGGCTGTCATACGCTGCCGGAGAGGGAAATCACCGTCGGCAACATGCGGTATAATCATCAGACGTTCGTCACAGAGCGGGGAGTCACCTGTGAATCGTGTCATCTCGATGTCTTGAAGGGGAGTGGCGAGGCCCATATCGAGCGGTGCTTCACGTGCCACAACCAACCGGAAAAAATCGCCCTCTTTACCGACATTCCGCTCCTCCATGAAAAACATGTCACGGAACACAACGTCGCCTGCTTTCATTGTCACGAGCAGATGGAACATGGGCTCGGTTACCGGCAGGAAAAGGTCCTGGGGCCGATTGGTGAAGCCGCCGCGGGGAAGGGACCCACTGAAGCAACGCCTCCGGCAAGCCACCTGCCGACGCTGACCTTCAATTGCAACTTCTGCCATCAGGGCAAGCACGCGGGCCAACTGGAAATGTACACCGGCAAGGTCGCAGAACTCGGACTGCCGGAGATCCCGAGCCCCATGTATCTCGCCAATGTCGATTGCGTCGGCTGCCACTATGTCAAACAGGAACACGCCGGCGCGCAATTCGAAGGCCGCACCTACACGGCCTCTCCGCAGGCCTGCGTAAAATGCCATGGTGAATCGTTCCGCGGCATCTTCGATGACACCCGGAACGCGGTCCAGAAAACGCTCGGGGCCATGACGCAAAAACTCCATGCCAGTACTGCGGCGGTGCCGCACAGCACGCCGCGTTCGGAGAAAGAGTTGTGGGCCGAAGAACAACTCCAGCAGGTGGAGTCCTGGGTCAATTTTGTGCAATATGCCCACGGGGAACACAACATCTATCTCGCGGCCGCCACCTTGCGCAAAGCCAATGCCCTCCTCGACGAGGTGGGAAAAGAACTCGGACGACCTGCGACCGACTTGCGCACGTTGCCGCTCCTTTCCGAGGCCTTTTGCACCACACTCTGCCACAAGCGCGTCGGGGTCACCATCCCTGCGGAAACGGTCGAGCACGATGGAAAAACCATGCCCCACGCCATGCACGCTTCCCTGATGCCCTGCAGCGACTGTCACGAGTTCGGGCCGCACAAAGAGGGCCCCTTGCGCGATGGCGCCCAGGAACTCTGCAAGGGATGCCATGGAGAGGAGTAGGGAGATCTACCCGCGAGATCGGAACTGTCGTCCCTTCTGCGAAAGCAGGTGGACCGGGCCTGAGAGGGCATAGGCCCCGAAGAGGGCGAGGAGCGGCACCATCGGACCGACGGCCGTGATGGTGCCGGTGATCGCTCCGAGAAGAAATGCGGCCCCCGTGCGCGTTTTCAGGCTCCGCCAGTTGAGTCCGGCGAGGACCTGGCTCAATTTCGGGTACCAGATCTTGGAGACCATCAGTCCCCCGAGAATCACCGACGTCGTGAGAGCCGCAATGGCCCTGGCAGCCACCGTGTCTCCCGCTTCCTCGGTCTCCACGTCCGCCATAACTGTGGCTCCGGCGATCATGGGGCCACCGCCCGTACTCGGGAGCCCGGAAAACCCGACAGAGATCTCCGCCTGGTCATGTCGTGCAAAACGAAAGAGTCGAAAGAAAACACTCCCCGCAGTCCACAACGCCGCAGCCCCACTGAGGAGCCGCGGCAGATGGGCACGCTCTCCGAGGGAGAAGACCATCACCGCCGGCGCCACGCCATACGCCACGCCATCGGTGATCGTGTCGGCATGCATGCCATATCGCGATGCGGCATGAAAAAACCGCGCCACCACGCCATCGACCGCGTCTGCCATGGCCGCGCCGACCAACAGCAGGGAGGCGATGCGCAGACTCCCCCCGCTCCCGCTGATCGCGCTTGCCGCAATGCCCCCGGCGAGACCGAGTCCGGTCACGGACATCGGGGCAACATACCGGAGCGGATGCGTGCGAATGCGCTCCAGGAGCGGACGTGTGATTGCTGCGGTCGCCGCTGGCGCGGGGTCCTCCGAGATGGATACCGGTGACGGGGCGGCTGTTGCACCTCGACCGCTGCGGAATAGCTGTCTCAAAAGGGTCATCGTATTGCTCCTCGTCCCATACCAGGGCCCCCTAGCAGGCGGAGTTAGCGGGTTGGCGGTCCATCGTCAAGCCTGGACACCACAGGTCACGGCTGTCGTTCCCCGATCGAGCACTGGAGATACTCCCCTTCCGGAAACTCGAGCCGCCGCGGATGGTCCGCCGCCTGGCTCCCGCAATACACCCACTGGAGAGACACCTTGGCCTTGTGCATCGCCGCGGTCACGGCCTCGCGAAAGGCGTCATGACTCAGGTGATGCGAGCAGGAACAGGTCACAAACAGTCCGCCGGGACGGAGCCGCTGCATGGCCCACGCATTGCATTTCACATAGGCGCGATATCCGGCGGCAATGTCGCGCCGATTCTTGATCAGCGCCGGTGGATCGCACACGACCAGGTCATAGGCAAACCCCAGCGCTTTGGGCCAGGGTTGCAGGAGATCGAGCTGCACAGGGTGACTGCGCGCGCCGCAGGCCGAGACATTGGTTGCCGCCGTGGCGAGCGCCGCTGCCGAGGCATCTGCCAACGTGGCCGTCACGCCAGACCGTGCCTCCAGAAGCTGCGCGACGTGTGCACTCCACTGCCCCACATAGGCGAAGAGATCGAGCACCCGGAATTCCTCGCCGACAGAGGACCTCCGCGCCTGCAGCAATCGCAGCAGGTGCGCGATGTTTTCCCGCTGGTCGAGAAAGAGCCCCGTCTTTTGCCCGGCAAAGAGGTCGACAATGAGTGTGAGCGATCCCTGGCCGGAGGCCACGCGCGCCGGATAGGCGGAGAGCGCCTCGGACGCCAACGGACCGACAACGTGCGCAGGCTGCCCTGCAAGACCCTCCAGCGCCCGAAAGGCCCCCTCGCGTCGGACCACGACCGTTGTGGCGTCCCGCGAAAACGGCGCACCCCCCTGTGCGACCTCCCAGTCCGCCAACTCGTGCAGTAGGGTCGGCAGGGTCTCGCCGACCAACCGTTCCATGCCAGCCGTGGAGAGCTCGGCCACAAAGACCTGCCCGGCGGCATTGACATAGCGATCGATGATCAACCCCGGGAGCAGATCCCCTTCGGCAAAGACGACCCGGTGACTGGTCGCGTGATATCCGAGCCGCCGACGAAAGTGACTCGCCTGTCGGAGTCGTTCACGCACGAGTGGAAGATCGACCGGTTGCGTCCGGTCACGGGTCATCTGCCGAAAGGCAATGAGTGAATGGGGATTGCCATAGCCGCAGGCAAGAAATGCTCCCCGCGCATCGCACAGATCGACGGGAGCCCCAGGAACGATGCCCGCCGGGGGGTGGACAAGCTCATTGGAAAAAACCCAGGGATGCCCCTGCCGAAAGCGGCGTTCACCGCGCTTGTGCAGTCGCCATTCCACCATGCCGATCGTCTGCGTGCCGAAAAAAACCGGCCCGGACTAGAAAGTATCTGTCCCGGAGATGGTGTACCCGCTGCCGCAGAACGTTGCACAGCCGTTGTAACTGATCGTATTGGCGGAGACATTGAGTGTCACGCCGAAGTTCAGCACGAGTTCGCAATTCGTTCCATCAGCAAGGGTAATGAAAAAATTCTCGGAGCCGTACGACATGGTGGCAATCTCTCCACCAAACAGACCGGAAAAGCCGACCTTGCCGTCAATCACCGCATCGTCCATGGCATTGCCGAGCGTGAATTGATCGCAATCGAGCACCATCCCGACCGTCGAATCGTCGGTATCGAACATGATCGCGCAGGTCCCGCTCCCATCCGGATCGATCTCCGTCCCCGTGATCGTCCCACTAAAATCTCCACCCACCACATCCGGCAGAGCGCCAGGGGTACACGTTGTGGTTTCCTGCAACGTCATTGCTTTTACAGTCGCCGGGACCTGTTTCGTAAGTAACGGGAGAGTGCCAACCCCCGCCACACCCTTGGCCACTTCCGCACTGAGTCCCCCAAACGCCGCCGTCATGGCGACTTCCACTGCTCCCATCGCCGAGCTCACTGCGGTTTCTGTCTGGGCCTCAGTGGCCGTCGTTGCACCGCTAGAGGAGACTGCCCCGTTGGTCGATGCCCCTTCAGTATCATCGGCGTTGCCACTCTCACCACCGCCACAGCCCATCATGAGCATGGCGACCAGACACCAACTGAATCGTTTCATACGCCCTCCTTGCGAAAGACCCGCCATTGGGTGTTCAGCGGCGCCGCTAGCAGGTCCTGACGGGAAAGCAAGGGGAAAAAAGGCGTGAATGACTGATTGACACATGTCGTATGATCCCTATCATGGCGTTGAAGAGAAGAGCAGGGTGGACTCCAGGCTGACGCGGACGGTAAAACCGTGGTAAAAAAAAATATGATGGATATCATTGTCGTCATCGCAAAAAAGTGATTGATCTTGATACCTGTTTGTTGGCATGTGAATGTCGTTAACCCTCCAGGAGGAGAGATGAAAAAGACGCAACTCATTGCCCTTGCGGCAGCGGTCATGGCGGTACCAACCATTGGCATTTCAACACTCTTTGCCACGCCAACTTTCAGCAAGCAGGTCGGCAACAAGCCATGCACCACGTGTCACGTAAAGGCCGGCGCCAAGGATTTGAATGACGTCGGGAACTGTTTTAAGGCGAAAAAATCGCTCGATGGTTGCGGGGCAAAATAATCGGGCCCACACATCGGTGGGAAATCCCCCAAGAGACCCCTCTTGGGGGATTTTTTCTTTCCGCTTGCGATCGCGCACCGCGCAAGGCAAGAGAAGACCTTCAGTCACAACTGGCATGAAACCGGTCACCGGGCATGGAGGACATTATGAGCGTACTCGTGGGCAAAAAAGCACCTGATTTTGGTTCCATGGCCGTTGTTCGTGGAGAAATGGTCCCCAATTTTTCACTCGCACAGTTTGCGGGGAAAAAACACGTCCTCCTCTTTTTCTACCCCCTCGATTTCACCTTCGTCTGTCCGACCGAATTACATGCCTTTCAGGAATCCCTCTCTGAATTTGAAAAACGGGGCGTGCAGGTCATTGGCTGCTCGGTCGACTCGCATTTTTCGCACGTTGCCTGGTTGAACACACCGCGGGCGCAGGGCGGTATTACCGGCGTCACGTATCCGATTGTCTCCGATCTCCAAAAAAACATTGCGCGGGCGTACGACGTGCTCGTCGAAGATCTCGGAGTTGCGCTCCGCGGACTCTTCCTGATCGACAAGACCGGCATCGTCCGTCATCAGGTGGTCAATGACCTGCCGCTGGGACGCAGTGTCGACGAGGCCCTCCGCATGGTCGATGCGCTGCAATTCTTCGAGACGCACGGCGAGGTCTGCCCGGCCAACTGGCACCAGGGCGACCGGACCATGAAAGCCGATCCAGCCGGTCTCAAGGCGTATTTCGCGGGATAACCACGGTTACGAATTGCAGCCCATGTAAATCGATGTCCGTTTGACATAGGCGTCGGGGAGATGCGGGCGAATGCGTGTCAGCAGTTGTTCCACAGCCTGCCGTTCGCCGTCCGCAGCAAAAATGCCCCCGACAATGATATAGTATCCCGGCGTAAAGCCTTCGTAGAATTCAGAGCGCTCAATGGTCAGGCAATATGGACCTTCGGTGTCGCACGCATTATCGCGGCGTGCCAGATACGACCCGGCAAAAGGATTGTCCACGTCGCGGTCCGGCCAAATCAGGCCTTTCCGCCGGTCATAGACCATCCCTCTGGCATCGTAGGGAATCGTGCTCGCCTGTGAAAGCGTACGCACCTTGGTCAGCGCATCCTGATACTGCGGGTAGCTCCCCAGGATGACCACCTGCGACACCGCATAGGCGGCGTAGAATGGATCGATGGTCACCTGCGCCGGGTCGAGTCGTCGTGGTGTCAGCACCACCTGCGGATAGACCGTCTTGATCTGCTGGAGATAGTAGTCCCGTTCCCTGGACCCCGTGGCATTGCTCATGAGGAGTACGCTCACGACCAGCGTCCCTTCGGGCTCGGCAAAGATCTCGACCACGCGTCCCACGTGGCGCGTCTTCGTGGCGGGAATCCGCAATGTCTCTTCCGCGATGGGATACTGCAAGCGGCGCGAGGCCTCCTTGGCCGCATCCACCGCCTGCACCAGTCTCGCAAATCGTCCGATCGGCACCTCGAGATACGGCTCTGCCGCCGACGCAGCATGGAGCGGTGCAACCACAGAGAGCAGCACAACAAGATTCCATCCATACCGTTTTACGAGCGATCGCATGGGACCTCCATATCAACGCCTGTCATTCTTCTGTCAGATGCACGTCCGCTCATCGTAAATCGCCAATGCCGGGGCGGGATTCCAGGCGTGGGTCTCTTCGTTGTAGCAGGGCGTCTGCGCCACACTACAGTGTTCCTGCAGGACAATCCAACTCGTATAGCGGGGATTGAAGTAACTCTCCGTCGGACGAATAAGCTCCGTGACATATGCTTCTTTGTCCGCGAACGTTTCGCGTGAAAACGTACAGATCTTTGCTCCCCGTGTGAGTCGGAGTAGGCAGGGGAGGTCGTTGACTGTGGTGATCTTGTTCCGACAATCAAACGTCGCTGGTGCCAGCACAGCGCCTTGCTGATTCCCTCTCCCGTCCGTCGGCGCGGTCTGGAGCGATTTGACCATCGCGCCTTTTCTCGTCTCATAAACGTCCTTTCGCACCTCCAAGCGTCCTTTTTTAAATTGTGCGTCATCGTCATACGCCCAGAATAATTTCTCCGCGCGATTTTGGGCAAAGTCGTAGCGGAAGAGTGCCAATGCCGGCGCACACTCACTCCCAATCACGAGTTCCCAATAGGCCTGTTGCCAATCCTGCGAAAAACCGAGGACGCGGTAGTCAACAACACAGGGCGTCGTGGCCAGGCCCAACCGACTCCAGGTGCAGAGGAGTCCAATACAGAGAAGACCAAACCATATCGTGATTCGTCGCATATCAGACCTCGCTCTGTTCCATGGCATATCTGAAATGACCATGGTTCAATAGAAAAATTTCCGGTCGTTTCACGATGACAACCTCCCTAAGCCTTTGTTTGCGGGGCACGGCGGACGATGAGCAATGACGTCGGCGATTGTTCGGCAAGCTTTTCCGACCGCCAACCAAAAAGGCGCGGCTCCAGTGCGAACTCTTCCGACACCCCGATGACGATCAGGTCATATCCCTTTGTGGCTTCTTCCAGCACCACATCCGCGGGAGAATCGTGCTGGCGGGTCATCAAGACGACCTCTCCATGGGTGTCCGGATCGAAAAAGGTCTGATCCTCGGTGGAGGTCTCGGGTCCGCCACCGACCGGAACAGCCTTTGCAACTGGCGCCAGCCCGGCGGGAAGGACATGAAACAGCGTCACCTGGGCCGTGAAGTGCGCGGCGATCTGCTTGGCCAGCTGAATGGCGGCCCGGTCATGAAAACATTTCACAATGGGGACGAGAATGCGACGGACATCGTTCATGCCCCGATCAATAAACACACCGACGTCGCACGTCGCGGCATTGAGCACCTGTCGCACCGTTCCTCCCAACACCCTCCCCCCGAAGATCGGCTTGTGCCAACCGAGGAGGATCAGATCCGCTCTCTTGGTTTTGGCGACATCGACGATGTCTTCGCTCGGATCGTGCGTATAAAAGGTGAGGGGCCGAATCTCCTGGCCCTTCGCCTTGGCGTGCTCGATGAGTGGGAGAATGGGATCGATCTCGGAAAGCGACTCGCCCCGCTTCACGTAACTCGATGGCCGCGTGCCGGCGTGCGTCAAGTGGAGGGCGTAAATGCGGGTGTGCGTCATCTTCCCCATCACCGCGGCGGCAATGGTCATCAGGCCCTGGGCAGAACGCGGGAGCGAGATCGCCACAAGCACGGTGTAGGGTTTCTCCGCCTTTGACATGATCTCCGCGCCATCGGCGACAATCAAGGCATCCGGATAAATCCAAGCCAGGAGCGGCGTCGTGATGAGCGTTGTGAGGAGGGCCATGAGCACGAGCATCGTGAAGAGGAGCGGCGAGATGACGCCAAAATTGAGCCCGATATTCAGGATAATCAACTCCATGAGTCCCCGCGTGTTCATGAGAATGCCGATCGCCGAGGATTCGCGCCAACTACATCCCGCCAATTTCGAAATCAGACAGCTCCCGCCAAATTTGCCCACACAGGCGATCGCCATAATAATGGCCGTGATCACCCATAATTCGGGGGTATCAACCAGACCGATCTGCGTCTTGAGCCCCGTAAAGGCAAAGAAGAGCGGGAGCATGAAGAGCACCACAATGTCCTCGATCTTCTCCGTCAAATTGCGCACAAATGCGGTTTCGTTGGGCATGATCGCGCCAAGAAAAAAGGCCCCGAACAGGGCATGAATGCCGATCAGCTCCGTCGCCAGCGCCGAGGCCAGGAGCATGAGCATCACCCCGGCCACGGCATTCTGCGAGAGCCCTTCCCGCGTGCTGTACCGCCGTTCAAAGCGGCGCAGGAGCGGTCGGGCCATCAGCACCATGATGAGCAGATACAGTCCCGTCCATGCAAAGACGGTCAACATCTGGGCCGCGCCTGTGGCCCGCACGACCGAAATCACAAAGGCGAGGATCATCCACGCCGTGATATCGTCGACCGCCCCACAGGTGAGTGCCAGCGCCCCCATTCGGGTCTTGATCAGATTCCGTTCCGTCAGAATGCGCGCCAGGACGGGAAAGGCCGTGACCGACATCGAGGCCCCCATAAACAGGGCAAAGGGGGCAAAACGGACACTATTGTCGGACAACTTCGGATAGAGAAAGAGCGCCAAGATCGTCCCGAGCAAAAACGGAAAGACAATGCTGGCGTGGCTGGTCGCCAAGGCCGCGCGCGCCTGACCGCGCAGGAGACGCGGATTGAATTCCAGTCCGACCAGGAACATGAAAAAAATCAGGCCGACCTGACTCAGGAGATTGAGCGCGTGGAGGGAAAATTCGGGAAAGAGCGCGTGGTAGAGCTCGGGCGCGATCCATCCCAGAAAGCTCGGCCCCAGGAGGAGCCCGGCAATAATTTCCCCGATCACCATGGGCTGGTTGATTTTCGAAAAGAGGGTGCCGAGTATCCGCGCCAGGGGAATGATCACCATGGCCTGGATGAGCAACAAGGCCATGGGATTATGGAAGAGCCTGTGCATGATGATTTCCCTGATCCTCGCGCGGTTCCGGCTCCAGTGAAACGGGTGTTGCCGTGAGATGCAACCCTTCGGGACAGAGCGGACAGCCAGGGCTGACGATTCGTACGGTCCCCGCGAACGTGGTCTGATCCGCAATTCCCTCCCACGTCATCCTGACGCGGCGACATCCTGGCTCCGCGTGCTGCATGAGACGACCACTCAGGTGAAACCGGCCTTGTCGGTCGATCTTCCCGTGAAATGCCCAATGGGGCGACCCTGCCCACACGACGTTGAGACTCTCCCCGGATTGCTCCACCACGAGGGGATAGGCGCGCGGGCGCAGCAGACGACATTCCTGTGTGAGCGACGCCTCGGCAATCATCCACTGGTCGGGAAGGGCTGGCGGTGCGGAGAGCCTATGGCCATACCGGATGACGCCCCAGATCATTGCGACAGCCACGACAGTGACCAGAAGATAAATGCCCATTGTCTTCATGACGTCCCGTCAGTCGTATTCCCATAACATCGAGAGACAAAAATTCCGCCAATCCGGCCTCAAAAGGCACTCCACGCCTATTTCTGCACGGTTTCACTTTTTTCCGCAACACATTCTGTGGAGGATATCGATGGCGTCGAGTCCGTGGCGCAGTGTGTCCATGTTCGATTGGCAAGACACGCGCCGCTCACGTTGTTCCTCTGTCAGTGATGTCTCGTCACGAGATCGTACGAAGGCCACCACGATCTGTAAGGCCCCCCGCAGATCATGCGTGAGTTTCGCAAGCGGTCTCTCCATCGGTTATTCTCCTGACTCTTACGTGGCCTTGCGCCCCCACGGTCGCAAACTGTCCGGAATTTTCTCGGGCGCAAAGCCATCCGCTCCCTGGCAGGCCGGGTCCTGTTGCAGGGCCTCCAGCGATTCGCCCGAGGCCACGATCACGTGTTGCACACCCGCCTGCTGCAAATGCGTAATCACCTGATCAATGCGCCACACGCTCTCGGGGATCTGTTTGTCCACAAAGGCAAAGTCATAGGCCGGATAATCAGGCTGGGCCTGTTCACACGCCTCCATCGACGGGAAGGGGGTCAGCTGGTCGATGCCGAGGACCGCTTGCTGCATCTTCCACGCCAGCCGGATACCGGCGTCGTCGTCAATCAGCAACACGCGGTACCCCGGCGGCGGGCTGGCAACATCGTCGTCCGGCATCGGGTGTCCCGCCTCTGCTCCAGCGACGGCGGGCAGGCGGGCGTCGGCACCGTCCAGACGGCGCGTGATTGCCACCGGGCCAGTCATGGGCAGTGGCCGTTGGTCTCCGGTCTCCACCTGGATCGGCACAAACCCCGCCAATCCTTTGGGGATGAGGCGCACGCCTAAGGCCGCACATTTTTCCCGGACGGCCGGCTCCTCGTAGCGACTGGTGACGAGAATCGCGTGCGGGGCGATCTGGAGCTGCTCCATGAGGGCCAACCCATTGGACGGCTGCCCGATCAGTTCGTAGTCGAAGAGATAGAGCACCTCCGACGCCGTGGCCCCATAGTGGGCCTGCCACGCACAGGTTCCCTCCGCCGTGGTCACATGGTACATCGTGAGGTGCGGCAGGTGGTGGCGCAACGGGGTCAATCGCCCGTCCCAGAGGTCATGGATCGATTGGTCGTCGTCGAGCACCACGACCGCCATGCCGTCGCGCAGCGTCAACACGGGCACAAACCAGGGAGGCGGCTCCGCCGCGGGCAACCGGAGGGTCACGGTCGTGCCGCTCCCGACGACGGAGGTGATAGCGAGCGTCCCCTCCCAGGCCTCCACCCGCTCCCTGGCGTGAGATAATCCCAACCCCGAGCCGCCCGCTTTGCCAAATGTCACCCCCCGTTGGGTCAGCTGCGCCAGGATCTCGGGCGGTATCCCTTTGCCCGTGTCTTGCACCTCGATACCCACCTGCTCGCCACACGGACACAAGCGTACACTCACCGTACCGGCTCCCTCAATCCCTTCCACCGCATTGTTCACCAGGTTCGACAAGACACGCTTCAATTCCGTGGGTTGCACCGCCGCAAACAAACCATATGAGGTCTCACCCAATTCCGCGTGAATATCCACCTCCCGGTGCACACGATGCTGCAGGCGCTTCTCCGTCACGAGCGGATCAATGAGGCTCGAGAGCAGCTCGATAGACACCGCCTCTTTTCCTGCCGGTGTTGCCAAGGTTGTGGTGGCTCCCCCGGCCCCCGTCTTCAAAATGGCCATCCGACCCTGCTCAATCAGATGATTCGCAATATCCCGAATGCGGGCCGTGGCCCGGCGCACGAGCAAGCGCTTCTCTTCCGGCAGCTCCGCTAACCCCGCCGTCGCCACCTCCAATGCCGCCAACGGCGACCGGATGTCGTGGGCGACTTGCCGACAGACATTGCCAAATGCCACTGCCTGGCCAGAAAGAACACGTTGTTCTTGAGCACACCGTAAGCGGGCAAGCGTTTCATTGAAGAGACCGTAGATCTCTCCGATCTCTTTTGAGCACTTTCCAGAAGGGGTTAATGGTTGCAAATTATTTGCGAGATGGGCCCATCGAATCAGTTCGATCAATGGGCGCAGCGATTCCTGTAGCAACCACCAAACAAATCCCGCCGCGATCAGCGCCGTACATAACACGTAAATCAATAGGACAGAGAGCATCTTCCAGAAAAGTGGGGACGACAATGAATCGCATAGGAAAATCCCGAACGCAAACAAGGCGAAAACGTTGAAGCCGAGTAATGCACTGAAGACTCCTGTCACAATCTTTTTTAATAAGGGAGCAGTACTCTTCTCCTCATTGGCGCTTGGATCTACGGGGACTCTCATAGGGCCATCACCTCTTCTTCCATTGAGGGATAATACCAAGCGCTCCGATATATATTTGCCCAACGGCAATTTCCCAGGTCAAAGTGCCACCATTCTCTCTCATGTGCGGTAAATCCGAGATAACACATGATATGGAATAGCATCCGTCGATTTTCTTTCACGCGCCTCCATCGTTCAACCGACATTTCTGAATAGGGGCCCTGTACCCCTTCAAAATAGGTCGTCTCCGATAGAACGGCTGGAGAATCAAATGGAGTACCCATATCAATGGGCTGCCCATCCCGTGTGAGCACCAGATCAAGCGCTCCTCCGCTATTGTGTGGAAGCACAGGGTACCGGCTGTTGTCGGGCGGCGCAACATACCGCAGCGCTTCGATCCGAATAATCTCGGAAGACCAATCAGGGTGGGCCAAGCAAATATCCCGCTCAAACTTTTCAAAGATTGCTGCTTGAGTACGCTTCGTGCGAAACGCATCGAAAATGCGCACGCCATACCCATCACGCAGTGCATATCGCCGCAATCGCTCTATGCGATGCTGGACACTTGCGCGCACAACCATGGTCGGCTGAGAACCCGCCAATCCCTCGCGGAAATATTCATTGGCGAGTTCCAGGCCCGGACCGTCTTGGAGCGCTCTGACCTGCGCGTGTTGTTGTAAACTCCGAATTCTACCTACCGAAACAGTAGGATAAACACACTGAATCGGTCGTTCACGAAATTGATTGAGGATGCCCATGATAGCCCCAGAGAGTAATCATGAAACGCGCAATATGATAAATCCCCATTCCACAAAAGTTCGCGATGGCATACCCGAGTATGCCGGCAATGATGGCAATGGGTATGCCACTGCGCCAGTTTTTTGCCTGGGCCACGGCGACTGCTGTCGACGGACCCCCAATCAGAGACTGGGATGCCACGGCAACATAATGCCGTGGTATTTTGAAATAGTGTCCACATGTCAGCATGACCGTGCCATGCACGATAACAATCACCATGGGCATGTACAGTGCTGCCCAGGGAAGTTGTGCCAGTGACGCAAAGTCACTCATCGCTCCAATCGAAAAGAAGAACGGGATAAACAATATGACACCAAGGGGGTAGGCAAAACGCACATGTCGCTGCACGAACGAGATTTGCCCAATGGCCACTGCCACACCGCTAATATAAAGATAACGATGCAGCATGCCAACGGTCGCAGTCAACCAGGTCGCCACCTGAACGACTAAAAGGGCCAAAAACCCGATGAAGACTATTTCAAGAATATTTGGCGCTGGATCGGCAGTTTTTCTATCGGATGAGGTATCGACCAGGGAAAAACGTGATCCCGCGTACATAATTGCCATGAACATCCATAGGCTGGTGAGAACATTGTCAACAGCGAAAGACCCGACAAACAACTCGTTGGGAATGGCAAGAATGACTTTCATTGCGACGGCATTTTCTCCACCACCAATATAACTTGCCCCCAGTTGCGCGGCGAGCTTTGCAGCGTCGAGCCCGAGATCCATGGACCCAACCATGGCAGCAATAATCGCGCCAAGCACAGATCCGCAAATGCCGGCGCCGTATATCCACAAAAAAAAGCGCGGCAAATAGGCAATCTCTCGGATATTCAGGCTGAGGAGCAACATTGCAATGGCCATCGGGGTCGTTCTCGTCGAGAAAAAATCGTACAAGAAATGATGATGGGGTATCACGCCGATTGCAGAAAGGAAAAGGGCAACGAGTATTGTCAGGCAAATCCCGTTAATATGGATCCACCAGGCAACTTGTTTCTCGATCGCGAGACATAGTGCGCTCGTCGCGAGGATGACAAGGATGAGAATTTCTGCTCCCATGGAGCTAACCTCGTAGCATACGATCGGGATGGTGCGCGCTCCTTGGCAAGGCCCAAGGCTTCACGTGTTGTGCCAGGGCGTCGGTTTCTGCTGCCCATATCGCTTCTGCACTCGGCCAGCAGGTGGCTAGGGAGCTGTTGGTGCGCACGGCGCACTGAATGTCTCCACGCCGTCGCGCGCCTATAGTTGGAAGCGTGCAGATAGAAAAGGGCACATGACCTGGTAGGACGAAACCCCTCTTTGGAATCGTGACCATGTGCTATTCCACGCCTCTAGGCCCTCCTGCGAGGCCGCGTCAATAGCTATTTGGAGGGCCGAGATCCATTCGTCCCAGTGGCCGGATTTCAGAACACGTTGGTGCCGATTAAGGCATAGCCTCCCCGGCTTCACACGCTGCCTCCCGATGGCGTGGCCGCCAATTGGAAGATGAGTGAACGTTTTCCTTGGGCGGGAATCAGGCGATCTGCATGCAACTGGGACATGGATGGATCGATATCCGCCAACCATTCAGCCTGCGGTGGGAGCATCGCAAACCCTGCCTCCAGGAGATAGTCTTTCCAACGGTCCGCCGTTGTATGAAATTCTATGCGTCGCTCACCAGTTTCCATTAGGATATTGCGGGCATCATAAAAACAAAACCCCCGGTAGCATGCCGCCGTCTCGTCGTCGGGATTGTTGGAACAGATCAGGGCCAGCAGATGGGTATAAAACGAGGTCACATTCGCAATGAGTTCAAGCGAGAGATCGGGCAGCGTAGATTCATGGTCGGAATCGGCGTCACTCATGAGAAACAACCGCGGCGCCCAGGATCGCATCACCCGCAGTAGATGCCATTTCTCTCCCTGGCGCATGTGATGAATCGAGGCACAGGCGTTGACCAGATCCAACCGGCCAAAGGGCAGCTGGCGTACGATCGCTGCCGTATCCAGCTTTTGGGCATATTCGCGCACCAGGGTGTAGGTGACGTGCAGGGTCGTGACCTGAGTCAATGTCTCCAACTGGGTTTGCGCGATGGTGGCCAGGTGGTCATACGGCTCCACGCCGATAATGTGCACCCTGCGCACCTGCGGCCAATGGTGGGGAATCCACTCGACGATCCGTTGAACTTGGCGCGCCGTCCCAATGCCTAAATCCACCACGGTAAAGGTGTCATCCGGAGGGGGAAACGTGCGCAGGATATTATCAACCGCCTGATACATATTCCGAAAAACGATCGATTCCGAGGCAGCGCGAAAGTACTGCGTAAATGCGCGTCCCCCATACATCGCGGTGGCGGCTTGTTCATCGCCCGTGAGAAAGTCACAAAATGCTGGCGCCAGAAAATGGGCATCCGCCTTGGCTGCCACCCTACGAAAGGCCGTTAACGCCTCGGATCGTTGGTCGAGGTGCAGCAACAGGACGCCCCGAAGGAATTCCGCCGGCTAGGAATATACGGCATCGATCACTTGCAGGGCACGGGCGAACTCTCCGGCACACCCGAGAGAGATCGCCTGGTGCATCTTCGAGTCTTTGGCCGGATTCAAAATATCAATATACGGGCCCCCTGGTGCGGAAGGAGAACCGCTGGTCGCATCACCCAGCGGGGCGCCCGCAACGCATGTGCCATCACCGTTTCCCGGTGCCATCGGTTGGAACGCATTCATAGAACACCTCCGTGGTAAGGTCCACCACTGTACACACCGTGCCAGGCGCGAGTTTCCGCTCCCCATACCTCCTCTGCACTTGGCCAGTCGATGATAACAGGCTACCGGGGGGACTAAATATCGTTCACGCCAGATTTAAGGTGTAGGTCACCACATTCGGGCGCCGTGCCCCCCGTCACTTCCCCCGCTGCGAGGAGGAGAGGTAACGGACGAGGTCTTCGATCTGTGCCGGGGTCAGTGCACCCTCAAATCCCGGCATGGCCGCGCCGGGGTTGAGCGAGGGCGGATTGGCAATATAGCCGGAGAGATAGGGGGCGTCCCGGTAGGTATGGACCGTGGTGAGGTCCGGACCCGCGTCGCCCCCCGCACCGTCGAGTCGGTGACACGTGGCACACTGGTCGGCAAAGAGCGCCGGGGCCTCGGGGGAAAATGGCCCTGCCCCGCCGAGTGATTGCATGTAGGCGGTCAGCACGTGCGCCTCCTCCGACAACAGTCGCAGTCGCGGCATGAGCGAGCCGGGTGTGGCCTGCTGGGGATCGTTAAAGTGGGTCACCAGCCACTCGCGATCGCGTCGCGCACCGACCGTGGTCAGATCAGGCGCTACCGTCCCCCCGCGTCCCTGGATCATGTGACAGTAGTTGCACCGCAGCTCCTGATAGAGCGCCTTCCCCTCGGCCACAACCGGATCGTGATGCGTGATCGGGTTGAGGAGCGGCGACCGGAATCCCATCACCGTGAGCGCGCCGAACCCGGCAATGGCCACGAGCCCCAGTCCGGTCCAGACGGGACGGTCGAGCGGATGCCTCGCAGGTCCGCGATCGATGAAGGGGAGGAGGAGCAGGAGGAGCAGGACAAGAGTCGGAAAGATAATCGCGGCCACCGGCTCCCAGGCCCCGGGAAAAAATTTGAGCGCCTGGAAGAGGAAGAGAAAGTACCACTCCGGCCGCGGATTGTAGGTCGTGTCCGCAGGATCGGCCACCTCCTCCAAAGCAGCGCCAATCAAGACCGCCAAGGCACACAGAACGCCAAAGACCGCCAGCACCGCCACGGTATCCTTGAAGATCGTATGGGGAAAAAAGGACTTTCCCTGCTGCTTCAGGGCTTCGTAACGTGCGCGGAGGCGCATCTTCCAGTCGCCATTCTCCATGGATCACCGCCGCTCCCGATCCGGCGGGCCTGAAATCCCGTGCCAGATGACGAGGAAAAGATGGACCAGCAGACCGATTACGAGACATGCGGGAAGGAGGAGCAGATGAATCGCGTAAAACCGCGTGAGCGTGACCGCACCGACCTGTGCGCCACCGCGCAGGAGCGTCGCGATCTCCTCGCCAAGGAATGGCGCCTGTTCGGCAATTTTGGTCCCGACGACCGTGGCCCAATATCCCTTCTGATCCCACGGGAGGAGGTATCCGGTGAACCCCAGTCCCAGAATGAGGAGCCATATGGCCAGACCGACAATCCAGGTCATCTCACGGGGATATTTAAACGCCCCCATGAAATAGACCCGCAGCATATGGAGCGTCGCGAAGACGACCATGGCAGAGGCCCCCCATTTGTGCAGACCGCGGAGGAAGGCCCCCATCGGGATCTCTTCGGTGACATACTTGACGGAGAGATAGGCCTGGTCAGGGGTGGCGGCATAATTCATGGCAAGGAGGATGCCGGTCACGACCTGTAACAGAAAACAGAAGAGGCTGATGCTCCCCAGCGTGTAGAGCCACCCAACGCCCTTCGGGATCTTCCGATCGAGGAGGACGCGTTTGAGCGTGCGCCAGCCGCACCGTTCGTCGAGCCATGTCGCCACGGCACGTCGCATCGTTCACGTCTCCTGTGGGTGAGTGACGGCCCGGATCAGCAAGCGTCCATCCTCGACCTTGGTCAGCAACCGGTCCAATGGGCGCGGGGCCGGCCCGGACAAGACATGACCGTCCATATCAAAGATGGCGGTGTGGCAGGGACAGAGAAAGACCCCTTTCTCCGTGTCCCACCGGTAGGGGCAACCCAAGTGCGTACAGCGCGGATCGTACACCGTGAACTGCGCACCGTCCGTGGTAACGATCCAGACACTCGCGCGGCCCTCGGTGGTGGCCCATCCATCTTTTTTCCGCTCCACGAAATCGACCTTGATCGGTGTCCCAACGGGGATGGCACTCACGGGTCCCACCTCGCTCCAGCCCTCGTCGGAATGCCGCCACAGGGGCGCCAGAAAATAACCGCCCGCGGGCGCCATGAGGCCCGCGAAGAGCAATCCGCCCATGAGGGCAATCCCCCGCTTAAGCAGTGTTCGTCGGACGGGGTCTTCGACGGTGATCATGGCATCGGTTGTTTCCGTAACATCTCCAGTTCACGTCTCGCTGTGCGAACGATCTCTTCCGCCTCTTTCCGGACTGCGGTCATCTGGAAGGCGTGCCATTTGCGTTGCACCTGTGCGTAGGCTTGCTGCGCGGCCTTGAGCGATGCGCTCCCAGGACCATCCGCCGTCGACCGGACCCGGGTCTCCCATTGTGTGAGGAGAGAGCCCGCAAGATTGAGTGTCACCAGTGCCTCGCCAGCGCCTGTGGGGCGCGCATGGCAAAGAACACACGTCTGTTCCATCTCTTTCGGGGCCATCACCCGCGTGGCCATGGCCCCGTGACACGTGACACAGTTCGGACCACGTCCGGTACGAAGCAACTCCTTGTAGTGATAACTCTTCTGAAAAGTCGCAAACTCGGCCACATGACAACCGCCGCAGGTCTCGGGAATGCGCGTGAAATAGAGCGGACTCTTCACCTCGCGGGAATTGAGGATCCCGCGATGGGCCTCCCCTGCCGTCGGGCCCGCGGGATCCCCGCCATGACACCGATCGCACGTAATATCGTGCCGCGCGTGCGCCGAGTGCTGCCAATCCTCCACGCCGTGGATTTTCCCCGCACCGCCGGCGGCACTGACATGACACGTGACACATCGGTTTGCGCCCCAGCCTGTGACGGGAACGACGAGCCCCACAAACAGCACGAGCATGGCCAGCCGCATATCCCCTCCCGTTTCCCCAGCATCCACAGGACAACGGGCGACGCCTTACCATAGAATGGCAATGAATGGGGAGCACAAAAGTAGAGCGTCGGACGTTATTTCACTTTCTCCAACACGATTTCACGGCAGTCGATGCCGAACCCGTCAAGAAGGGGGCCCCATTCCTCCAGGGAAGGTCCACTGCTCGTTTTCACCTCGCTGACGGCGAATCCCTTAGGACAGAGGAGATTGTACTCTGTATATGACCATCCTGGATTTTTCGGGCTCCAGTAGATCGACTCGACATAGCCAGGCTGTTCTGGCTGCGCAGTTTCCTCAAAGTGATCTCCTTGAATCTTGAGCGTCATGACATACGGTGTTAGGCCGCGAATAATATTCGGCCAGCCATACCACAGCCCGACGCGCACCTCGAATCCGGAGATATAATGAAATGTTTGATCCGTATCGAGCGTCGGAATTTGAACATAGGGACTCACAAACGATGTGCTTGCCAACTCCTTCTTCACCTGCTTCTCGGTCAGACCATTCGGGGTGATCACATTCGAGATTGGCATTTTCACTGATACGACACTGTCAATATAGGAGTAGACGAGCGTTTCGGCCTTTTCCGTTGATACACCGACACCGACCACGACGGATTGATTATCTACTGATGGAGTCGGTATGCTGGTTTTTGCGAATTTTCCATCATACACACCAAGATGCAGTGTCCCCGTTGTGAACTGTAAATAGGGATATCCTTTTGGTACGCACTTACTTGTCGTATATGGAATTCCGCCGCACACCGTTCCCTCGGTGCACTCGTTCGACTTGTTGCACTTCTGCCACGCAAGTTTTTTCTCGAGGCATGTGCCGTCCCCGTCTCCATAATCTTTTGCACAATAATATCCCTTCCCACACTCCTCATCTTGTATACACGCCGATGGACCTTCTACACAAATCTTGTGTGATTTCTGATCGTATGTAACAGTGCCGCAGGTCCATCCGGTGTTACATTCATTCGTTTTTTGGCAGGCATACTGCTCCAATGTTGCCACTTCCAACCGCCGACATAATCCCCGTACGCATGCCCATCCGCTCTCGTCTTGACAATCGTCCGTGCCTCCCGAGAGGTCCTCTGTTGCCTCTTTGCACACCACTCCGGTCTCGCAAGCATACTTCGCATTCTCGTTCACCCATGGGCGATAGACACAGACCCGACCCACACCGCAGGCATCACCGATCGCATCGTCACATTCGCCATTGCTTGGCTGACACTGACCCAAATCATCCGTACTTCCCATCACTGCACAAATATCACCCTCCTGTACACAGTCACTCACCGTCTGACAGGCGCCAGGCACTAACGTCGTTGCCTGAGGCGACTGATCGATGCCGCCCTGGAGTACGTTTGCGGAGGTGATCCCGGTAGCACTCCTACTCGGTGACGTGCGCGCTCCGTCGCCGGCCTCCTTGATCGGCACACTCGCATATGGCGTATCCTGCACGACAGAAGATCCGGTGACATTTTTTGGCCCCGTCTCTGTGCCTACGATCGCCCCGCTCCCTTCTGTACCCACAATCGCCCCGCTCCCTGATATCACCGGCGTTGCATCGCCCAGCGTTGCACCGCCTGGCGTTGCTCCCGCAGCCAGCCCCCCACCGTCCGCGCCTACTGCCGGCACTGTGCCACCGGCATCCGCTGCCGGGCCTGCGGTGGTAATGTCGCCACCCGGAGTTGCCGATAACACGGCGGGGACACTACTTTGGATCACTCCATTTCCGGGAGCCACCGCCGTTCCCGGCGTTGCACCGCCTGGCGTTGCTCCCGCAGCCAGCCCCCCACCGTCCGCGCCTACTGCCGGCACTGTGCCACCGGCATCCGCTGCCGGGCCTGCGGTGGTAATGTCGCCACCCGGAGTTGCCGCGGCCGACGGCTTGCTCCCTCCGCTGTCAACACCGGTGTCCCCAGAGGACGTGCCGTCACCCAGCTCTCCCGCTCCATCGACCGTTGTCGCGCCACCACCAGCAGGCTCCACCGCGCCCGCTCCGGTCACCTCGCCAGCTTCTCCTGTCGATACTCCTTCCGTCGGCACCGTAACAATATCTGGGATTTGGGCCTCGCCACCAGCATTCGGCGATGGCAGCCCTCCGGTACCAAGAACAGCCGAAGGAGAATCACTCTCGGGCAACGGACCGGTTCCATTCCCCTCGGTCGTGTCACCGGGCGCTGACGCTGGCGTCCCTCCGTCATGACATGCAGATACGCACACCAGCGGCAATGCTATGATAACCCAGCGTAGTGACGGCATAAGGCCTCGCTTTCGTCCCTGGATCGAAAAAAAAGCAATATCCATGCCAAATAGCACGAAGGGAAATGAAATCGTAATATTAATGATTTCAAATAATTAGGAGTTTCTTGTTGGGGGGATAGATTCTCATAGTTGGAATCCCGTGACAAACCGTCAAAAAACCGCTGATAAAATGGTGGGCGAACGGACTTCGCGTAGCCTCGCCGCGTTCAACTCATCTGAGAATCTCAATGTCCTGAATGTTTTCAAACTCATCGAGTCTTCCACCCAAGGCGACCGGAAGGCATTTCACCAGATGATCGAGGTTGCCAAGGCACAGAAAGAGATTGTGGCCATGGTGGCCGATGCTGGGGATCGGATTCAGAGGAGCTTCAAGGAATCCGTCATGTTGGATCAATTGATCCGAGCAGAAAAAATCGAACTCCATTTCAACCGTGAAGGCATGATCTTGAATCACAACGCGATCAGCACCGACATCATGCGTTGGGATTTTAGTCATGACCGCCAAATCCTACGTGTTGCAATTGAGTGATAACATCAAACGGAGCATCAACCACAAAATCAAGAACGGCAAACTATCGGCCCACACCGAGGCCGATCCAGCTTTTATCATTCATTACACGCCCTTACAAAAGATTCTAAACAGGCTCTAAGAGCTTCACAGAGGGACTCAACCGTTTCAACCCAATCAAGCGACCTCTGGTAAACTTCGAGCTTTTCAAACTGAAATGCCATGATTTTAAAAACCTCTATTTTCTATTCTCCATTTTCTCTTTTCCCGATTTTCCGCCCCGACCAACAGCAAGAAACCCCAGAAAATAGAAGAATGGAAAATAGAAAATGGAGGACGACTTTTCTGGCGAAAAGTCGTTGCGCGCCCGGAGAGATTCGAACTCCCGACCCTCAGGTTCGAAGCCTGATGCTCTATCCAACTGAGCTACGGGCGCATGCGATCGTACGGCTTCTACACCACTCCCTCTATCTCCCCTCCGCGCTCCGCGCTGCGGGGACTTCCTCGCCCCCCACTCGGCTGCGCCGAGCGGGGCCGGGCTCGGTCGCACCTGAGCTACGGGCGCATGCGATCGTACGGCTTCTACACCACTCCCTCTATCTCCCCTCCGCGCTTTCATTCGAACTGCGGGCTGCCTACTTGAAACACGGTCCGATTGCAATCGAGACATTGATGTGGTCATGTGCGCCGCACAAGGAGCCCGCTGCATGAAACGCCGATTACGCGTGATTGATCGATATCTGACCGTCTGGATTGTTACGGCCATGGCCTTTGGCGTGGTCCTTGGTTCACTCATGCCGGGCATTGTCCCGTGGCTCAATCAATTCAATGTGGGAACAACGTCCGTTCCCATTGCCATCGGGCTCATCATCATGATGTATCCGCCGCTTGCCAAAGTGCGGTACGAAACCGTCGGGACGGTGTTTTCAAACCGCCGCGTGCTGCTCCTCTCTTTGGTGCAGAACTGGCTGATCGGTCCGCTCTTCATGTTTCTCCTCGCCGTGCTTTTTTTGCATGATGTCCCCGAATACATGACCGGCCTCATTCTTATCGGTCTGGCGCGGTGTATCGCCATGGTCCTCGTCTGGAATGATCTGGCAGAAGGGAGTGCCGAGTACTGCGCGGGCCTGGTCGCATTTAATTCCCTCTTTCAAATCCTTTTTTTCTCTTTCTATGCGTATCTCTTCATCACTGTCTTTCCCACATGGCTCGGTCTCACAGGGAGCACGATACACATCACGATGGGCGCCATCGCGCAGAGCGTCTTCATCTATCTCGGCATCCCGTTTCTGGCCGGCATTACCACGCGGGTCGTCTTGATCAGGGCCAAGGGCGTCCGGTGGTACGACAGTGTGTTCATCCCGCGGATCAGTCCGCTCACCTTGATCGCGCTGCTCTGCACGATTGTCCTCATGTTCTCCCTGAAAGGGGAACATATCATTGCACTTCCAAGAGATGTCCTGCGCATTGCGATGCCGCTTCTCATCTATTTCGTGGTGATGTTCCTCGTGTCGTACGCCATGAGCAAACGCGCCGGCGCCAATTACGCCGAGTCGACGACATTGTCGTTCACGGCGGCGTCCAACAACTTTGAACTGGCCATTGCCGTGGCAATCACCACCTTTGGCATTCACCACGGGGCCGCGTTTGCCGCGGTGATCGGTCCCCTGGTCGAGGTCCCCGTCCTGATGGGCCTTGTCCATGTCGCCCTCTATTTTCGGCGGCGCTGGTTTGCCACGCCTGTGGCCGGAACGGAGATACCGGCAGATACTAAGGAGTACACAACCCACTATACAGATGACACAGGATCATGAGCCGAGACCAGGAAGGCGAGAGAAAAAATCCTCAACGTATCCACTCGGATACGTTGAGGATTTTTTCTTGAAGCCTGACGCAGTCGTAGGCCATGAGCCGAAGTCAGATGTGTAGTGGGTTGTGTACTCCTTAGTAATAATCTGATTTGATTTCGCCCGGTCCTTGCGCTAACGACGCCGTCCATGTCCTTTTTTCTCTTTTCGCCGAGGATGGTCGATCTCTTCCGGGAGGGGTATGCTCGCACCACCTTTTCCCGGGACCTCTCTGCGCGCAGAGTGGGGCCCCGCAGGCGAGAGCCGGAGGCGACGCGAGCCCCGGGTGAAAAGTCCCCCAGCGCGCACCGCGCGCGAGAGGGGGAGGCTCCCGCGGCTTTGCCGCTGGAGGGGGCGACGCGAGCCCCTCCAATGGTCACCGGCAGTGCAATATGCACCTGACCTTGCGCCCATCCAATATCCGGGCCAATTTTCTGGTCGTCATGGCCGTGGCCATCCTGAGCGTCGGATTCTGGGCCTATCTGAATCGGCCTGAAGAGGAACCCCCGTGGCCCAAAATGATCCAGGGCTTTTCCTTTTCGCCGATGCGGATGGATGAGAGCCCGCTGACCGACACGTTTCCCACCCCAGAGGAAATCGAAACCGACCTCGCGCTGCTGGCCAAAAAAGTGCACGCCATCCGCACCTATTCCATGGAAGATGTCCTGGCACAGATCCCGTCCCTGGCCGAAAAACACGACCTTAATGTGACGCTCGGCGCCTGGATCGATACGCGGCGGGAGAACAACGAACGGGAAGTCGCGGAACTGATTCGCGTCGCGCAGCAGCACCGCAATGTCGTCCGCGTGATCATCGGAAACGAGGCCATCCTCCGGGGCGATGTGACGGTGGATGAGCTCGCCGTGCACCTCGACCGCGTGCGCGCAGAGTTGGACCGGCCGGTCAGTACTGCGGAGCCCTGGCACGTGTGGATCAAATATCCGCAACTTGCGGAGCATGTCGACTTTGTCGCCGTCCATATGTTGCCGTACTGGGAGGGCATCCATCTCGATCAGGCCGTGGAATATATTGTGCAACACATGAATAGCCTGCGCGTGCTCTTTCCGAAAAAACCGATCGTCATGACCGAGGTCGGCTGGCCAAGCAACGGCCGCACGCGGCGGTCGGCAGTGGCGTCGCCGTCCAACCAGGCCATTTTTTTGCGCCGCTTTCTCGATCGCGCGGAGCAGGAAGAATACATCTATTACATCATGGAGGCCTTCGATCAACCGTGGAAACGCGACACCGAGGGCGCGGTCGGGGCCTATTGGGGCGTCTACGATGTCGAGCGCCATCTGAAATTCCCCCTCCAGACGCCGATCGTGGCCATCCCGCAGTGGCACTGGCTGGCCGGAATTTCGGTGGTCATTGCCATCATCATGCTGAGCTTCCTGCTGCTCGATAGTCATACTTTGAAGACGCGGGGACGGAGCTTTCTCGCCATCATCGCGTACCTCGCCTCTGCAACCGCCGTGTGGATCATTTATAAATATGTCCATCAATATTTGACCCTCACCTCGATCATTGTCGGCATCCTCGTCGTCACCGGCATGATCGGTGTGATTGTCGTGATCCTCACCGAGGCCCACGAGTGGGCCGAGGCCCTCTGGAGCAAGGAGCGGCGTCGTTCGTTAGCGAAAGGATCGACCTGCAACGTCGCCGCGCCGTTTGTCTCCATTCACGTGCCTGCGTACAACGAGCCTCCGGCGATGCTCATCGAAACGCTGAACGCCCTCGCCGCATTGCACTACCCCGCATATGAAGTGGTGGTGATTGATAACAACACAGAGGATCCTGCCATCTGGCGACCCGTCGAGGCCCACTGTCAAATACTTGGAAATCAATTCCGCTTTTTCCACATCGACCACCTGACTGGCTTCAAGGCCGGGGCACTCAATTGTGCGCTGCAACACACCAATTCCGTGACGGAGATCATTGCCGTGATCGATAGCGATTATGTCGTCGAGACGAACTGGTTGCTCGATCTGGTCCCGCAATTTGAAAACCCGCGCATCGCGATCGTGCAGGCCCCGCAAGACTATCGCGACGCCCATCGCAATGCCTTCAAGGCCGTGTGCCACGCCGAATACAGCGGTTTTTTCTTTATCGGGATGATCACCCGCAATGACCGCAATGCCATTATCCAGCATGGCACGATGACACTCGTGCGGAAATCCGTGTTGGAAACCGTCGGCAGTTGGGCCGCATGGTGCATTACCGAAGACGCCGAGCTGGGACTCCGCGTGTTTGAGCAGGGATACGAGGCCATCTATATCCCGACCAGTTACGGCAGAGGCGTGATGCCGGATACTTTTCTCGACTACAAACGGCAGCGCTTCCGCTGGGCCTACGGGGCCATGCAGATTCTCAAGCAGCATCTCCGTTCACTGATCGGCGTACAAGCGAGTGCGCTCACCTACGGGCAAAAATACCATTTTATTGCCGGATGGTTGCCGTGGATGGCCGATGCGGCAAATCTTGTGTTCAATGTGGCGGCGGTCTGCTGGAGTGCGGCCATGCTCTCTTTGCCAAAACGCGTTGATCCGCCACTGGCGGAGTTCTCGCTCTTTCCGATCGCCCTGTTCAGTTTTAAAATCGGCAAACTGATCTATCTCTACCGCGCACGCATTCGCGCGCCCTTCCGGAAGATCTGCGGGGCGGCCCTGGCGGGCATTGCACTCTCCCACACGATTGCCATCGCCGTTCTGCAAGGAATCACGACGAGCAGCGTCCCGTTTTTTCGCACGCCCAAAATGACGGCAACAAGCCACCTCCTCCGCACACTCGCCGCAATCCGTGCGGAGGTCTTCTTCTTTTTCACATTGCTCGGGGCGGCCATGGCCCTCGTCTATCAGCAGGGATTACTGACACTCGATATGCACGCGTGGATCCTCGTCTTGATGATCCAATCGATCCCGTACCTTGCCACCATGATCGTCGCCCTCCTGAGCGTCATACCACGCCTCCCGGCGCGGCTCTTTGACCGGACGGATTCTCATCATCTTGAGAATTGTTGAGTATCTTTCAACCCGATGTCCGGGTTTTTTTCCGACACCAATATGGAATTTGAAATAATCTCATCATCAATAGTTGTCTGATATAGTATTTCAACGTTTCATGAGTACAAATGTGCTCATGAAACGTTAGAAATACTTATGGTACCGTAAGACGTATATACTCAGGAAAAGTTAACGCACCATACCAACACGTTAAGATAATTTCCGATTTTGTCCCTCAACATGCCCAAAATGGCGCAAAATTTGCTTACACCTTAAGAAGTCTTTACAACGCAGAAGGACCTCTGCCGATGGACTCTTCAATGGGGCACAGTTGTACCGGATCGTACTCGGATCCATCCTTCAACAGGCGGGGATCTCAGACACTGTTTTGGAGATTGGTGCTTCAGAGGTCACCGGTCTTTCAGGCGACCGAGAAGCCGCAGGAATCCGTCCAGGATCGTGAGTGGATGCGGGGGGCAGCCCGGGATGTACAGATCCACCGGGATCACCGCGTCCGCGCCGTTGCAGACCGCTGGACTCCCCTCAAACGGTCCGCCATTGATGGCACAAGCGCCGATGGCGATGACGATTTTTGGGTCCGGCACTGCGGCAAAGGTTTTTTCCAGTGCCAGCCGCATCCGTGTAGTCACGGGCCCCGTAATGATGAGTCCATCCGCATGTCGCGGCGATGCAACACACTGAATGCCAAAACGGGAGAGGTCGAAGACGACATTATTCAACGCCTGGAGTTCGAGATCGCATCCGTTGCAACTTCCCGCACAGACGGCTCTCAGTTTCAGAGAACGCCCAAAGAGTGTGCGCATCTGTTCTTCCAGGCGGTGCACTTTCGGAATCTCGGCATCTCTCAACCTGAGATCCTCTCTCCGCGATGCCGCAAGCCGATAATCTTGGGAATACGTGATTGCACCGTCGGGACAGGCCGCGACACAGTCCTGGCAGAAGAGACATCGGCCAAGGTCGATGGTGAGGGGATGCGTGGTCAACGCATGCGTTGGGCAGGCATTCGCACACGCCTGGCACCCGCTCTGGCACCGCGCAGGGTCAATCACCGGTCTCCCCCGAAACGGGACTGGCAACGGTTCCCGGGGGGGGAACGCCTGCGTGCGATAGCCTTGTTGCAACCTGTTCTTTATTATGGTCCACATATTAGAGATCGTGTCCGGCATACGACAAATTAAAGCTCTTGTTACAGAGTGGGAAATCCGAGATCTGGCCACCCCGCATGGCGATCTGGAGTCCCATCCAATTATGGAACGACGGATCGACAATCTTGTACCGTGTGAATGCCCCGCCGCGATCGGTAATCGCCACGTGGGCGATTTCCCCCCGCCAACCTTCCACCAGACTCACAATGATGGCGGAGGGTTGTGCCGCACCACAGGCCAGGAAGATTTTTTCCTGCGGCAGACTCTTCAACCGTCTCTGGAGAAAATCGAGAGCATGCTGCACTTCCAGCCCGCGGATCCGTGCCCGGGCATAGACATCTCCCGTCGTAAGCCGGACCAGAGGGAACGGGGAGGATCGATAGTCGCCGGTGGGATAATCGTGTCGGACATCCCGATGCAACCCGGAGGCCCGTGCCGCGGGACCCACCAGGCCAAGCGCCTGTGCCGCTGTCGTCTCGACAATCCCTGTCTGTTCCAGACGATCGAGCACGGAGGTGGCTGAAAAGAAGAGCCTCGCCACCGCCTGAACCTCCTTGGCACTCCGTGTCAGACGCTTCTGGAATGCGGCGATCTCGGTCCGAGAGAGATCGAGCAACACGCCGCCCGGTCTGATAAAGGAACGTCCATAGCGGTTCCCGGTGAGTGCCATCAGGAGATTCAGGAATTCGCCGCGGAGTCGTCCAAAGTAATTTGCGGCCGTCAGAAAACCGATATCAGCGGAGAGCATCCCCAAATCGCCCACATGGTTGGCCAGGCGTTCGAGTTCCAGGGCGATGACCCGCAACCCTTCCGCCCGCGCGGGGATGGCCCGTCCCGCCAACTGCTCCACCACATGGGCATGGGCCAGCATGTGTCCGATCACTGTATCTCCGGCAATCGATTCCGCGAGGATCGCACGGCGGGCCGGCGGTGCCTGAAGCAACAGCGACTCGACGCCGCGATGTTGGTACCCCAGCTGGATCTCCAGGTGGAAAATCTTTTCGCCGTGGCATTGAAACCGAAAATGTCCCGGTTCAATAATCCCCGCATGGACCGGTCCGACCGCGACTTCATGGATCCCTTCCCCATCGACGCGATAGAACGGGTACGGGCGGTCTGTGCGCAGCGGTTTCAGCCAGGGGTGCCCCTGCGGCACCACACCGGATTCTTCGTACAGTTCCCGCTCGAACCAGTGCGCCTCCGGAAGATCGGGCGTGAGCGATGGGTAGTGGAGCGCCCGCGCGCACACCTCCGTGGCCGCCAGCCACAACTCATGCTGCAGGTCCATCCCGATGATGGCGTACAGTCGCACGCGGTCACCGTGTGCATCGGCAAAGAGGGCGACGATCCTTCCCGTAGATCCTTTGCAGGTTTCAATGATCCATTGGCGCCAGGCGGCAACGTCGACACACGGCACGGTGTCCAGCGCGGCCGGCACGCCATTGGCGAGGCACACCCCGAGTGCGTTCATGGTGCGCCTCCGATGAGATGCCCCCCACTGGTCAGGAGCGCCCGCAATGGAGCCGGAAGATAGATGCCCAGGAAGAGGAGCGGGATGGCAAGCAGTCCGGGAGCCAGAAGCATTGGCCAGGAGGGTCGCTCACCGCCCTGCGGAAGGGGATGTGGTGCGCCATGAATCATGCCAAGGACAATGCGAGACATGCCGACGAAGACCATGCCGAGGGCCAAGAGGTAGAGGGCAACGGGGATGCCATAACCGTGCAGAAGGCCATCCTTGCAGATGATCAATTCGCTCATGAATGGCGCAAAAGGAGGGACTCCCAAGACCGCCAGGGTCCCGATCGTCAGGAGACCTCCGGTGAACGGCACGGTGCGCAGCAGACCATGGATCTCGGAAGACGTCTTGCTTTTGTAGGCCACCAAGATCTGTCCGGCCGTGAGAAAGAGGAGAGCCTTGGCAATAGAGTGGTTGATCGCGTGCAACAAGCTGCCAAATCCGGACCCGATGCCGACACCGAGCGCCAAGATGCCCATATGTTCAATACTGGAGTACGCCAACATCCTCTTGTAATCACGCTGGTGCACGATAAACGCGGCAGCAACAAAGAGAGAGATCAGCCCGAACACGATGAAGAGTCTCGTGGTGAAGGGGCCGAGGTGGGCCGCAAGGCACACCTGGTGAAATCGCAGGATCCCCAGAAAGGCACAGTTTAACAGCGCCCCCGACAGGAGGACCGACACGGGTGACGGGGCCTCGCTATGGGCATCGGGAAGCCAGCCGTGCATGGGGGCAAGGCCCATCTTCGTGCCAAAGCCGACCAGGACCAGAATAAAGCCGATCCGCAGCCATCGGGGGTCGAGCGCGCCACCGTGGGCCATGAGGGATGTCACCGTGAGATCGGATCCATCGCCGCCATTGGCCGCTGCCACGAAAAATAATCCGAGCAGGGCGAGGGCGATCCCCACGGAACAGATGAGGAGATATTTCCAGGTGGCTTCCAGCGCCTTCTCGTGGCGGTGATAATAGATGAGCGGTGCCGAAGCGAGGGTGGTCCCTTCAATGGCCATCCAGAGAATCCCCAGGTGATTCGTGACTGCGGTGAGCGTCATGGTCGCGAGAAAAAAGAGCATGCAGGGGGTAAAGACGCGGCTGACTCCCCCATGCGTGGGTGCGCGCTCGTGATGAAAGTAGCCCCAGGCGTAGAGAGAAACCAAGAGAAAGAGGAGGCTGCTGATGGAGAGAACAATGAGCCCCAACGGATCAAGCGAAAGGAGTGCCCACGGCGTCTCGGCAATGGGAAACAGATGGAAAGACGCGATGAGGATGAAATGGACCATCGCCCCGATCGAGAGGAGAAGCCGCCGCTCCCTGCGGCGCGTCGCGCCACGGATCAGGAGGGCCACGATGCCCAGCAGCGTCGGGATGACAATGGGAGCAATGAGGCGCATCATCTGGTGACACGCTCGCTCTCGTGCAACGGCAAAGCCGCTGGAGCTCCCACGGAGTCGCTACTGTGAGGCTGAATGTCGATATGATCAAAGGTCCGGTGAATATGGTACATCATGATCCCCATGACAAAAATCCCCACCAAGAGATCGAGGAGAATGCCCATTTCCACAATCAGCGGAAACCCGGCCACCAGGCTCATCCCGAAGAGAAAGACGCCATTTTCCAGTACCAAGAAACCAATCACCTGGGTGACGGCCTTTCGTCTGGAGATCAGGAGCAGAAAGCCGATGAGCACCACGGTCAACGCGACAGGGACCGCGATGGGGGAAAAAGGGGGGATCGCTTTCGGCAACGCCTTGAGGCTGGAGAACGCCAGGATGGCGATCCCACCGCCGGCAAGCAGCGAGAGATGCAGGCTGATAATCGGTTCCACTTCCCTCCGGATCGCGGCCTCCCGAAGAGAGCGGAAGAGGAGAAATGGCATTGCGACGGCCTTGATCGCAAACGTGCCAAGCGTCATCAACACGAGAGGGACCTCTGCAAGCGACCCCTTGGCCAGTATGGGGAGCAACGACAGCAATGCCCCCTGGATGGCCACGACGCGAATGCAGATGGTCAATCGCGAAAGTCCGAGCAGGAAAAAGGCGCTCAAGATGATGCCGACAAGGAGCCAGTCCATCAGGTCCCTCCCAGGATCGTGGCGAGCAGGGCCAGGGTAGTAATCACAAAATTGGCGACAAGGAGTTGCGGGACCTTGCTCAGCCGTAATCGACTGTTGGAGGACTCCACCACCCCGATCACGACCGCCATCCCGATCATCTTGGCGAAGAACCCGCCGATCTCCGGCAGACCAAAGCCCCCCGTGGGGGGCCACACACACGAGACCGTGATGACCATGAAGAGAAAGAGCTTGATGGCGGCACCGTAGAGCATCAGCCCCAAGTCAGGTCCCCCGACATCGAGCAGCATCGCTTCATGAATCATGGTGAGTTCCAAATGGGTATTCGGGTCATCGATCGGCACGCGGGCATTTTCGGTCAGGAGTATGAGAAAAAACGACAGGAAGAGGAGGACAATGGCGGGACGAACCATCGGATGCGTTCCCCCCCAGAGAAAGATCCCGGAAAAGGAAACCGACCGGGTAATGACCGCCAGTGTCACCAGCCCCATGAAGAAGGCCAATTCCGACAAGGCCCCAAAGGTCGCCTCCCGACTCGCGCCCATTCCCGCAAAGCTGGATCCAACATCGAGCGCCGAGAGGAGGAGGAGAAAACGGCCGAAGGCCAGCACGTAGGCAAAGAAGATCAGATCACCGGAAAAATGGATCGGGGCCGGCCACGAGAGGGGGAGGAAGAGCCCGGCCATCAGCAGCGTCGCGCACACCATCCCTGGCGCCAGTCGCAGGACAACCGACGTACTGCGGCTGTAGACGGTCCCCTTGCGGCACAGTCGGAAGAGGTCATAGTACATTTGCAGGAGCGGTGGCCCTTTGCGTCCGGCAAACGTGGCCTTGGTCTTGGCAATCACTCCCAAGAAGAAGGGGGGACTGATGAGGAGGATCGCCAGATGGACCATGACGTGTAGGGGTTCAGATACCAAACCAGACCTCCCACAACAGCAGGGCGATCAGCGAAAAAAAGATCAGCGCCAGCGAGTTTTGAATCCGATTCGTTTGGAGAGTCCGCAACGGCTCAAAGAGACGATCACATCCACGAAAGAGCGGGACAAACAGCCGCTGCTCCGCGACATCGGCAATATGGACGGCAAAGGTGGTCGCAATCGGAAAAAAGCCCGTCGGCCGGGCATAGGGAATGTGCGGTCGAAAGAGCGCACGGAAAAAAACGGCGATCGGTTGCGTGAACGACGAGGCCGTATATTGCATGCGCGGCGTGGGCGCCGCGTATCCGCAGTCCCACGTGATGCCCTGCCGCACACGTCTGTTGCGATAGAAGAGCCGGTGGAAACCGATGGCCACCACGCACAGGCCGAGGAGAAGTGCCGCGACCTGCGCCACCGGGGCCAGCAGCGCCAGGACGGGATCTCCAGCATCCGCACCAGAGAGGTGTAACGGTGCCGCCACCACGTTGAGGGCGGCAAACACTCCGGGCCAGACTGCGTGGGGGAAGAGTCCCCCAAGGAGGAGGAGGACCCCCAACACCATCAGGGGGATGCGCATGGCGAGCGGCCCCTCGTGTGCGATCGTCGCCGATTCGCTGCGCGGTTCTCCCAAAAAAACAATGCCGATGATCTTGGCAAAACAGGCCACCGCCAGGCCGCCCGCAAAGGCCATGCCGACGATGGCGGCAACCACGACACAGAGCGAAAGACCCCCGAGATGCTGGGCCCCGTGGAAGAGGCCCACATAGATCAGGAACTCGCTCACGAAACCGTTGAACGGGGGGAAACCACAAATGGCCGCCCCTCCCACACAGAACGCGAGACCTGTCATGGGCATTCTCTTGAGCACCCCTCCCAATTGTTCGATCATGCGTGTGCGGGTCGCGTGGAGCACGCTCCCTGCAGCAAGAAAGAGGAGTCCTTTAAAGAGGGTATGATTCCAGACATGCCAGAGCGCACCCCCCAGCCCCAAGAGCACCAAGAGAGGGTTCTGTTGCTGGAGGCCGATAACACCCAACCCAAGACCGACGACAATCATCCCGACATTCTCCACACTGGAAAAGGCCAGCAATCGTTTGAGATCGCGTTGCACGAGCGCGTAGAGGATGCCCATCACGGCGGAGCAGAGTCCCATGGCGGTGAGGGTGACTCCCCACCAGAGGGGAGGCGGTCCCAGGAACGTCAAGAGACGCAACAGTCCGTACACGCCGGTCTTGATCATGACCCCCGACATCAGCGCGGAAATATGGCTGGGGGCTGCGGGGTGGGCATGCGGGAGCCACACATGAAATGGGAAGATCCCCGCCTTCGTGCCGAATCCCACCAGGGCCAGTACGAACAAGAGTCCTGCCAGGGCGGGCGCAAGTGGAGCGAGATGCTCCCAGGTGTGAAAATCAAATGAGCCCGTCTCCCGACGAAGGAGAACAAAACAGACGATGAGAAAGGTCGTGGCCAGATGGGTGGCGACCAGATAGATCCAACCCGCATGACGGACTTCTCGGCGTTCGTGGTCGGTGACCACCAAAAAAAACGAGGTGAGCGACATGATCTCCCAGCAGACGAGAAAGAGCACGCCATTGCGTGCCGTCAGCACGGCGGCCATGGAGGCAACGAGGAGCGGGAAAAACGGGAGGCGCGAGCAGCGCGCATGCTGATCGTGCAGCGCGCCCCAGGCATAGAGACTCGTCACGAGCGCCAGGCCAAAAAGTGCTACGAGAAAAAAGGCGCTCAAGGGATCAACGCCAAAGGTCACGGCGAGATCCGGCAAGGGCGTCCCGAAGCGCACGGACTGGGCGAGAGGCTGGCAGAGCGCGTACACCGCAAAAAACAACCCGGTGACAGAGCCGACACAGACCGATCCATACGTAACGTGTCGGACCCACCGCCTGGTGAGCAGGGAAATCATGGATCCGAAAATCAAAATGCCGAGTGCAACAAGAAAAGAGAGCACAGCGCCAATCCTTTTCCGTAACATGCGATGGATGCGCAGCCGTTTTGCATAATTGACTTGAAGGGGCAATTGAAAAGTGAGTATATGACTATATCTTCATATATGCAGTTTACACGCGCTCCCCGGGGATCCACATGAAGACGCTTTCCAACGAAACACTCGACCAGGTGGCCGTCTTCCTGAAAAGCATGGCGGAACCGACACGTCTGCGGATCTTGCGTGCCCTCCACGATGAAGAAAAGACGGTTTCCCAAATCATGGAGGAAACGGGGGCCGGGCAATCGAATCTCTCGAAACACCTCGCCATTCTTACCGGAGCGCATGTGGTGCGCTTCCGGAAAAACGGGACCTTCACCCACTATCGGATTGCCGATCCGAACATTACCGTCATCCTCGATACCGTCTGCCGGAGCATCGCCGATCGCATCCGCCAGGCACGAACCACCCTCAAAGAGATCGAAAGAGAGCGCCGCTAAAACCGCAGGACTTTTGCATCCATACTCGCGGTGTGGAGCGATCCAGAAAGGAAAATTCGCATGTGGGGCCCCGGACGTCAGTCCGGGGCCCCACGACCCAGCCGCACCGCGGCGTTGAAGGGGAGGCTCCATCACACTCCGCACAGTCTTCGACTGTGCTTCGCGGCCCAGCACAGCTGGGCCTTGACCCGGCTTTGCCGCTGGAGGGGGGTGTGGCGACGACCGAGTCCGGGCACCCGCGAAGCGGGTGGACGAGGAAGTACCCGGAGGCGGAGCCGCAGGGTACGCGAGCCCCTCCAACAGTATATGCGCGTTCAGAGAGTCGGCGGTTGGTGTTGCATCATCCGACTGTCCAAACTACCCAGACCATCGTCTGCTATGATCATCAACAATGGGTAAAAATACAGCACAGAACTTCCGAAACTAGAAGACCTGCATTCAACCATTAAGTGCAACACTCGGCTTTGAAGGCTTCTGCGGGTGTTGAGTAATTGAGACATTTTCGCGGCCTGTTATTCAACCACGATTCAACTTTTGGTGTTTTCGTTGGTGCCACGTTCCCAACTATGGAACGGCGTGCAGAAGGAGGATTTTGTTCCCAACACCGCATTGACCTCCTGAGGCGCGGTGTTCTCCGTGCCATTGTCGTCGGTAATACTTTTCCGCCGATGTTGTGGAACACGACACAACTTGCGATTGAGGGCCATGCGCATTTCCTTGGCCTGTCGGCGGGGAAGCTTTGTCAAGACACTGAAACGGGGTTTGCGTTCCACACTCACCTGCAAGACCACCTTGCTTTGCCGTGAGACCGCCGTGTCGCTTTCCCAATGGCCCGCAATCGTCCTCTTGGCAATGTGCTGGGGGCGCTGGGAGATATCTATACGGCCCGGAATGGGCGGTTGCGAGTGCTTTCTGCTATATCCCCGGCGTTTTCGTTTTTTGTGCGCACGCACCAGATATGGCACGCGCTCCCTGGCCTCGGCGTAGAGCCACTGGTAGATGGCCTCGTGACTGATGGGCGTGTCGGAATGGCGCTTGCCCCATCGTCCGGCAATCAATTCGGGAGACCAACCCCTCCGAACGTGGTCCCGAACGTAACGTCGGATGCGAGGCAGTTTCAGGCGCTGGCGCTGATGACTTTCCCTGTTTCGCTGTGGGGCCCGGTCATCTGCCTTGTGGGGCAGATAATAGCCACGATTCACCGGAGCGGCATTCCGAAACCGCTCCCGTGATATTGTCCCAGGGTCCCGATGGAGTCGTTTGGCCATGTCACGCAGCGCATCACCACCGCGGCGCAGGACTGCAATCAAATCTCGTTCTTTTACGGACAAGTGCTTGTAGCTCTTTTGGGCCATGGCTGCGCTCCCTAGCGCAGTTGCCCTCAAAGACCAAAGTGTTGCACTTGCTTATTGAACCGGTGAATAATAGTATGTCTCAGCTTGAGGGAATTTCCTACAAGCAGAAAAAACAGGTCGGGTCATTTGAGAATTTGTGAAAGGAGCATTTATGGACAAGCGGGAGCTGGTTACAAAAATTCACGAGTATATTGATCAACGGGTCAAGGGAATTGGTGGCAGTCCGCATCAAGATGGGTACAAACATGATTTCTTAGGAATCTTCAAGATGGCTCAAGAAAACAATCTGGATCTACATGGTGATGGCATTTCTGATGCTATCAGCGAGAGATGGCCTGAAAAAGTTGCCCAACAGAAATACAACGACACACTGGCTGATATGATGCGCTTGTGGAGAGAATGGGAATTTTTTCTAAAAAATTACGATTGAAAAGAAATGTCATGAAAAATTCTTATTTTGAATCTTTGCAGAAAAGCCTTTTATCAAGAGAAATGGCGATGTTTAATGCCGTTATTAAGGAAAAATATGACTGGGCCGTGAATGACACGAATCGAAGAGGTGTCCTTGGACCCGGAGTAGGTGCAGCATTCGTTGAGCATGAGTTATCAAAAGCGATTAGAGAACGAATGAAAGACGTC
>JACPFF010000024.1 GCA_016183065.1 Deltaproteobacteria bacterium | reverse complement strand
TTCACAACGTATATTTTGAGAGCCTTGGCGATGTCATAGATGTGGTGGAGAAAACGTTTTGCGATTGGCGATTACGAAGTCAGGTTCTGCAATCGTTATGCGTTGTTTGATTTCGGCATTTATTTATGACGCCGAGTATATTTGATTCAAACGCATGAGGCTCAAGAACGCTTAAGAGCAACACATGAATTGCTGCGCGATACTGGTCCGCAGACCGAACGATTGCTTGCCACCATTTTGCTCGAACAGCCCGACGCTGAAAAAAGACTCTTGCAATCAATTCAAATACAAGAAGGGTTGCAGAACATCGCTATTGTTGAGCAAGTACAATTACCGCAGGGCTGTTTCAATTTTACACGATATGAAGCTGTGGATGTTGCGCAGTGTTATGCTGATAACCTGATCCATGTCGTTATTGCGCTGCAATACGCCGATCGCCACTGCGGATTCTTGGTGAAGTCACGGTCTCATAATCAGACGGTGACTCGCCTCTGGAGTGCCAGTGCCCTGGCGCGTATTTTGGTGCTCTGGTTGGTCATCATGGTCATTGGGCTCTTTAGCATTAATGTGTTCTATCGCCGACGGGTCGTCATCCCCTTGCAGTGCCTATTAGGCGCTGTCGCCAATTCGGCATCCTCCGATTTAGCCGTCGGTGTGAACAGCAATCCCCCGACCGAAGAGCTGCGGTCATTGGAAAATTCCATCAACCAGCTCATCACAGCAGTTCGAAAAAACCGCGAGGAAAATCAACTAAGAGCTGTCGACTCGGCCACCGCAAAATTGGCACAACAGATGGCCCACGACATCCGGTCGCCATTGACGGCCTTGCGAGCGATGGTGGGACAGGTGGCGGGGGTGTCGGAAGAGTCTCGGGTGATGATGCGGAATGCGGTGCAGCGGATTGAGGATATTGCAAATGATCTATGCGCGAAACGAGAGCATGAACGGGCGGGAGAAGCGGGCGGCGCCGATGTGTGCTCGGAGCAATTGCTGTCGAGCTTGCTTGAACCCTTGATCTCCGAGAAGCGGACACAGCATCGGGCGAAGTTGGGGGTGGAAATTCATGCGGCGTTGGATGGGGCGAGTTATGGGGTGTTTGCGGTGGTGCAGCCGGTGGAGTTTAAGCGGGTCATCTCCAATCTGATCAACAATGCTGTGGAAGCGATGGACCAGGGATTGGTGACGGTGGCGGTGCGGCAGGAAGACGAGAGCGTCGTGCTGACGGTGACGGATACGGGGAGAGGCATTCCGCCTGATGTGTTGCCAAAACTTATGAACCACGGGGCATCATTTGGGAAGAACGGTGGCTCAGGACTCGGATTGTATCATGCCCGGACGATGTTCGAGAGGTGGGGGGGGACGGTGACGCTCACCTCGACGGTGGGAGTCGGTACCACGGTGACGCTCACCTTGCCGCGCGCGGTGGCCCCGGCGTGGTTTGTGCCGGAGTTGGTGCTTACGCCCGGGAGCACGATCGTGATCGTCGATGACGACGTCTCGATTCATCAGATCTGGCAGGAGCGGTTGGAAGGAGACGCCCAGGAGATTACCTTGCAGCACTTTTCCTCCGGGACCGAGGTGGTGACTTGGTATCAGGGTCAAGCCAATACCCACTTCCTCTGTGATTACGAATTTCTGGGACATCCGAACAACGGGTTGGAGTTGATCGCGCAGTTGAACGTTGCCGACCGCGCGATCTTGGTGACGAGTCATTATGAAGAAACGCCGATCCAAGCGCGCTGTGCAGAGATGGGCGTGCGTTTGATCCCGAAGGGTTTGGCGGGATTCGTGCCGGTTCGGGTCGAGCCTGTAGCAGAATCCATAGCGACGACAATCAGCGCACACATTGCGACAGCACCCTCTCCTCAACTATCGAATAGCGAAACCGCGAAACCGACGGCCCTTGTCCTCGACGATGATGAAGGGATACGGTTTGTCTGGCCGATGGAAGGGCGGCGGCTCGGGTTAGCAACCATCACCACGTTTGCGTCGATGGAAGCGTGTGAGGCCACCCAACCCGATTACACCAAGTTCGATTTTGCCTTCGTCGACAAGCACATCCCCGAGTCCACTTGGCGCGTTGATCAAGTGATTACGCACCTGAAAGCCCAAGGCGTGAAGAAGGTGTTCGTCGCCAGCGGGGAATCCGCGCGGGAGCTCATGAGCGATCCGCTCTGCGCCGCCGCCGATGGTATCATCCCCATGAAGATCCCGCAGAAACTGCCGACGTAAGTGACCTCGGTGATCCCCGTCCCTTGCGCGGGGTGATGGCGGCCTTCGATTTCAATGGATGCCAGTTCACCATTCCGGATATTTTTCCGGAATATCGAATATCTGAACAAATGGTCTTGGGCGGAGTTTTTAAAAGCATTTTGATTTCATATGCTTACCAATCGACCATAATGGCACAGGAATTGCTGTTTCTCCATTCGATGCATTCAACCGTCGGCAAGTGCCGACAACCTCACTATGAAGGACAACAAGAAAGGAGCATGAATATGGGTACAAAATCGATCACACCGGTTGTGCACGGGGAGGTCTTGAAAGCCATGGCAAATAAGGAAGCGGCAGAGGGTGCGCAGGTGGATGCAGGGAAAAGCCTTGCCAAAGATTCATTCATCCGTCTCTCAGTGAACCTGCAACGATATGCGGGACTTTTCGATCTTTCTACATCAGAGATTGCCACGGATCGAACACTGATTGCCGGACCGTGTGATACGGATTGCGACGATGTTGGTAAATGTGACGTAGATGGCAGTTGTGATGTGGACAGTGGATGCGACTGTGACGGCCACGATAGTTGTGATTCGGATTGCGACGACGTTGTTGGGTATGATGTTGATAGGGCCTGATCCATGGCCGAAGCCAGTTATTACGTCAGTCGGTATCTGAATGTCTATCCGTCGCAGCGTAACAGTTCGATCCTGTTTCATGGGATGACGGGCTGTATCGATGAAATCGATCGCCTCTTGGCACACCGGCTGACGACGGACCGGGTCCAAGGGCGCTGTTTCCGTGCTGACGGTTTGAGTGTTGAGACGTTGCAGTTTTTGGAAAAACGCGGTCATCTGACAACACTTTCACCGGACGCAGAACATCGCTTCTTCTGCCAGCATGTCGAAACGTTGCACCAGAAAATTTGTGCGCAGCGAAAACAACGCGGGAGTCTGATGTTGATTCCCAGTTATTACTGCAATCTGGCCTGCTTCTATTGCTATCAACATCCGCTGCGAGCCAAGGAAGGACAAAATGTCACGCATGTCATGACCCCAGAGCTGGTCGACCTCATTTTTCAGACCGTCATCAAGCGACTCTATCCCGATGTTCCACGATACAGCAGCATTGCCGTGGATCTCTACGGTGGCGAGCCGTTCCTGGAGAGAAATCGGCCAGCGCTGGAGCGCATTTTTCAATACACACGCGACTATCAAATGCCGGTCTCCGCGATTTCCAATGCGTCGTCGTTGGGGGTGTTTGTCGATTTTTTTGGGATCGAACCGGGACAGGTCAATGCCCTCCAGATTTCTTTCGATGGAGATAAACTCCACCACGATCAGAGTCGCATCACCCATTATGGGGAAGGGACGTTCGATGCCATTCTGGCGAATATTCACCGGCTGTTGGACCGCGGCGTGCGCATCAAAATCCGCGTGAACACGAACAAGAATACGGTCGATTCTCTGCAATGCCTTTGGGAACAGTTGGAAGCAGATGAGATTACGTCGCATCCAAATGTCAGCCCCTACGCGCAGGCCATTCACAATCATTACGACCAGACAAATCCGGAGCCAATTTTTTCACGAGCCACATTGACACGAAGAGTGGAAGCCGCGCGGGTCCCATTTCGAACGCCATTGGATACAAAGATGACCCGTCTGCTTCCGGTCATCGAGGCCAATGGTGGCATTCCCCTGCGTCGTACCAACTTCTGTATGCAAAATACACCGAATGCCTTTCTGATCGACCAGCGTCGCGATATCTATAGTTGTTACGAAGAGGCGGGATATCGGCAATTGGCCGTCGGCCATTTCGATGAAAATGGAGAGATCTCGTTGAACGACCGATATGCCATGTACCAACGTCGTCACGTCGGCATGTATGAGCCGTGCTCAAAGTGTGCTGTGGCGCTAACATGCGGCGGAGGCTGTGCAATTGCTGCACGAGGCGCCCATTGGAAATCGGGAACAATTTTTGCGAGTCATTGCGATTCCCACAAGGAGCTCGTTGCCACCGCGATTCAGCGACTGCTCCAAAACAGGGCAGATGGTCTCAAGACGGTGGTCAAGGAAGAAGATTCATGGAATCTGGAACAACCGTATCTGTAAAAGATTTTTCCGATTGGCTTGCGTGGATTGAACAGTTTCCTCTGGTTCCCGGCTGGCAGTGGACGTCCAAGAGCTGGTATCGCTTCAGCGATCGACTTGCCAGAGCAGGTATCGCGCATTGCCGCGATGTCTATGGCAATGTGTTGCTCGGTACGCATACTATGCAGAGATGGTTTGCCAATATCAGGAATACAACGACTCGCCTCGTATTGCATGCCCATCTCGACCATCCCGGTGCTATCGTTACGCATCACCTCGACGATGCGACCACCAATGGATGGCATCGATACAGCGCCGTGGTGCAAGGCGGTCTTCCTGCGCGGCTCATAGGGCGACGCATGATGCTGTGTGATGCTGATGGCGATTTTGTGGAAGAGGTATTGATCGATACGCAACGGCAGGGGCTCAAGGAGTCTTGGATCTCGTTCCAGACAAAAAGTGTCGTGCGACTGCCGGGCTATTTACGAGGTCCTCACCACAATAACCTCTGGATGGTCCGCAAGGATTGGTTCGAGGGGTGGGGGTTGGACGATCATGTGGGCTGTGCGGCCATTCTTGCCTATTATGTGCAACACCGCCCTCAAGACCTGTTGGGACTCCTGACTCTGGATGAGGAAATCGGCTTCAGTGGGCTTCATGCACATCGGGATGTGTCAATACATTTCGGGATTGCCATCCAGGACTGGCCAATGCTCTACTCGCTTGAGGTGACGCCCGAATATCCAGCATTGGCCCATTTCTGCGGTCAGGGGACCTCGTGGCGTCGTTCCGATCGCCGCGGGGTGCTGACAGATTGGCTTGGTGTCAATCCACTCGATTTGACGAACGGGAGTTGTGAGGCGAGCCAATGGGTGCGATGGGGTGGCCGCGCCGCCTGTCTCGTGACCCCTTCGGAATTCGCTCACAATGGTCGTAGAGAACAAGAATGGCGTGCAGAGCGCGTGACTGTGGCCGATGTGGTGAGCTTGCAGGAGCAACTTGCAGAAGGGGTGCGGACGTTTACACGGCAGGATCGTGTACGATCAGTGATTGCGCCCCAGTCAACAATCGCGCATCCGGATATCCGTGTGCATGATCATCTCCAGCCACTGCGTAAGGCGGCATATCAGTCCGGGAATTATGTCGACTCTCTCCACAAGGTGCTGCCGACATGGAACGCCTTGCACGCCCGTTTTGGTCTTCCAGCAATCACATTTGCGCAGGAGGACTGGGATCAATGGAAAAAATCTCTGCTCTCCTCTGAGCAATGGACCAAGCGGATTCGTGCATGCGCAACGGAGTGTTTCCATTTGGTCCGACAGTGGTGTGGGGATGCTCGAAGTGATCCCAGCGTCGTTGACATCCACGTGTTCGCCGGGGCGCCCTTTAATGCCGCAAACCGGTCCTATGGCATTGCCCTCTCCATGGAAAAACTGAAACCGCACGATCTGCAACGGGTGTTGATGCATGAAATGATCCATACGCTTACGAATCCGCTACTGCAATCGCTGCGCGTGCCATCGTTGATGAAATCGGCCTTGGGCGAGGGCCTGGCCTGCAAAGCCACTATTGATCTGCTGGGAATTTCTCCCGCGCGGGCGCTCGGCTTTAGCGACGCGGACTATGCGCGATATGCAGCAGAGGCCTCCATGTTGGCCACTGCTCTCTGGCAATGGCTCAGCGGGGATGTGTGGATCATTCGACGGGGGAGACATACTCTGGTTGAGCCTCGACACCTGTCGCATCCATTTGTCATCTCCCGGGGGGAGACATTTCCAAAGTACGGATATTTTCTCGGCTTCTGCTGTGTCGAGGAGTGCTTGGCCACAAGAACTGCATCAATCAACGACTGGCTCAAGACGATCACCGTCGACATGTTTGAACGGTTTCTCAACCAGAAGCGAAAGGCTCACGATGAGAAAGAGAACAGGCACATGGCACTTCTTGGTGTCACTTCTCCTCTTTATGCTGATGCAGGCTAGCCGTGCGACAGCAGTCACGCCGCCCACGCCGCAGGAGGTTCTGGCGACATCGTGCGTGATCTATGCGGAGAATTGGCAGGGGTTGCGGTATCATTATCCCGATGGGAAAGAGGCCTTCTTGCAAAAGTGTCTGGCCGCCATTGCAGGGAAACCGCTGGTCGAGGGGCTGTGGGCCCTTCGGGCCCTGATGCCCGATGGCCATGCCGATTTTCAAATCTACAGTAGTGACGCGCCCTCGAAAACCTATCCGCTGATGCTGACCTATGATGTGACCACGCAGGAGGTGCGCGTGGCTGCTGCATTCGCGGTGTCGTTGCTGCCGTATGTCGGGAAGAAAGTGGTGGCCATGCATGGGCGGCCGATCCTGGAGCTGCTGGCAGATCGTGCGGCATTGGAACCGCAATCGTCCACGACGAGTGCTCTTGAAATCGCCGCGCGCACGTTGACTGCAACGTTCCGGAAGAAACCGTATCCGGGATTTACCGACACTATCAAGATCGCGTTCGAAGGGCAGGAGACCCTTGAAACCACTGCCGTCGAGTGGGAGACCGTATTGGAGGAGCAGCCATTTGCGCTCTCGCGCAATGGGTATCCCTCGTTCTGGGGCGACGTGGAGATCTCGGAGGAGAATGGGTATTGTCTCGGGGAGATGGAAGTGGCCACCTCTGTGGCGCTGGGAGGTAAGACGTGGTTCTGGTGGCACCCCCGCGGTCTCCGGTTTGATCTGGACGCCATTGAACAGGCGTTTGCCTGCTGGGAGGCCGGGATACAAAAGGCCGACGGCGTGGTCCTCGACCTGCGCGATTCCTCGGGCGGTGGACTGAATGCCCTCTATACCGTGGGGTATCAGTTCCATGTGCAACTACCGGACCGCATCGAGAGTCTCGTGTCGGATGGCGACATCGCGGTGGCCATAATGATTGCCGAGGGGGAGACCTTGGGACCCAAAACCGCGGCGGGATATGTGCGGGACGTCGAACGCACAACGCCGGAGGCCGCACACAAATTGACGCGGTGGGAGGGCCCCTTGGTCGTCATCACGAATGGACTGTGCGGGAGTCTTTGCGATGTCCTCGCCTATCACCTGCAATCCCGCATCGCCACCTGCACGTACGGCACCCCCACGGCCGGGCGACTGATCGGCTACGACGACGTCCACCCTGTTGCGCCGGAGAGCGGTATCCATGTCGACCTGAGTCTCCCCTTCGATGAATACCTCAAGCCCGATGGCAGCCGATGGGAGGGCGATCCCGTCGTGCCCAAACACCTCGGCAACGGCAGCATCATGGAGGCCTTGCAGGCGTGCGGGTATCGGTGAGGAGCTGAGCGCTACGCTAAACGAGACCGCTATCGGGGACGACAACATATGGATCAATCAGATGCAACGTCCCCGTTGGAGCCATCGCCGACCGAAAGATGAGTGAGGAAACTGCTTCAAAGACCCCGATTTCTACCAGGTTCGCTCTCTCCTTCGCCCACCATTGGAGGGGCTCACGTCGCCCCCTCCACCGGCAAAGCCGGTGGAGCCTCCCCCTCAGCGCCGCGGTGCGGCTGGGTCGTGGGGCCCCGGACGTCAGTCCGGGGGGTGTCGTGCTCCGGCGAAGCCTCCCCTCAGGGTGCCACGGGCGTGAGCCCGTGGGGCCCCACTAATTCCGCTCGCTTTGCTTATTACAGCCAAGTCGCTTGTGAATACGGGAGTTGTGGGGCGTTTTGCGGTTACGTGTAATCCCATAAACGTCCACTTCGGAGTCTCCCCTCCGTGCCCTGCCAGAAATCACCTGTCAAGTGTAATCGGCAGGCAACAGAGAATCGATCATAGTGTGCGGAATTTAGAACACTTTTGAGCACAGCTATGATCCGAGTAATTGAAACTTCAGAGGAGCGCTTTTTCTCAGTTTTCATGCCGGCGTCTTTGCCGACCGGTGGTTTTAGGATAGGCTCTCTCAGCCCCATGCCACTTGTTTTCAGTAGGGCTTCCTTGGCTGTCCATATGCGGTAAAAGTTCAACCAGCTCTTTCCGTCTGGAAATTTTTCCATTCATTGTCAGCGGCACTTGCAGGCCAGATCTCTGCCCTACCGCTGTCGATGGCGCACGGTGCCGGAGACAATCAGGGTGTGCGGAAAGGTCCGTCCGATCCCGACGGAGTGGGGGTGTGTTGCTGAACATGCTGCAGGGCACGGGCGGCCGCGGCGTCATTTCCCCAGGCTTTTTGCCACCGGGCCATGGCACGATAGAAGTTGACCAGTCCGGCAGGTGCGCGGTGCCAAAAATCCTCCGGCAAGACCCGGAGGGCCAGCTCCCATTGTTCGACGATATTCCGGCCTTCCCTACTGAAACTATCTGCCTTAAAAGCGGCAATGGCGCGCGGGGATTCATCGGCAATCGAGAATGCGGTGGCCCGGGCAAGGGCCTCCTCCTGGTGGCCGTGCCGCCACTGCAGGTCCACGACGAACACCTCGGCCCATGGGCGGCGCCAAATCTCATCTTCCAACTGCTGCATGTATTCTTGCATGAAGCCGAACGCCACAACGGCCTCGCGCGCAGCTTCGTGATACGCCCGTAAATCTGCGGTAGCGGACATGGTCTGATCCGTCTGGAGGTTTCGAAGGAGGTAATGTTTCGCCAGCGCTTTATTGTCGAGTGCCATGAGCGTTGGGATGGCTTGCAGCATGATCAGACTGCGATGCGTTGGCGAGTCGGCCAATCGGGTGGCGCGCTGAAACCACTGTTCGGCGTCGTGCCAGGTCTTGCGCGTTTGATAATGCGTTGCCAACATGGCACAGACGTCCGCATTGGTCGGATCTAATTGATGGGCCATGGTGAAATAGCGTATCGCCTCTGCATCACGGCCGTCGGCCGCATAGTGGTGCGCAAGTAGCACGGCGTGGTCACGTCGTTCCGTTGGGCTCCCCTCACGGGTCAGTGTTTCGAGGTACGGGAGGGCCTCTGCCACGCGACCGTTCCTCATCAGCAGTGGGGCGACATAAGCGTGTGCAGCGGAGAGGTGTGCTGCAAGAGGCAAAAGGCACTCCACCTGCGTGGCAACGTCGGTCAATGTCTTACAACGCTGAAGCTGAAGGTGGGGGTCATTGGGGAGGATCTGTAGTCCTTCCGCAATGAGTGCCTGCCGTGTCTCATGATCCGGGGCAAGTGCGGCTTCCGTCGCCTTGAACCGCGCATCCAGGAAGGAGGGGCCAAGGCGTTTCGCACTCTCTAACACCCGACGCGCAGCAGCATATTGTTTCTGATCTCTCAGTGCAGCCACGCGGTTGTGCAGATCCGTCAGGAAAAATTCGCGAACCGACAGGGTGACTGCGTATGGCGCAATGTCCGGACTAATGAGTTGATGATTGGCCGAAAATGCTTGAAAATCATATGAATAGACCGTCTTGGGACTTGTCTGCTGTGAGAGGACCACGTGGCCAAGCAACTCTTCATCGGGAGAGGGTGTAAACTGCGCGCCCATACCGGGAAAGAGCGCGTTCCACGCCTTATAGGTCTGCGGCACAGACATCAGGAGGACAAAGGGGGAGAGGCGCGCCCGCGCAAAGAGGCCGAAGAGCACCTTCCCTTTCTCGGTACAGTGGCCTTGTTGGGCCTGCAAGGCCTCCATGGCGGTCCCTTCCAGCGGGAGATCGCCTCGAAACGATCCGAGTCCCAGCCCACCGCGTGCCATGATCCGTTCTGCCACGGGCTCCAGTCCCACCAATCGGAGCCGGTGTGTCACCCGCGCCAACCACGCCTGCTGATACTGGCGATAATAGGGCATCTGCTCCGCATTGGGGAGGAGCGCATACATATACAACGCATACCCGAGGTGTTGCGTAAACGCCACGGTGTCGGGTTTCCACTCTGCCTGGACCTCACGTCGGATCCAATCGACTCTCTTCGTGACGTCTGGCGGGAGGTCCCACGGAATGTCGCGACCCGTTGCTTTGGTAATCAGTGCGCGATACCGCTCCCATCGCGCAAAGACGACCTCGGCAATTTCGGCACAACTAATGAGGGCATCTTCTTTGCCGACCACCACGCGCTCTGGGGCAAAGGGATCGGGTGTGGCCTGGGCGACGCCATATCCCCCATCAAACGCGTGGAGCGGGACGCCATCCTCGCGGAGCTGGTGAAACCACTGCTGAAGTTCCGGGGTCTCACAGTGGAGTGTTGGACTGGTCATGCGTGCTCCTCATCCGGGATCACTCTCCCGCCGTACGGCCGACTTTCTCCCATTGCCCCGTTTCGGCCCAGAGCGTGACGAGCTCACGATGCCACCGCGCATCTTCAGGTGTATGTTGACTCGCCTGCTCCAGAAACACGGCAGCGCGTTCGGGATCGCCCGCCAGGACAAAGAGATCAGCAAACGTCGCGAGGACGCGACTTTCCACCGTGCGGACTGCCGGTGGGGCTCTGTGTGATGATGGCCACGGCTGTGGGAGATCCGTTTGCGCCCATTCCCACTCTTTCCGGAGACTCTCTGCGCCGACCTCGGAAAAATGGGCCCGGAGGAGCGTGGCGTAGCTCGTGAGATGCTGTTGATAGGTTTTCGGGTCCTGAAGCGCGTTCTGTTCTCGCACAATCATGGCCTGCATCCAGTGGGCATGGCGGCGGGAATCGCGGTCTGCGGTCGGGTTTTGTATCAGCGCCGCCGCCCGGAGGGTCGCCTGTTCCCAATCACGCATGGTGTAGGCAACGAAGAGCATGTGCCAGTCCAGATCGTCTGAGCGGGTATTTGGGGGAAGAAATGCCTCCGCAGCGCGCCAGGCCTGCATCGCCTCGGGATAGTGGCCGTTGCCTTCAGCCAGTGTCCCTTTGATGAGATGGGCATACTGGCATTGCGGGTATTGTTTTGCCATCTGCTCGGCGAGCCGAGTGGCCTCAGCGAGATTTCCCTCTGCACGCAAGCGGTCTATGGCCAGCCGTGCCTCTCCTGTGTCGTGCACCCATTGCGGCAGTGAGGCGAGTTGTGCGGCCGTGAGGTGCAAAAGAAGCTCTAGTACTCACTGACATAAGTCAGCGTATTTATATTTGAACTGTTTTTGATACACCACCTGTTTTTTCCATTCAAACGGCGCTGCTTTTTTGTTGTACGCTTCCACAAAATGGTCAATCGCTTTTCTCACCTGTTGCGGCG
>JACPFF010000023.1 GCA_016183065.1 Deltaproteobacteria bacterium | reverse complement strand
CCCAGCCGCACCGCGGCGTTGAAGGGGAGGCTCCAGCGGCGTTGCCGCGGGCGGGGGCAGTGGCGACGACCGAGTCCGGGCACCCGCGAAGCGGGTGGACGAGGAAGTCCCCCAGCGCGCACCGCGCGCGAGAGGGGGGGGACCCAACGGGCTTTGCCCGTTGGGGGGGTCAGTGGCGACGACCGAGTCCGGGGACCCAGCGAAGCTGGGTGGACGAGGAAGTACCCGGAGGCGGAGCCGTAGGGTACGTGAGCCCCTCCAATAGTTGATTGGTTACCGCAAGAAGAACCCGAGATACCAGTCGAGCAATACCTCCCCCCAAAAGAGATAGATCAGCGCCGCGGCGGCAAGAAATGGCCCATAGGGGATCGCCAAGCGGAGATTACTCCGGGTCACGAGCACCACGGCGACCCCGACGACGGAACCGATCCCGGCACTGATCAGCAACACGACCATGACCCCCTTCCATCCCAAAAATGCCCCCAACATGGCGGCGAGTTTCACATCGCCACCGCCGAGGCCTTCCTGTTTGCGCAGCTTTTCATACAGTGTGCCGATAATCAGGAGAAAACCTCCGCCGATCACGGACCCAATGACCCCGGTCAGGAGTGCCTCGCCGACATGGCCCGGGCGCGCCAGCGCCATCTGGACACCCCATCCCATGGGAATGCCGGAGAGCGACAAGAGATCGGGAATGATCTGGTGTTCCAGATCGATAAACGTCATGGCGATCAGTGGCGCGACAAAGAGGAAGAACCAGAGTCCCCACGCGAGCGGTGTGGGAAACTGGTCGTACACAGCCAGGGCAAGTCCTGCCGTCAATGCCTCCACCACGGGATAGCGCCACCCGATCGGCGCGCGACAGGACGCACAACGGCCCCGGAGCCAGAGAAAACTCGCCAGCGGAATATTATGGTACCAGGCAATCGGGGTCCCGCAGTGCGGACACCGCGAGCGGGGTGTCACAATCGATTGATCGCGTGGGAGACGGACAATGCAGACATTGAGGAAACTCCCGATAGCGAGCCCCATCAACGTAACGGCGATTTTCGGTATCCAGACCGGAAGATCCTCCATGGGCATTGTGTCATAGCATGGACTGCACACCATCGCAAACTCCCTTGCCTCGCCGTCACCCCCATGTTAGGCGCGGGGCATGGCCACAATCACCGCCGAGACGCTCCAGCATATTGCGGCACTCGCCCGACTCGGTCTCAGTCCGGCGCAGTGTGCGCACTATGCCGAAGAGTGCGCCCACATTTTGGCATTTGTCGAACAGTTGAATGGGGTCGATACGACCGGTATCACACCGATGGACCACGCGGATCACCTGGAAACAGTCTGGCGCGAGGACCGGCTGGCACCGAGTACGCAGGCCGATGCCATTCTCGAGGGGGCGCCCGAGCGGGAGCATCGGTTCTTTATCGTTCCACAGGTCATCGCATGAGCCGGATTCGCACGCTCCAGAAACAATTGGCAGCGGGGACGTTGACGAGTGTGGCGCTCACCGAGCGCTATCTGGCCCGGATACGGGAATACAATCCGGGACTCCATGCCTATCTCCATACGGCCGAGGCATTTGCCCTCGAACTCGCGCACCGCGCGGACGAGCGTCGGCGCAACGACCGCGACGTGACACCACTCACCGGGATTCCGCTCTCGATCAAGGATGTCATGCACGTCCATGGACTCCCCACGACGTGCGCATCAAAGATCCTCGAACATTTTCACCCGACCTATCATGCCACCACGGTCGCGCGTCTGCTCGACGCCGGGGCCGTGATCCTCGGCAAGACCAACATGGATGAATTCGCCATGGGGGCCTCGAATGAACATTCCGCCTATGGTGCGGTCCGGAATCCGTGGGATCCCGCGCGCATCCCCGGCGGATCGAGTGGTGGCTCGGCCGCGGCCGTGAGCGCCGATCTCTGCGTGGCCTCGCTCGGCAGCGATACGGGGGGGTCGATCCGACAGCCGGCGGCTTTTTGCGGGATCGTCGGCCTCAAACCGACCTACGGACGCGTCAGTCGATACGGCTTGGTGGCGTTTGCCTCCTCTCTCGACCAGATCGGTCCCATGACCCAATCGGTAGAGGATGCGGCGCTGATCCTCCAACAGATTGCCGGCCACGACCCCGCGGATTCGACGGCGCGGAATATCCCGGTCCCCGACTTCTCGGCCCGACTCGGCGACGAGATCGCCGGCGTGCGGATCGGGATCCCGGAAGAATATTTCGGCGAAGGGATCGACGCACCCGTCGAAGCCACCGTCCGTACGGCTATTGCCCATCTCGAATCGCTGGGCGCCACGACCGTGAAGATCCACCTCCCGCATACGCGGTATGCCGTGCCGTGTTACTACATTATTGCCCCGGCCGAGGCGAGCGCCAACCTCGCGCGCTATGACGGCGTCCGTTTCGGACACCGCGCGGCCGCTCGCGGGAACCTGCACGACCTCTATTGCGCCAGCCGGAGCGAGGGATTTGGCCCGGAGGTCACGCGACGGATCATGATCGGGACCTATGTCCTCAGTTCCGGGTATTACGACGCCTATTACAAAAAAGCCCAGCAGGTCCGGACGCTCATCGCCCGCGACTTTGCCGAGGCCTTTACGCAGGTCGATGTCATCTGCACCCCCACGACGCCGCATGTCGCCTTTCGTGCCGGCGAACGGCTGGACGATCCGCTGCAGATGTATCTGGCCGATATCTGCACGAGCTCGTGCAATCTCGCGGGGCTCCCCGGCATCTCCGTTCCGTGCGGCGTGAACGCCGACGGCATGCCGATCGGGCTCCAATTGCTCGGGCGACCGATGGATGAAGTCACGCTCCTCCAGGTCGCCTATGCCTATGAACAGAGCACATCGTGGCATCGACATCATCCGCCACACTACGGGATCGGCGCATGACCACGGCGTACGAAGCCATCATCGGACTGGAGGTCCATGCCCAGTTGCTGACAACGAGCAAACTCTTCTGCGGCTGTTCGACCGCGTTCGGGGCCCCACCCAACTCCAATATCTGTCCGGTCTGCACCGGACAACCAGGCGCCTTGCCGGTGCTGAACCAACGCGCCGTGGAGTTTGCGATCCGCGCCGGTTTGGCGCTCCATTGCCGCATTGCCCCGGTCAGTCTCTTTGCGCGGAAAAACTATTTTTATCCCGATCTCCCCAAGGGATACCAGATTTCACAGTACGATCAGCCGCTCTGCCTCGGGGGCCATCTCGATATCTCCTGCGATGGGGAGGCGAAGCGGATTACCATCCTCCGGATTCACATGGAAGAAGATGCGGGGAAATCGACACACGATATCGGCCAGGCGACCACGAGTCATGTCGATCTGAATCGGGCGTGTGTCCCGCTGATCGAGATCGTCAGCGGGCCCGATCTCCGCTCGCCGCAGGAGGCGGGCCAGTACCTGCGGGCGCTGCGTGCCATCCTGATGTACCTCCATATCTGCGACGGCAACATGGAGGAGGGCTCGCTCCGCTGCGATGCGAACATCTCCATTCGTCCGAAGGGGAGCACGGTATTCGGGACACGGACGGAACTCAAAAACCTCAATTCGTTCCGATTTCTCGAGCGTGCGCTCGCCTATGAAATTGAACGCCAGATCGACGTGGTCTCCGCGGGCGGCACGGTCGTCCAGGAGACGCTCCTCTGGGACGAAAAGCGCGGACGGACGCTCTCCATGCGCAGCAAAGAGGAAGCGCACGACTATCGCTACTTTCCGGACCCGGACCTCCCCCCGCTCGTCGTGGATGACGCCATGATCGGGGCCATCCGTGCCGCGCTGCCGGAACTTCCCGAGGCCAAAATGGCCCGCTACACCGGCGAATTCGGGCTCTCCGCGTACGACGCGCGCGTCCTCACGAGCGAAAAAGCCCTCGCCACCTTTTTCGAGCACGCGGTGACCGCACATCGGGCACCGAAAAAAATCGCGAACTGGATCACCACCGAATTACTGGGCCGGCTCAATGCGCGCGGAGAGTCGTTCGAGTCCCTCCGGATCACGCCACCACAGCTCGCGGGCCTGGTCGCCCTCGTTGACGAGGGGACCATCAGCGGGAAGATGGCCAAGCAGGTCTTTGACACGATGTATGCCACTGGCGAGGCCCCGCAGGCGATCATCGCACGGGAAGGCCTGAGCCAGGTGAGCGATAGCGCTGCGCTGGAGACGATGATCGACGAACTCCTTGCTACACAGAGTGCTCAGGTGGCGGCCTACCGCCAGGGGAAGACAAATCTCTTCGGCTTTTTTGTGGGGCAGATTATGAAAAAAACCGCGGGACGTGCCAATCCCGCGCTCGTCAACGCGTTGCTCAGAAAAAAACTGGAGGAGGAGTGACCCTCTCCGCACCGATCATCCGGACCATCGAATGGAAAGAGGAGACAGTTGTCGTCCTCGATCAGCGCGCTCTCCCCCATGAAGAAGTCTATCTCACCTGTGCCGATTACCAGGCGATTGCCGACGCCATCCGTCTGCTGGCCGTGCGGGGCGCCCCGGCGATCGGCGTAGCGGCGGCCATGGGCATGGCGCTGGGGGCGATGGGAATCAGCGTCCAGCACATGCCACAATTTCTCGGGCGATTCCACAAGATCGGCGACATCCTGATAGCGACACGGCCGACCGCGGTCAATCTGCAATGGGCCGTGGATCGCATGCGCGCGGTTGCGCGGCACGAGCAGCATCTGCCGCTCGCCGCACTGGTCCAGCGACTCAAGGCCGAGTCGTGCACGATTCTGGAGGAAGATCTGCGATGTTCCACACGCATCGGCGCCTGTGGCGTCCCCCTCCTCGCGCCGGAGGATGTCGTACTCACGCACTGTAATGCCGGGGCCCTGGCAACGGCAGGTGGCGGCACCGCCTTGGCGATTCTCTATCAGGCAAAGGCGCAGGGCCTCCCCTTCCAGGTGTATGCCTGCGAAACACGCCCCGTGCTGCAGGGCGCCCGACTCACGGCGTGGGAGTTGCAGCGGGCCGGTATTCCGGTCACGGTCATCACGGACAATATGGCCGGCTGGCTGATGCAGCAGGGGCGCATCACCAAAGTACTCGTCGGTGCCGATCGCATTGCCGCCAATGGCGATGTCGCGAACAAGATCGGCACCTATCCCCTCGCCGTGCTGGCACACCATCACCGGCTCCCCTTCTATGTGGCCGCCCCCTGCTCCACGATTGATATTACGACCCCCACGGGGGGAGGAATTCCGATTGAGGAACGCGATCCACACGAGGTCACACATATCGACGGGACACTCATCACGCCACCACAGGTCGCCGTCTGCAACCCCGCATTCGATGTGACGCCGGCAGCGTATGTGACGGCCATCATCACCGACCAGGGAATCATCGAGCCACCCCTGGCGCGCGGCATTCACGCGGTCATGGAAGCCGTCCGTTAAGGCCTGTTGAAAAAGGGCTAATTTCCCTCAATCCGGAGGAGAATCTCGTCGAGGAGATCACGGGTAACGAGCGCGCTGACAATTTTTGCGGGCGTATTGGTGTTCGGGGTGTTGAGGATATGATAGAGGGCTTCGCGCGGATTGAGTGGCTGCGGGCGCGGCACAAAGATGCCCCCGCAACTCAAGACCATGGGATGACCGTGACCGAGTTCGCCCTGCCCAATGGCGAGCGCGCGCTCCAGGATGCGCAGATGGCAATGGCGGTTGGCGTCTCTCTCCAGCATGGGGTCCTCTCTTTCCAGAGAAAAGCAAGGCCCATGCCAATTTCTTGCGCGATTTATATTTGATAAATGATATTGATATTGAATATGAATCTCACTTTTTCCACAGAGAGAAATCTGACGCAAGGATCCGATCTGAGTTTTTTCGTACCTCTTTTGCTGTTTTTTTTGGGTATCGACACACCCATTGAAAGGGATGACGTTAATAGCTTCCCACGGACGACGCGAGCTGCCGAGGACCACGCGCTTGCCCGTGGGAAGCTATCCAGCGCGCACCGCGCGCGAGAGGGGGGGACCCAACGGGCTTTGCCCGTTGGGGGGGTCAGTGGCGACGACCGAGTCCGGGGACCCAGCGAAGCTGGGTGGACGAGGAAGTACCCGGAGGCGGAGCCGTAGGGTACGTGAGCCCCTGTAGTAGAGATGCCATTAATTCAGACATTCACGGCAGAGCACGTCATCGAGGACGTTCGAGGTGATGATCGCACTGACGATTTTTGATGGCTGCAGATCATTGGCCGTATGGAGAATATGAAAGAGTGGGAGTTGTGCCTGGCATGGTCGCGGTCGGGGGAGATAGATGCCCCCACAGCTCATAATTGCCGGGTGCTGCTCGCGCAGCTCCCCGTGACTAATGGCGACAGCCCGCTCGATAATGTCATCTGCTCTAGGGGTATTTTTTCTTTCGTCTGCCATGATCTTTTGCTCCTCCACTATTTTGATGAGCAAAAGCCATGCCAAGTCAGTGATGATAAAAAAATCTTAACATATTGAAATATCTATACTTATTTTTATTATTGACAAATGTTATCCGATGTTTATTCTCAAAAATGGAAAACCCAATTAGTGGCCCCTCTTTAAGGGTGATAAAATACCCTTTTTTCTCCGTTTCCGTTGGTAGCTGATTGCAAAGCGGTGGGCCTCGTCCCGGATCCGCTGCAGAAAACGGAGCAAGGGATCGTTGCGACGGAAGGCTACCCGATTCTTGCGACCGGGGAGATAGATTTTATCGGTCTCTTCATCGGGCCTCGGTTTGGCAATGGCGGCACAGGGGAGCGTGGTCACCTGGGCCTCCTGCAGGACCCGACAGGCCATCCCCAGCTGGCCCTTCCCCCCGTCCACCAGCAGGAGATCGGGAAGTGGCAGTGCGTCGGCCCGGGCGATGCGCCGCGAAAGGACCTCAGCCATCATGGCATAGTCGTTCGGAACCTCTGCGCCCCGTACGCGATAGTGCCGATAACGGGCCTTTGCCGGACCCCCGTGGGCAAAGGCCACGATCGCACCGACCGGGGCCTTTCCCGACCATGTGGAAATATCGACGCATTCGATGAGGTGTGGCGGTTTCGGGAGCTGGAGCGCGCACTGCAAGGCGGCGCACAACTCCTCCCATTCGCGCTCCGCACTCGTACCGGCCCGACTGAGCACCCGCGCATTGGTCGTGGCCAATGCCACCAGCTTGGCGTCGGCGCCACGCCGGGGGCGATGGATCCGCACGACGGTCCCGCGCTGTTCCGAAAGGACCGCGGCAACGCCGCGGATCGCCTCGGTCTCCACGGGGAGAAAAATCTCCGGTGGTGGCACACGCGGGGGGAGATAAAATTGGAGGAGAAAACTTTCCAGGAAGGCCACCGGCATATCGCCACCGAGCGGCACCATGGCACCGCGTCGATCGATGACGGTCTCGTCGCGTACCACGAGGACGGCGACCGCACCGGTTTTCCCGGCGATCGCCCAGCCGAAATAATCCCGGTCGACCGCTCCGGCCTGCACCATCTTTTGGGGCTCGACGGTTGTTGCAATATCGCGCAGCCGGTCCCGCACCTGCGCCGCCTCTTCAAACCGCTCCGCAGCCGCTGCGGCCTCCATCTGTGCCGTCAAATGCGCCGTCAATTCGTTCGCCCGACCCCCGAGCAGCAGGAGCGCCTGCTGTAACTGACGGCCATAGGCGGCAGTATCGGTCAGTCCAACACAGGGCGCCGTACAGCGGCCAATCTGGTACTGGATGCAGGGACGGGAACGGTTGGCAAACTCGCGATCGCCACAGGTCCGGAGTTGAAAGAAGCGCGTGACCAGATCGATAGTCTCGCGACAGGCACTCCCACTGGTGTAGGGACCAAAATAGCGGGACCCATCTTTCACCCTCTTCCGCGTGCGACAGATCCCGGGAAAAGGGTGTGCCAGATTGACCCTGACACTGACGTAACTTTTGTCGTCACGAAAGAGGATATTGTAGCGGGGTTGGTGTTTCCGGATCAGCGTCCGTTCCAGCAGGAGCGCCTCCTTCTCCGTGTCGGTGACAATCATTGCAATATCGTCGACACGACGGAGTAATGCGGCAATCTGATAGCGCGTATCGGTGCGCTGCTGAAAATAACTCCGGATGCGGGACCGCAAATCGGTGGCCTTGCCGACATAGAGGACGACACCCCCGGCATCCTTCATCAGATAGACACCGGGGGCGCGTGGAAATGATCGCCAATCTTTCGTCACCACATTAGATCTGGAACGTCAACATGGTCCGGAACCGATCGGTCGCAATGCCTCCGGTCCCGATGGTGGCATCGTAATCTTTCAGGCGTGAATAGTCGACCTGCAGCTTGATATTGTGTCCCTCGATGTACCAGTTCAACCCTCCGCCAAATTCATAGACATTGTTGTCCGGGCCTTCCCGATAGATCTGCACGCCGCGGGCCACCAACTCCAACTTTTTCGGGAGGACAAAATACCCGACCTGTCCACGATAGCCGAAGTCATCGAGTGTAAAGTTTCCGGTCGTGACCTTCGCTCGCCGGAAATAGGCCTCGCCAAGGAGGCTCAAGCCCCGCCACTTGAGGATCATATCGCCGCTGCTCGTCCACGCCCAGTTGAGCGTCACGTTGTTGATATTGGCATCGGTCGCATCTTGCGGATCGAACGATGTCCCGGCGCCGATCGCAAATCCTGGGGTCTCCGTGTAGGCGAAGTCGGTCTCGTCATAGCCGGGATTGCCGATCAGATCGACCCAGACGCGCGCGCCATAGGCAAAGGCCCGTGTCTGATTGAAAATCTGCCGCGCGTCGCCATTCCCGACCCCGAGAATGTAGTGGAACCGGCTGATATCGCCCCAGAGCCGAATGCCCAAGGTCTCTGGGTTGCTGAATGCCTGCCGGGCAATGGTACGGTCCTGGATCCCATCTTCCTGTGTGGCCGTGATCGGGGCCTCGACAAATGCGTACTTGCCCGATGACGTCTCCCCGAACCGATCTATCGGCATCGTGGTCATACCGGCGGTGATGTTGAATTCCGGGACGATGCGTGCGGTCATGTCGGCCCACCAGTAGGTGTTACTCGGCGCTGTGGGATGCGTGCCGTGGTTGAGCCAGAGCGAAAAGTCGAAGTTCTTGAAGATGGTGCCCAACAGATAGAATCGCGCACGCCGCATGACGAACGTGTTGGTATCCACCTGTCCTGCCTGGCGAATGTTGCGATATTGGTGCTGGAACTGCGAACGCGCGGCGATTTTCAGCGCAAAGGCCTCATCGGCCGAACGGAGGATAAAGCCGTTGTCATATCCCGCCAACGGTTTTTGCGTGACCTCCGGCACCACCGGATTGTTGTAACTCGAGGCCACCTGCGCGTGTGCACTCGATGCGATCACCAGCGCACTGATCGCCACTCCGACAAACCCTCTTCTCCGCATGTTCCGCTCCTTTCCACCCCCAACACGTGCCATTAATTCATATTATTGACGGTTCATATACCGAGCGTCATAAAAACGGCAACCCTTTTTCTGCAATAATCTCGCGGAGAAGCGGAGTATAAAATTATGCGACGATTTATCCCTTGTACGGTGCTCGGGCCACACGGCGCCTCTCGCGGAACCGGTTGAGCTGGCCAGCACGATAATTGCGGTAGATCGCCTCGATATCGTCGTGACCGCCCCCGTTGATCACGCAATGATAATTGGTGCAGCCCATGAGATTGGTGTCATAGCCGGGGCGCGGGAGGTCACGACGACTCCCCCACCGTGCGTATTGATCCGGGAGTCCAAACCAATGTCCTCCCTCATGGGCAATCACCCGCTCAAATTCGTCGGATGGCAGATGGGCAAGGTGGTTGGCGCCGACGACCATGGTGGTGCCACCGAGTCCCCGTACGTAGGCCACGCTCTCCTTGAGCTCTGGCACCATCTGGATATGATGCCGATCCAGATCCGTGCGGGTCTGCCGTAGCTGGATATCCGGAGAGACTGTGACCTGCCACGGGGTGCCTCTCCCGTCTGTACCACGGGGAAAGCGCCCTTCCCACAATTGCAGTCCCGCGCGCAATCGCTCGGCCAATTCGGGCGCAAGGTCCTCGCCCGTCACTTCTACGCTGATCGCGATGGCGAGTGTTGCTTCATCACGCTCCATGGTGATCATCAGCCCGAGGGGGTCCTGGTAACGGAGCGGATTGTTGCGGGCATAGAGATAGCGATTGGCTTCGGGTGTGGCGGGAAAGTGGGTGGCACCTCCCTGCGGCGAAGCAGGCTGATGCGTACGGGTCGGGCCATGACCGGCCATGCCATGGTAGTGCGAGCCGTCGGCGACCGACAACGGACTCCAGTGGAGCGGCATCTTTTCTCCCAACGAATCTGGCACGACAAAGCGTCCCAACCGCGGGAGATAGTCGCGATGCCGCATGTCAATCAGGCCGGGCGTCACCTCGGGACGGCCGGAAAATCCGCTCACGGCGAGCACGGGTGGTGGAGGTGCAGTGCCGGAAGAGCGCTTCTCCATCACATTGCCGAAGGGATCAGTGCCGGCGACTTCCTGCACCGCATTGTTCGCAAGGACCATCTGCGGCGTGAAATGCCGGTCCTGCACCACCGGGAGGCCGTTGACAAGAAAGAGCTCGTCCGGCGCGGTGCCACGCACGAGCTGCCAGGGACGAGATGGCTCCGGAGAATAGGCAACAACGGTCTCCCCGCTGATGAGCCAGGATGCACGGTCTTTCCCAATGCGCCGACCGAGCGCGTCGTAATGGAGTTCGACGCGTGGTGTGCGCGCGCGCTCCACAGGATGCCGGGCCACCAGCGCTGTCAGATGATTCCACGGATCATAGGAGTACTCGGTGTGTGCATCGGCACGGAGATTGCCATTGGCATCGAAGTGGAAGGTCTCTTCTGCCATAATGTCCGTCGGGGAACGGCACGGCACAGGACGGGTGGCATGGGCGGGGGGCCGCTGGCGCGGAGGTTTCGATGGCACACCCACCCAGTTTGCCTCGCCTGTCGGCGAGTTTGCCTGGGTGTGTCCCCCGCCAGCCCGCAGCGTCAGCGAGGACTGCCGGGGGAGGAGCCCATGACAGGACCCGTCCTGTGCCGTGGCGTCTTCCATCCGATGCGTGGTCCGAGAACGATAGGCGTTCATGGCATCGACGATGTAGGTCGTCACGCGATCGTCATGACGCTCGATGCGCCGATTTCCCGCGTCGTCATATGTCCAGCCCCATTGCGCGGTGGCCGTCGGCGTGATCCATTGTGCGCCCGAGAGCATCCCGCGCGGATCGTAGGCATAGCGCCACTCTGCTGGTCGATCCTGTCGCGTGGCCCTGATGATGTTGCCGCCCTGATCGTACGTGTAGTCGATGCCCCAGGCAAGTTCCCCGTTGTGCACTGCGGCTTCGGCCACAATCTGTCCGGCAAGGTCATAGGTCCGCGACAGATGCAGCGTATCGTCAATCATGACCTCTCTGCGCGGTTGCCAACCGGCCTGTGAGAGACGGACGCGATGTCCGGGCGTCTCGATCTCCACCAACCGGCCGTCGGCATCGTACGCGCGGCGTTCACTGCCGCCCGGAAACGTCCGCTGCACGACGTGTCCCGCAGGATCAAAGACATTGCGGATGCACCGGGCGTCAATGCATTCCTCGATGCGCTGCCCGAGCGAATCATGGGCAAAGGTCACGGTCGCTGCACCATCGTCCGCGCGGACGTCTTGCAGGAGGCCCAGGGCGTCGTAACGATAGATACGCGATCGTTCGGGTGATCCGCTCTCCGCGGGGATGACGCGCTGATGGATCAGGGAGCCCATGGCATCATAGCGATACGCAAACTGCTGCCCCAGGGGATCGCGATACGACCGCAACCGGCCGCCCAGATCATAGCCGTACTGCATCTCCGCGCCGTTCGGCCAGATACGCTGCTGCAGGCGATCGGCACTGTCGTAGGTGAACGACGTGCGGTGACCGAGTCCGTCGGTCAGCGAGGCCAGCCGCCCGTTGCGGTCCCATGCAACATGCGTCACCGTGATATCGTGCATCGAGCTCGGACGCCCAAGGCGATCGAACGTCCACGTGGTCCGTCGTCCGGACGGATCACGCCTCGCCGTCAGTTGCGAGAGATGATTGTATGCATAGTGCGTGATCCCTCCAAGGGGATCGCGCATGGTGACGGAGCGTCCGAGGGAGTCATAGGTCCATTCGCGACGGGAGACCGGCGGAGCAACCGTCCTCGCGATGGGGAGGCCGCGGCGGTCGTATTCCCATGTGACGCGCACACCGCTCCCGCTCGTGTACTCACGGAGACGACCGAGCGCATCGTAGCGATAGTGCACGGTGGTGCCCATGGCATCGCGGTGTTGAACGACCTGGCCGCGCGCATCCCGTATCCATTGGTCCGTGACCCACCGGGCGGTACCCGGATCGCCGGTCCACCAGGCACGGGACTGCGCAATGAGCGCATCGTTTGCATCGTAGGCATATCGCGCGGCAGCGAGCAGACCGCCGTGCGGATCGTCCCATCTCTCGGCAATGACATTGCCCGCTGCATCACGTTCGAACCGGCGCCGGGATCCATTGGGCCACACCATGGCAGCCAGCGCGCCAAAGGGATCATACTGATAGCGCGTCTCCACCCCACGGCCATCGGCGCGGACCGCCACGCGACCGGCTTCGTCGAACGTCATGCGGGCTCGCTCGGCAGATGCCTCGCCCGCACCATGCCGCACGGCCACGCGGCGTCCGTGCATATCGACGAAAAATTCCGTCCGATTTCCTTCCGGCCACTCGATGGCGCGCAACGCTTCATTGGCGTCGTACCGGTACCGCACGCGACTCCACGCCCCATCGTCGTGTTGCAGGCGCCGTTCGATAAGATGATCGAGCGTGTCATAGGCCATGACGATCCGTGTGGGCGGCGCACGACCGTCATGCCGCGCAATGTCGGTGAGATTGTCGTTGGCGTCGTAGCGATATGTCTCGCGCACGGCAAGCGGCGCCGGCAGATCGATGGCGACGACCTGATTGCGGGCGTTGATGGCATAGCGTGTGGTGAATCCCTCCGGATCGGTCCGCGCGATCACATTTCCCACGGCGTCATACGCATAGGTCGTCGTGGCGGCCACACCATGCGGGTCGGCAATGATGCGGACCAGATCACCGTGCGGTGAGTAGCCGAAGACCGTCTCCATGCCGAGGGGACCCACGATCGCGACCAGATCCCCAACATCATTGTATCGAAACCGCGTGACGTGGCCCTCCGGATCGATCGCTTCCACACACCGCTCCTGCACATGATGCCACTGCGTGACACGGCCAAGGGGGTCGGTCATTTTTTGCAGCCGATGGCTCGCGGGGAGATAGAGATAGGCCCATGCCCGCCGGCTCGCATCGGTCCCGATCCATTCCTCGCGGCAGACATTCCCCCCCTCGCGGCGGTCGGCCATGGCGCAGAAGTGCCAGCGGCGCCCTTGCCCGTCCGGCAACACGGCAGAGACGCGCCGCCCTTCTCGGTCATAGCGCCATTGCTGTCGCCGGCGCAGCCGACCGTGCCGATCGAGCGCCGCCTCGTCGATCACTTCGCCAAAGGCATTGTGCCGATAGCGCGAGATCACACCGCGCCGGTCCGTGACCAAGACCTCCAGCACGGGTCGCGTGCCCGCCCACCAGGCCGGTCGCAACACGTGATAGGTGGCCCGAATCGTCTGTGACTGTGTGCCATACCGTTGCGCCGTGACACGATCACGCAGCAGACCCGTGGTGCCATATTGATTTTCCAGATATTGCGCCCCGCGCGGATCGACAATGGCGATCAGATTGTGATTGAGCACCGGATCGGAGAGGCCGTGCGCATACCGGTAGCGTGTGACATGCCCTTCCGGGAATTCCGGCGTCCCAGGCGAGCGAACGGCGGTCAAGTCGTCGGCACGATCGTAGGTGTAGTGCCATCTCCGCCCCTTCCAATCGGTCAGCGTGGTCAGGCGACCGCGCGCATCGTAGTTGAATTGCAGACGTCGATCATCGGTGTCTGCCACGGCGATCAACCGATCGCGGTCATCATACCGACAGACCACCCGATTGCCAAAAGGGTCCCGATGTTCCGCCAGACGACCATCGGGGAGAAAGCGGGTCACCATGCCACCGGGATCGTGCAGGAGATACTCTCCATCCTTCTCGATCAGGTGGAGGAAAACGCCGCGCGGTGCGCGCCATCCCGCAACCGCATCCCGCGCAAAGCGGTGTTTTTCCCCTTCGGCAGTCAACCAGACGATGGCGGCGTCGGTCACGAGAAGTTGTTCATGATAATTGTGCGTCCAGTTGCGACCGAGCGGGCCGAAAAAATCGTGACGGCTCCGATAGGTCCGCACGAATTGGAGCGGGACGCCCCGTGCCGGGATGACGAGATCGACGACCTGATGACGAAATTCGCCATTGTGGAGCAGCACCGGATCGAAGGCGCTCGTGGCGCTCGGATGACGCGCCGGAATCCACTCCACGCCGAGCATGACCGCACTGGGACCGAGCAGACCGAGCGCGTCGAGCATGCCGACGGCGCGGCGTGCCATCCAGCCCGAGACGCGCAAGTTGAGACGCCACAGGTCGCGCACACGTTCTGCCGGCCAGTCGCCAAGGAGCGTCAACGGTGTCTGGCGCCCCCATTGCCCAAGGAATGTTGCCGAGAGTCCCAGACGCTCCTTCATGGCCGCCCACGACGTGGGGAGCGTCGTCAATGCCGACGGCAGGACGTCGTGGAGTCCCTGCCGCACATCGGCGAGTGTGTGATCGAGCCGTGCCCGCACCGTGGCAACCGGCGCAAGCAAGGTCGTTTGCAGTGCGGTCAGCGAACTCCGCACCGTGGCGGCGGCCCGTTCCAGTTCGCCATGCAGCTCCCCTGTGGCACGGGCATAGAGGGCGTCGATCGACCGCAATTGCTGCTCCAGGGTATCGAGGCGATCGCGCACGGTCGTGAATGCTTCGCCCCATGGGCCCCATTGCTCCATCGCCGGGAGTCCGAGCTCTTGCAGCAGCGGCGTCATGTCGAGTAGCTGTTTGAGTGACAGGGCGATCTGTTCCCGATGCCGTAACTGCCAGAGGAGGACCTCCACCACCTCTTTTCCCCGCGTGAACTCATGGGCATTGAAACAGCCGGGACCGCAAAAGGCCTGTGCAAAGTGGCGCGCGGCCGCACCGGAGAGGATGGCGCCATAGATCTGGTTGGGGAGGGTCATGATGGTCCGACCGAGCAGGCCCTCTTTCACGCGCATCCATTGGGCTCCCGGCAGATAGGTCGCTCCCCGGTCCGTGGCCTCCTGCAGCTGGCGTTCGAGACGGTCGACGGTCGAGGCATAGCCGGGGACGTTCCCCGCCAGGATATCCCGGAGTTGCGCGGTGATCGCGGCGGTCGTTTCTGCGTCGAAGACGTCATCCAGCAACGGCGTGACCACGGACTGCAGGCCCTCGCGCGTGACGTGGCGATCGATCCATGCCGAGAGCCCGGTGGCCGTGCTCCACAATGGCATCTGTTGCTGCCACTTGGCATAGGCGGCGTCCATGAGACGGTCGAACTGGGCATCGAGCCGTTGGTGGGCATGGCGGGAGAGGACCGCAAGGGTCGAGGCGATTTCTTCTCGGGTGTGGTCGAGACCGGCGTCGTGCAGACGTTCGTAGAGTTGGTTCTCGATCTGGCGTGGCAGAAGCTCGGCAATACGCGCGCGCAAGGCGTGCTCGACGCGGCGCTGATTTTCCACGGTCGCGGTGTCGTTGGCGGTGCACAAGAACGCGACGGCCAAGAGCGTAAGGATCGCTGGACGCTGCATCGTTAGATCACTCTCCTGCGGAGCATTTTGCAAAGTCGATGCCAAAACATGATGACCGCTATCTGCATGGCATGTCAGCGAGTCTTCGGAGGTGGGACCCCATGGCCCAGCGCGCCCCGCAGCGTTGCAGGGGGCAGTGGCGACGACCGAGTCCGGGGACCCAGCGAAGCTGGGTGGACGAGGAAGTACCCGGAGGCGGAGCCGCAGGGTACGTGAGCCCCTGTAATAGTCGCGAAGAAGAAAACGATCATGATGCGTGCATTGCTGCACCAAGATCCGTCACTCGGTGATCGACATTGCGTCAATCACCGCAAAGGAGGCGGCGATATTGAAGCATAAAAATATAACAATAATAGAGAGTTAATGGATCATCCTCCCTCGGATGTGCCGCAGCGCGCTGGCCGTCCGCGTATTGCCTTCTCACTCCAACCGATTACGGACCAAATCAGCGCAACTTTCACTCAATGCGTCCGATAATGTTTCGGAGTGTATCTCCTTATGATGCGATCGTTTTTCCAGCTCGCGTTGCCTGGCCTCCTGACCCTCTGTATGGCCTGTCCGGGGAAGGATTACCTCCCGGTCTATTTTGCGCCGAGCGCCGAGGAGGGACCGCCGCCCCCGCCCGCCCCCAGCGAGGCCCCGACAGAACCCCATTGCGCCCTCCAATTCGAGGCAGAACTCTGCGTCATGATCAAGGGCGACAACATCGAGGCCGGCGCGACCGGCAGCAATGGCACGCCACTTTGCAGTATCGTTCCGCCGATTCCACTGGAAATCACCGGAAGCACGGTGGTCATGCGCGGTGAAACCTTTCCCGACATTTATATCGATGGGCACGGCCTCCCTGTGCCGATCACGATTCATGGTCGTGACAATGGCGATGGGAGGACGAATATCGGCGAGGGAACCATCGGCAACAGCGGCGAGATCACCATCGAGCATTTCGATTTCACCATTTCCGCACTCGATCAGATCGGGACGCTCCCCGATTTCACATTGACCACCGAGAGAGGTCCCACATTTGAAGATCTGCCGGCGGTCTCCGGAAGCCGGTTGACGAGCGACGGCCACCTGACCCTGGTCGGCGGCACTATCCTGGGGCCCCTCTTTCCGAGTGCCGATGCCTTTCTCCTCGGGGCGGAACTCTCCGCGGTCCTGCAGGGGGTGATCACGCCGACACTTGAGGCATGCGGGACCGCGCCCGGCCAGCCGACCCAATTTTCCGTCACCAAGCTGATGCTCGATAATCAGGGACGGGAAATCGAGGTCCCGATCCCCAACGGCAACCAATTGGAGATCTCCACCGGGACCTATATCTCGCAAAACGCGACCGATGTCGGTCCCCGTTTTGAGGCCGAGGGACGGTTTGAAATCACCAACATCAGTCCCGCTCCCATTGCGCTCACTCTCCCCCCCACGATGGGCGTCTTTCATCTGGAGAGCACGAGCGCACTCAATCAGCGACTTCCCGCTGATGGTTCGATGCGCATCCGCGTCACCTTCCGGCCGGTCCAAAACCTGATCGAAGGTCCGGGGGTGATTACTGAGGAACTGCCGCTCGGCGCGGATACCTTCACGCTCCGTGGGACGGCGCTGGCCGCCAGTGGTCGAATGGCCATCGATCTGCTCGACCAGAACGGGGAGATCCAATTGCCGCGGATTGCCGCGGCGCACCTGGGCGACCTCTTTGCGCCCGCCAGTCCGCGACGTGCCTTTTTCGCCTGTGCGGTCCACCTCTGCGGCGGCGCGCCACTGCCCACCGATTGTCGCCCCTGTCTGGACGTGGCCCCCCCCCGGACGGCAGTCCGGGAGGGGCCCACGTTTCAGCCGCACCGCGGCGTTGAGGGGGAGGCTCCAGCGGCTTTGCCGCTGGAGGGGGCGACGCGAGCCCCTCCAATGGTGGCGACCGAAAACTGCCGGCTCCTCACCATCAACGATGCGGGCGATCCGATCGATGAAGTCGATGATCATTGCGAACTCCGCTACAACACCGCCCCGTCGAGTGTGATCCACTTTGGCAGCCAGACCGCCCCCGTCGAAGTGTCGAGCCGGCTCTTTGCCATTCGCAACATTGGCACCGCTCCGCTCACTATTACTGCCATGCGTCTTGCAGAGGTGGCCCAGAGCCGGTCGACGAAACAGTTCCTCTTTCAGCCGTCGTCTGTCGTTGTTGCGGCATCGATCGACGCGCTCACCGCTGCGCATATCCAGGCAGCGACGGTGGGCGATGACACACCGCAATCTGTCACACCGTTTCCGTTGACGCTCCCTCCCCATGAACCGCCGATCACGACCACGCGGGCATTTTTCGTCGTCGGCTATCTCCCGGATGACCTGTTGGGGAGCGATGGCCGGCAGGCAGGGGTTGGCGCGCGTGTCACAGATCAGGCGACGCTGGAGATCGACAGTGAGAACGTCACGGAGACGCTCGCCCTCAAGGGGACTATGTCGATCAAGGATATTCCCGCCCTGCAGGTGTTCGTGAAGACCGGAACGGGACTGAAGGAACAATCCGAAGGAACCGCCTTTGCCTTTCGCGACATCACCGCGCAGACGACCGATCTTGCAGTGCCTCTCTTTATTCAACTCACAGAGACGGCCTCGAGTGCGGTGCGCATCACCGGCATGCAACTGACCGGCCCCGATGTCGCGTATTTTGAAATGCTCGATGCGCGCGATGAAATCGACGCCAAACCCGAGACCTCGCGATGCACGAATCCCATTTTCGGGCCCGACGGTGGCATCATTGATGTGCAAACCGCACCGACGCCCGTGGTCCTGGGGCCGAACGGCTACGATCTGATCCCCGGCAGCACCACCACCGAGAGCATGCCCTTTTTCGGCTGTATCAATTTCGCCCGTGCGGACACCGGGGCCTCCACGCAACGGCAGTTCGAGGCCACACTGATCCTCACCACACAACCGCTCGGTCCGGATAAGAAGCCGATCAAAAATCGTGACGGCTCGATCCAGCAATCCGAGTTTCACCTCCCGCTCTTGGCGGTGATCGCCCCGCGCCAGGGAAAGGCGATTTTCCGTATCACGCAAACATTGTCCATGATGCTGAATACCCAATTCCCCACGGTCGCCTCGGTGCCAAGCCTCAAGGAGTTGACGCTCCTCATTGCCGAGGGGAAGGCCAAGCCCGATGACCGGTTCCTCTTTACCGGGGCGTTTCTCCTCGATCCGTTTGATGAGGAGACCATTGTCAATGAAGCCGGTGAGATCATTTCGACACCCAACGACGATATCACGGCCGTCTTTCGCAAGGTCGATTCGCGCCCACTCCCGATACAGTATGACAATCCGTTGTTGCGCGATTATGTGAATCTCAGTTTTGATGCCGTTGCGCCACAGGGTATGCAGGGACAATTTTTCGATTATCCGAATGTCCCGGAAGATCTTCAGGCCAACAATCTCAAGATTTTCACGGGCTCGCTGTCGTACCCCGGTCCCGTCGCGCCCGAGGAGGAACGACCCTCGCAGCCGTCGGCCTGCGAAGAGGTCGATCCCTGCTCTGTCGAGGGGCAACAAAAGTTCGGCAACGGACCCACGGAACCGGGCAAAACCGGTGTCTGCGCCTATTTCTATACGTCGGCCGGTCGGTTCGACAGCCCAAGCCTCCACGAGGCCGATGCCATGTCGGGTGGCGCCCGTCAGGATCTCTGCGCGAGCCGCGGAACACCGCAACAACTCCGTGACATGGGTGGGACCTATACCCTCGATGGGCACTTTGCGTTCGACTTGGGTCTGAGATTTTGGGGCCCCACCTATTTCCACAACCCAAGCGGTCCGCTGGGCGCCTTCCCGCCCCTGGACGAGGTCTGGCATATCAATTTTACCACGCACACGCTCGCGCCACCCACGTCCGCACACGAACCCAATCTCGTTCCCGATGCCAGGATCAATGTGTCCAAGCAGGAATACAAAATCAATCTGACCGATCCCACGCTCGATACGCCACCGATCTGCGCGCACAATACGGCAAATCTTTTCTTCCAGGGCGAGACATACAGCACCTGGGCCTATCTGATCCCCCTCCTCTCAAAGGACACTGAGGGGTTGATCCCCGCAGGGTGCCCGGAGCCGAACAACACCTATGCGGGGGGGTCGGCCTACCTCCATGGCCGACCGCTCGACCACGAAACCGGCATCCTAACGGTGGTCGGTGTGGCAAAATTCAGCTCCCGCCCCTCGCTCACCTTCGTGTTCAAAGATGTGACCATGTTTATCGTCATGAATGGCTGGCTCTGTGACCCCACGGGCGATCCGGAGCAGTGGGAAGGCGAGCACTGTTACGATCTCGAAACCAATGAACGGGACGCGGTATCGCAGATTTCCGTGGTGAAGGATTAGACGATGGCCGGAGATGACATCACATCTGGAGGATTCGACAGCGGGAGCAGCATCCTGGCCCGTTGCCGGTTCCTCCTCTTGCCGGATCTCTCGATCGCCGATGGTGGCATGGGCTGGGAGTGTGCCCTGCTCTATGAGCGGTCGGCAGACAAACGGAGCTATGCCTGGGGACTTGGCCTCGGAGGATCCGACGTCTACACCACGGGCAAAAAGTTTCCCTATCCTACCGAAGGAGGATTCACGGAGAATCACTCGTTCTCCGGTCATCTCGAATTTCGGCAGGTCAGTCGGTATTTTGGCGACGGTGCGCGGACCATTTACCCCGGCATTGCCAACAGCCTGCAATTGTCCGGCGGGCTCCTCACCAGCGATGCCCCGCCGCAGACGATTGTGGGCGAGGTCGTTGATCCTCCCCCCGAGGAGTCGCCGTTTGTGGGACTGCGGCGGAGCACATCCGGACTCTTGACGTTCGAAGGCGTCGAACGCTGGCCCGTAACGCCGGAACTCGGCTTTGGTATCCAATATCTCCATCGCACGGGGGATCAGGAAAAAATATTTTCGAGCCGCCTCGGGGTCATTCTCTATGCGGGATTGCAGACAGGACTCGGCGACAACAATAGCGAACCGGGGAATGCCGATGGCACAGCCTCGATATCGGAAATGATGTACGGCATTGTCGACACGTTTTTCACGTTTGGCGAGGGGATGATGCTCCGCGAGGCGGTCTTGCGGCCCAGCTCCGGGGCCACGGACTATCTCGAAGAAGTCACCGGACAACCTGCTGCGGCCGAACAGCCGGCTGTTGCCGATGTGGCGGCGATCCTCTCCGCCAAGACCTTTCTGGAAAGTGAAAACGCCGGGCTTTTCCATCGTGCCCCGCTCTGGGGAAAAATCACACTCGCCTCTTTGGACGGTGCCAGTGCGGCCGCGAATGTCGGCATCAGTGCCAAGGGGAAACCGGGCGACGCCTTTTCGCTTGGTGGCGGATTCAGGTCACTCTTCCATTTCGTCAACAAACTCCCGCATCTGATTGCGGAGGAGCCCATTCCCGCCGATCACGACCTGATGATTGCCATGCTCCCGGCGACCGCAGGGTGTGCGATCGCCGGCGGTGTGGGACCGGGTGAACACTTTGCAATCGATGGCCTTGGCAACGGTTGCTTTGCGGCGCTCATTGGGCGCGTGCTCCGCCCTGATCCCATGGACACGGGGGCCATTCTCGCCACACGTTTCACGTTTCCTCCCTCGCTCGGGAGTCTCTACCTCGCCGGTGACGGAACGCGCGGCTCGCGGGGATCGATCGCGATTGCGTCACACACCCGATGGGCGAATGGACACCTCGTTCTTGGCGCCAGCTTGGCCACGCCGTATCTCGACGCCGGCGATCTCTCGTCTCTCCTGGGCACCATCGACGACCAACCCGAGCATATTTACGAACTCTCCTCGGAAACACGGGCCGAGGTAAGCTATCGCATCCCCATTGTGGAAGGCGAGGGAGGATCGCTGGAAGCGCGTCTTGGCCTCCATGTCAGCCAGCAATTCGAGCAGACCACAGGGAACATTGGCGCTGGCGGCCAGATCACCATCGGGGGGCAGGTGCACGTGACCGGGCCCGTCTCGATCGGCACCGACCTCGTCCTCTATGGGACGGCGAACCGTCAGGATGTCAACCTTGAGTTTCCCTATCCGACCCTGGTCCTCGGCATTCGCAGCCAATAGCCGTGGTGGTGCCCGAAGACTGACTGTCATCCCAGTGCCCACAGGCCTTGCAGAGACGAGGAACCACCATTTGCCATTTGACAGCGACGTAATGGATGTTCTTTAAGCAAACCGCAAACACCATCCACGCGCCCATAGCTCAGATGCGACCGAGCCCGGCCCCGCTCGGCGCAGCCGAGTGGGGGGCGAGGAAGTCCCCGCAGCGCGCAGCGCGAAGGGGAGATAGAGAGACGCAGATTGGAGCCGATCGGTCATACGCGCCCATAGCTCAGATGGATAGAGCGTCAGCCTCCGAAGCTGAAGGCCGCAGGTTCGAATCCTGCTGGGCGCGCATTGGTGAATGAGAGGCTGTTTTTCCGAAATGGGAGAACGGCTTTCTTATTTGATATTCGAGAGTTGAGTCTTTCAAAGCCAGGTTCGAAAGCGTGAAGTTGATGAGTTGTCGCTTTTGCTCCACTTTCGAACTCTCAAAAAGTTCATAAGCCCGCGAAGCCAAGTCCAGCAAGGTGGATGAGGTCATAATCTTTGCGGACCCGACTGATAGCCTCATCGTGAAAAATCTTCTTGGCTTTGACTGATTCAGCCAACTGGTTTTTGAGCGCTGCCAGGACATTCTCGGGGATGTGAAAACTTCGGAAAACGTTTTTGATCTGTTCCAACAATTCCTCTTCGCGGATCCGCAAGCCTTCGCAGGGGCCTCTCGATTTGGTGCAGTACATGTAGATGTATTTTCCCTTTTTGAGGTCGCTGGTGATGGGGCAACCGCAGTGGGCACACTTGATGAGACCCCGAAAGATGAAGGGCTTGTCGGAATACTTGAACGGCTTCTTGTTCCAGCTCAGGCGAACCGACTGGGCTTGGTCGTAAGGCTCTCTGGAAATGATGGGCGTATGTTTGGCCGGGTAGATCTTTCCTTTGACCCGCATGTCGCCATATTAAACATCCCTCGCCTGAAGGCGAGGGATTTGAGCGCCACCTGCTGAAGCAGGGCATTACGCGTCGACAATCGTAAATGAATCGCCCCGCTTGGCCAGATCCTCGTCCTGTTGGGCGCTGT
>JACPFF010000022.1 GCA_016183065.1 Deltaproteobacteria bacterium | reverse complement strand
ATGATCGTAACGGGCATCTTCAGATCGTCGAATTTCATCCTGTAATATTAATCCCGCGTGCGGGACGGTTATTTTTAATGTCATGCCCCGGCATAACACATCCTAAATATATCGGCAATTACTTATGGCGTCGTGTATAGATCTCGGATATCCGACCGCTGATCAATGACACGCCCACCAAACGCAGCAAAGTGTCGACCAAAATCATTGTGGAGGTCCGTACAATAGAGGCAAGTGGAAATAGGCAACGAGATAACCGTCTCTACATTGAGACGGTGGCGGGCAAATCGGGCCAACTCTTTAGCAGCTACTGAATTGGTAAAACAAACGCGGAAGATATATTCTCGCTCTGCCGTTATGCGATCGGCGGTCGCGGTGTGCGTAATCATCGGAATCCGCAATTCCTCAAGCGCGCGGGCGGCAATTTCCGCAAATTCTGACTGATCATACCCCACGACCGCAAGCACGTGTTCGGCCTCCGCGCGCTGGGTTGTCGAGAGGACTCGCTCCTTCTTTCCACCGTAGTCCAATAATAGAAATTGCAGGTATTCGCCATATTCAGGTCGCCGACGAAGAAAATCTTCCATTGCGAGTAGGGCAGCGGGGTAAATGTACTTGTTCCACTGATTATTGGTACTATCGGAACCACCGGAAAAGTTCCCCGCGATGCCAATCTTCTGTTGAACATTGGTTGCGAATACTGACGACTGATCAGACACCATCAAGGAAATAGTGAGGAAAACAAGTAAGTACCATTTGCAACGCTTAGTCTGTAATCCCATATATTGCCTTCAGCCGGTCGAATCGACCCGTTCGTGTCAGATGCTGAAGAAGCTGATTGAATGCGTCTCTCAACTCGCTGTCACGCTTCGGGAAGAGTGCCGCATGCTTATCGGTGGTAATGCGAGGCAAGGGGCGTAGCGTGGGATTGCCCTGTAAAATATATGGTGCCTCCAGGCTATCAGTCAAAAGTGCGTCGGCGTTATCCCTGGCCACGTATTCGCCCAACTGCAGGTTTTCCGTAATGGTAAATATTGCTGCGTTGCCAAATACACGGCGGGCCACGGATTCCAAGTAACCTCCCTGATTCACTACAATGCGGAGTCCCGAACGATTGATCTCTTCAACCGTGCGGGCGTCAAGATGTGGAGCAATCAGAGGCATGGCTCCGGAGGTGACATAGGCATCGGAGAAAGTGGCTACAGCTTGCCGACTCTCGGTGATATTAATTCCCGACATGGCGAGATCAAAACGGTGTTGTTTGAGATCATTGATCAATTGCGGCCATTTGAACGGAACGAATACGGTACGCACGCCTAATTGCTGCCCGAAACGCAACGCAAGTTTCACGTCGAGCCCTACACGCTCACCAGCTGCAACCGAGTAGCTAAAAGGAGGATAGTTACCACACGTTCCCACTCGGAGAACACCGCGCGCCTTAATTGTTGAAAATCCCATATAATGCTTCCTTCAAGGCTTCTTTTCCATGCCCTGCCAAAAATCTCCTGTCAATCGTGATCCGGCAGGCAACAGCCAATTCCTCATAACGTCCGGAGTTTAGTTCAGTGATATTGCCAACAGGCCCTACACATTCGCAATGGACTGATAATAGTCGATGACTTGACGGACGTAGGTCCGCTTCTCCAGGTAACTCCCGGGGTAAAAGCTGCGCTTGAAGCCGTAGACGATGAGGTGCCGGAGGTCCGTCGGGGTGATCGGAAAGTGCGCGACGGCCAGCGCGATTTCCTTGGTGACCGTGGTGTTCGAGATGAGGCGGTTGTCCGTGCAGAACGTCGTGGAGAGCCGGGCGTCCAGCATGCGGCCAAAGGGGTGCGCGGCGATCGCGGCGATGTCCGGCATGGTCTGCAGGTTGCTGGTGAGGCAGACTTCGATGGTCACACGCTGATCGGCAATGTACCCCGCCAACCGCTCCACAAAGCGCGCGCGGTCGGCGGCCTTTGGCAGATCGACCAGGTCCTCCCGAAAGAGATGGGTCCCGTGGCCGATCCGGTCGGCATGGCAGTCGGCAACGGCCTGATAGATGCTCGGCGGGCCATAGGCCTCGCCGGCATGCACGGTTTTTTTCAGAAAATTAGCGTGCGCATATTGAAATGCGGCCATGTGATTCCCGGCGGGATAGCCTTTTTCCTCGCCCGCGAGGTCGAACCCGACGACCGCAACGCCGTCGTGGTCGCGGGCCGCCACGAGGGCCCGCACCAGTTCGTCCGAGGCCATGGCGTGGAGCTGGTCGGGTTGGGCATAGGGATGGACGGCCGAGAGTTGCGCGAAGTATGGCGAGAACGCCGGGGTGAATTTGCGCATGGCACAGCCGATGATGCCAAAGGCAAAGCGCGGTTCCCTCCCCGACCGGATGGCCGCGCGTTGGTTGATTCCCTTGGCCGCGCGTTCGAGCCCGCGATGGACGGCCTGCAGCACGTCGCGGAGGTCCATGGTGGGGGTGGTGCTCAGTTGCGGCGCAAAGCGGACCTCGATGTATCGCACGCCCTCGTCCATGTTGTCGTGTGCCAACTCACAGGCCACCCGCTCCAGCGATTCGGGATCGCGCAAGACCGCGCAAGTATATTTGAAACCGTGCAGATAATCCGGGAGCCCCTGATACCGGTCTTTGAAGACCAGTTGCCTCAGTCCCTCTTCGGTGTACGAGGGGAGTTCAACCTGCTGCTGTTTTGCGAGTTCGATTAATGTCGACAGCCGCAGGGATCCGTCAAGATGGACATGGAGATCGGTCTTGGGGAGCTTGTGGATCAGTTCCGTGGCAATGGTCATGAACCATCAGTGTAGCAGATCCCGCCGCTTCGTCCAATGGGAACGTCCGACAGGGCGGCTCCTCCCCTGCGTGCGCGGGGACCGGCCTTCGCCAGGCCAGCCAGGCCGGCAGGACACAGAGGGCACTCGTGAGGCAGGCGAGTTCGCCCAGCAGTGCGGCCGTGCCGAGGCTTGCCAGCGCGCGATTGCGCGAGACCATGAGTACGGCATAGCCGAACATGGTGGTGAGTGAGCAGAGGAGGACCACACTGCCGATGTGGAGCAGGCCCTCGCGGACGGTCTCGCCCGGATGCTCTGTGGCGCGACTATAAATGTTGACCGCATAATCGACGCCAATCCCGAAGGCGATGGGGAGGGCGACAAAATTGAGAAAATTCAGTTTCACTCCGACCACCGGAAAGAGGCAGATCATCCAGAGGATCCCGATGCACAAGACGCCGATGATCGAGAAGAAAGCGCGGCGCTGCCGGCGAAACAATATCCAGATGCCCAGCAGGACGAGCAGAAAGGAAGAGAGGGTCGTGCGCGGTCCCTCGGTGACGATGGCATGCAGGAGATCGGCAAAAATCACGGACTCCCCGGAGGCATGAATGGTCTCGGAGCCCGGCAGCTGAACGCGGCGGATCAGATCGGCAAATTGCACCAATTCATGACCATCCCACAGATTGGCGATCCGTGTGGGGTAGAGATAGACGACGAGTCCCTCGCGGCCGTCATTTTCCCGGAAGACCTCGCGCAGCAGCGCCGGGAGATCGGATTGGGTGATGGGCGCCAGTTCCGCCGTGGCGCGGAGCCGCGCGAGGAGGTCCTCTTCCTCGGGCGTGCGTGTCGCGAGAGATTCATCGTCGAGGAGTGTGCGCAACTCGGCAAGGAGCGCCAGTTTTTCCCGTTGGTGCAGGGGGATGAAGGAGAAAATGGAGCGGCATTCATCCACGAGCGGGTCGCCGCGTGCGTTCACGACCGAGGCCGCGCGTGCTTCGATGGCCGCGCAAAGCGGACGGACCTGATCGATGCGATCGGCCAGCAGCACTGCCGGCGAGGCGGACTGGCCGAAGATTTCATCGGCGCTGTCGCGGGCGTGTGCCTCCCAGGTCTCTGCCGGGGCGGCGGGACGGAACCGAAGGTTGTTGAAATTGTACTCGAGGGCCGCGGGGAGATAGCGTACCGCCGAAATGACGCAGAGTATGGTCACGCCCACGGCGCCGAGGAGCACGGCACGCGGTCGCTGTGACACCAGGGCGGCAATGGGCCGCAGGAGCCAGCCGAACGGCGGGCCGTTGTTGTGTGCCGTGTTGCGGAGCGGACGGAGCCGCTGTGTGACGACGATCCATGCCGGTAGCACGCTGAAGGTGGCGGCCCAGCAGGCCATGATGCCGATGCTCCCGATCAGGCCGAACTGGTTGAGACCGCGGATGTTCGTGATCCCGAGCGCGGCAAAGGCCAGTGAGGTCGTGAGGGCCGAGGCAAACGTGGGGCGCCACGTGCGAGAGAGCGCGGTCGCGAGCGCGGTACTGTTCGACGTGCCCGCTGCACCGCATTCCTCCAGAAAGCGGGCCATGACAATGAGGCTGTAGTTGATCCCGTTCCCGAGGATGATCGAGCCGAGAAAGGCGGTCTGCGCCGTCAGGTAGCCGATCGTGAGGCGGGCGCTGACGAGCGCCATCAGGGTCCCCATGCCCGCCGCCCCGACCATCAGCACAATCACGCGGAGGCGGCGGAAGTAGAGCCCCACGATGCTGCTGACGAGAAGCACACAGAGGACGATCGTCCGGAGCATGTCCCCGACGATCGTCTCGTATTCCACGACCAGTTTTTGATAGCGCCCGCCAAAACCGGTCCGCAGTGTGGGGTGATAGCGCTGTGGACCGAGCTGGTCCACCACCTGTTGCACCCGCTGGATCAGGTATTTTACGGTTTTCACGTCGGTGGCCCCCACCGTCGGTTTCAGGACGACAATCGCGAGGTCCTGCTCGAGATTCGTAAAATAGCCCTCCCGAAAATTGGGACGGTCGCGGTGGTGTCGGTGGACTTTGCTTTGCAAGTCGTCAAAATTGAGTGATGGTCGCGCACCCAGGTCGATGAAGAGCGGTGATTGCCGCATCTTTTCATAGTTGATCTGCTGCGCGACGCGGTCCTTGACGGTCTGGAGGTCCTCGAGGTCGAGATAGAGCCATTCGTGGTGCCGGAAAAAGTCGATCACGGGCGTGGCATTGTATTCCACACGATCGACGAGATCCCCGAGCGCCGTTGGGGCCAGCGCCACGAAGTCGTCAATGAACCGTTTGATCGCCGCAAAATCCTGGGCCCCCACCAGGAGATGGAGGGTCGAGGTCGAGGTCACGCGGGCCTCAATGCGCTCGAGTTCCCTGACGCTCCGGGAGTTCTGCGGGAGCATTTTTTTGAAATCACTATGGATGGGAAGGTCGCGAACGAGGAAGAGGCTGACGAGGCTGACGAGGATCGAGGCGAGAGAAATGGCGATCGCACGTCGTTCAAGACACCGGCTCCATCGCCCCCAAGAAAACGACATCGTGGCGGGGTAGCATGTGAGCGGTCGCAATGTCTAGGGTCGACTGCGGTGCACACCCATCGATGGTGAGGAAGGACGGGTGGCATGGGCTCCTCCCCCGGCAGTCCTCGCTGCGCTGCGGGCTGACGGGGGAACCCCTCCGCCCATGCCACCCGTCCTTCCTCACCATCGATGGGTGTGCGTCGGAGATCATCGATTGCCCCAGATGGTCGGCTTGTGCTACCGTACAGTCCATGTCTCGATATCGCCGTGCAATGATCGGATTTGTACTGCTGAGTGCGATGTTCGCTGGCGGCATGGGCGTTGTCCATGCCGAGGACCTCTCCAAGGTCCCCTTGGAGCGGGTGGGTCCGGATATTGTGAAGCGGGCCTGGGAGGACCTGCAGGCCGAACGCTTTGGCGGGGAAGGGGGGGCGCACGAGGTGGGGACCGTCCCTCCGTCGGAGGCCCAGGATGTGTCGCAAGCGGAGGCGGTGACACCACCGGCGACATCGCCGCCCCTATTGCCCCCGGCGCCTGCCGAAGAGACCACGTCCGCGCCGCCCCTGTTGCCGGCCACATCGCCACCGCCTCCACCTCTCCCCCAGTTGCCTCCTCCCGTGTCCGATGCCCCACCCCTGCCGCTTCCGTCGCCGCCCGCAGATACACTCACACCACCCGCGGTCGCTCCGGTCCCGCACCAGCCAGCAGCGGCCACGTCTGTCGGGGCCGTCACCTGTGTCGGACGACTCATCCGGGTGACGCCCGATACCGTGGAGATCCGCGAGAAAGAGACCCAGACCGTCCGCACCTTGCGCCGGGGGACACTCTCCATCGGTACGCTCATCGTCGGTGACGTGGTCGAGGCCCGCTACGAGACCGACGGCCATCGCCTCATCGCAATCAAGAAAACATCGTAATAGGCATCTTGATGCTTTTTCATTGACATCAAGATGCCATGATGAGACCCTTGATGTGTGAGCCGCACCACCATCCATCTCCCCGATGCCTTGCAGACCGAGCTGAAAATCTTGGCGCACGAGCAACGTTGCAGCTTTAAAGATCTCGTCAACGATGTCATTCGCAAGGGGTTGACGGTGATGAAGGGAAAAAAAATCCGTGCGTCGCTTCAATGGCACACCGCTTCGGCCAAACCCTCACCGGCTTTTGATCCTTCGGACCGCGAGACGTATTTGGATCTCTTGGATCGGTCGACGAAATGAGCGGGTTTATCGATACCAACATTTTTGTCTATGCCACGTACCCGGCTTTTCCGGAGCATAAGGTGGCCCTGAAATTCTTGCGGGCATGCCGCAAAAGCCACTCGCAGTATGCGATGAGCTGGTCGGTGGTATACGAGTATTTGCGGGTGGTCACCCAGCCCAGACTTTTCCCGTCTGGGGCGATTCTGTTTGAACACGCCAGAGAAAACGTCGCCAAATTTATGGAAGCTCCCAATGTGATGATTGTGCAGGAATTGCCGAACCACTTGGACACCCTGCATCGCATCGTCCATCAGTGCGGAAAATCACGAGGGAATATTTTACATGATGCGCACCATGTTGCATTAATGACGGAACATGGCATTTCGACCATCTATACCGCCGACACCGACTTTCGCCTCTTTGCGAACATTACCCTCATCAATCCGCTTGAGGCATAGTGTGATGATGACAGGGGCACCACGGACCCCACCAGTGTCGTTCGATGACGATCCAGTCGGGCACCCGCAGATGCCTTCGAGCTTTGTCACGGCAGAAGATGAGTAATCACAACATGTTACATTGCATCGCGTCCCGTCAGCGGTCTCTGCAAGAGGCCTCCTTTGTGCGAAGGCCCCTTGAGCTATCGTGCAGTGCTATTGAACATCACCTGTACCGTGTGCTGATCGACCACCATCAACAAAAAAAACCACGCAACTTTTTTTTCGCGCTGCCGATGGACAAGTAAGGAGGGCGGAAATCCCGCGTTTTCGCCCCCAAGACAACGGAGCGAGCGATGGGCATTGGCGACAGCAAAAGAATAGACTTGAGTTTTATCGCAGCGGCAAATCAGTTCCTGGAGACCGCCTTCTTTTCAGACGACGATAAAAATTCCGAAGTCATCGACACCTACGCCGATGCCAATACCAAATCATTTCTCAGTGGGGGAGAAGATGGGGTCATCGGTGTCCGACGGTCATTGTCTGACGGCCGGGTCTATGAACACGCGATCTTCTCCACGGCGAAGAAAAGAGCGCCCGAGCAGGGCCATGCCCAGACCTGTTCAGCGGACTATGCCATCTGCACTCCTGCCACGGAAAGCGGGTTTGCCGTAGCCGGCGAAACGATCGACAAGAAACGCTACATGGCCTTCGTGGCCGCCCTCTTTGGCTTCGGGGCCTTGCACGACGGGGGCCGGGGCCAGACAAGCCAGGCCGCCATATTGCGTTCGGCCACGACCGAAGACGCCAAGCTGTTGGAAGCGGCGATGGTGACATTTCGGGGCCTGGCAGCGGCAAAAAAATCGTACACGATCACACCGGAGCTACGCGGCGACATCAACGAATTTCTCGGCGTCACATTGATCAAAGAGAGTGACGATAAAGGACAATTTGTCGACCTCGATCCTTTTACCGAGGAGACAGCGCATTCATCCACATTCTTCGATACGGTCGCTGATGGCTGCATCGGTGTCGTGAATCAATACTATAATAAGGCTACCAACGCTGAGACACGTCGCGAGGAGACCGCCCTCTTTCACAATGGTACGGTCTGGTCAAAGGCATGCACCGCAGGCGAGGCATGCGGAGATCCGGCTCAGGTCACCATCAACAATAGCAAATCCAAGCCCCTGAAGGTCGACCAGAAAAAAGTGATGATGCTCACGGCCGCCCTCTTCGGTTTCGACGCCCTCTACGACGACCAGATCAAAAAGATCTTCGCACATGCCACGCCAGCCGATTTTGACGCCCTCGACCGTGCCATGGCGACCTTTGCCAAATACCGCCAATCCGCGCCCGCTTCCGTAGTCGCATCCGCCGCATCATCAACGCCTGCGGAAGCTGGAGAAGCGCCCAGTACGGCAGAACAACTTCGACAGGCCCTGGAAGCGAATGCGGTCGTTTTCCCGGACGTCAGAGTCGCCATCCCCAATAGTACGCCGGCAGATGTGCATCCCGGGGGTTACTTGGCCGTTGTCAGCGCCCTCGCTGCTGAAGAAAACTGGGAAAAAATCCCGGGACTGTCGTGGGCCTTACAGCTGCCAGCATTTTTCCGGATTGCGATTCGTGGTTTGACCACCGCCGATCGGTATACCCTGGGCCTTGGCGTCGATGTAGCGCAAGAGGCCCTCGGGGTCTGTGTAGATGAACACGGCACCAATGTGGCGTGCCGTGCGCTGAATAGCAAGGCGGGCGCCGGGTGGTTTGGCAACAATCGGGAGCTGGTTGACTGGTCCGTCCGTCTCGGATTGGGGAGCGCCCTGACTTATGGGATTCACTCCGCCTATCGGGCCCTCACACGACGTGCCATTTTGTCCGTGCGACAGTTCGCTGGTCAGGTGATTGCCCAGAAACTCGCACCATTGGCGCTGATGTGCTATCTGGTCGATTCAAAGGTCCTCGCGACTCCCGAGAAATTCATGAAACTCTTTGCGTTCAACGGTATCGAACCGGCCACGATCGATCAATGGCGAAATATTGTCATGGGATCCGAGTTCGCGCTGTCGCTCCTCTATATTGCCAGCCAGTATCGCCATCCTGTGGCCAATACGATGTTGAATCCGAGCAATCCAACACAGCGTATTCCGGCAAGGAATTTGGCATTTTCCGTATCAGCGGTGGTTGCGATGTTCTACGGCCTCTACTATACGCTCAGCGAAAACTCTGCCTTGCAAGAGGCCGCAGATACCAAAATTTACGGCAAGGCCCCGCGCACGGGCTTTTGGGACCATTTCGATTTCTGGAATTGGCACGGCCACGTCTTCAGTTTTGCCTTTGCCGTATCATTTTTTGGTACGTGGGCAGGCTCTGCAAAGGGGTGGGCGGTCATAGGGCCACTCTCTCGCATGTTGAATGACCCACTCTGGCGTGCGGAGGAGGGAGTCGCCAGTCTTCTCGGTCATATTCGCCGGATCATCCATGCCCCTGTCGTGGCACCTGCGACAGGCGGGACTCGATTGGCACACGCGGCAGCAGGAGTCCGTCAGGCATTTGCACAGGGCATTGGCCACACATTGGAAGCGTGGTGGACTACAGGACGAACTGCAGCGGCGCAGTATCGGGCCAGTATCTCGACGCCCCCAGAGGGCTTCTTCGGGCGCGTGCAATATCATTTGAGACACGGCTGGCAGTATGGAGCTCCCAATCCTTTTGCACGGGTCTTGCAGGATAATCCTGTCATCATTGACAATCAATTCACCCGTGCCGTGCGTGAATGGAGAGAGGTCAGAGAGCTTGGGAACGCTGCGAGAACAGCGCGACGCGTTGCCGCTGCGCATCCAGACATAGCGGCATTGGCCGAGAGTGCGGAGGGGGTCCAACGGGTTTTTGCAAGAGCGGAGTTCCTTGCCCCAGAGGCTGGGATGGTGACGCGTGCCGTCTATCGCTCCTTGGCCGCTGTATCGACCCGTGTTGTTGGAGGGGCCCTTGGTACATGGCAAATTTTGCGATCGCCAAGGAAACTGGCTTTCGCGGGGCAGTTTTCCTCTATTACTGCGGCATTGGGTGTTTTGGGGATCATGATCATGGAAGGCGGTCGTGACATTCCGGAAGAGGTGGTGGATAGAGTCTCCAGACGAAGCTTTGTGAACATCCTCCCGAACATCCCGACGCGCTTTGCTTTTGCGGTGGCTGGTCTCCCGGTCTACACATGGGATTTTTTCCTTGGGAATATGCTCACCACCTCGCCAGAGTTAAACATGGTGGCCCAACAGGGAACATATTCGAAGAAGAAAGCGGGCGAATATGCCGGCGCGATCCGCCGTGCGACCGATGGAGGGGAAAAAGCCCGGAATTATTGCTATCTCATGCAGGCATTGAGGATCGCGGATGCGCGGCAACCCGCTGAATGGACGGCATTGACCGACCAGGAGATCGTGGCACTGGAGATTGAGGGTGTACACCCAACCCGTGGAATGGCCATCCTCTTGGACGCGGCGGCCAAATGGAAGAATGGTGAAACTCTCACTCCTGAAGAGGTCGATCAGTTTCCGGACATTCTCGTGAAAAGTGGAGTAATAACCGAAGAGCAATTGGCGGGCGTGAGATATGACAGCACGCCATTCGCTCCTACAGAGTATGCCAAACGCTTGCCAGTGGATATTCATACCCTCATTCAGACGGCCCACGGCCATCGAGCGGCTATCGATGCGCGAAAACGAGAACGAGGCATGAAATAAGAGCCGTGATCTTTTCCCTCCTCCGGGCGCAACTTTTTGTCGGTACTGCCGATAATAGGTGTGTCGGGAGGAAGCATGTCGCGTTCACAGCCGTATCTGCGCAGAAGCCCTGCCAGTCCCTCCAGCCCCTTTGCGGCGCACTATCGTGCAAATACCGTGAAGCTGTGTCTTCAGGCCCGTCCAGCGCTGGGCGTTCAAACCCCTTCGGGGCGGCTGTTCGTGACCGAGGGCCTCGCAGTGGACCCGGCTGGTCGTCGGTCGTTTGATGGTTATGCGCGCGCGTTACGTCCGTCGCGTAGTTCGATCGCTCATATCAATTCCACACCCTCGGCAAGGCAATTTGCCAAGACAGACACCGCTCAAGCGCCCACAGTATCCGCGATGAGCCATGTTGCGGATGTGGGCGCGGCGGGGTTTTCCCTGAGAGCTGGGTTTTTCAGTCTCTTGTTATACGCGTTCAGTATGACGGGTTGTTCCGCAGAACCGGCACCCCCCCCCGCTGCAGTAGCAGAAGGTTTTGTGATTGGTGACGGGATCCAGATCACTCCCGACCTGCAAACCGATGCCGCGAACAGCACTGCGGTTCCTCTTCAAGAGGGAATGGCGCGGCTCGAAGCCGCAGGCGGTCTGGATGACCCACAACAGGTTCACGATACCGTGCTCGGCATGTTCAAGGGGGTTGAGGCTGCGGAAACAGGGCTCGTGGTGGCATATGTCTTGCTGAATCATTTTGCCTTTGCCGATGGGCATTCCGCGGACGATAAAGCGGCATGGGGTGCGACGGTTGCAGAGGGAATGCAGCTCGCTTTGCTTCACACGGGTGAAACCCTCAAGGCCATTGCCAGAGAAGTGCGCGTCGATCTGGCCTATCCAGAAGTGACCAAGACAATTCCGCTCAGTGATGGGCGGCAATTTTTGTGCCAAAATATGCCCGAACGGTTGGGAGAGCATCTCGTCCGTATTCAAGGAGAAAATGCCGAGGCCATGGTGCTCCATGCGCGTCATGTGCGTAGATTGCTCGATCAAGGTTTCGGGGAAACAGACGAAGAGCGGGCCATTTTGATGACGCGTTTACTGGCCAGTAAGTCGCTGATCCGCGGCGATCTCTGTGAATTGATGGATCGGTATCGGAGTCCAGACTATGAAGCGACCCTGAGGGCCTCCCTGGAGAATCCGCTGGCGCAGTATATGCCAAACGAGCCCCCGGGGATGCTCGATCTCTATCAGGTTGCCATACGGAGCGTCTGGCAGCGATTCTGGGACAACTTTCACTTGTTGTCGGGATATTCCGGGTGGGGGGCGTTTATCGGGTTTATGATTGCCGGGAGTTTGCTTCGCCGACGCCGCCATCGGTACGAACGGGCACGCCGCGGGGCCCTCGAAAACGTGGCAGGGTCCCAAGTGCAATCCGCGAAAGAGATGCTTGGAATGGCCGCGGAGAATGGTGAGGATGGTGATGGAGGTACCCAACAATCGACGGATGTTGTGGCGACGCAAGGTAACGCACGAGCGACACGAGGGGAAAGGCGCAGAGTGGACACCAGTCCGGAAGGTGTGCAAAACGCGGTCAACGAGATGGCAAAGAGTGTCACTTTGATGGGCCAATTGCTACACGAAGAGCCACCGCGATTCTTCAGTCGCGCCCGTTGGAGGCTCCGTGGGGAATCGCTGGCCTTTTATCTCCCTGCTGTTGCATGTTTAATGTTGCTCGGCGATGGCATTGAATCCTATCAGCAGATGAGTGAGCGTGCCGCCATTCCGTTGCTCCTCCCGGAACTCCGGCCCGTCCCCGCGGAGCGCATCGGCCTGAGTTACCTTCAGGCAAATGATTTTGAGGGATATCCGCAGGAAGTCGTCGCCTTGTTGGACGAACTGGCCGCATCGATGCCGAAGGAATAAGCACCGTGATCTCGGCCTCCGTAATTGATGGAAGAGTGAGATTTTTTCCGCAGGGGACATTTTCCTGTTCGGGGTAGTAGCGGATCCGGTCGGCTTCGTAGCCCCGCGTCAGAATGCCTTTATCGACGCCATCTATCGCTGGAGCGCATGCCAGAGTGAGAGGCAACCCCGCTGGCTCAGCTGTGCTTCCAGCCATGGCCGGTCGAGGTCTGTCAGGTGCGGGAGCATGCGACGGATATCCTCAAGATGCTTTGCCGATTCTCCCTCCCGGTAATATTCCAACTTGCGGATAATGACATATTCTGGCGGGGCCACCCAAATTGTGGTCTCTGTATCCAGTGCCACAGCACGGCGATGTTGCAGCCCCCACTGATGGAGTGGATCCCGGGACGCCAGATAGCAATCCGCCTTAAAGCCACTGGCATGGTGGATCAGGTTGAAATGTGCACGGGTCGTGCGGCGTAGTTCTAAAAGAACGGTTTCCCGTGGTGGAGAGTAAAAGGTCTCCTGCGGGAAACTCTCGAGGAACGCTGTGACCGCTGATTCGGGCAAAGCCAATACCATATCGATATCGTGCGTGAGTCGGGGTTCTCCATACAGGATGGTCGCCATGGAGCCCGTAATCATGTACGGAATGTGCAGCCGATCCAGGGGGGCTGTGAAGAGGGTGATGTAGTTAACTTCTTGCATATAAAAACCAGTGACGGACCGCGTCCTCGATACGGTTTATGGACCATGTCGGATGTTTTTGGCGAATGCCCGCGCGCTTCAAGCGCCATGCCGTCATGCGTAATTGATGGAACAGCGAGATTTTTTCCGCAGGGGACATTTTCTTGAAAATCTGTCGTTGGATCCGGTCTGCTTCCGAATGCATCATATCATATCCTATACGGATTGTTGTCTCCCCTCAATCCGAAAAGACAAAGACCGACTCGGGGTAGTAGCGGATCCGGTCGGCTTCGTAGCTCCAGCGGAGATGTTCGTCGAGGAGACGGTTTTTGGCCGCGAGGCTGATGGGGGCGCGTAAGAGGGCCATGCCGACATCGACGCGCAAGGGACGCCCGGGGATCATGTGGCGCGTGCTTTTGCGCGGGAAGAGTTTTCCGGCCAGCGTACGCTGTATGATCTCCTGCTTGGTATAATGCGGACGGATGAGGAGTCCCGTGGCCTGCGTGCGGGCGAAATCGGCATGGGCAAGTGTGTCGGCCACGTAGACCGGGCGATAACCCTCGGCGTCGAGCGCGTCGTCGAGGCGGCGACCCTCGCGGACACAGTCCTCTACGGAAATCGTGCGCGGTGGCACGGGGAGGTAAAACGTCTGGCGACGATCACGGGCCGCCACGAGCGCGGTCCGTGCATCCACCGTCCGTTGGGCCACTGCGAGTTCCCGGGTGGTCTCGATTCGGCAGCGCGGGAAGTGGTGCGCAAGAAATGTCCGTGCCTGAAAGGGCCGGAAGGTCAGGACATCCCATCCGCCGAGGGTGATCTGGTCATCGGCATAATCGATTTCGTAGACGGCGACATCGGGGATCTCGAGCTGGCGGAGCGCCGCGAAGCGGTGCATGCCGTCGATGACGATGCGGCGGCCTGCACGTCCGGCCTTGGTCACAATGATCGGATTTTTCATGACCCCTTCGTCGCGCAGGCTGGAGGCAATCTGTGTGACCCACGCGGCAACGACCCCTTCATGGGCCACGCACGTCTTGAGCGGGACGATCTTGATTCGGGGGACATACGGTGTGAGCGGCATGGCAGTGCCCTTCACGGCGACCGGAAACGTTGCAATACGTTATCGCTGCGCAAACTGGTTGACGATCTGCGCCACCTCGAGGCCCGCGCGGGCCTGACCTTCCACGGTGGACGCGCCCAGATGCGGGACGGCCACAACAGTGGGGAGCCCGATGAGCGGGTGGCCGGCGGGCGGCGGCTCGGTCGCATAGACATCGAGCCCGGCGCTTCCCAACTGCCCGCTGCGCAGCGCCTCGGCCACGGCCGTGTCGTCGAGCAACCCTCCGCGCGCGGTGTTGATCAGGCAGGCCCCTTTTTTCATCAGGCCGAGGCGTTCCTTGTTGATCATCTGTCGCGTCGCATCGGTGATCGGCGTGTGGAGCGAGACGTAATCCGCCTGCGGTAGGAGCTGGTGCAGCTCGCGCACGCGTTCAACGCCGCACTGTCGCACAGCGTTGTCATCACACTGGATGTCGTAGGCAAGCACGCGCATCCCAAAGGCCTTGGCCCGTTTGGCGAGCTCCTGGCCAATCCGCCCAAAGCCGATGAGTCCCAGGGTCTTGCCGTACAACTCCGTGCCCGAGAAATTTTTCCGCTCCCACTTGCCACTGGCAAGCGAGGCATATGCCTTCGGGATCTGCCGGGCACAGGCGAGCATGAGCGCGAGCGCATGCTCGGCCACGCCAATGGAGGTTGCGGCCGGCGTGTTCCTGACCGTGACGCCCCTGGCCGTTGCCGCAGCCTTGTCGACATTGTCGAGACCGACGCCGCCCCGGACCACGAGTTTGAGCTGCGTGCCCCGCTCGAAAACCTCGGCGGTGACTTTGGTGGCGCTGCGAATCACGAGGGCATCGTACTGCGGGACGACTTCGAGCAATTCCTCTTTGGTGATCCCCTTGTGTAGGTCGACCGTGTGGCCGCCCCTTTTGAGTTCCACCACGGCCTCGGCATCCAAGCCATCACAGATCAGTATTTTCATGAGAGACTCTCCTTGCGGCGTTCGCTACTGGATGGCCGTACCCCTGTCAATTGGAGAGCGATGATGGGATAGCGGCGAGATGTTTCTTATCTTTGAGTCATCCGGTACAATTTTTCCAGATTCGTCCGATCCTCGACATCGGTCTTCCCCTTGGGCGTCTCGCACACCATGGGGAGATGGTGGAGGCGTTCGTCGCGCATCAGGAACCCGAACGCCCTGGCCCCCAGCATCCCCTCGCCGATATGGGAATGCCGGTCCACGCGGGCGCCGAGCTCGCGCGTCGTATCGTTCAGATGGAGGGCATAGAGCCATTTCAGGCCCACAATGGCCTCAAACTGCTCCCACATCGCCGCATAGGTCGATGCGGTCCGAAAGTCGTAGCCTGCGGCAAAGAGGTGCGCTGTGTCGAGGCAGATGCCCACGCGATCGATGTCCCGAACCCCTGCAAGGAGATCCCGGAGGTGTTCAAATCGGTGTCCGATACACTGGCCTTGACCGGCCGTCCCCTCGAAGAGAATCCGGGTGTTACTGAAGGTTGATTCGTCGAGGAGGATATTCAGGCGGTCGGTAATATAACGGATGCCGAGGCCTTCGCTGGTCCCTTTGTGCGAGCCCGGATGGATCACGAGAAAGGGGATCTTGAGCATCTCCGCACGGAGGATTTCCGTGCGCATCGATTCCATGGATTGCTCGGTGATCTTCTGGTCGGGCGAGGCGAGATTGATGAGATACCCGGCGTGCGCCATGATGAAACGGATCGGCGAGTCGGTCCATGCCGTGAGAAATGCGCGAATCTCCTCGCCAGCCAGCGGGGGCGCCAGCCATCGGTTGTTGTTTTTGGTGAAGAGCTGGATGGCCGTGCACCCAAGCGCCGCGCCACGGGCGATGCCGGTGACGAGGCCGCCGGCCGTGGAACAATGGACACCGACGAGCCGGTCCCCCCATGTCCAGGAGGGCGGGCTTCCCATCTGCATCGCCACCGATTTTTTTTTCGGTCCGCGTGACCGGCTTTCCTCTCGCCGCTGTCCGGCAGGCTTTGGGGGTCCGCGTCGTGTGGCCATCATAGCCTCCAGTGGTACTGAAAATTGCATTTTGAGGCAACTTGTATATGGTGCGGGTCGTATGAAAGACGAGACGCAATGCCTCCAGGGTCGACGGGCCCTTGTCAGCGGCAGCTCCCGCGGTCTGGGGGCGGTGATTGCCCGTGCCTTGGCCGAACGGGGAGCCGCCGTTGTCGTGCATGGGGCGCATGCTTCAGCAGCGCTCACGGCGACCACGAGCGCCTTGTGCGATGCGGGCCATGACGCGAGCAGCACGGCATTCGACGTTGGCGATGCCGACGCCGTGGTGCTCGCCATCGATCGATTGGAGGCCGGGAGGCCGATCGACATCCTTGTGCACTGCGCGAGCCAGTATGACACGGAGCCGATCGACCAGTTGACCCCGGAACGATGGGACGCGGTCCTGCAGGGAACGCTGTCAGGGACGTTTCATCTCTGTCGCACGCTCATTCCCCGCATGCGCGCGCGTGGTTGGGGCCGGGTCATCATCATGGGATGTGTCGGTTGCGATCGCGTCTACCACGGGGCACATTCCGTGGCCTATCGCATTGCCGTGAGCGGCAACCTTGCGCTCACGCGCGCCTATGCACAAACCGCTTTTGCCGATGGCGTGACGGTGAATCTCATTGCGCCGGGGTATCTGGAAAATACGCAAGGATCGATTGATGCCACAACACTCCCCGCGGGGCGATTCACCCGCTCTACCGAGATCCTCCCCGCGGTCCATTTCCTCCTCTCAGACGCCGCCGCACATATCAGCGGCGCCTCTCTCAATGTGGCCGGTGGCTATGCCGGGTACGTCATACGCGGCGCAAGTCATTGAAAACGCAAGCGTTCTAGCCGATGCTTTGGGATCTCAGAACGTGTAAAAAAGTCCTCATTTTTCAGCAAGTTACAAGGTGTATGACGTACCCATTAGGAGCAGCCCATCGAATTCCCGCAGTTGAGGCAGCGATAGCAGCTGCCATTGCGGACCGTGACATTCCCGCACTGATCGCAGAACGGGGCATCGCCCATCATGCCTGAGAGATGTTCGCTCATGACCACGGACGTTGCACCGCTGCTCGCCGTCTGCAGTCCACTGGCCGTGCCGGTATCCTGACTCGTTGATGGGATGACGATCGGATGGGCCTCCGCCGTTGATGGTACGGACGGTCGTGCATGGCCATTGGTCTTTCCATTGGCCTGTCCGTTCGTCTGGAGTGGCTCGTGGCCCCCCTTGGCGCCGTTGGGGGATACCTGCAGGCTCCCTGTCAGTTTGTCGAGGGTCCGTGCGACTTTGCGGGCATTGCCCTGGAGTTGTGGTGGGCGCGGCTCCTCAACGTGGGTATCCTCCTCCGGCTTGATCTGCACAAAGTCGGTGCGTCCCAGGTATTCCATGCCCAGGACGCGGAAGATGTAGTCGATCGCCGATGTGACCATCTTGATATTGGGATGATCGCAGGGACCGGACGGATCAAACCGGGTAAAGGTGAAGGCATCGACGTATTCTTCCAGTGGGACACCGTGTTGCAGCCCGAGCGAGACGGCAATGGCAAAACAGTTGACGAGACTGCGGTAGGCGGCACCCTCCTTGTGCATGTCGATAAAGAGTTCGCCGAGCGTGCCGTCGTCGTATTCGCCGGTCCGGAGATAGATCTTGTTCCCGGCAATGCGGGCCTCCTGCGTAAAGCCGAGGCGCTTCTTCGGGAGCCGTCGCCTCCGGACGACGCGGGGGGCATCAGCGATTGCCACTGTTGGAGGGGCTCGCGTCGCCCCCTCCAGCGGCAAAGCCGCTGGAGCCTCCCCCTCAGCGCCGCAGTGCGGCTGGGCCGTGGGGCCCCTGACGTCAGTCCGGGGGGTGTCGTGCTCAGGCGAAGCCTCCTCCCAGGGTGCCACGGGCGTGAGCCTGTGGGGCCCCACCATGGGGAGTGGGGCCTCGGGTTGTTGTGCGTCGGGTTGCACGTCCGTCGTCGGTTTCTTTTTCTCACTCGACGCGGAAAGCGGTTGCGAACTCTTCGATCCATCGCGATACAACGCCACGGCCTTGAGGCCCAGGCGCCATGACTCCACATACAACGCCTCGATCTCTTCAGGGGTCGTGTTGTGCGGGACATTGATCGTTTTGGAGATGGCCCCGCTAATGAATGGCTGCGCGGCCGCCATCATTTTGACATGCGACATCGGTTGCAAAAACCGGCGACCCTCTTTGCCACAGGTATTGGCACAATCGAAGACCGGAAGGTGTTCCGGCTTCAGATGGGGGGCGCTTTCAATAGTCATCGTGCCGCAAATGTGACGATTGGCCCTCTCGATGTGCGCGTCGGTGAAGCCCAAGCTCTCCAGTGAGGCCTCTTCTTTGCCAAGGGTAAAACTGTTGAAGGCAAAGCGGAGGTCGAAGACGCCCGGGAGTGCGGACTCAATCTTTCCAATGGCCTCTCGGCTCACGCCTTTGGCAAGCAAACGCTCGGTGTTGATCTCCGGGGCATTGGCGAGTGTCGACGTCCCCTTGATGTGCTGCACGATATCGGTGATCTCCGATTCCGTGTAGCCCAGACGCTTGAGTGCCAATGGAATCGACTGGTTGATGATCTTGAAATACCCGCCGCCCGCCAGTTTTTTGAATTTCACCAGGGCAAAATCCGGTTCAATCCCCGTGGTGTCACAATCCATCAGGAGCCCGATAGTGTTATGACTCACAAAGCCGTTGGCAATGTAGGTGACATTGTCGGGAACCGAGAGGTCATAGGTCCACTCTTCTTCCCCGAGCTCGGCATGCGCGACACGGTCATAGAAGAAGGAGAGGAGTCGCCCCAGCTCAGGATCTTTTGTGACCTGATAGAGTTCTTCGGCAGCATCACGCGAGACCATGTTGTTTCTGGAGAGTGCGAGAAGGAGTTTCTTCCGCAGAGGAGTGTTGTCTGGCGCCAAGCGGTCCACGAGTATTCGTGAGACCGGGATGTGATCTTTGTGTCCCGCCTGTGGCACATCGTGAGTCTGCAAGGCCTCAGTTTTTCGTCGACTGATGAAGCCGATCTCATCTCGCCAGCGGGCGACAGAGGAGATGTTCAGGAGGCGGAGGACCGCGCAGGGGGCATTTCCCCATCCCGTGATATTCGTGCGCCGTGTGGCGGGGTAGCCAAGTGCAAGCGCCAAGGCCTGGACGTCACGCGAAAAATCAAATGACACGGTGGTCCATGTGGGGATGCCATTGGTGACCGTTCCGTCGGCTTCATAGAGGCCGCGGAGAAAAGCCCCGTAGATCTCCCGGTCGTTACTATGGAGGATGACATCGGGAATGTGCGCAAGATAGCCTTCGCCACTATTGGAGGGGCTCACGTACCCTCCGGCTCCGCCTGCGGGTACTTCCTCGTCCACCCGCTTCGCGGGTTCCCGGACTCGGTCGTCGCCACTGCCCCCCCAACGGGCAAAGCCCGTTGGGTCCCCCCCTCTCGCGCGCGGTGCGCGCTGGGTCGTGGGGCCCCGGACGTCAGTCCGGGGGGTGTCGTGCTCAGGTGAAGCCTCCTCCAAGGTGCCACGGGCGTGAGCCCGTGGGGCCCCACTCTCTGTTGTGTGGGGCGGATGCTTGGAAAATCCACAGGCCTCCCACCAGAGGACCAGTGAAACAGACGACAACATGACTTCGGTATATCCCTGTTGCTTCGTCATCGTCGGAGAGAGTGCAAAAAGCCGCTGCGCCAACGCTGAGAGTCGATCCACAACGTCAGTATCCTCGGCCGTCACGCAGAAACGTAAGCCTTTCGCATGGAGTGAGCCATTGCCCATGAAATAACCGACCAATTCGGCAAGCGCTCCATTCATGCGGCGCGGAATCTGCAGATGCTCTGTCGTCCAAGAGACCTCGGGTGGAGGCGGGAGGTCGACGGGTTGCGGCACTCCGACGAGTGTGCTCATGGCCAAAGGGACGAGATCTCCCTCTTCCACTTCGGCAAATCGCCGCCAGGCCCACTCGCCCGATGGCTCCACGACTTTGATCCGGTGGGTCGGTGTCCCCTGGATCCGGTGTCCTCTGACCGTCTCTACTGTCACGACCGGTTCCACGCCATTGACGTAGAACTTTGTGGCCTGCTGCGAGCCTTGGTCTGTGGCGACGGAGAGTTGCAGCTCCTGCCACTGTGCGCCGCGCGGATTGCCGAGCGATTCGAGGCGTACGAGTCCCCGTTCTGTCGGAATCAGTGATCCCCCGACGAGACAGCCCGTCGGTGCCAAGACGGTGGCCTGCGCATTGCGATATCCATGGCGATCGCCGGCGTCGAGGGCGAGATCCCAGTCTTCACGGGCCGCGACGAGCAGATTGGTGGGACAGGCCGCGGCGTCGATGCGGTAGGCCGTGTCGCGATGCATGACCATGACGTCGCGCATGGCCGTGCGATTGGTCGTGTAGGCCGGAAACGGCCCCTTGGACGCAGCCATTTCCGCGGACGTGCGATAGGCATGGCCGGTGAGAATGGCCGTGAGCGCCGCGCAGATCGCCCGTCCCTCGTCCGAGTCGTACGGGACCCCCTGCACCATGAGGAGGGTCCCCATGTTGGCATAGCCGAGACCGAGCGGCCGAAAGTTGTGGCTCTTTTCCGCAATGGTCTTTGTGGGATAGCTCCCAAAATCGACCAGGATTTCCTGCGCGATGAAAAAGATCCGTGTAGCATGACGATACGCCGCGACATCGAAGAGGCCCGTGCCTGGGTCATAAAAGTGCATGAGATTGAGACTCGCCAGATTGCAGGACGTATTGTCGAGGAACATGAACTCGCTGCAGGGATTGCTGCCGTAAATGCGGTCGGTGGTTTTGCAGGTGTGCCACGTGTTGATTGTGGTGTCGAACTGAACACCGGGGTCGGCGCACATCCACGCGGCATGAGCGATTTGCTGCATCAGATCGCGTGCCTCGTAGGTGTCACAGACCTCGCCGGTGGTGCGCATGGTTGTCTCCCAGCTCCCGCCCTTGAGGTACGCTTCCATGAAGGTGTCGGGGATGCGGACCGAATTGTTGGAATTTTGTCCGGAGACAGTCCGGTAGGCCTCACCGTTGAAATCCGAGGGATAGCCGGCCTCGATCAATGCGCGGACCTTTTTTTCCTCGCGCGCCTTCCAGTTGATAAAATCGGCTATTTCCGGGTGGTCCATGTCGAGAGAGACCATTTTCGCGGCCCGTCGTGTTGTCCCCCCAGATTTTGTGGCCCCAGCCCCGCGATCAAGGACTTCGAGAAAACTCATGAGCCCCGAGGAAGTCCCGCCGCCCGAAAGGCGCTCCTGTCGTCCGCGGAGCCGCGAGAAATTGGTCCCCGTACCCGATCCGTATTTAAACAAGCGCGCCTCATTTTTGGCCAGGTCGAAAATGCTCATCAGGTCGTCCTGCACAGGCTGGATAAAACAGGCCGATCCCTGGGGATTGGAATAGGCGTCTGCGGTTTCTTCGATGGTTTTACTGAATGGACTCCAGTGCCAGTTCCCGCCGCTGCCGGTAATGCCATAGGCATGATAGAGACCGACGTTGAACCAGACCGGGGAGTTGAAGGCCCCATGTTGGTGAATGAGGCAATATGCGAGTTCCGCCTCAAAGGCGGCGGCATCGTCTGCGCCCGCGAAATATCCGCCGAGCGATTCCCCGGCCTGCCGCAGCGTATGGGCGATCCGGTGTACGACCTGCCGTGCGGAGGTCTCATGGCCGGCCCCTGGGACGCCCCGTTTCCGGAAGTATTTGGAGACAATAATGTCGGTGGCCAATTGGCTCCAGGAGGCCGGGACTTCCACATCATTCATTTCGAAGACGACCGAGCCGTCAGGGTTCGTGATCACGGAGCGTCGAGTGGTGTATTCGACCTGATCGAGTGGATCGATGCCGGGGGTAGTATAATGACGGGAGATTGTGAGTCCCCTCTCGTGTGTGGTCATGGATGATGATTCATGCTTTGCCATGGTCTCTTCCCCCTTGCGGCAACGGCCCGAGGAAAAATGGCGTAAAATGTGCTCGAACCGTCAAATTTTTGGCGAAAACTCCGTCGAATAAAAGCACTATATATTGTGTGCTGTGCATATTAAGGCCCATATATTGTGGTGTCAAGGTTGTTTGAAAAGATTTCGTCAGAAAATTGAATCTCCCATGATCTCCGCCATCTGATATGGCCAGTTATGCACATTCACCCATCGTGCTGTGGATGAGTATTGCCATGAAAAGAGAGATCGTCTATTTCCACAATCTCGCAGGAGATTTTTGATGACGAGAGCACTTTATGCACCACAATCCCCAGTCTATTCACACCAGGTCCCCGTTGTTGTCCACACCTGCCGCCATCTGATTTTTCATTACGGTGAATTGGTGTTGAAGGGGCGGAATCGGCACCGGTTTGAGGCGCGGTTGATCGACAACATCCGGGCAAAGTTTCACCACATGGCGATTCGCGGGATTCGAAAGCTGACAGGTCGTATTCTCGTTGAATTTGACAGCGACCAGTCGGTGCAGACGTTGTCTGATGCGGCTTCGAGGATCTTTGGCGTGGCAAACGCCACGCCGGTGCATGTTGTTGGACCTTCATTCGACGAACTCGCGGCGGCCGTGCCCTCGCTGCTCGATGGCCATGATTTCGCTTCCTTTGCCGTCCGTTGTGTCCGTGCCGAGAAACGATTCCCTCTCACCTCCCAGGAGATCTGTCAGCGCATTGGCGCCCAGGTGGTACAATTATGTGGGGCCCGTGTGGATCTCACGGCCCCGGCATTGACCGTCTGGATCGAGGTCCTGAGTCATATGATCCTCATCGGTGTCGAACGGATCGCCTCTCCCGCGGGGCTCCCGGTTGGGACGAGCGGGCGGGTCGTGGCACTCCTCTCGGCAGGGATTGATTCGCCGGTCGCGGTCTGGCGGATGATGCAGCGGGGGTGTGAACCGGTCCTCCTCCACTTTCATAGTGCACCGTTTACCAATCTGGCATCGCAAGAAAAGGTGATGGCGTTGGCGCAGGCCCTGGCCAGGTGGCATGCACCGCTCCAATTGGCGATGATCCCCTTTGCCGCATTTCAGCAGGAGATCATTGCCAGGACGCCGGAATCGTATCGAGTCCTCCTGTATCGCCGGTGTATGGCGCGCGTCGCCACCCAGATCGCGCACACGGTGCGTGCCGAAGGGATCGTGACCGGGGATTCGCTGGGCCAGGTGGCCTCGCAGACCCTTTCGAATCTGGCAGCGGTGGAAACCGCGGTGGTCATGCCGCTGCTCCGTCCGTTGGTGGGGATGGATAAAAACGAGATTGTGCAATGGGCCCGTCGGCTGGGGACCTACGAGATTTCGATTGAACCGCACCAGGACTGCTGCAATTTTCTCGAACCGCAACATCCCGCGACCCGCAGCCGTGCCAGTGATCTCGTCCGCGCCGAAGGCGCACTCGATCTTCCCGCGCTTGTGGAACGGACCGTCGCTGGCGCCGTGTGGCATGCGGTGCGGTAGGTTTTGAAAAGTGCCCGTTAATACATAGGTACTTTCAATGACTTGCGCCGCGTATGACGTACCCAACATTTGCAATGCGCGGTGTTCATGGTATCCACGGTCGATATGTCGACGAGCTCTCCGACACCACCCCGTCCCACCCTGGCAGCGGCCTGTGCGTATACGCGTCGGGTGACCTTCGGGCATTACGAAAACTTCCCCGTGGTGTCGTGGTGGATCCCGCGGCATCTCAAACAGCATATCTGCAATATTTACGCCTTTGCCCGTGGCGCGGACGATTTTGCCGATGAACCCCAATATGCGGGCCAGCGCATGGACCGGTTGCAGGAATGGCGTCATTGGCTCCATCAATGTGCGTTGGAGGCCATGGGACAGGCCGTGGGACCGTCCACGCTCGCGCATCCCGTTTTTATTGCGCTCCGTGAGACGCTGCGCACCCGCCAACTCCCGGTCGGTTGCTTGAATGATCTGATCACCGCCTTCATGCTCGATGTCACCAAAACCCGCTATCGCTCATTTGGCGAAGTCCTTCACTACTGTCGTCATTCGGCGAATCCGGTGGGGCGATTGATGCTCCATCTCTTTGGTTATGGGAATGAACAGTGGATGGAGGCCTCCGACAATATTTGTACGGCGCTGCAACTCGCGAATTTTTGGCAAGACGCGGCCATCGACCTTCGCAAAAACGAGGGGGCGGGGCGGATCTACATTCCGCAGGAGGATCTGGAACGGTTTCACGTGACCGAGGCTGCGCTGCGGGAACAGGTGCGGTCGCCAGCGCTCCGGCAATTGATGGCCTTTCAGGTGGCGCGGACACGCGCCCTCTTTGCCGAGGGGCGATTGCTTTGCGATAGAGTGCCGCATCCGGCATTGCGGCGTCAATTGCGCCTGACATGGCTCGGCGGGATGCGCATCCTGGAGAAAATCACGGCGAATCAGTACGATCTCTTTTCCCGTCCGGCACTGCGCTGGCCGGATTGGGGGCGTCTGGGCTGGCGCATGCTCCGATGGCAGCCATCCACGGGCGTCAGGCAGATGGGCCCGATGCGGGGGCGCGGATGAATGCCGAGCACTATTGTCGCCAGATCATGCAACAGGCGGGGTCGACCTTTGCGCTCGCGTTTCGCGGCATGACGCGCGATCAACAACGGGCGATGCGCGCCGTCTATGCCTTTGCGCGCATCATTGACGACGTGGTCGATGCCGAAAGCCCCGTGCGGGAGAAAGCGGCCGCGCTCTCCGAGTGGCGCGCCCGTCTGGCGACTATTGGAGGGACTCACGTCGCCCCCCCAACGGGCAAAGCCCGTTGGGTCCCCCCCTCTCGCGCGCGGTGCGCGCTGTGGGACTTCCTCGTCCACCCGCTTCGCGGGTATCCGGACTCGGTCGTCGCCACGCTGGACAACGGAAGGCCCGTGGAGAGCGGTCACCCGGTGATGGCAGAACTGGCGTGGGGAGCACGGACCTTTGGGTGTCATCCACGGTATGCGCGTGCATTGCTCGAAGGTTGTGCGCGCGATATCACGACAGCAACCTATCGCGACTGGCCGGCGCTGCGCGATTATTGTTACAGCGTGGCCGGCACGGTCGGCCTCTTGTGTCTCCCGATCTTTGGCGTGCGTGAGGAGGACCGCACGCGGCAGGCGGCCATCAACCTGGGCCATGCCTTTCAGCTGACGAATATTCTGCGCGATCTCCGCGAGGATGCGGCGCGGGGCCGCTGCTATCTTCCGCAGGACGATCTCGCCCATTTTGGCATTGCCGCAGCACAGTTCTCTGCCGGGGGGAGTCCGGGCATCGATCGTGAGCGCTTTCGGTCCCTCATGTTCTACGAAATTGCCCGGGCGCAGTCCTGTTATCGTTCGGCATGGGAGCGGTTCACCGTGGATGAACAGCGGTTGATGCGTGCGGCCCGTGTCATGTCGCGGGCGTATCATCGCGTGTTGCAAAAAATCGCCGCCGATCCCGTAGGCGTTTTGCATGGGCGTGTCGGTCTCACATGGTGGGAAAAGGTGCGAGTGCTATGCGCGTCGTGATCGTTGGCGGCGGTATGGCCGGTTTGTCCGCCGCGGTCCGCGTTGCCGAGGGAGGACATCACGTGACGCTACTCGAATCGCGCTCATTTTGCGGGGGGCGGACCTATTCGTTTCACGAACCGGTCACACAATCCGTCATCGACAATGGGCAACATCTCCTGATGGGGTGCTATCGGGCGACCTTTGCGTATCTTGCGCGGGTGGGGACGGAGCACCTGGTGGAGCAGCAGCCACGCCTTGTCGTGCCGTTCGTGGAACCGGGTGGCGGGCTGCAAGTACTCTGCTGTCCCCGCCTGCCGGCCCCGCTCCATCTCCTCGGCGGGCTCTGGCGTTTTCCGCCGTTTCCCCGCGTTGATTATTGGCGTCTTCTCCGCTGGGCTTTGTCGTCTGCCTGGCGGATCCGGCGCAGTAGCGCGGATGTGCAACGGATGAGTGTGGCACAATGGTTGGCGTTGGCGGGGCAGGGACGCGAGGCAACGGCCTGGTTGTGGGAACCGCTCACCCTTGCCATCATGAACGAAACGCCGCAGCGGGCGGCAGCCGCGCCGTTTTTGCGGATGTTGCGTGAGGGGCTTTGCGCGCGCAGCGTGCCGCAGGGAGTGGCGATTCCGCGTGTCGGTTTAAGTCGCCTCCTGGTGGAGCCGGCCCTGGCGTATCTGCGGGCGCGCCATGGGGTCATCTATGAGACGACATCGGTTGACACCCTCCTGGCGCGCGATGATGCGATCATCGGACTGCGCACACGTCGTAGCGAGGAGATTGCCGGCGATGCCTACATTCTGGCCATCCCGCCGCATCCCCTGCATCAGCTCATGGCGGCGAGCGGATTCGGCCAGGAGATGCCATGGGCCGCGCTGGCAGAGTGGGAGACGGTGCCGATCATTGCGGTGCATCTGTGGTTTCCGCAGCCGGTCCTCCCGCAACCGATGGTCGGGCTGGTCGGTTCCCCGTTTCACTGGGCCTTCGACCGTTCCCGATTGGAAGACGATCCGCGCGAATCGTCGCTGCACAGCGTGGCATTGGTGAGCAGTGCCTGTCGGGAAATGGCGACCTGGTCTCGCGCCGCAGTGACGGATGCCGCGATCCATGCCATGCTGAGCTATTTCCCGGCAGCGCGGACCATTACCCCCGCGCATGTGCAGATCACGCGCGAGCTGCGCGCGACCGTCAGTCTTGGGCCGGAGAATCTCCATCTGCGTCTCGGGACGCAAACCGCGTGGCGCAATCTTTTTTTGGCCGGTGATTGGACTGCCACGGGACTGCCGGCCACGATCGAGGGGGCTGTGCGGAGCGGCGAGGCCGCGGCCCGTGCGGTGTGTCTGAGAGCATGCAATGAAGGAGTGAGCCATGTTTGATCGTCGAACCACCATTGTTGCCACACTGGGCCCCGCGTCCACAGAGCCGAAGACACTCGAGCGTTTGATTCGTGCTGGCCTTGATGTGGCGCGGATCAACCTGTCGCACGGCACGCATGAGGAACACCGTCAGCGGTTGCGCCATGTGCGCACAGCCGCGAAGCGCGTTGGTCGGACGGTCGGTGTCCTTTTTGACCTGCAGGGCCCGAAGATCCGGATCGGGCGGTTGCGTGGCGGACACCCGGTGCGATTGGCGCGTGGCGGACGGTTTGCGATTACCACGTGTCCTGTCGCGGGCGATGCCACGCGCGTTTCCACCACCTATCGGCATTTGCCGGGCGATGTGCAGCGCGGTGACAGCATCCTGCTCGACGATGGTCGATTGCGACTGTTGGTTGATCGCGTCACCGGCGACACGGTGCACACGGTCGTCCAGCATGGCGGATGGCTGGGGGAGAAGAAGGGGATGAATCTTCCCGGTGTTGCCTTGAGCGCGCCGGCATTGACGCCGAAGGACTATGCGGATCTTGCCTTTGCGATTGCGGAGAAGGCCGATTATCTGGCGCTCTCCTTTGTCCGTTCCCGTCGGGACATTCTCCTGCTGCGACGGTGGCTCGTTGCGCGACAGGCCGCGATCCCGATTATTGCCAAGATCGAACGCCGTGAAGCGCTCGACCATCTGGAGGAGATTCTCGAGGCGGCCGATGGGGTCATGGTCGCCCGCGGGGATCTCGGCGTGGAACTGTCGCTCGCACGGGTCCCCATTTTGCAGAAGACGATTATTGCGCAGGCCAATCGTGCCGCCCGCCTCGTGATCACGGCCACGCAGATGCTGGAATCGATGATCGAGCGACCGGTCCCCACGCGGGCAGAGGCCACCGATATTGCCAACGCGATTTTCGACCAGACCGATGCCGTGATGCTCTCCGGCGAGACCGCTTCGGGACACTATCCCGTGGAGGCGGTCAGGACCATGTCGACCATTATTGGGGAGGCCGAGCATTCACTCTTTGCGCGGCCCGTGGTCCCCACCATGACACTTGCCGGGGACCACTCCGTGACGCAACTGATCGTGGAGGGAGCGGCGCATGCCGCACGAGACCCGCGCATCCGGGCGATCGTGGCCTTTACCATGACCGGGACGACCGTCCGCCGTCTCGCCAAACAGCGCCCGGCCAAACCGATCCTGGCGCTGACGTCGAATCCGAAAATCGCGCAGCGGATGGCGTTGTATTGGGGCGTGGAATCATTCCTGGCCCGGGCGGGGCGGACGACCGAGACGATGATTGACTTGGGATTGCGGGTCTTGCGAAAGGCCGGGCGGTTACGGACGGGTGACCAGGTGATCCTGATTGCCGGGACTGTGCATCACATGGGCGCGACCAACATGATGAAACTCGTCACGGTCTGATCTGTGTAGGCGAGCATGGCCAGCCCGCTATTGTGGGGAGTCGGAAAAAGTTGAGGCTGAGGTGGAGTGTCTCGGTGGGTTGCGTGTTCCAGCGTTTGTGCATGACCTTATCAGCCGGGTCGTCCAGGTTCACAATCGGGGTGGACGCTCTCAATTGCCGGCAGCCGAGTTCCCAGTCAACCAAGCGGAGGGCCATGTCCATCTCTGCCGCATCCATGGGATGGAGTGGATGTGAAGGTGTTACTTGAGGGATCTCACTCCCCACGTGCCACGCAATGCCATTCCCGTGGTTATTGTGCATGTGGCCGTGCGGCATGAGGAATGTGAGAATGGCCGCGCCGATCTTTGCCAGGAGCGGATTGGCGCGAAATTCGAGGGGATGATTTTCTCCCGAGGCATCGACAACGTTGACCGTATGTCGCCATTGCTGCATGGCGATTGGATCGCCCAGTTTGGTCGTTGCCTCAGTGACGACCTCTGCGAGGACGCGGAGATAGAGAATCGGGCTCTCTGCCCAGAGAGTGGTGATCTTTGCTTGATGGGGAGTGGTCGCCTCGCTGGCCCCACCCTCAGCTTGTTGCATATGGAGAAATGGTGTTGCCAGAGAGTCGGTTGCGGTCCGTAATGTCTGAATGTCTCGTGGATCCCCGTCGGCGTGTACCGGCGCATGACGCCACGTCCTCCACGCCGGTGCCCTCTCTGTTCCAAGGTGGAGATCGCCCGCCGAGGTAACACTGACCTGCGCGCGTTGCGGATGGAGCCAATCGGACGAAGGGACGTATAGGTTACGCTGCAGCGGTTCAGATGCTGCACGATAACCGGATCTGATCGAGGTGCGTTGACTCATAGGGCATTCTCCATTCGGAGGGGTATGCCTAACACCAGGTCCTTTGTGTGGGTCGGATCGATGGGAGCCATGGTTGCCTGGGCCGGGCGTGTGACGCGCAATTGGCATCCGCCACCACCCGTGGAGGCATTCGCGCCGGGTGGTGTGCCATCCTCCTCTTGGTCACTTAGCGAGTCATCACTCTGTGCAGCGTCACTTTGCGAGGTCTCTGCCTCCTGCGCCTCTGCGGGGGGCTCTACGCTGCACACCGCCGAACAACCATCGCCATCGGTCGTATTCCCATCGTCGCAGGTTTCGACGTCTGTCTCGACAATGCCGTCGCCGCAGGCGGCCTGCTGGCAGACATTGGTGCAGGTATCTGTCTCTGTGCCATTCCCGTCGTCGCAGGCCTCCCCTTCATCTACATAGCCATCGCCGCAGTGCCCGACCTCATATGCGCCGACGTCACAGATCGCGAGGCCGTCCCCGTCGCCATCCACCGTCCGTGCGAACCCGCGCTGGTCCGTGCCCAGCACGGTCGACGCCGCGTCCGCACATCCGGCCGGATTCCCGGCATCCAGTGCGGGCGAGCCCGCGAGGAGCGCATGGGTCTGGGTCGTTCCGCCGTTCCCTGCCAGGACGTCCAAGAGTGGATCGACGGGTGCCACCGTCGTTCCCCCAAGGTCGTCGACCGAGGCCGTGAAGGCACACCCGTCGATGTTGCCGAGGATGTTGAAACCGTCTGATGCGACCACGCCGAAACAATCCGCCGACTCGCCCCCTTCATCGACATTGCGTGCCACAATACTGTTGCGGAGCGTCACCGTCCCTGCGGCTGAAAAAATTCCGCCGCCGTTGCCCGTACCGTTGTTGTCCGCGTCTGCCACATTGTCGACCACGGTGACGTTGCTCAGTTCCGTATTCGCCCCTGAGACGAAACCACCGCCATTGCGACCAGCCACATTGCCGCTGATCGTGCTGTTGATCAATTCCAGTGGGGTGTTCGAGAAGAGGCCGGCAAAATCGTTCCCGGCGGTATTCCCGCTGATAGTGGAATCCTGGATCGTTGCTGAGGTGCCACTCAACAACATTCCACCGAAGTTGCCTGCGGCCGTGTTGTTGCTGATGGTAGATCGCGTGATGACGGTCGCATCGGTCCCCTTATAAAATCCTCCGAAATCGGAGACGGATACCGTATTATGGCGAACACTGCTGTTCACGATCGAGAGCGTCCCGGCATTGCTGTAGAATCCGCCAAATTGATGCGCGACGTTGTGATCGACCGAGCTGTCGCTGATAGTGAGACCGGTCCCGCCGTGATAAAATCCGCCAATGATGCCACCAGTGGCCGTATTGAAGTCGACATGGCTGCTGGTGAATGTCACGGCGCCACTCCCTGAATAAAATCCTCCATAGCCTAATGCCGCGGTGTTGTGACTGATCGTTGTCCCGCTGATCGTCAGGGTGTTTCCTGTGTGATAAAATCCCCCGAAGTTGCCTGACGCAGCCTGATTCGCCTCGATCACAGTATTGGAAATGGTGACGATCCCGGTGCCGTTGAAAAATGCCCCAAAAGCGCCGGCACTGTTGTTGGTCAACGACACGACGTCCAAGGTCAGATCGCCCGTGCCGTGATACATGCAGCCATGCGAATCGAGGGCGCTGTTGTTGTCGAGTGTCGTATCTGTCAGGGAGAGCGTCCCACTCGCGTGATAAAAACAGCCTGCGAGCTTGGCCTGGTTGTCATGAAAGAGCGTTTGAGCGATAGTCACCGTGCCATTGCCGAAATAAAAGGCCCCTCCGGCACTTGTGAGGGTCTTATTATAGGAGAATTCGGTGTTGGTGATAGTGAGGCTGCCATTCGGGAGCGAAAGGCCACCCCCGGATCCTGCCGTGGCCTCGTTATTCTCGATCTTGCTATTGTTGATCGTCACGTTGCCGAGATTCAGGAACAGGCCTGCTCCGTTGGTTTGTCTCCCCTCGCGGATCGTCAGGTTATCGATTTCCACATCGCGACTGACGGCCGAGTTGAAGAAGAGGACCCGACCGAGGAGGTTGCCGTCAATGATCGTCGTGTCGGCGTCTGCCCCCTGCAGGATCAGCCCCTTCTCGGTGGCGACAATGTTTTCGGTATAGACTCCGGCGGCAATGGTAATGGTGTCGCCATTGGCGGCATTGGTGACTGCGGCCTGAATCGAACAGTACGGGGTGCCGGTGGCATTGCTACACGCGGCATCGTTTTTGGCGACCGTCCACGTTGCGGCCCAGACGGGGGTTCCGGTGAGCAGCAGGAGGGCTGCGGTGATGGTCGTGATGAGGGTTTGTTTCATTGGGATGCCATAGCGGCCATGCTTTGATGATGCAAGCAACTATTATAGGGGCTCACGTCGCCCCCTCCAGCGGCAAAGCCGCTGGAGCCTCCCCCTCACGCTCGCCGTGCTCGCTGGGTCCCCGGACTCGGTCGTCGCCACTGCCCCCT
>JACPFF010000021.1:3534-11157 GCA_016183065.1 Deltaproteobacteria bacterium | reverse complement strand
GAAGGATGCCGATCCCGAAGCGGAACTCGACCTCGCGAAATTCAGAAGTCTTGAGTACATTGCCATGCTGGATCGCTTCCAACTCCAGCCGGATTCGCAAAGCCTGATCAAGGATGTGAGCCGCCCCGGCTTTGGCCTGCCGGAGTTTTACACGATCCAGGGCCAAGAGGCGGAAGGCATTGCACGGCAAATCAGGGTACGGCTTCAAACAATCTCGCTTTGCGACCGCTATACCGATTGGATGATGGACAAGATGAAAGAGTGGGAATGTGATGCAACCACGGCGTCGCAAAGCGAGGTTCAAAATCTTTCCGAAAGTATCAAAACAAACGAAGCCCGCATGGAAAAACTTGTTTCGACATATTTGGATGGCGACATACCGAAGGAAATTTATCTCAAACGAAAGGATGAGGCCTTGCTCGCCTCCGCTACCTTGAAAGACAAATTGAAAGATTTTGAATGCAGGAGAAAAAATTGGGTCGAACCCCTGCGGGGATGGATTTTAGACACGAAACAGGCCGATTTTTTGGCAAATTCAGATAACCTTCACGAGATCAAAGCATTTGTCCAAAAAATCGGAACGAACCCCATAGTTCGTGACAAATCCGCCCACTTTTCTTTTTCCGCCCCCTCCCAATTTGTCGCAAAACAGAAGGGGTTTTTGGAAATTTTGCCGCCCCAAATATCGGGCCGCCCCATGCTTTCCGAGGCGGAAGTATCAATCTGCGGAGAGGGTGGGATTTCCCCTGCGCGCTCCCGCGCTCCGGGGACTTCCTCGGCCACCCAACCTTCGGTTGGGTCCCCGGCCTCGGTCGCGAACGAGCCGCCTAACGGCGGCTGGTTCTCCCCGCACCCCTCGCAGGACAACGGGGGCCCAAAGGCCCCCGTTGTCCTGCGGAGAGGGTGGGATTCGAACCCACGGTACCTTGCGGTACACAGCATTTCCAGTGCTGCCAATTCAGCCACTCTTGCACCTCTCCAATCTCCAACGCTAGAGATCGCATAACCATTAACGGGCGAAAGCTCAACCGGAAAGCAGGGGCGGTGGGGCAAGCGCACATAAGGCTGCGCCTACCCGCGCCTGGCCCGAAAAAACACCGACAACAACGCACCGCACTCGTCGGCCGACACGCCAGAAACGGCATCGATCCGGTGGTTCAGGCGGGGGTCATTGTGTGCGGTATAGAGCGACCCGCACGCTCCGGCCTTGGGATCGGCACAACCGTAGATCACTCGCGGAATCCGCGCCTGTAACATGGCCCCGACGCACATGAGGCATGGCTCACACGTCACGACCACGGTGACATCATCCAACCGCCACGCCTGACGCGTGCGACTGACCTGTTCAATGAGCAAAATCTCGGCATGACCCAACGGATTGTGCGTGGCCTCACGCACATTATGCGCCCGCGCAATGATGGCATCGCCCACCACTGCGACCGCACCAATCGGCACCTCGCCCATGGCCGCCGCCTGCTCGGCCTCGCACAATGCCGCACGCATCCATATCCCAGCCGCTGACACGCTAAATCCCCCGCAGGCGCACGGCATCATACACACGCTGGAGGGCGATCATGTAGGCAGCCTCGCGTAGCGAACATTCTTCGCGCGCGGCAATCTCGTGAATGGCCCGATACGCGGTCTCCAATTTTTCCCCGAGGCGATTATTCACGTCATGCTCTTTCCAATAGAATTGCTGCAGATTTTGTGTCCATTCGAAATAGGAGACGATGACCCCGCCGGCATTCGCCAAGATGTCCGGAATGACCCGGATATCGCGCTGCCACAAGATTGCCGCGGCGGCGGGCGTAACGGGATGATTGGCCGCCTCAATGACCATGTGGGTGTCGAGTTTCTTGACGTTTGCCTCCGTAATGACGTCCCCCAAGGCCGCCGGCATCAGGATATCGCAGGGAATCAGGAGGAGCTTCTCCCCCTCGACCGGCGTCCCCCCGGCAAACCCGACAACCGTACCGTGCGCCTGATGATGTTGGCGCAATTTCGGAATGTCGAGCCCCTCGGCGTTATAGACCCCGCCGCGCTCATCCGAGACCGCAATAATGAGCGCCCCTCCCTGCTGCAAAAACTCGGCGGCATAGGAACCGACATTCCCGAATCCCTGAATCACCACCGTGCCACCGCGCAGTTTGACGCCGTAATCGGCCGAGGCCCACTGCGTGACAAAACTGACGCCGCGCCCGGTCGCTTCGGTCCGCCCAAGCGAACCGCCGAGATCAAGCGGCTTCCCGGTCACCACCGCGGGCGTGTGGCCATGGCGGCGGCCGTATTCATCCATCATCCAGCCCATGACTTCCGCATTGGTATACATGTCCGGCGCGGGGATGTCCCGATGTGGTCCCAGGGCCATGTCGATCTTCCGCATAAAGGCCCGGGTAAGACTTTGCAGCTCCCGCTTGGAGAGTTGGTGGGTGTCCACCGTAATCCCCCCCTTGGCCCCACCGAAAGGGATATCGACGAGCGCGTTTTTCCACGTCATGAGACTCGCCAAGGCCCGGATTTCATCGATATTTACCGCAGGGTGATACCGAATCCCGCCCTTATACGGCCCACGGGCCCCGTTATGCTGCACGCGGTAGCCAAAGGTCTCAAATAAGGACCCATCGTCGCGACGAATGGCGATCTGAACGCGGAGTTCCCGATAGGTATTGGCGATCAGCTGCTGATACTCCGGCGGCATGGCCAATCGTTGCGCCGCGGTCCGCATGTAGACCATCGCCTCATCATAGGCGGTTCGTTGCTGTTGTGTTGGCATAGTCTCCCTTGCCCTGACCTTTCTTGTTGCACCACCCACCCTTTTTTGTCATAAGCCGCACCCTATGCTCCTGCAGTTCCTCCCGATGAGTGCTCTCAACATTGCCGATGATAGTTTTCGCATGACCTTCTCGCGGAACCTCGACGCACTCGTCTCCTCGATGAAAACGATCGGCATTGTCCAACCGATCCTCGTCCGTCACACCGTCGATGGGACCTATCAGATCGTCACCGGATATCGACGCGTCCTTGCCTCACAGAAACTGGCGCGGCAAACGATCCCGGCACTGGTCTATGAACACACGGATCTCTCCGTTCTGCAGGCATTCCTCTACAATCTTCACGACAATCTGGCAACCCGTCAGCTCAGTATTGTCGAGAAGTCCAACACGCTCCACAAATTGGCGTATGTCTACAGCACAGCGGAAGATGAATTGGTCAAACGATACCTGCCGATGATGGGCGAAGAGCCGAGCTATAAAGTCCTCCATCAACTCCTCTCGCTCCATCAATGTTCCGGACCGATGAAGGAACTCGTCGTCGATCACCAATACGCTCTCTCGTCGGCGGCGCGGATTGCCGAATTCAGCCCGACGACCCAGGAGGCGCTCTTGAGCGTCCTGCGGCCATTGCGGGCCACCACGGCCAAGCTCAACGAACTCTTATCCATGATCCGCGAGATCTCGGCGCGCGACGCCATGACCGTCGAGGAGGTCCTGCAGCGGTATCAACTCCTCTCCGTGGTCGCCGATCCAGGCGTGGCCCCCACCGCCAAAATGGCCGCGCTCCGCCAGACCCTACGTGGCGTGCGTCTCCCGACGTTGGCGCGGCGCCAGCAACAATTTGCCGGCCTGTTGCAAGAATTGCAACTCCCGAACATGGCCAAGATTACCGCCGATCCCTATTTTGAGGATAATAAACTGAAACTGGAATGCCAGATTCGGGGCCCGGAAGAGCTCGAGACGATCGTCAGCCATCTGCAGAAGGCCTTTGAACGGCAGGCGTGGCACAAGATCTTCGATTGGTATAACTCCATCTAATCCGCAAGCACCGTGTCTTCCCCGCGAAGACGGGAACGATTGACACCCCTCCGAGGCAGCGATAGCAGTCACGAGGCATGCAGACGAAACCGGAAATTCTCTATATTGACGCACAGGTGCGCGGGTTGCCGACCACACAGCGTATTCTCGCCGCACTCCCCGATGTCCACACCGAACTGATCACCGATCTCGACAGCATGCAACTCCCGGAGGATTTTCTCCGCGCCAAACAGCAGTGGTTGATGACGCAATCGACCAAACGATGGTACCACACCATGCAGCACGATGGGGGTACCACGACCATTGAGGCCGATTTTGTCATGAACGCCCCGTATGATTGCAGTTACTCCCCGCTCCCGGTGATTATTGCACGGCGTCCTTTTTTGACGATTCATGTCAATATCGAGGAGGCCCTCGCAGATCTGGGACGACGGTGCGCCGCGCAACCGGGGCAACAATTTCGACTTCGGTGCGGATGCCTGGGCGATCCGCTCGCCATGGAGCCCTCCCTCCATCTTGCGGAACTCCTCATTCCTTTTTTTGCCTGGACACCCAATGCCTCCCTCGAATTCAAAACGCGCGCCGTCACACCGACAGAGCTGAAAAAAATCCCCCATCACGGACGCACCACCATTTTGATGACGGTCACCACGGAGCGCATCATTGCGGACGAAGAACGCGGCTCGCCCTCGCTCGCCGATCGCTGCACGGCGCTGACCCAGCTGGCTGAGCTCGGCTATCCGATCGGGATCGTCATTGATCCGATCGTGCAATATCCGGACTGGGCAGCCGACTATCGATGCCTCCTTGAGACCGTGGCGCAATCGCTCCCCGTGAAACTCCTCTCGCGCATCGAACTCTCCTGCTTCCATTATCCCCGCGGTCTTCCTGTCAAGGTGGCCTCCCGTTTCCCCGCATCCCGCATCTTTTTTGGCGAACTGGTCCCGGTGAATGGCTGCTTTCGGTATCTGCGTCAGGTGCGCACGCAGATCTATCAACAGCTGGTTGGGGAGATTCGTCGCTGCATGCCGCAGGTCCCGATCACGATTGTGGATGAACACGGGATCGACACGGCCGACCTCCTGCAAGGCGTTCCCCCGGTGACACGGACATATTGCTGATTGACGGCGTCCCGGCAGTGTGATCCGATACCTGCCATGGGCCATATGCCGTATCTGCTCGATCTCCCCGCAGGGTTCCGCGTGGAGCTGGCCCTTGCCCGCATTGGATCGCACCCGCACAGTTTTTGCCTCGACGCCGGACCACGACACACGTTCCTCGGTCTTGCCCCGGTCGCCACGTTCTCCTCCGTCGACGGCTTTGTCACGCGCCGTCGCGGTCATGAGGCCCCGCACATTCAGATCGATCAACCGATCGAGGCCCTGCGCCACTTCGCCGATTGCCTGTCGTCCCTGCCGGAGGACCACTATCTCCCGTTTTATGGCGGCCTCGTCGGCTATGTCTCCTTTGAGTGGGGCGCCAAGGCGCAGCGAATCGATCGCGCCCATCAGGGGACCATGCTGCCTGATGCCTGGTTTGGGCTCTTCGACACCGTCGCCGTCTTTGATCATGTGGAGCGGACCTGTTACATAGCCTCGCTCGGCCTCGACGAGGCTATGGCACCGCGCCAGGCCCTGGCGCAGGAGCGCGCCGAGCAGCTCCTGGCGCTCATGAGCGAACCATCGCAGGTCACCAGTCCGCCCTATCTCGAGCGCGAATTGGAGCCGGACGATCTGGCGCCGGTGAGTCCGCTCCGTCGGTACCGCGAGATTGCGCAGACGCTCCAACATCACCTGTGGCAGGGCCTCGCGCAAAAACTGAACCTCGCGCAACGGTATGTCGGCCTGATGCAGGAAGAACCGTGGGCAGTCCACGCCCGGCTGCGCGAGCACAATCCCACGCCGCACAGCGCCTTTCTCAATCTCGGCGAGTATCAACTCTCCTCCACCTCACCGACCTGCTTTCTCTCGCTGCAAGGCCGGGAGCTGATGGCCAAGCCGGTGTTGGCGCATCGTTTTTATCACCACCCGCACCATGCACCCGATGTCCTGGATGATATGGCGCACAGCACCGAGGCCACGGGGACACTCCATCGGTTGCAGGAGGAATTTGCCCCACTCGCGTGTGGGCGTGTCACCCTTGACATCCCCCAAGTGGAGACCGATCGGCAGGCCGCGCATCTGGCCTGCAACCTGCGACTGCAATTGCAATCGCCGCTCACGATCCTCGACGCCCTGGCGCGACTCGTCCCCGGCCTCTCCATGACCGGTTATCCAAAACCCGGCGCCTTGCAGTTGCTCGCGCATCATGAACCCTTTCCGCGCCATGCTTACACCGGCGCCATGGGCTATTGGGCGCCGAATGCCAGGGCCCAGTTCAACCTCTGCGTCCGTTTACTCACCATGCATGAGGGGCTCGGGTACGTTCACGCCGCGAGTTGGCTCGATGCCCGTACGCCCTTCGAGGAAACCCTGGAACAAACCAACGGGCGCGTGACGCACTTTTTCTCGCGGCTCCACAGCACCCCGATTACGACGATCCATGAACAAAGTCTCTATTAACGGCCGCCTCTATCCTGCGGACAAAGCCGGCATCCCGATTTTCGACCGCGCGTATCTCTACGGTGCAGGGGCGTTTGAAACACTCCGCGCGTACAATGGAACGCCGGCATTTGTCGACTTGCACCATGCCAGACTGCGTGACAACTGCGCGGCCTTGCAGATCCCGTTTCGCTCTTCTCTCACGGCATTCCGCGCACAACTCCTGGCGGTCTTGCGCGAAAACCACGCCCGCAATGTCGCCCTGCGGGTGACCGCGAGCCAGGTCGGCACCACAGCGATCCGGCGTCCGCGGCGCGGTCGCTCGATGATCACGATCTTTCTCCGCCCGCTCCCGCGGCGCACCTCGGCCCTCTATCGCCGCGGGGCCTGCGTCATCCTTGTGCAAGACGTCCATGCCGATCCCCCATCGATCGGGACGATCAAATCGACCAGCTATCTCTCCAAGGTCCTCGCGCGCAATGAAGTCGCTGCCGCACATGCCGATGAGGGCCTCTTCATGACCTCACGCGACGAGATCGTGGAGGGGACATTCACCAATCTCTTTGTCGTGCACCGTGGTCGCGTCATCACACCCCCACTTGCCACCGGCGTGTTGCCCGGCGTCACCCGGTATTTGGTGCTGTTCCTCGCACAATCGCTCGGTCTCCCGGTCGTCGAGCAACGCCTGCATCCCGCCGATCTCCGCCGTGCCGACGAACTCTTTCTCACTGGCACCACCACCGAGATCCTCCCGATCCGGGAGGTGCGCGGTCTCGTGCGTCGTCGTCCCGGCCCCGTGACACACCAGCTCATGGAGGCGTATCAACAATTAGTGCAATTCCAGGTGCAAGCGAAGGGATCGCCGGGATGAGTCCGAGCGGCATGTCATCGAAAAATGAGGCGGCAGAGACCCTTGAAACGGGCAAGGCCGTTTTGGGGCTCATGACTCACACGCTGTCAGCGAGGACCCCATGACACGATGCCAATACGCCCGGCGATACCTGATGCTCTGCGCCTGCGGGCTGGTGTTCACGGCCTGTGCGCAACAGTTCGGCGGAAAGCGCGCCGACACCATCCGGGCGGCGGAGAAGTCTTTCACGCAAAAAGGTTGGGCCTCGTGGTACGGGGGGCGCTTTCAGGGTCGGCGGACGGCGAGCGGGGAACGGTTCAATGCCACCGCCATGACGGCCGCCCATCGGACCCTCCCGTTTGGTACGACGGTCACAGTGACACACATGGAGACGGGCAAAACCGTTGTCGTGCGGATCAAT
>JACPFF010000021.1:0-3500 GCA_016183065.1 Deltaproteobacteria bacterium | reverse complement strand
GTCGTGCGGATCAATGACCGCGGCCCGTTCATGGCCCGCCGCGTAATCGACCTCTCGCGTGCAGCGGCCCAACGTCTCGGCATGATCGGTGCCGGGGTCGCCAAAGTGAAGCTCCGCGTCGTCACATCGCCCAAGCGGCATGAGACTGATGACGAGGGATGAGTCTGAATGACTGCTGCATAGAAGGATGTTCGACTCTATTTACAGGGGCTCGCGTCGCTCCCTCCACCGGCAAAGCCGGTGGAGCCTCCCTCTCACGCTCGCCGTGCTCGCTGGATAGCTTCCCACGGGCAACGCGCGCTGCCGAATACCACGGGCTTGCCCGTGGGAAGCTATGATCTCCTCACCACAGATCGTGCAGACTGCATGAACCCATTGCCGATCCTCTTTGTTTTGCGCTACTATTGTTGGCGCGTCATGCGACGGATGCTGGTATGTCAACATGTCCCCTACGAGATCTTGGGCACGCTCAATCCGTACCTGCGCAGGGCGGGCTTTCGCATGCGCTATGTCAACTTTGGGCGCGCGCCCGAGGCAAGTCCGACACTCGACGGATACGATGGGTTGATCATTCTCGGTGGCCCCATGTGTCTGCGCGACAGCGGGCACCATCCGCACTTGCGCCATGAGATGCGTTTGATTGAAGAGGCGCTCGTCCGTGACGTCCCCGTGCTCGGGATCTGCTTGGGGGCCCAACTCATTGCTGCAACACTGGGTGCCGCAGTCGGAACGAATCCCCAAAAGGAGATCGGTTGGTATGATCTGCGCGTCACGGATGAAGGAAAAGAGGATCCCCTCTTTGCGCATTTTCACGAGACCGAAAGGGTCTTCCAATGGCACGGCGACACGTTCACACTGCCGCACAGCGCGGTGGCGCTCGCGAAAGGTGTGATCTGCGAGCACCAGGCCTTTCGCTACCAACGGCACGTCTACGCCCTGCAATTCCATTTGGAAGTCGATGCCGCATTGATTGAACGCTGGCTCCGCGTCCCGCACCACAAGGCCGAGATCGCCGCGCTCGCGGGAACGATCGATCCCGAAACTGTTCGCCGTGACACCATGCGCCATCTCCCCCGCTCCACCGCCTTGAGTCATCAGACCTTCCAGGCCTTCGTCGACCTCTTCCCCCACAAACCACGCAGATAGCAGGGTACGTCATACCCCTGGCAATACCTTGTTATCACAAGGATTTTTCAGCTGATTGGCGATTTTTCAAACATCCTCTTCTGTCGCTGGTAGTCGACGTCAATTCCGGCATGGACAAACTCGCGATATGCCCGCCTGGCAGCTTCATCTGGCGTCGCAAATAGCGCCGAAGGGGTAATCAAGAAATCGGGCCTGCCAAATGCGTAGTAATGATAACTCGTCCATGGATAAGCATCCGGCTTCGCAACTAGGCCGGCAAACACGGCGTTAAGTTCATGGTAACGACCGCATTGATGCAGATGTGATTCGTTTTCTATCAAGATAGAGCGATATCGACTCTGCCAAAGATGTCCCTTGTAGTGATATTGTCGACGATAGTAGTGATGGTAGGAAAGTTGGAGGGCCTGCATTGACTTCCCCAACAGTGCAGTATCTGGCACCCACGCAAGTAAATGATAGTGCGTATGCATGATCGCGTATTTGTACACTTCTATCGCTACCGCGGTGCAGTAGGCGAACAGTCGACGTTTCAGCTCCAAAAAATCTCGTCGATTCCGACAGACCCGGGTGTCGTTGTTGCCGCGGGCTATCAAATGAAAGAAGCCGTCTGCCGGCAATATGCGGGCCATCTGTGGCACACATTGTTCATCAGCAATAATGGTGCCAACGGGTTTCTGTGTTTTTGTTCAGCTTTTAAATGGAGAGGCGTGGTTTAACTCCGACACTTGACCGAAAATCAATCATTGTTTAATTTCTGAAAAATAGCTAAAAAATACTTTAAATTTCAAACAGTTATAAACCGTATGACGTACCCGTAATTTTGTTTTGTAAGCAGACACTGATCTTCACCGGAGGAACGTGCCTGCGGCATTTTTTCGGATTGGACCGATTGTCGGAAGATATCGACTTCGATGTCATGAGCGATGCTTCAAGCGTCAATTTGGCATCCGATGTCGAGACATTCTTTGCCACCCGATATCGTTACACCGATGTCGCGATATCAGTAAAGCAGCGCGGCAGGCAAGTACTGCTGAAATTTCCGGTACTCAGACGACTCGGTCTGGCAAAAGAAAATGAGAGTGATTGGCTCCATATCCGAATCGATCTCACATCGATACCCTCGCCCCATTATGGCACGGTGGTCTCATCAAAAAGCCGTTTTGGGCTGAATTACGCCGCGGTCCATTACGATCTGCCTTCATTGATGGCCGGAAAACTCCATGCCATCCTGAGTCGTCATTATCAAAAAGGGGGGGGCAACCAGGATACCATAAAGGGGCGCGATTACTTTGATCTCCTCTGGTTTGTCAAAGAGGGGGTGAAACCCAATCTACTTCGACTGTCGGACATGCTTTCCGAAACCATCACACTACCGGTCCTGGAACGTCGCATTGATGGAAAGGTGGAGGAATTTATCAGCCGCTTTAAGCGTGATTATGCCACCGACATGATCCCACTCATTCGGAATTCCGAAATTATTGATACCTACACGACGCATTACCAGGATGAATATTTGAGATTCAAGGCCCAGTCATTTTCGGAAAAAATACGCCTTTTCGTAAAATGCACCCACTGCTCTAAAGAGTTCAGGGGCGGCATGACCCTTTCACCAAATGCCTTTGCAACGTTTGTAATACGTGACAGTGAGCATCCATGCCCATTTTGCGGGCACCTGAATGTCATCGCCGACAAAGGCGGATACCTGCTAAAATAGATGGACTCTCGTTGCCTCCGGCGGGCGCCCCGTGCGCCTCGCCTCATCCGCCTTGTGTAAACTTAAGGGACTGATCTCGGCGATCACGCCGATCTTTGCGGGCCACGCGTTGATCCAGCGGTGTCAGTGGCGCAAACGGGAGAACGGGGTGGCGTATGTATCGAAGGAAGAGCAGCCGTTCCTGCGACGAGCGTTGCAGAAGGCGTATGAGCGGCCGACGGCAGAGGAGGCCCGGCGAGAGCGCCTGAAGCTTCGCCAGGACCTCGAGCCACGGCACAACCGGATTTGTGGCTGGAGACATCTCATCACACTGCGTGAAGCGTTGAAACGAGACCTGAAGCTTGCACACCACGAAGAAAAGAAAGCGGCTTCAATGCAACCTCGAACCGCTTTTCAAATTTCACCACAGAATGGGATTGACTCGAATGAGTCGCCTAACGGCGGCTGGTTCTCCCCGAATCCTCCGCAGGACAACGGGGGCCTTCGGGCCCCCGTTGTCCTGCGGAGAATTACTCACCTTTGCGCGAACCTTTTTTGAACAAAACAGTTGACGATTCCCCGTAGAAAAACTGACCCTCCATTTTTTCTTTGCCTCTTCGGACACAACACAAACTCATTTCCAATAAACTCTATAAATACC
>JACPFF010000002.1 GCA_016183065.1 Deltaproteobacteria bacterium | reverse complement strand
TCACAACGTATATTTTGAGAGCCTTGGCGATGTCATAGATGTGGTGGAGAAAACGTTTTGCGATTGGCGATTACGAAGTCAGGTTCTGCAATCGTTATGCGTTGTTTGATTTCGGCATTTATTTATGACGCCGAGTATAGAAAGCCAGCGCAGGATCGGTAATATAATAGCGGACGCGTTTTGTCGTCCGCACGGACTCCCCAAAGGGGAGTTCGTGCTCAACCAGATGCAATTCACGTAGGGTCAGGAGTGGGCGAGAGAGATTGCTCTGTGGGATTTCAGCGTGGCCAGTTCCTCGGTCCGGTTCCAGAATGATGTCATTCACACATAATGCTCATTCAACATTATGTTTGTCAGGCACTATATTGGCGCCGACCGGCTCACGGCGTGAGCCGGTTGAGGAGGCGCGGGAAGGGGATCGTCTCGCGCACGTGGTGGACGCCGCAGAGCCAGCCGACGATGCGTTCGAGGCCATAGCCGAAGCCGCTGTGCGGGACACTGCCGTACCGCCGGAGATCGAGGTACCACCCAAACGCCTCGACCGGGAGTTGATGCTCGCGAATGCGCGTGAGCAACGTGTTGTAGTCGTCTTCGCGCTGTGAGCCGCCAACGATTTCGCCAAAGCCTTCGGGGGCAATGAGATCCGCGCAAAGGGCGAGTGCCGGGGTCTCTGGCGCGCGCTTCATGTAGAAGGCCTTGATCCGGGCCGGATACTTTTCAATGAAGAGCGGTCGGTCATAGTTTTCCATGATGAGGGCCTCGTCTTCCCCGCCCAAGTCACTCTCTGCCGTCATCGTCGATCCCTTGCCTTGCAATATGGTCACGGCCTCGGCATGGGTGATGCGTGGAAACGGCGGTGTCACGCGCTCCAGAGGCGCAATGTCGCGCTCGAGGACGTGCAGCTCCGTGCGGTTTTCGCTGAGCACCGCCGCGACGAGGGCGCAAATCAATCGTTCCTGAATCGCCAGGTTTTCGTCATGTTCCACGAACGCGGCCTCGGCATCCATCATCCAGAATTCGGTGAGATGCCGGCGCGTCTTGCTCTTCTCGGCGCGAAAGACCGGCCCGAAGTCGAAGACGCGTCCATGTGCGGCAATGGCGGCCTCGAGATAGAGTTGTCCCGATTGTGTGAGATAGGCGCTTCCCATGTCAAAGTAGGGGACGGCAAAGAGCGTGGTCGTCCCCTCGCACGCGGCCGGTGTCAAAATCGGCGCATCGATTTTGATGAATCCCTCGCGATGCAAATGATCATAGGTCGCGCGGATGATTGTGTCGCGCACACGCTGAATGGCCCACTGCCGGCCCGAGCGGAGCCACAAATGCCGATGATCGAGGAGGAAATCCGGGCCATGTTCCTTTTTGCCGATCGGGTATTCATCCGCACGGTGTACGAGGGTGACATCATGGCCGTGGAGTTCATACTCCTCCCGTTTCGGGTGTTGAGCCACGGTCCCGGTGCAGATGATGGCCGATTCAAGCGTTAAGGTATCGATAAGTGCCCAACAGGCCTCACCCACGTCTTTCGGCGTCATGATGATCTGCGTAAATCCGGACCCATCGCGCAGCTGCAGAAAGGCGATTTTTCCTGACGTGCGGATGTTGTAGACCCAACCGCGCAGGGTGACGATCTCCCCGACATGGTGGGGGAGTGCACGTATCGCGATGATCGGTGTCATGGGGGCTCCGGCGTGGTTTCGTCGATCGTTTCGATCGTTTCGGTCCTTGCCAAGAAAGCCGCGATGTGTCAACAGTCCCGCCATGGTTCAACGCCTTGTCGCACGATCTGTCGTGGCTGCCGCCGTGCTCCTCTCTGCTCTCCATGGGAACGCGGCGGTGGATAGCAGGGCCATGCAGCCCAGGGAAGTCCGCGTTGATCCGGCACTTGGAGGGATGGTCTCCATCACGGGCGATCCCCTCGAGGGCCATTTGCATGCCGACCGACCAGAACCGAGACCATCGTATTATTATCGTCCAGCGCATCCCTCTGATGAGTTGCGCACCTTTCCGCAGCGGATCCCCGCGGTACCGTCCGATGGCCACACGCCGCCGACGGTCGACGGCGCGCACGGCTAAACTTCGGGTACGTCATACGAGTTGGAACCAGCGGTAATCCTTGGCGATTTTTGCGCCACCGGGCTTTATCGCAATTGATAGACAATCGGGATGGTGATCGTTTCCGGGTAATAGGGGAAGGGCGTGGCGTGTTCCAGTGTTGACAGTGCTGCCGTGTCGAGGAGTGGGCTCCCCGATGAAGTCACGATGCGGTGTGATCCGAGTGTTCCGTCCTCCTTGAGCGCAAACTCCACGATGGGTCCTCCTTCGATCTGTTGACGGCGGGCCTCTGACGGATAGACGAGTGCTCGGCGGATCTGTGCGCCGATTTGGGCCAGGATGCGACTCCCGTCACGTTGCCCATAGCCTTCGGCGGGGCCATCATTGTCGGCAGAGGGTGTCGAAGCAGCATGCGACGATGTCACACGCGCTGTTGCGCGTGGCGGAGTGTCTGGGCGGATGGGGTGCAGCGCTGCGGACCGCTGTGGCACTGCCTGGGTCACAGAGGTGCTCGCTGGGCCAGGACGGGCCGGTGCTGCCGCAGAGGTGAGCTCCAGCATGATCACTCCGGCGGATGTCCCATGGGGCATCGTCGTGCGCCGATTGAGCGCGATGAGTCCGACGATGACCACCAGATGCATGACGCTCGAAACGACTATGAGTGGGACTCGCCTCCCCTCCGGTTCCTCCCTGTGCGTGTTCATGGTCTCCCCCGAATGCCATGGCGTGCCATCAGGCCCTGCGCCCATGCAATGGGGGCCTCATAGATCGCCGAGAGGGTCGCCGGGATCATGACCTCTGTGACCGCGCCACTGGCACGGACCGTTCCCGCGTGCAGGAGGATCGCGCGATCACAAAAGTGGTACGCCAGGTTGAGATCATGCAATGCACAACAGATCGTGCAGTGGCGTTCGCGTTGAATGTGCTGGAGTGCGGTCATGACACTCAATTGCGCTGCGGGGTCGAGATGGATGGCGGGCTCGTCCAGGAGAAGGAGTTGCGGCGCCTGGGCGAGTGCGCGGGCGATCAAGACGCGTTGCTGTTCGCCACCGGAGAGCGTGTGAAATAGGCGATTTGCGAATGCCGTGCACTCCAGGGTGGCGAGGGCGTTATCAACCGCTGTGTGGTCCCGGGCCGTGAGCCAGCCGAGACCGGTCTGAAATGGGACGCGGCCCAGTGCGACCATGTCCCGGACGCGCAGCGGGAACTCGATCGTGCAGTGTTGCGGGACATAGGCGATTCGCTGGACCCGCGTGCGGTGTGGCATGGTGTGGAGGGTCGTCTCCGCAAAGCGGACCGTGCCGCTCTGCGGCGTGGCAATGCCCGCCATGATGCGGAGCAGTGTCGATTTGCCGGCGCCATTGGGTCCGAGCAGTGCGGTCATGGAGCCCTCGGGAAGGTGCGCATCGCAATCGCGCAACGCGGTGTGCCGGCCATAGACAAATACGATGGCCGATGCGCCGAGGAGCGTGTTCGCTGGTCCTTCTGTGGGGCCCCACGGGCTCACGCCCGTGGCACCCTGGGAGGAGGCTTCGCCGGAGCACGACACCCCCCGGACTGACGTCCGGGGCCCCACGACCCAGCCGCACCGCGGCGTTGAGGGGGAGGCTCCATCACACTCGGCACAGTCTTCGACTCTGCTTCGCGGCCCAGCGAAGCTGGGCCTTGACCCGGCTGTGCCGCTGGAGGGGGGTGTGGCGACGACCGAGTCCGGGGACCCGCGAAGCGGGTGGACGAGGGAGTCCCCCAGCGCGCACCGCGCGCGAGAGGGGGAGGCTCCACCGGCTTTGCCGGTGGAGGGGGCGACGTGAGCCCCTCCAATAGTAGCGTTGGGTGGAGCGGTCATGCCGTTCTCTTTCGCAACAACCAGAGGAAGAGCGGCGCGCCGACCAGGGCCGTCACCACGCCCACCGGGAGCTCTGTCGTGTAGTCGCCACCGTGCAGGGCCGAGCGGGCCACGGTATCCGCCACGACAAGAAAAACACCACCGCCACAGGCCGACAGCGGCAAGAGGAGATGGTGACGATGGCCAACGATCAGTCGTGCGGCATGCGGGACGATCAATCCGACAAATCCAATCAGCCCACTCGCAGCGACCGATGCCCCAACGACGAGGGATCCTGCCAGGAAAATCGTCCGTTGGAGTCGCGCGGGATCGATGCCGAGCGAGGCCGCGGTTTCGGCCCCCAGCGTCCACGCGTCCAGGGCCCGTGCATGCCGCATGAGGATGATCAACCCGACGATCACGATGCCGAAGACCCACCAGGTGATCTGCAGGTCCGCGAGTGTCAGGTTGCCCATCAACACGACGAGAATTTCATGTGAACGTTCGATGGGGATCACGGCCTGCACCGCCATGATGCACGCAAATGCAAAGGCATTGCAGACCACCCCCGTGAGGAGGAGACGATAGGTGGTGTGCACTGCGTCTCCCCGGGCAATCATGAGGATCAGCCCGATGGTGCCGAGACTCGCGACAAAGGCCGCGAGGGCGATGAACGGAAATGGGAGTCCCGCCCCGATGCCGATGGCGCTCCCGAGTGCTGCGCCACCGGAGACGCCCAGGATGTACGGATCGGCCAGGGGATTGCGCAGGAGTGCCTGATAGCTCGCCCCAGCGCCCCCCAAGGCCATGCCGACCGCCAGGGCGAGGAGAATGCGTGGCAACCGCGCCTGCCAGAGAATGGCCACGTCGGTGGCCGACAAGATCTGAAAGAGGGTCACGGGACTCGGACCGATATTGAGCGCACAGAAAGCCACGCCGCCCATCCCGAGGAGCAAAGTTGCCTGCAGGGAATACCATCGTCTCCGCGTCATGGTTTCTCCCAGAGGGCGGTATGTAGGGCTGCAAGGCCATCGACCAGGCGCGGACCGGCGCGGAGCAGGTCGACCGGCACCACCACGGTGCGCCATGTCATCGCACGACCGCCCGGGACGTGCGGTGCCTGCGCCTGCCCGGTCGACATGATGATGACCTCCGGCTTTGTTGCCAGTAGTTGCTCCAGACCGAGCCGCGGGTAGGCCGGATGTGCGGCGGTGACGACGTTGCTTCCGCCGACGATGTCGAGCAATTCTCCGAGCAATGACCGGGGACCTGCGGCAATCAGCGGTTTGTCGGCCACAAGGAGGAGCGCGGGTTTTGGGGCATATGACATGGAGCCGCGATAGCGCCTGACCGTCTCCTGCAATTGCTGTCGCAGTGCCTTGGCTTCCGCCGTATGTCCCGTCCGGCGACCGATCTGTCCGATCGCTTTGAGTGTCTTGTCGAGTGTGGAGAAGTCGACCATCACCAGTGCAATGCCGGCCTGTTCCAATCGTTCAATCGGCCGTCGCAAGGCATTTTCCCGAGACGTAATGATCAGGTCAGGACGCAAGGCCAACACGGCCTCAAGGTTGGGGCGGAGGTAATCAGCCACTTTGGGCCGTGTGCGTGCCTCCTGCGGCATATTGCACCACTGCGTCACGCCGACGACCTGGTCCCCCGCGCCAATGGCAAAGAGGATTTCCGTGATATTGGGTTTGAGCGAGATGATCCGTTGTGGCGTGGCCCGTCCCTGCTGCACGAGTCCCGTCACTATTGCCACGATGCCACAAACAATCATGACGTGTCGAAACCGCAGTCTCATTCGGTCCCTTCACGCACGGTCAGGCGCCTGATGTCCGGCCCCACCGAAAGGTCGAGGTGGCCGAGAATGTTCGCGTCCTCCGGGGGCTGTTGCGGAAGCCATACAATATCGGCAACACCAGTCGATGGTGTGGTGACGATATCGTGAAACGTGCGGAGCAGCGGAAAACCGGTGGAAGTGACCTGCCACCAGTGACACGCCTGAGCATTATAGTCGCATCCCATGACGTAGATCGATCCGCCCAGGGGGAAGGTCTTTGCCACGGTGAGAAAATGTGGTTTGCCATCGGTTGCACTCTGACTGCAGAGCGGTGGCGTGTTCGGATTGATGAGCGAGAAGCTGCAGAAATTGCCACCCATGTTCCCTGCGGGGAGGAGCCAGTCATGTCCGATGATGGTCCCTTCGCCGCTGACCCCGACGCCGCCGGCCGTCTGTTGTGTCACCTGGGCGCTCTGATACGGATCAGCGACCCGGGCGAGGTTCCCTCCGACAAAATCGTTCTTCGCCAGATCGAATGCGCCGGTATTTGCCACGGCCAGTTCCGTGCCCCCCGACATCTCCACGCGATCGAGCGTGGTCGGATTGAGACCGCCCGTCGGGATCATGGCGATGGAGAACGTGCCGTCGTCCGGTGAAAGGCGTGCGAGCAGACCATCCTCATAGGTGGCCGGGCTGGTCGTGAAGAAGACATTGCCTGCGGCGACAAAAATCTCTTCGCCGATGGTGGTGATCCCTTTGGCCTGATTGGGAAAAAAGTTGCCACCGTTCTTGTCCGGTGCCGGGGGAAATGGAAACGTCGCAATCGCTCCAGTCGTCATGTTGACGGTGGCAGCGCCCCATTGATCGCTGACCGGATTGTGCCAGGTCGACGCGAGGCGCAGATCGCCCTCGGCATTCGCGGGGAGAAAGGCCAACTGATCCGGACGGAAGTCGAGTGCGAGAGTCTCCTGTGGTATCCCCTCCGGCGTGTAACAAAAGAGCGATCCCGGACTCATCACGCTGGAGCAGCTGCAACAGATCCGTTCGATCTCTGTCTGCACGTCGCAGTCGCCGATAAAGTGATCGGCGGAGCATCCAATCCCCGTCAGTGTGGCCAGGGTTGTGACCACTGCGGACGACGTATTTGGCGCGGGGGGGTCGATCTCTGCACCGGAGGCCTCGCTTTTCGGCGTGTCGGCCATGGCGACAACGTCCGCCAGCGATGGGGATCTGCCGGCATCCGCAGGCCCGGTGCTTCCGTCCTCCGGATTGCTCTGCATGTCGCTGAAGAGTGACACGACACTGGCGCCAAGTCCCTCCTCCCCGTCCTGGTCGTCCCGCGCGCACGCGACCACAAACCCTGCCATCGCGGTCGTGGTCAGTGCCAGCCCCACGCCACGTCCTGCAGGTGCCGGGCCGCGTCCTCCCCCGGGCCTCCATCCCCCGCCGCCCAGCGACGGCATTGGTCGAATTGCCATAGTCCCTACTCCTTTCCTGTCGGGGAAATCCCCCAGACAACGCTGATTGCATCGAGATCAAATCCGGTGGTGTTCCCACCAAGGTTCTTGCAGAGGCCATCGCGAATACGGACATAGCGTACGAGCGAGAGTCCGACGTCGGCCAGATCAAAGGCGTCCCCACCGGCAATCAGCGGGTCGGTCGGATCGATCGCATTGTCCGGCGCGGTCCATGTCGGCGTTCGCCCCGCACATCCCTGATAGGGCGGTGTGGCCGTATTGCATGGAAAGTCGACGAACGCGATCCCATCGTTGCTGACCCCGACAATGCCCGGTTCGGTCCACCCGGGGAGGACATTTTCAAAGACGATAAAATCCGCCCCGTCGCCATCCGCGATCCAAAAGTCGGTCATGGCAAGGACAATGGTCCCGTTGCAGCCGAGCGAGAGGATATCGTTTTCGCGATCATTGGGCGGCGGTGTTGCACTCGTCGAGGTGCTGGTTGCATTGGGGGGACCGATGACGTTCGCCGGAAAAAAACCGAGGCCATATCCCGCATTCGTCCCCGGAAAGAACGCCACCACGCTGTCGGCGTAGGGGAGTGTGCTGCCGGACATTGCGTGCACGGGCTGTGCGCCACTGGTGACCGGCCCACTATCGGCCGGCGGTGTGTAACTGTACGCGGGCGCGCCTCCGCTCCCGCCTGCGGGTGCCGTGGCCGTCGGTGGTGGCGGCGGTGGTGGCGGCGGTGGGACAATCGACTCGACGACCCCATCTTGCGTGGTGATCCCGATCAACTGTCCCGGCGATGCCGTCAGTGCGAAGAGATTGGGGCCCGTGAAGCCGGTGCCTGGGCGGATGGCAACATCGCCAATGCCGGTGTTACTGCCGCTCGGATTTTGCGGAGTGACGCCCGCGGGATATCCGAGGACGTAGGGCGCGGGCGCGCTTTCTGGCAGGGCGGTAAAGGTGCTCCCGGCAATGGCCACGGGATAGAGGGCACTCGTGGCAAAACTGGCGACATAGAGATGGCCGGTCAAGAGATCGAAGGCTGCTGCCGGGAGGAAATCCGCACCGGCCACCGAGCCGGTGATAACCACGGGTGCGGCATGATCGTACAACACGGTGCGGGTCCAGAGGTCGATGCTGTAGAGCTCGCCATACGAGGCGCTGGTGAGAAAGAGGTAGCGCGCATCCGGCGTCAGCGCGGGGTTGTGAAAGGCGAGCGCGACTTTGCCGAGCGGAATCCACTCCCGGGTCTTCGTCGAGAGCGAGACGATGTCGATCCCTGATTCTGTGAGGGCCTTTGTGCCGGCATTGTAAATCGTGTTGACCCCTGAATTGACCATCAGGAGCGCCTCACTGGTGAGGAGCAATCCCGTCGGATTGAAGCCGGTCGTGCGGAGCGCATTCTTGCCGTCCACCTGCAAGCCGTTCCCGTCGCTGGTGCGTTTCACGGGGAGGACAATGCCGGGAGCGGCCACGGGATTGCCGGTGGGGACGATATAGTTGCTGAAACTGATATAGACGTCCGTTGCATTGACCGCCAGATTGGCCGGATAGGTAAGCGGCACCGTCGTCAGTGTCGTCTCGGGCGTGCCATCATCGTCCACGTCGTACGGACGTGACAGGGCCGCCGGCTCTGTCAACGTGACACTCTGTGGGAGTGCGAGCGTGAACGTCGTCTCGTTGACTGTGGGATCGCACAGGATCAGGTGGCTCGACGTCAGCACCAGGGCGCGATGGGCATCGAGGATCGCCGCGCCACCAGTGGGGACCCCGGTCCCTGGCGGGAGAATGCATCCGGCAAATGCGGAAGAGAGGGCGAGCGTCTCGCCATCGAGGGCCACAGCGAGGAGCCCCACCGGGTTCTCGATGCTGACAATGAACGCGGTGTTGCGCAGGCCATCGATGTCCGGGATCATCAGTCCCGCCGGGTAATTGCTGGCGAGCGACAACACTTTGGCGCCTGTCGAGGTGATACCGGACAGCGCCGGCGTTGCCGGGACCGTAAAGAGCCCGCCACCACCGCAGGCGGCGTGGCACAGCGAGAGCACGCCAATGATGATCAACGATCGTTTCATCCCCAGCGTCCTCCCAGCGAGACATAGAGGGCGCGCCGCGGCAACGGGAACCCGCGGGCGTCGTAGCGCTGGACATTCGTGAGATCGCGCACCTCGGCGGAGGCCGAATAGGTGGTGCCTAGCGCTGTGGTCCAGGTCGCCGTGATGCCAAGGTCCAGTGTCGCGCGTCCTGCGAGAAACACGGTATTTTCCACCGTGATGGGGAGGGCGCTCAGCCATTGCATATCGGCATAGAATGCGCCGTCGAGTCGCCCGGCCACCGGCCCGAAAAATTCGACGCGCCCGTTGAGCTTGTGTACGGGCCGTCCCGGCAACTGCTTCCCCGTGCTCTGAAAATGCGCGCGCAGCCAGGTATAGTTGCCACTCAGCCGCATCCACGCGATCGGCTCTCCCTCGAGACTGCTCTCAATGCCGCTGGCCCGCACGGTCAAGGTGTTGATCGGCGCAATCGTGGTGGCACTGATGGGGACAAAGAGAATGGAGTTGTCGATGTATTGCCGGAAATAGGCGACTTCGGCGCGGAGTCGCGGGATATCGATGGCACACCCTCCATCCCAGTGCCACGCCTTTTCTGGTGCAAGGTCGGGATTGCCGCGGATAAATCCCTGATCGGGAAAGTAGAGTTCGGAAAAAGTCGGTACGCGCTCCGAGGTCTCGATGTTGGCCTTGAGCGTGATGGCGTGGTGCGGCTTCCCCCGCACGCCCAGCCGGTAGTGTGATGCCGCCTGGAAGTCCGATGGGAGGCTCACGCGGACGGCGGGGAGGAGCTGCAGGCGGTCGTGCAGGAACGAGAGGAGGTTCTGGAGCAGGACGGCATGCGTCTGGCGCGTGTGGGTGCCTCCCGCGACGGTGGTGGCATTGCGGGCCACGTCCGTAAAGTGATCATGGCGGAAATCATAGCGGAGCAGCCACTCGTGTCTGGCCCAGTCCGTATGAATGGTGTGATCCACCTGCAGATGCGGAGCAAACGCCTCGCTGGTCGTCAGTCGTGCAATGGCCGGACCGAGCGCCGGACTGGCGTCATCGAATCGTTGCGACTCGAACACGTTGTCGACGCCGAGTGTCAGTGAAAGCTCCGGATGTTGCCGGGTCGGTATCGTCATGCCGAGGTGGGTATTGTTCCGAAAGAGGCGCTGTGTGGCCTCCAAAGGATTGGTCGGTGCCAACTGGGTGGTCTCGATCTCCGTGCCGGGGAGTTGGCGATCGGTAAAGAAAAAATCGTTGAGCGCGGTGATGTGCCAGCCGGAGCCCAGGGTCCGGTCGTATTTGATCAGTGCCGACTCGGCGAGCGAGCGATTGTGCGAGCGCGTAAAGGTATTGCTCGTGCCGACGGTCGTGCCGTTCAGGGTCGTTGATGCCTCGCGAAATGCATAATCACCGGCGCTGCTGTGATGACCGACGCTTGCCAGGAACGTCTGTTTCGGCTGGCTCAGCAGGTACGTCCCGCTTGCACCGAGTGTGAGAAACGATCCGCCGCTAATACGTGCCGAGAGTGTCCGGCCCGATTTCCCCTGTTGCGTGACAATATTGACGACGCCTCCGATGGCGTCGCCGCCGAATTGCGTCGTCCCGCCCCCGCGAATGACCTCAATACGGTCGATGGCCGCGAGGGGAATCGTCGAGAGATCGACGGCGCCGATCCCGGCCGAGTTGAGACGAATCCCGTCGAGCAGGACCGTCACCTGTTCGGCACTCGATCCACGAATCGAGGTGGTCGCAAAGTGACCGGGCGACCCGAGTTCCCGGACCATGGTCCCCGGAGTACGACTAATGAGCTCTGCCACCGAGGTCTGTTGTCGCGCTTCGCGCGCGGGGCGAATGACGTGGTGAAAGCTGGTCGGTGCGCGCGCGGATTCTGCAACGGCCTCGACCACGATCTCCGGCAAACGAACCGCCGCCAGAAGCTGGGGTGAGAGAATCGCGATGAAAACAATCAGAGGCCAGACGTGCCGCATCTCTCTCCCTCTCCTCGGAAGGATGACGATGAATCCCCTGGCGTGCGAGGTCTCCTGACTTGTATGATTCCGCTGCAGGACTCGCCTTCCCGGGAGGACCCAGTGGCTTGAGGACGCCCTGCAGTGCCCACACTCACAGTGGCGGGACCGTGGGAGTTTCGCACTCCACTTCCCTCCACACGCCAGATATAGGGCCGGCCATATCTGGCTTCTAGCGGTGCGTCAATCCCGGAGATGTTCCGTGCGCTGATGTCGTCTCTGTTCCATGCTCATTCCATTGGTGTCCGATCTGGTTCTGGAGGCTCAAGTCGGCTGGTGTGAGGCCGCCGGGCTGGCCATTCGCAAGGATGACGCCGCGCTCCAGGGCGTTGAGCAGCTCCCGGACGTTGCCGTGCCACGGATGGCTCAGAAGGTGTTCGCGCACCGCGTCGCTCAAGGGGAGGAGATCGGAAGCCGTTTGTGCGAGCTTCCACTCCGCAATCGCGACGATATCGCCCGGGTGTTCGCGCAGCGGGGGGAGGGTAAAGAGGAGTGGATTGATGCGATGGAAGAGGTCTTCCCGAAATCGGCCTGCCGTGCAGGCCTGCTGGAGCGGGCGATTGGTGGCGGAGATCACCCGGACGTCGACCTGCACGCTTGTTCCTCCGCCGACGCGGTAGAACGTACCTGATTCAAGGACGCGGAGGAGCTTGGCCTGTAGTGCGTACGACAATTCACCGATCTCATCGAGGAAGAGTGTGCCGCGATGGGCCTCTTCGAACAGCCCAATGCGGCGCTGCACGGCACCGGTAAAGGCCCCTTTTTCATGTCCAAAGAGTTCGGATTCGAAGAGCTCCGCAGGAATGGCCCCGCAATTGACAGGGACAAAGGCCTTACGGGCCCGTGGTGATCGCGCATGGAGTTCCCGCGCGGCCAGATCCTTGCCTGTCCCGGTCTCACCCTGCAGGAGGACACGCAAGGGTGTGTTGGCCGCCCGGTTGAGTCCGTCAAAGATCCGGTGCATGACTGGATCAACACTCAGCATGCCGCCGAAGAATTGTGCCGACGGTCCGGCCAAGGTTTCGTCTATGGATGTCGCGCTGACGGTGGTTGCAGCGGTCTCCGTAGGAGGCTCGCCGTCTCGGTGCATCTGCAGCGATTCGACGATGGCCACTAGGGCCTGGAGTGCCGCCAAGGTTCGCGAGTCGGTCGGGCCATAGTGGTGCGAGGCGTACTGTAATTCCCGGTAGCCGAGTCGCCATTCACCGTCCCGAAAAAATGCAGCACACTGGCCATAGGTCTGCATGGCCTTCTCGGCCACGACCTGCGCGGTGTCGGCAAAGGCAGTGCGCAGCAACTGTTCGCAGGCGGTGGCCATGACTGGATTGGGTGCCCGACCATCGGTCTCGGCGCGCCAGCGATCAATGGCCTGGATCGCCGCAAGGCGCGTTTCATCGGCGGATTGCCCGAGTTGCCGGCGAAGCCCACTGATCCGAGGGTTGCCAGCGGTCGGCGGTACGGTGCCGAGGAGAAAACGGTCAGTGGATGCCTGGCCCGCAGGACCCGGCTGATCTCTGCTGCCGTGCTGAACCGTGCCGGTCGCCCTGCGCAAAGTCGTGGATGGAACCCCCGCTGTCGTGATGCCTCCTGCTCGTCGGCCCATGGTACGCTTTTCGGCCTCAGCGCGAAAGGGTTGCTTCCGCGAATGCTGTTGATGGTCCCTTGCCCACATGGATAGGCCCGCAACCTTCTTCTCCCATAGAGGATTTCTTGACAAGTGGGGAAAGAACGAATAACTTCTTTCAGCTTCGCATAAGACCTTAGCGAGGCCAGTCGAGAAAGCGGGGTGATGGTTTCTTATGGCAGTCGTACGAGTTCGCGAAGGGGAATCCTTCGAAGCCGCCTATCGACGGTTTAAAAAATCGGTTGAAAAATCGGGCATTCTTTCCGAGTTGCGCAAGCGGGAACATTATGAAAAGCCGAGCGTGCAACGGAAACGGAAATCTGCGCAGGCGAGAAAGCGGGTGCTGCGTCGTGGTGTGCGTGGATAGCCGGTCTCCTTAGTAGCTGCGACGTCAGGGGCGCAGCCCCAAGCGGTGCGAGGCCATCGAACAGTTTCGCGCGGGTGGACGTGCCGACGGTAGACTGGTGAGTGCCCTGGTCAAGGGACGCCTGCAATCATCGACTGGCAGATAACGGCCGGGCATTGTGCCACCGGTTGCGGAGCCAGTGACGCATCGTCATCTTCGCGGGTGGGGTATGTATCCGCAGGCCGTCATTCAAGAGCTCAAAGAGCGCCTCTCCATCGTGACGATGATCGGCGAGATCGTTCCGCTCAAAAAGGCTGGGCGAAATTATCGCGGGCTCTGTCCGTTTCACCAGGAAAAAACTCCGTCTTTTCATGTGCATGAAGAAAAACAGATCTTTCACTGTTTCGGATGTGGTGAAGGGGGGGATCTGATCCATTTTTTCATGAAGCGCGATGGCCGGACCTTTCGCGAGGCAGTGGAGTATCTCGCGCAGCGTGCCGGTGTCGAACTTCCGGCGGTGGGGAGTGAGGCCGCCGAGGTACTCCAGCAGCGGCGTCGCCAGGAAAAATTGCTCCTGCGCGTCAATGTCGTCGCCGCAGAATATTTCCAGCAGGCCCTCATGGACGTCGAACGCCCGCGAATCTATCTTGAATCGCGGGGTTACCGGGATGCGGGTTTTTTTACGCAACATTTACTCGGCTATGCCGATGATCGGTGGGACTCGCTAGTCCATTTTTTCCAACAACGCCGAGTCCCCATGGAGCTGGCCGTGCACGTCGGTTTGATCAAAAAACGTCCGCAGAAAGAAGGCCACTACGATTTTTTCCGTGATCGGCTGATCTTCCCGATCCGCGATTCCCATGGGGCGATTGTGGCCTTTGGCGGGCGTGACTTGGGCGATGGCGAGGCTGACGGTGCCAAATATCTCAATACGGCGGAGTCGCCGATTTTTCACAAAGGGGAGATGCTCTACGGCTTTCCCATGGCGGCAGATGCCATGCGCCGTGCGGATCGGGCGTTGGTGGTGGAGGGGTACCTCGATGTCCTGGCCCTCCACCGCGTGGGGCTTGAGGAGACCGTGGCCCCGCTGGGCACGGCGTTGACCGCCGGGCATCTCCGGCAAATCGTTCGTTATACGAAAAACATCTGGCTCCTGTTTGATGCCGATGCCGCGGGCCAGCGGGCGGCAAAGCGCGTGCTCCCGCTTTTTCTGCCACTCGAGCTCGTGCCACGGATGGTGATATTGCCGGCGAGCGAGGACCCGGATAGCTACGCGGCGAAAGCGGGTCTCGAGGCGCTGCGGCAGCTTATCGACGGAGCACGGAGGTCGGGGTCGATACCGCAGGTGGAGTGGGGGCCATGCAGTTGCTACGACCACTCTTTCTGGCGTTGCACGACCCGATTCAGGAGGCGCGATATACCGACCGCCTGGCACAGCGGTTCCGCGTGGAACCTGGGGTCATTCGTCGGGCATTGGCGGGGGAGCGTGCAGCCACGACAACGCTTACGGCACCGGCGGTGGTGGTTTCCGTTCCTGTGGACGAGGGCCGAGACCGCATCGAGCGGGCCTGCCTGGAATTTGCGGTGTCGCAGCCCGATGGCCTCGTGGCCCTGACCGATATGTTGACGCCGGACGACTTTCACTCCGTGCCGTGTCGGCGGCTGGCCGAACGGTGCTGGGCCATGACTGCCGAGGGTGAGAGTGTGACGCTCGAGGGGCTGTTGGACCGCGAGGATCTTACGACTGAAGAGCGCTCGCTCCTGACCGCATTGGCCTTTGGACACGACAAGTACGCTCATGTGGAATCGTTCACCGCCGAGGCGCGCACCTTATCGATTGCGATCAAGCGCGTGAAGTGGCAAGAACGGCAGGATCGCTTGAATATGGCCATTGCCGAAGCAGAACGTGCAGGGGCGTGGGACCGTGTCGAAACATTGATGGCCGAGAAAGCGGCATTGGAGCGGGAGCGCCATCACGCAGCAAACGAACATGTGACGTAAGGAGAGTTATGGCGAGCACACAGCAGGCAGTGAAGGGGGATATTGCCACAAAAATGGGGATGAAAGAGGTCCGCCAGCTCATCGATCGCGGCAAGTCCCGCGGCTATCTGACCTATGCCGAGGTGAATGACGCGCTGCCGACCGAACTTACGGGAGCCGATCAACTCGACAACGTCCTCTCCATGTTCGACGATCTCGACATTGAAATCGTCGACTCCGAAGAAGAAGGGCGCACGCTCAAGAAGCGGGCCGATGAGGCCAAGCGCGAGGAGGAAGAAGAGGCGGTGGCCGCGGAGGCCGAGGCCATGCTCTCCTCGGCGGGACGGAGCTTCGATCCCGTCCGCATGTATCTGCGCAAGATGGGCCAGGTGCCCCTCCTGACGCGCGAAGGGGAGGTCGAGATCGCCAAGAAGATCGAGCAGGGCGAGCGGGAGATGATGGACATCCTCCTCGCCTCGGCCATGGGGATCAACAGTCTCCTGCAACTCGGCGAGCAACTGAGTAAAAACAAGATGCGCGTGGTGGAGATCGTGGAAGAGATTGATGAAAGCGAATCGGAGTCCTTCGATGAATCGGCATTGCGCCTGCAGGTCATGAAGCAGATGGGGAAGGTGCGCGCGTTGGAAAAACAGATCAAGCCGTATCGCACCAAGGCGCGGAGCGATCGGCTGACCGGTTCGACGCGGGAGCGGGCCGGGGAAAAGGTGAAGGAGATCCAGGAAAAACTCCTCGCGTGCGTCACCGAAATGCGCCTCAACAAGGGGACCATCAATTCCATTATTGAACAATTTCACAAGCTCGTCATGGAGGCTGCGCGGCATGAACGGGCATTGAGACATATCCAGAAGTCACTCAAATTGGACGACAAGACCGATGTGCGGGCCTTCTTCCGCAAATATCACCGCAACAAGTACCAACAACGAAAACTCCTGGGCGAATGCGACATGGAGAAGGGTGAATTTGCGGAGAGTGAAGCCGAATACAGCAAAAATGAGCGTGATTTGAAAAAAATCGAGCAGGATGCCGGACAGGACGCCGTCAGTTTGCGCGAGACCTATGTCGCCATTGAGCGCGCCAAGGCCTTTGCCGAGCGGGGGAAGGCGGAATTGATCGAGGCCAATCTCCGGCTCGTCGTGAGCATTGCCAAGAAGTACGCCAATCGCGGCCTCCAATTCCTCGATCTCATCCAGGAAGGGAATATCGGCCTGATGAAGGCGGTCGACAAATTCGAATACCGCCGCGGATACAAATTCAGCACCTATGCCACGTGGTGGATCCGGCAGGCGATCACGCGGGCCATTGCCGACCAGGCCCGCACGATTCGCATTCCGGTCCACATGATCGAGACGATCAACAAGCTCGTGCGGACCTCGCGGCTGCTCGTGCAGGATCTCGGGCGGGAGCCGTTGCCCGAGGAGATCGCGGAAAAAATGGAGCTGCCGCTCGAGAAGGTCCGGAAGGTCCTGCGGATCGCCAAGGAACCGATTTCGCTCGAAACCCCGATCGGGGAGGAAGAGGATAGTCATTTGGGGGATTTCATCGAAGACAAGAGCGTGGTGGCGCCCTCCGAGGCCGTGATCGGAATGAGTCTGAGCGATCAAACTTGTGGTGTTCTGTCGACATTGACGCCGCGGGAAGAAAAGGTGTTGCGCATGCGGTTCGGGATCGGCGAGCGGTCCGATCATACGCTCGAGGAGGTCGGACGTGATTTTGCGGTGACGCGCGAACGCATCCGGCAGATTGAGGCTAAGGCCCTCCGGAAATTGCGACATCCGAGTCGCGCAAAACGGTTGAAGAGTTTTGTCGATTGGTAGGAATCGGGCGCGGCGTTCAGTACGATTATTGAGACGTTTTCAGCAGACATGGGGGATTCTATGCGACGATGGGGCATCTATCTCGTCATTCTCGCGGCACTCGGCGGCGGCGTGTTGTCAGCCATCGCACTGCACCAGTATGTGGCCATTAGCAGTGTCGGCCTGACCACACCATCCTTTTGCAATATCAGTGAAACCTTCAATTGCGACATCGTCACTGCCAGTTCGTATGCCACGATGTTTGGCGTTCCGACCGCCGGGCTGGCGCTCCTCTTTTTTGCGATCCAACTCCTCTTCGGCATCTGGGCCGCTCTGCAACGCGAGAGCGGTCGCGGCCACGCCACCGTCGGTTTCCTGTTGGGACTCGGCGCTCTGATCCCCTCGGCCTGGCTGGTCTACGTGATGGCCGCCATTCTGCGCACCTACTGTCTCAGTTGTCTCGGCGTCGATCTCGCGATCCTCGGCATTGTTCTTGGGTGGCTTGGGAGCCGCGGGGTGTTGATCCGACAACTGACGTTCCGGCACATCGTGATGGGGCCGCTCGTGACGATTCTCGTGATCGGTGCAGTGGGACTCCTCTTTCTCGTGAATATCGGCATGGCCACCGAAGGGGAGGGGCGCCGCCCGTCCGCTGCCATGATCGCCGAGGCGCTGCAGGCCTTCGAACAACAGCCGGCACAACAGATCGACATCGATGCCTCGCAGCATGCACGGTGGGGTGCGGCCGATGCCAAGGTGCACATTCTCGAAATCAGCGATTTTCAGTGTCCCTTTTGCAAGGAGGCGGCATTCCGCATCAAACCCTACCTCGCGGAATTTCGCAACGACGTCCAGGTGACATTTCTCCACTATCCGCTCGATTCGTCGTGCAATCCCGAATTGCAGCGGAGTCTCCACCCCATGGCCTGTTTGGCCGCCCGTGCGGCCGTATGTGCCGAGGTGGCCGGACGATTCTGGGCCTATCATGATGCGATCTTTCATCATCAGCCGCAGTTGAGCCGGACGTGGTTGATCGAGGAGGCCAAGCGGCTGGGGCTCGATCCCGAGCGCTTCGGGCAATGTCTCGACGATCCCGCAACCGATGCGCTCGTGCGCCGAGATATCGCCATTGGGCGCGCCTTGCAGGTCGCTGGCACGCCGTCGGTCTATTTGAACGGGCGGAAACTATCGGGGTGGCAGAGCAAAGACTTTCTTCGCGCTGCGGTGCGTGCGGAAATTGCCAAACAGCAGGAGATGTGAGGGAGCGGATATGGTGGTGGCCACACAGATCAGGCGCGGGCAGGTGGTGGTCCTCGGGGGCGACCTCTACAAGATCATCAAACTGATGCACATCACCCCCGGCAAGGGGAATGCCGTGGTCCAGACCGACCTGCGGAATATCCGGACGGGCGTGAAGACCGAGAAGCGGTTTCGTTCCAGCGAGGATGTGAACGTCGCCTATATTGACACCCACTCGATGCAATATCTCTATGCCGAAGGGGATCTCCACCATTTCATGGAGACCTCGACCTATGAACAATACGAGATCCCGGCCGATGTCATTGCAGAGGCCCTCCCCTTCATCGTCCCCAATCACGAATATGCCGTCGACGTACATGACGGTCGCCCGATTGGGATCACCCTCCCGGACAACATTGTCCTGACGATCGTCGAGACGCCACCCCCGCAGAAGGGCGATACCGGCAAGAGCAAAATGGCAAAGACCGACACCGGTCTGGTCGTGCGCGTGCCGCTCTTTGTGGCCGAAGGCGATGCAATCTCCGTCAGTACCGCCGACGGCAGTTACCTCGCACGGGCGTAACAACACTTATCGGATCATGCACACTAACGTTCCGCTGTGAAAAGGCGTTGAATCTGTTTGTGCAATATTGGCAGCTTATGCTGCGTAATGTCCCAGATGAGATGGGGGCGGTGAGAAAGTGGTAGTTTACTACCACCCTAGTATATAGTGACAAAAGTTCTATTATGTAATAAGCAGGGGGGATGAGACACGCCCCGAGGGTAGTGGTGACCGAAGAAGACCGTAGGATTTTAGAGGGTTGGGTTCGGTCGTCGAAGACAGAACAGCGCTTGGTGTT